>CAYVRT010000013.1:0-94228 GCA_964453115.1 uncultured Anaerolinea sp. | reverse complement strand
CACAATCGCGTACTTCATCGTTTCTCCAATCTTCACTTCACCGCCCGCCCTGCGCCACTCGCGCGCCTGGGAACGGGGAAGTTGGGGATCTAAACTCCTGCCCCATGTCGGGGCAAGGCAAGCAGATATTATACCGGCCCGAAGGGCGGGTGTCAAGGATTCTGGCTGCGCTGCGCCAAAACATTCATCTCGCCCATCCAAATTGGCAGCCACAGCCGGCGCAGCAGCGGCCAATGCGCCAGGCGACGCAGACCCGGCAGCCCATATTGCGCCAGGCGAATCAACACATTGGCTGCCGAAAACTCTGCCCGATTGGCGCGCCGCGTCACCAGCCGCCAACCGCTGCGTTCCAAGAGCGCCCCCAGGCTATCAGGCGAAAAATACCACAAATGCTCGCGCAGCAACAATGCCCAATCCGGCCCCATCCAGCGCGCCGTCAGGCTCGTCACATCCGGCGCATTGAGCGCCAGCCACCCGCCAGGCCGAACCCATTGCGCCGCACAGCGCAGCAAAGCAAGCGGACTTTGGACATGCTCCAGCACATCCCACAACGTGAGCACATCAAACGGCAGGTCCGGCGGCGGCAGCGCCTCCAACCTCTCATTCCAGAACTGTGCTTGCGGCCAGCGTTTGCGCGCACACGCCACCGCCCAACGCGAAGGCTCCACGCCAGCAACCGCCCAGCCGCGCCGCAACGCCTGCCCAAGAAAGACACCCGTTGCACAGCCCACATCCACCAGCCTTGCCCCTGAAACCCAACCATCCATCCAGTCCAGGCGGCGGATTGCCACACGCTGTCGCGGGCCTTCTTCCGCGGCGTAATCTTCATCTGCAAGCTGCGCGTAGACCTGCGCCAGCGTTCCAGCATCATCGCGTGGGTTGCTCAGCACCATTCCACAATCCAGACAGCGCACAATCGGCCAATGCCCGGCCCGCTGACGCGACGAGCCATAATACAGTGCCGGGTCATCCTCGGCACGCAACGTGCCGCGATACAGCTGCCGAAAGCGCTGCCCGCCACACAAATCGCAAACCGCCGCCTCGCCTGTCATCTTCCATCCTGAATTGCACAATCGGCTGCCTGCTGCCCCAGCCGAATTGCCGCGCTCAAGGTGCGGTCTTCGGGGTAGAACTGCGTCGAATCGCTGATATACAACCCCGGCAACGGGGCGCGTGCGGCTGGCATCCGCTCCAGGAAGCCCGTCTTACAGACCGCCTGCGCATACGGTTCGCGCGAGATATAGGCCTCCATCACCCAGCTTTGATCAAAATTTGGGTTGACATAGCGCAACGCCGTCAGATATTCCTGCATCAGCCCGGCATCGTCGCGTTGATAGCGCTCATGGCTCGTCGGCAAATAAAATGGCACATACAACAAGTTCAACCCGGCCTGTTTAAGACGCAGGTTCAAATTGGTCAGTTCAATAATGCCATTGAAAGCCACGCGCGGGTCATGAATATTGAGCCAGAAATTAGGGCTAAACGGCTGCCTGAGGCGCATTAACAAACACACCACACCAATCATAGGAATGCTGCGCAACTGCTGCTGATAGGCCGCATCGGCCTGCGGCAAGATGCGCAACAAAGCAGGCAAGGCCACCGTCGAAACGACCGCATCCACCGCCAGGCTTTGCCCATCCGCACACTGCACCTGCCAGCCACTCTCATTGCGCAGCAAGGCCTGCACCGGCGTAGCAAGGCGCAAACAGACCTGTGCCGTGCGCTGTTGCAGCCATGCCACCAAGGCATCCACAATCGTATACGATCCCTGTTCAAAAGCGCCAAACATCTCCGGTGAAAGCAAATGCTGCCGTGAGCGCGCCACCCGCCAGATGCGATGCCACATCCAGGCTGCGGCAATCTCTTGCGCATCCTCGCCAAACTTTCCCCACAGCAACGGGTGCCAGATCACATCATAGGCCTGTTGCCCAATATGCTCCACCAGCCAACGCTGCGCCGGCACCCGGTCTAAGGCCTGCCATTGCGAGCGCAGGCGCGCCGATAGCACGTGCAACCCAAAGCGCAGGCGCTGCTCGAATGGCACGGCACGAAAACGCAGCAGGTCAAACGGGGTGCCAAAGCGATAATGCCGCCCATTGTGGAAAAAGGCCGTCCGGGTACGCGTCCAGTGCAGGTGCGCCGAAACACCCAATTCCTGCGCCAGGTCGAGCAACACCTGATCCGAACGGCAGATAAAATGATAAAAGCGCTCTACACGTTCACCGCCAATGGAAAGGGCACTCGCCAGCCCGCCCCAGGAATTGCCCGCTTCCAACAGAGTCACCTGCCAGCCAGCCAATGCCAGCCGTCGCGCCGCTGCCAGCCCAGCCAGACCACCGCCAATGACTGCCGCGTGCTTCACGTCATCCGCCTCCGCAGCCAATCCCAGCCACGTTTCAAAAACGGCCCATACAACCAAACCAGCACCAAAAGCGGCAGCAAGGCCAATGCATTCCAGGCCAACCGCGTACCAATCCAATCGGTCAAATAGCCCGTGAAGGCAAACACATACATCCAGACTGGCAAATTAAAGCACAACAACACAATGGTGCTGTAATAAGGCAAATAGGGCGAGACCAGCAACGCGGTTGCGGTGAGGGCCATCAGGCGCTGATCGCGGCGCAGAGGCAGCAACAAAGCCGGGATGAAGAGCGGTAGCGCCACCCATCCCAGCGAAGCATTCCATGGCCCGGCGTGTTGATCGCCCACAAACCCCTGCAAGCCCTGCCAGTACCACAATGGCCAGGGTCCCCAAATGAGAACACTCAACGCAGCAATCAAAACCAGCCCAGCAGCAGAAGCCCAACGCCATTTGCCACTTTGCCACCAGGCATAGAGAGCGGGGATGAAGCTAACCTGCGGTTTGAACGAAGCCATCACCAGCCCCAACAGCATCCAGCCCCAGCCCGGCTGCTGCATTGCCAGCCAGCACAAGGCCAGCCCCAACACCCCCCAGCCCTCCAATTGTCCCCACCACAGCACCCACCACATCTGCGCTGAAAGCAGGGTGAGGATGGGCCGCCCACCGAAAACATAGGCCGCAAAGACCACCATCGCAATGCTGGCCGCCATGAAGGCCAGATACCCGGCGCGCCCCGGCAAGGTAATGAACGGCGCCATAAACGGCACCATCCAGGTCGGGTTCAGTGTCCAGGGTCGTTGCGCATTGAGCGGGTACATTTCCGGGTTGTTCACCATCCAGGTATAGGCACCGTAATAGTCAATCCCCGGGCCAATGACGGCATACACCACCCACAGGCCAATTGCCACCGTCAGGGTCACAGCCCACTCACGGCGCGACCAGCGACGGTGCATGGGAGGAAGGAATGGCTCAATCATCACGATTTATTCGGTTGGTTCGGCTTACCAATTCGCCGATAGGGAATGAGCAGCAAGAAACCAATTGCAATCACCGCCTGGCCAATTTGCACACCGCGCGCCTGCCACTCACCAAAAAACGGCACGCCCGGCAAGGGATGGCTGCCCACCCCAAACACATCCGCCATACCGGAAAAAACGGCAATCAAATAGCCGGTTGCCACCATACGCAAGCCAATATCAGCCGCGATGGTTGGTGATTGTTCCTTCCAAAGTGCCATCAGGCTCAAATAACCGCCCAGGCACATCACCCCCAGCCCAACCAGAAAGACGGCAATTTGCACAAAGCCAACCACCGGACTGCGGTCAAGCGAAAAGAAGCTCGGCTGTGCACCAATCATAAACACAACAAAGCCAAGCAATGTCAGGCCCAACCCCAGCCGCACGCGCCGCCGCGAATACGGCACACCGGGCAGGGTTTCCAGCGCCTGAGAAGGAGGAAATGGACGTTCAGGCGGCAGGCTCATTGCGGCAAACTCCGTTCCAGTTGCCGCAGCCAGTTGCCGCTAAAGATATTTTGCACATCGCCCGCGGAATAGCCGCGCTCCAGCAACAAAGGCTCCAGCTTTTGCAAATCGGCAATCGTTTCCAGGCCTTGCGGCACCGAAGGCCAGCCAAACCCGCCATCAAAATCGGTGCCAATTGCCACATGCCGGGCATCGCCTGCCAGTTGACAGACATGCTCAATGTGCGCCACCACATCCAGCAATGTTACAGCCGAGCGCGGGTCCCCCGGCTGCCAGGTCGGCCTGAGGAAGCGGTTAAACGGCAGAATGCCCATCACCCCATCACGCTCCACCAGCAAGCGAATGACATCATCCGAAAGATGCCGTTCCAGAGTCGGCGCAAGCAATGCACGGGCATTGGCATGTGAGGCAATCACCGTCCCAGCATAGCGCTCCAGCGCAAAGCGCGCTGAACGTTCGTTCATGTGACTGATATCGAGGATGAAGCCCAAATCGGCCATTGTTTCCAAAAAGGCCTCGCCCTCACGGGTAAAGCCTTCCCCTTCGTGCATCCCGCCGCACAAGCGCGTGCCCGCCCAAACCAGGCCAATGGCACGCACTCCCGCATCCCACCACTCAGCCAATTCATCCGGGTGTGCAACACCTTCAGCCCCTTCCATCAGCAACATTAGCCCTACCGGATGGTTCGGCTGCGGCGTTTGCCAGGCATCCAGCACGGCGCGCAGCTCGGCCTGCCGCCGCACCGGCTGAAAAGCCTGCGGCGACTCATCGCACAGGCGACGATAACACGCTACCTGCCCTTGTAACAAACGGTGTGCCTCGTCAAAACTGGCATAGGATTGCAAATCCCATTCGCCACCGCGGTAACGACGGGGGGCCAAAAACAGGGTGCTGAAAATCAACCCCACCTGCCCAGCCTGATATTCCGGCCAGCCCAACAGGGTTTGGCCGGTATGCTGAATAACAGGCTGTCCATCCTCCAGGCGGCGAGTTTCGGCCACCGCACGGCGATAATCACGCCCAAAGGAGAGCATGTTATACGCCAGGTCTTGATGTGCATCCACAAGAAATGTCATCGCAACACCTTTCGCACCGGAGAATAATGAGAAGAGAGCGCACCGGTTCGGGTGCGCTCTCGCCACTTACTATTCCTGCGCCGGCTGCTCTGGTTCGCCTTCGTCGCCTGCGTTCAGGTCTTCGACGATTTCCATCCAGTCCATATCGGCATACGCCATTGATTCAACGCGCCGCAGGCTGAGGCCAATGCGATGATTTTCGGGGTCAATCTTAATCACACGCAAGGTAACCACATCGCCTTCCTTCAACACCTCTTTCGGGTGTTCAATGCGGCGTTCGCTGATTTCGGAGATGTGAATCAGCCCTTCCAGGTCTTCCTCAATGCGGGCAAAGGCGCCAAATTTGGTCAGGCGGGTAATCTTGCCTTCAATCAACTGCCCAACCTGATAGGTCGCCACGCGCTGCGCCCAGGGGTCATCCAACAATTGCCGAATGGAGAGGCCAATGCGCTTCTTCTCGCGGTCAATGCTAATCACCTTGACCTTGACTTCCTGCCCAACCTTCAACACCTCAGCCGGGTTCTGAATGCGATCCCAGGAGATTTCGGACAGATGCACCAGGCCATCGGCGCCATTGATGTTGACGAATGCGCCAAAATCGGCCAGGCTCGTCACACGTCCGGAACGAATTTCGCCTTCCTGCAATTCGTCAATCACACGTTCCTTGAGCGATTCGCGCGTCTCGGTCGAGGCAGCACGCTCGGAAAGGATCAGGCGACGGCGTTCGCGGTCTACTTCAATCACGCAAACGTCAATCTCCTGCCCAATCATTTTGCTCCACATTTGGTCGGGGGTATCACCGCTTAATGCGGCACGGCGCGACAGGCTGATTTGCGAAGCCGGGACGAACCCGCGCAGCCCAACAACCGGCACAATCAGGCCGCCCTTGTTGTAGCCAACGATCTTGCTGTGAATGCCCTGGCGCGAGTCCTTGAGCGCTTCAACATCCTTCCAGCTCACTTCTTCGCGAGCGCGCACATACGAAAGCACCAGATTACCGTTCTGATCTTCAGGATTGATGACAAAAACGGGAATCTCCTGCCCAACCGTCAGCGCGGCCAGTTCCTCTTCCGGGATCAGCTCATATTCCTTACCACTGATAACCCCTTCCGACTTGGTTCCAACGCTGACCAAAATTTGGCCGGGCGTCAGACTGGCAATCACACCATTGCGAATTTCCCCCGCATGGGGGAAATCAATGCCGAGGCCTTCCTGTTCCAGCAAGGAAGCCATGTTGTTCTCTGCATGATTCTCGGGCACTGCCCCCTGCTCGAGTTGGGCGTCGTTAGTTTCCATACGATCAGTTACTCCAAAAAGGATTTAAGATGAAACCCATTATAAAGGCGAAATGCTTTATTGACAAGCCCCAAGAAGGCCCGTCTGCGGGTTGAGCGGTTTGATTATACACCAAAAATTACAACTTTTTATGCAGATTTATCAATGTCGTTTGCGCTTTTTGGCATTCCGTTCAGAAGATTGCACAGCATCCATCGCAACGGCTGCCGGCACAGCCTCCTCACCTTCAATGCTTGCCGCCGCCGCTCGAGTGGGGCGGTACGTAAACAGCGCAGTCACCACGCCGCTGCGAATCTCGTTCAACAAATCGTTGAACAGTTCCGAGGCACGGCTCTTATATGCCACCAACGGGTCGCGCTGCGCATACGATTCCATGCCAATTTGCACCCGCAATGCTTCCATCTGCGTCAGATAATCAATCCAGGCCTGCGAAATGACGCGCAGCAACAATTCACGATAGGCCTCATTCTGTAGCCGCCGCCCCAAAACCCGCGCCACATCACCGCGCGCCTCTCCTGGCAGCGCCGCGAGGCGTTCGCCCAGACGCTGCTGCAAAAGCTCGTCACCCCAGCTATCCGCCAGGGTACGGCGCAATCCATCTTCCAACTGCCCAAGTGTGGCCTCATTTTGCGTCAGGCGGCCCCACTCAAACAGCCCCCATACCAGGCGCTGCGCCTCAACCGCTCGTTCCACATGCGAAATCACCTCCGCACTCAGCGCCTTCTCATCGGTGCGCTCAAGCAGCTGCGCTGCCAGGTAGACATAGCTCAGGCGCGACACCCGGCGCCAGGTGCGGCGATGCGTGCGCTGATCAAAGGCCATCTGCGTCCCCTGTGCCGCAACCCCCAACAGCGCCATCCAGTTTCGTTCATCCATCACCGCCGGGCCCAGGCGCTCAAAGAGCGGGTCGAGGTCGCGGGCAATCTGCCCTGTGCTGCCAAGCAGTTGTGCCGCCCGGTTATCATAAAAACCTTCCACCACGCGCATCACCGTATCGGCCACATCGGCCCAATCCAGGTTCTGTAGCTGCGTCGGGCGCAGGTCCAAATCGCTGATGCGGCGCTGCAATGTGCCGGAAAGGCGCGTCAACGCCAGCCCCAGCAATGCAGCCCGCACCTGCTGCCGCACAGCCTCCAGCGCCGGTTTGCCACCTTCCGGCAAAAGGCGCAGCTGCTCCGGCGCAAGGCGCAGCGGCGTGCGCACCAGCCCAGACAGTTCTTCCAGCAGCGCCTGCGGGCGCACTTGCTCTTCCTGACGGTCTTTCAACCCTTCAGCAAAGGTATCGAGCGCATCCATCCGTTCGGCAAGTTGTGCATCAAAAGTTTCTTCAGCCCGGTTAAGCAGTTCCTGAACCACCCGCAGCACATGATCGCGCTCAGCATGGAAGGCATTCTCGACCAGGGTCAAAAAGGCCTGTCGCAAATCCGCCGGGTCGGCACCTTGAGGCAAGGCTGTGCGCAAATCATTCATCAACAAGCGCTGCAAATAGGAAGGATAAAACAAACCTTGTGTCTGAATCGGCGGTTGCACCTCTTCCAGATAAGAAAGCAAGCGCCAGGGGCCTTCTTCTGCCTTCGCCTGCTGCACAACGCGCGTTTGCAGCTCGGCATGGAGCATCTCATCCACATCATCAAACAAATCTTCCTTAGAAAAGACACGGTCACGCTGCGCAAAAATACGCTTGCGCTGCATGTTCAACACATCATCATACTCCAGCGTGTGTTTTCGGATATCAAAATTGCGCCCTTCGACCGAATGCTGTGATTGCTCCACCACCCGGCCCACAATCCCGCTCTCAATCGGCATACTTTCATCAATGTTCAGGCGCTTCATCAGCCCTTCCACCTGCCCGCCACCAAACAAGCGCATCAGGTCATCTTCCAGCGAGAGGTAAAAGCGCGAAGAGCCAGGGTCACCCTGACGGGCCGCACGCCCGCGCAGCTGATTATCAATCCGGCGCGCTTCATGCCGCTCCGAGCCAATCACATGCAACCCACCCAGCGTGCGCACCTGCCGCATCTCCTGAATGTGTTGCAAGAAGGCCGTCACCGCCTCGGCATAAATGCCATAATTCTCCGCCGATACGCGCTGCAAAGCCTGATACCGTTCCTCATCCGTCATGCCATATGGCTCAATGCCGTTGCGCTTCAACACCCGATTAACATCGCGATGCACATCATCCGACAACGCACCGCCCAGCTTAATATCTACCCCACGCCCAGCCATATTGGTCGCAATCGTCACAGCCCCATAGGCGCCAGCGCGCAAGATGATGAGCGCTTCTTCATCATGCTTGCGAGCATTCAGCACCTGATGCTGCACCCCGGCCTGCAAAATCTTCATCAGCCGGGGACGATAGAGCGCCTCCAGCTGCAAAACTTCGAGCAGCGTCTGCACATTGGTTTCTTCCTCCGGGTTAAGCGAAGCCAGGTCGGCCTGCTTTGCCAGGGGGCGCAAATCGGCCACGTTCAGCTTCTCCAAAGGCTGATTGAGCAGCGCCAATTCCGGGATGGCAACCTCCGTCAGGGTGCGGTTATTCTTCTTCAGCCAGGCCTGCCGAATGAGCAAAGTCTGCATCAACCGTCGCACCAGTTCAGCGCTCATCCGGCTCGACAGCCGCTCAGAATGCTCCACCGAAGTTGTGCCAACCAGTTGTGGACGGCCCATCGCATTCAGTCGCACCACCTCGGTCGTAATGGCGCGCTGCTTGGCCTCTTCTGTGCGGTACACCAGGTCAGGATAATCCTTGCGCTTCCAAAACAAGGGCGTCTTCTGCGCATCATCGCGGCGCGTGTAATAAGTCACCTTGTAGCCCTGCTCATCGCGCATCTCAACCGCCAGCAAATCGGCCCCTGTGCGGCTGACCCGAAACTCCAAATTGGTCGGGATCGGCAGCACATCCAAATTGTAAATCTTGCCAAATTCCTCCGCCTCGGTCGCAGCGGTGCCGGTCATGCCTGCCAGCTTGTCATACATGCGGAAATAATTTTGCAGCGTAATGGTGGCGTAGGTCACATTTTCCGGCTCAACCCGCACCCCTTCTTTGGCCTCTACCGCCTGATGCAGCCCTTCGGACCAGCGACGGCCCGGCATCAGCCGACCAGTAAACTCATCCACAATCACCACCCGTCCTGCCTGAACAATGTATTCCTTGTTCTTGCGATACAGGTGTTGCGCCTGCAAGGCCTTCTCCAAATAACCCAAAATGCGCGCCTGTTCGGGCGCAATGTCCTCTGGACGTTCCGGATCGCCCAACTCCACACCCAGCAGTTCTTCCACGCGTGATTGTCCGACCTCGGTCAGCGTCACCTGATGATCCTTCTCGCTCACCTCGTAATCCTCTGGATGCAGCTGACGGACAATCTGCGCCATCTTAACATACCACTCAGCCTCATCCGCTGCCGGTCCCGAAATGATCAACGGCGTGCGCGCCTCATCAATCAGGATATTATCCACCTCATCCACAATTGCGTAAGCATGCCCGCGCTGCACCCGCTCTTCCAGATGCATCACCAGATTATCACGCAGATAATCAAAGCCATATTCGCTATTGGTGCCATAGGTAATATCGGCCGCGTAAGCCTCGGCTCGGTCCACCAGGCGCAAATTGTGCTGATCCTCAAAGCTCGAAACACGGGTTGGGTCAACCAGAAAACCCTTCTTGCCGTTTTCGGTGCGCGCCGCCATTTGCAACACCCCCACCCGCATGCCCAGGGCATGATAAATTGGCGACATCCAGCGCGCATCGCGCCGCGCCAGGTAATCGTTGACCGTCACCAAATGCGCCCCGCGCCCGGTCAGGGCATTCAGATAAAGCGGCAGGGTTGCAACCAGGGTCTTGCCCTCCCCCGTGCGCATCTCGGCAATCTTGCCCGAATGCAGCGCCATGCCACCAATCATCTGCACATCATAATGCCGCATGCCCAGGGTGCGCTTGCTGGCCTCGCGCACTGCCGCAAAAGCCTCTGGCAGCAGTTCATCCAGTGCAGCGCGTTCGGCAAGACGGCGCTCTTTTGCATCCTCCAATCCAGCACAAGCCTGCTGCACCCGCTGCCGAAACGTATCCGTCAGCTGCCGCAGTTCCTCATCACTCAACGCCTCATAAGTTGCTTCCAGGCGGTTGATTTTATCGAGCAATCCAATGAATTGTTTCAAGGCACGTTCATTGGCGTCCGCGCCAAAAAAGCGAGCAATCTTTTGCAGCATTCTTAATCACCTTTCTGAAGCCCGATTATAGCATAAGCAAAAGGCTGTAGCAGCCCTCCCAAAGCAAGTTATAATACAACGCTATGAAACTTGACCGCACCTTCTACACCCGTCTGCTGGCACTCGCTGTGCCCATCATGATCCAGAGTTTCGTCTCTTCCTCGCTTAACCTGCTCGACGTGCTGATGATTGGACAACTCGGCGAAATCTCCGTCGCGGCGGTTGGGCTTTCCAACCAGGTCTTTTTCTTGCTTGTCTTTCTGCTGTTTGGCATTAGCAGCGGGGCGGGTGTCTTCACCGCACAATTATGGGGCAAAGGGGATGTGCCAAGCATTCACCGCGTGATGGGCATCGGCCTGGTGATGGGGGTTGGCGGCAGTCTATTCTTCAGTTTCATGGCCCTGGTTCTGCCGCACGTTGCGCTCAACATTTACACCAACGATCCAGCCGTCATCCAAACCGGCAGCGGATATTTGCGCATTGCCGGTTGGAGCTACCCGCTGACAGCCATCTCGTTCATTTATGCTGCCACACTGCGCAGCACCGGCAACACCCGCCCGCCCATGTTCGTCAGCGCCATTGCCCTCAGCCTCAAAACCCTGCTCAATTATTTGCTCATCTTTGGCTATCTGGGCATGCCCGAAATGGGCATTCGCGGCGCAGCGCTGGCAACCGTCATCGCTCGCTCCCTCGAATGCCTGCTCCTGATTGGCTACACCTACCTCAGCCGCGCCCCCACTGCCGCAGCACTGCGCACGCTCTTCACCTTTCAGCGCAATTTTGTCACCACCTTCCTGAAGATTGCATTGCCCGTCGTCATCAATGAAATGCTCTGGTCGCTCGGCATCAGCACCTATAACGCCATCTATGCCCACATCAGCACCGAATCGGCCGCTGCGATTCAAATTGCATCCACCATCGAAAGCCTGGCCTTCGTCATCTTCATCGGCATCTCCGATGCAACCGGCATTCTGGTTGGCAACAAAATTGGCGCCCAGGAAAATGAAACCGCCTATCACTATGGCCGGCGCTCGCTCACCCTGGTGGTGATTGGTGCCATGCTAATGGGGGTATGCATCTACCTGCTTTCCGGCAGCATCCTTTCCCTCTACAAAGTTTCACCGCAGGTCTTGGAATATACCCGCAACATCCTGCTGGTAATGGCCGGCGCACTGTGGATTCGCGTCAGCAATATGACCGCCATCGTTGGCATCCTGCGCTCTGGCGGCGATACGGTCTTCAGCATGTTCCTGGATGGTGGGACAATGTGGGTGGTGGGGGTGCCGAGTGCCTTACTGGCAGCTTTCGTCTTTCATCTCCCTGTGCATTGGGTCTACCTGGTGATTATGAGCGAGGAACTGGTTAAATTCTTCATCAGCCTGTGGCGCTTTCGCTCTGGTCGCTGGGTACATAACATCTCACAAAGCGTTCCAGCATGAAAATCCGTCCCCTCACCCCAACCGATTTGCCAGCCGCCGCCCGGCTCTACCTGGCAGCTGCGCAACAGGCCTATGCTGCGTTTTACCCACCCGCGCTGCTAAACGAAACCTCCTGGGAAGAAATCTGCGCCGATTACCGTTCCTGGTATACCTGGCCCTATCCGCCACTGGGCAGCGTCGCCGAGGAGCAGGGTCAACTGCTCGGGTTTGGCATGGGCGGGCGGGTTGAGGATGACCCCAACGGACAGGAAGAACCCGGCGGCTACGACAGTGAAATTTACAAGCTCTTTGTTCACCCGCAACATCAGCGGCGCGGCATTGGCAAAGCACTGCTCCACAACTTGCTGGAGCGAATCGCCGCCACCGGCTGCAAACGCGTCATCATTTGGAGCTACACCCAAAGCGCCTCCACCCAATATTACCAGGCACTCGGCGGAAAGATCCTCTGGCAAACCACCCACAACCCCGGCGGCGCAGAGATGCCAGTTTGCGTCCTGGGTTGGGAACTACCCAACCTGTTGGCCGCCGTCAGCCCTCGCTCCTGATGCCTCCTTCACTCCACCCGCAGCCAGTATTTGCGCTTCGTGCCATCACCCGGTTCGTCAAATTCCGCCCAGGAAAAGCCATGCTCAACCAAAAAGCGATGGGGGGCAACTTCCGTTAACGAACTACCCGGGCAAAGCAGAATCATCCCCCCTGGACGGGTAACGCGGCGTAACTCAGCCAGCTCAGCCTCCATCTCATCCCCAAAGACATGCCCCGCCATGACAATCTCTGCCATGCCATCTGCAAAAGGCAGGGCAGTAATCAGCCCATCCAGGCTGTAGATATTGCGCAAGCCGCGCTCCGCCGCCTTTTGGCGAATATAGAGCCGCAAGCGCTCAACCGGTTCCACCGCATACACCACCTGCGCACGCTCCGCCACTGCAAAAGTCAAGCGCCCCGTCCCAGCGCCCACATCCATCACCACCCGTCCGGTAAAATCTGCCATGCTGGTTAATTCTATCGAATCCCAGTTCAGGAATGGTTGCCGATCATAAATTTCCGGCGCCAGAACATAGACGAGTAAATCTTCCAGCCGGGACAACACAGCCAGTTCCGCTGCCCGCAAGGCCTGCGCATCCCCACCACCAACCGGACGCGGCAGCCCATCCAGCCAGGAGCAAAGCTCCGGGCATTTGTGACGCAAATACCAATCTACCGCCGGATGCGCCGCAAGCGCCCATGCCAATTCCTTTTCGGGCAAACCAAACGCCGGCAGCCAGCCCAATTGCACACGCTCCAACAGCAACAGGCTGTAGAACGAGACCGATTCCATACTCATCCAACCCAGACTCATTGCACACTCCTTGAACGGGCTAATTATACCCTTTGCAGCACTTTTCAAACAGTTTACAATCCATTGACCTTTGCAAGTGTGTCGCTATAATCGAAAATACCATTCTATCCATTGGAGGGTTTCCATGACCGACACACAACTTCTGCCCTTCCCATCACAATTTCTGTGGGGTACCGCTTCATCCGCTTACCAAATTGAAGGCAGCCCACTGGCTGATGGCAAAGGCCCTTCCATTTGGGATACTTTTAGCCACACACCGGGCAAAATTGAACGTGACGAAACCGGCGACCGGGCAGCCGAACACTACCTGCGTTACAAAGACGATCTCCACTTGATGAAGGAGATGGGCCTGAATGCCTACCGCTTCTCCATCGCCTGGAGCCGCGTTCTGCCACAGGGCAGCGGTCAACCCAACCCTGCCGGGCTGGATTTTTATGACCGGCTGGTGGATGATCTGCTTGCCAATGGCCTGGCGCCTGTGCTAACCCTCTTTCACTGGGATTTGCCGCAAGCACTACAAGACCAGGGCGGCTGGCCCAACCGTCAAACAACCGATGCCTTCGCAGACTATGCCGCGCTGATCGCTCACCGCCTGGGTGATCGCGTGGCCTATTGGATCACGCACAACGAACCCTGGGTCGCCGCCATGGCCGGTCACTTTACCGGCGAACACGCCCCCGGCATTCAAGACCCCTTCGCCGCCCTGCAAAGCGTCCATCACTTGCTGCTCTCGCATGGCAAGGCCTTACAAGTGCTGCGCAGCGCCCTGCCAGCTGGAAAACCAATCGGCATCACACTCAACCTCAGCCCAGTCCACCCCGCCTCGACAAGCGACCCGGACCAGGCTGCCGCCCGTATCTTCGATGGCGTGCTAAACCGCTCCTTTCTCGACCCCTTGCTGCGCGGCCACTACCCTGCCGACCTGATGGAAACCCTGGGCGGCTTCTTCCCAGCCATTGAACCGGATGACCTGAAGCTCATCTCTGCCCCGCTCGACTTTTTGGGCGTCAATTACTACACCCGCACCGTCATCCGGCACGACCCGCTCTTCCCGCTCATCCAGGCTGCACAGGTGCAACCAGTGGGCAACGAATATTCGCAAATGTGGGAAATTTATCCTGCCGGGCTATCCGAATTGCTCCTACGCCTCCAGCGCGACTATGCCCCACCGCCCATCTTCATCACAGAAAACGGCATTCCCGTGCCCGATGGACGGGATGCCGATGGCCGGGTGCGTGATGAGCGCCGAACTCGCTACCTGCATCAACACCTTCTCCAAGTACACCGCGCCATGCAAGAGGGCGTGCCTGTTATCGGCTACCTGGTGTGGAGTTTTCTCGACAATTTTGAATGGGCCTATGGCTACCGAATGCGCTTTGGACTATGCTATGTAGATTTTGAAACGCAGCAACGCACCCTCAAAGACAGCGCCCACTGGTTCAGCGAAATTGTACGTCGCAATGGCATCCCGCCCCTGCCAGGCACAGCCTAGGGCAACGCAGCATACAAAATTGCCATATTGCCAAGCACCGCCCAGGAGGTGAGAAAACGCTCCACCGGCACTGTCTGCCGCCAGTCTCCATCCAGCACAGTCACCGAGTCGGGCGAATAGCCAACCACCAGCACGGTATGTTCATAAGCTGCGACAATTGTCGTTTGCCCACTTGCCGAGGTGTAGGAAACCGGGTTCCCCTCTCCAAGTCCATAAATCACCCAGGCAATCACCGGCCGGCCAGCAGCAATCTGCGCCTGGAGCTCTTCCCAGGTCAGCCCGCGTCGCTCCTCGGCTGGAAGACCATAGGCGCGCAACAACTGCGCAATCGGCGCAGCATGAACACCGTAGGAAAGCGGCGGTATCTGCCCCTGCATCCCATGGACACTCCCCACAAAGCCCTCATCCGGATTATCCGAAAGCGGTAAGCGGCTCAGGAATTCATCCTCATCAATCAGCACGCCAAAGAACGCAGCCCAATCCACCGCCGAACGCGATTCGCAATCCAGGGAATATAACTGCATATACCCCACCACGCCAGTTACCTCCGCAGAAGGGGGCAGCGTTGGGGTTGGCGGGATTTCGGTTTGGGTCGCAGTATGAGATGGGAACGGGGAAGGGGTAGCCGAGGGCGGCGGCAAGGTGAGGGTCAGAGTAGCAGGCGGCAAAGGGGTCCAGGTTGGGAGCGGCGCAGAAGTTGTTGTCGGTAAGGGTTGAAAAGGCGTCCAGGTTGGGGTAAACGGCAGCGTTGGCGGCGGCACAGCCACCATCGCCGCACAACCCGGCAGGCAGCCCATCAACAGCACCCCAATCAACAGGCTAAGGCGTTGGCGAAGCAGGCGGCGCCGACACCACCACAAAATCAATGAAAAACGGATCACCAAATGCTTCCCCTTGCGGGTCGTAGGCCTGCCAGGCGCTGCGATAATTACCCGGCTGAAGCGGCGCCTGAAACAAAATTCGAATGGCAGCCGTGCTGCCCCCCAATGTTGGCACCAAGGCCTGCTCTTCCGCCGCCCCCAATGGGTCACCCGCAATCAGTTTCACCCGGTAGGCCACCGTCCAACTACATGTGCCGCTGTTTTGCACCTCCCAGACTTTGCTCAACGTCGAGCCAGGCTGCACCTGACTGCCATCCGGGATGGTTTGATCAGCGAGAAAGGTCAGGCCATTGGCGCAGTTCAGTTCTTGCGTAGTGCGGGCAAAGGCTGCGGCTGTTGGCGTTACAACCGGCGTCGGCGGCACAAGCGTCGGCGGCAGGAAAAGCGGTTGGTCTACATCGGCAGCGGAACGCTGCTGCCAGCCGCAACCGGCCAGCAGCAGCGCCATCAAAACACTCACCAGCCACAGCCGGAAAGCGCTACTCGTCATCCCCACCGTCATCTCCGCCACTCAGCATCAATGGCACATCACCGCCCATCGCTCGCTGCCGGACGGCAACCTCAATCTCATTGCTAATTTCCGGATTTTGGCGCAGGAATTCTTTGGCATTCTCACGCCCCTGCCCCAAACGCACATCCCCATACGAGAAGAAGGCCCCACGCTTGGTAATCAGTTCCAGCTGTGTCGCCAGGTCAATGATATCACCGACCTTTGAGATACCCTCGTTGTACATAATGTCAAACTCAGCCGTGCGGAACGGCGGTGCAACCTTGTTCTTGACGACCTTAACCCGCACCCGGCTGCCAATAATTTCCGCACCAACCTTGATGGATTGAATCCGGCGCACATCCAGCCGCACCGAGGCATAGAACTTGAGCGCCATGCCGCCGGTCGTCGTTTCGGGGTTGCCAAACATCACCCCAATTTTCTGGCGCAACTGATTGGTAAAGATAACCGCGGTCTTGGTCTGATTGATGGCACCAGAGAGCTTGCGCAGCGCCTGCGACATCAAGCGCGCCTGCATCCCCATCGAAGCATCGCCCATATCCCCCTCAATTTCGGCCCGCGGCACCAGCGCCGCCACCGAGTCAATCACCACCAAATCCACCGCCCCTGAACGCACCAGGGTTTCAGTAATCTCCAGCGCCTGCTCGCCCATATCCGGCTGAGAAATGAGCAAATTATCCACATCCACACCCAAACGCGCCGCATAAACAGGGTCAAGTGCGTGTTCCATGTCAATATAGGCCGCCTGCCCACCCAGCCGCTGCACCTCCGCCACAATATGCAAACACAGGGTCGTCTTCCCCGAAGATTCGGGGCCATAAATTTCGGTAATGCGCCCGCGCGGCAACCCACCAACGCCCAGGGCAATATCCAACGACAAGGAACCGGTTGGAATGGCCTCAACCACCAGTTGGTGTGCCTCCCCCATCCGCATAATCGAACCCTCGCCATAGCGTTTGACAATATCTCCCAATGCCTTGTCGAGCAGGGAACGACGGGCATCGTCCATACGCGGTTGATCGGGCAATGGTTGCGCAGCAGCAGAAGATTTACGAGCCATTTCAAACTCCTTAGAACAATCAAATTCCAGGGCCACAGCCCAGGATGGATTAATTATAGCCGAACTTCCCAAAAAGGATATAGCCCAATAATAGCATATTTGTTCTATTTCCGCAATCTTTTTGCCCCTCCAACCTCAAAAAACCTTGACAAATGTCATGTCCTCATGTTAATATCTTCCTTGTCCAGACGACAGGCACAAAATCAATGGACAACAATTGAATACCCCCGGAGAAATAGCGGCTGAGTCTCACCCATTAAGGTGAGAGGACGAGGTAGAGGTTCCACACTGCGAAGTGTGTGTTAACCCTGTGTGGGAAATTAACAGGGAAAAATCGAGTAGATCAGCGGATGCCTCTGGAGCCGGTCGCAGGCTCCTTTCTCCCTTCCAGAATTTCAAGTCTGCACTCAAAAGCAGCCGGTGACGGCTGTGCCAACGTGCAAACGCGGCCCGGTGACTTTTACACCGGTTTCTTTGCATGGGAAGGCCAACGCATTCGTCCACAACGGGTCATGCCCCTGCATGTCCCGTTTATTTTTTAAATTTTTGGAGGTTGAGATGAACAAACAACAAGTACTTGCTCGCGCCCGGGAAGATGGCATCCGCTTTGTTTCTTTCCAGTTCACCGATGTGACCGGAACCGTGAAAAGCCTGGATGCACCGGTTGAGCGCCTGTCGCAGGCGCTGGATGACGGCCTGTGGTTTGATGGCTCCTCGGTCGAAGGGTTTGCCCGCATTCAGGAAAGCGACATGCACCTGCGTGTGGATATGGATACCTATGCGGTGCTGCCCTGGACGCCGGTCGAGATGCGCCGGGCGCGCTTCTTTTGTGATATTTATCAACCAGACGGCACACCATTCGAAGGTGACCCGCGCCGCGTTCTCAAGCGCGCCCTCGAAAAGCTCCGTCAGCGCGGTCTGACCTTTCAGGTTGGCCCAGAGCCGGAATTCTTCCTCTTCCGACGCAATGGCGGCGACAGCATTCACCCCGTCCCGCATGATGTTGGCAGCTATTTCGACTTTTCGCCCAACGACGAGGCCGTGCGCGTGCGCTCCGAGCTGATGTCTGCCCTGAACAGCATGGGCCTGGAAGTGGAGGTTGGACATCATGAAGTGGCATTGGGGCAACATGAAATTGACTTCCGCTTTGCCGATGCGCTGCGCACCGCCGATAACGTCCTGACGTTGAAATACACCGTCAAGGCAATTGCCGCCCAGCATGGCCTGGTTGCATCCTTCATGCCCAAACCCATTTTCGGCATCAATGGTTCTGGCATGCATTGCCATCAATCCTTCTCCGACCTGGAAGGCAACAACGTCTTCTATGACCGCGAGGATCCCTTCCACCTCTCCCCGCTGGCCTACGGGCTCATTGCAGGACAATTGACCCATGCCCGGGCCCTTTCGGCCATCGTTGCCCCCTCCATCAACTCTTACAAGCGGCTTGTCCCCGGCTACGAGGCGCCTGTTTATGTTGGCTGGGCACAAACCAACCGCTCAGCGCTCATTCGCATCCCGCGCTACACCGAAGGCCAATACAAGGCTGTCCGCGCCGAATTGCGTTGCCCCGACCCTTCCTGCAACCCCTACCTGGCATTTGCCGCCATGTTGGCTACCGCGTTGGATGGCATTGACCGCGCCCTGGCCTGCCCGGAACCGCTCAACAACATCAACGTCTATCACCTGGATGCCGAACAACGCACCCGGCTAGGCATCAGCGAACTGCCTGGTTCCCTGATGGAGGCTTTGGCCGAATTGGAAAAAGACGAGGTAATTAAAGAGGCGCTTGGCCCAACCACCTATGCCCACTTCCACACGGCAGCAATGGCCGAATGGGAAGAATATCGGCTGCACATTAGCGATTGGGAGCTAAAGCGCTACCTGGAAACCGCCTGAACAGCACGCTTAGCCGCCGGCGATGACAGCCACCAGTTGAACCTCATCGCCGGCGGCCAACACCGCCTCCATCGGCAACATTTGCCCCCGGCTGACGGCCAAAAACTGTTCCGGTTCCAGCCCAACACCGCGCAGTGCGTCAGCCAGCGTCTGCCCCGCAGGAACACAAAAACGCTCCTGCCGCAGCCTCAAGCAGGCCTTCTCAACCGGGCTGATGCCCTTCCTCGCGCCAGTTCTTCGAGCCATCCGGCATCACAGCCCCATCCAACGATTTGGCGCGCAGAATGCGGTAATCGGGCGCATTGGTGCCAAAAAGATTGGCGTTTGTCAGGTTGGCGCTCGTCAAATCAGCCCCGCCCAAATTGGCGTGTAGCAAATTGACGTTGGTCAGATCCGCCTCAAACAAATCGGCCTCGGTCAAATTGGCCTCATTCATATCAGCCCCGCGCAGCTGTGTGCCGCGCAGCGAGGCGGCCCGCAAGTTCGCCCCAATCAAGATTGAATTTTCCAGGTTGGCACCGCCCAAATTGGCCTCATGCAGATCAATGCCTTGCAAATTACAATTGCTCAAATTGGCGTGCACCAGCGTTGCCCCGCGCAGGTTCGCCCCGCGCAAATCCATCCCGCTCAAATCAATTCCACTCAACCACAACGGCTTATCCTGGTTGAGCAGCACAAAAATCTCATATCGGCTAAATTCGGCCATCGGTCACCTCCACAGTCATTATAGCGCAAATTCAGGGCTGTGTTGTCGAAAAAGCCATTGTTTGTACACAGCCCAGCCAGGCGAGCAAATCGGCCTGCGGCTCACTCTCCGTCCAGGCCAGCACCGGCAAAGGGGGTACCCCATCCCATTCCACTCGCCGCACCCCCTCCATCAGCGGCCAGCGAGCCGGCAAAAAGCCCAATGCAGCTGGGTCGTTGGCAATTGCCTCTTGCAGCCCAGCAACATTCGGGGCCACCCCAGTCAAGGCACGCCACGAAACAAGGTCCGGTGCAACTGCTTGCCAGGCAGCAAATTCAGCGCTGTTGGGGTCGTACCCCCAAACACGCAACGGCTCTTGTAACAAGCTGTTTTCGGGCATGCAGTCACTGCATTCCAAGAGCAAATCGCCCCAGGTTTGCAGTTCGCCACCCCAAAAGAGCGGCAAGTCTGCCCTCTGCACACTGCGCAACGGATTGTTGGCCTGAACCACCGGCAGCCAAACGTCCTCGCCCAACAGCGTCAGCGTACCTTGTGGCAAATGCGGGTCACCCCACACCAGGCTCACCTGCGCCGGACGATTCTCAGCGGAGCGCACCTCGGCCAGCGCCAGGCCAGTCTGCACGGCGCAATCGGCCAATGCCGGGCGCATCCAATCCAGCGGCGAGGCAAGCTGAAAGCGAATTACCTGCGGGGTGGGCAATTGCCGCACGTCCGGCTCTGCCTGACAGGCCAACAGCCCAAGCAACAAACCAACCGCCACAAACCAGCCCCGCTTCATCCAAGCACCCAACCCAACACCAAAACCAGCCCGCCCACCGCCAGGCAATAGAAGGCAAAGGGTCGCAAGGAACGCTGCGCCAGGTAACCAAGCAGCCAGCGAATGACCAGATAGCCAACCCCGGCCGCAACCAGAAACCCGGCCAACAGCGATGGCAAAAAGCTGTTCAGCCCCTGCACCGCGCCCAAATCCAGCATGCCCAACAGACCTGCGGCCAGCATAATCGGCACCGACATGAGGAAAGAGAAGCGCGCTGCATCGGGGCGACGCAACCCGCTGCCCATCCCGGCAGAAATGGTTGCCCCCGACCGCGACACGCCCGGCAACACTGCCAATGCCTGTCCAATGCCCATCCACAGGGCGTGCTTCCAGCCCAACATCTCCAGGTGCTGTGTTGGTTTGGCCCACTGCTCAGCCGAAAGCAGCAACGCTGCCGTCACCAGCAAAAAGCCACCGGCCGCAGACGGGCTGGAAAACACCTGCTCAATCTGATCCTTGAACAGCATCCCCACCGCCCCTGCCGGAATTGTTGCCAGGATCAAATACCAGCCCAGGCGTGCCGGCTGCGTCTCAAAAGGCCGCCTGCGCAGCAAAGCCAATGCCCAGCCACGCCCAATCGTCCACAGATCTCGCCAGAAATACACCATGACTGCCAGCAAAGTCCCCAACTGCACCAACACATCAAAGACAAATGCCTGATCCGCCGGCAATTGCCAGCCAAGCAAAAACGGCACAATCACCAAATGGGCCGAACTGGAAACCGGCAAGAACTCGGTTGCAGCCTGCACAATCCCCAACAGAATCGCCTGCCAGATGCTCATTTTATCTCTCCCAAAGCTGCCAACGCCTGCTCGGCAAAAGCAGCATAGCGACCTTCCAAAATCGCCTGCCGGGCCTGCTGCACCAGGGTTTCAAGCAGGTGAATGTTATGAATGGAAAGCAGGGTTGCTGCCAGCATCTCTTTGGCAACAATCAAATGCCGCAGATAGGCACGGCTGAACTGCTGGCAAGTGTAACAGGAGCACCCCTCTTCAATTGGATTCGGGTCATGCGCAAACCCGGCATTCATCAGGTTAAGCCGTCCGCGGCGCGTCATGGCCGCCTGATGGCGCGCCAGACGGGTGGGCAGCACACAATCAAAAATATCTACCCCGCGCGCAATCCCATTCACCAAATCTTCAATCGTCCCCACCCCCATCAGGTAGCGCGGCTTGTCAACCGGCAAAAGCGGCGTCACCACCTCCAGCGTTGCATACATCTCAGCCTTCGATTCCCCAACCGAAAGCCCACCAATCGCGCAGCCTGGCAAATTTAGCCCGGCAACAAACTCTGCCGATTGACGGCGCAGGTCTGGAAAGATGCCGCCCTGCACAATGCCAAACAAGGCCTGATCGGTGCGGGTTTGTGCCTGCTGACAACGCAACAGCCAGGCATGGGTGCGCGCCATCGAACGTTCGTTATAGGCCCGGTCATAGGGCGGAGCGCATTCATCAAAGGCCATCACCACATCCGCCCCCAGCTTTTCTTGAATTTCGATTGCCTTTTCGGGCGTAAAACGGTGCAGAGAACCGTCAATGTGGCTCTTAAATGTCACCCCCTCATCATCCACCTTGCGCATTTGCGCCAGCGAAAAAACCTGAAACCCACCCGAATCGGTCAACATGGGGTGCGGCCAGCGCATAAAGGAATGCAGCCCGCCCATCTCTGCCACCAGGTCAGCCCCGGGGCGCAGATACAAATGATAGGTATTGGCAAGCACCAGCGTTGCGCCCGTTTCGGCCAGCTGTGCCGGCGTGAGCGCCTTGACGGTTGCCTGAGTGCCAACCGGTGCAAAAACCGGTGTTGGGATCGAGCCATGCGGTGTTTCAAAGAGGCCAGCGCGCGCCGCTCCATCTTGCGCAAGCAGCTTAAAGTGAAAAGGCGTTTCCATAGCCCGGAATTATAGCACGCTCGCCCTCGTTTTCGTGCTAAAATAAAACGATATTCTGTTGAGGAAACCTGACTTGATCAACTCCCCCACCCCCCTGCGCAACTGGCAAATAGCCGAAACGCTGCCTGCCGAAGCCGATGCCAACCTGCAAGAATACCCGGCCATTATCCGCCAACTGCTCTATAACCGGGGCTGCACAACAGCAGCCGAGGCCGAGCGCTATCTGGCATGTGATGCCCCCCTGCACGACCCCTTTCTGTTAGCCGATATGGAAATCGCCATTGGCCGAATTTGGGCCGCCTTACAGGCCAAACAACCCATTGCCGTCTATGGCGATTATGATGTAGATGGTGTCACCGCCTCTGCCCTGCTTGTGCAGGTGTTACGCAAGTATGGCGGCCTGGCCGATGCCTACATCCCCAACCGTTTTGAAGAAGGCTATGGGCTGAACAACGAAGCAATTGACATTCTGGCCGAGCGCGGCACCCGGCTCATCATCACCGTTGATTGCGGCATTCGCTCGCCAGTCGAGGCCGAACATGCACGCGCCCTGGGCCTGGATTTGATCATCAGCGACCATCATCACCCACAAGGCAGCCTGCCGCAGGCATTGGCCGTCATCTGTCAGCGCCGCCCGGATAACGCTTACCCCGACCTGAACCTGGCCGGGGTAGGGCTGGCCTATAAAATCACCCAGGCGCTCTTTAACCGTCACCCCCTGCCAGGCCATTGCGCTGAAGAATGGCTGGACCTGGTGGCCCTCGGCACAATTGCCGACGTGGTGCCGCTCACCGGAGAAAACCGCGCCCTGGTACGCGGCGGACTGGCGCGGCTGCGTCAGGGACAGCGGGTGGGAACGCGCTCCCTGGCCCAGGCGGCCAACATCACCATCGAACGCATCCACGCCGGCGATGTTGGCTTCTTGCTAGGCCCGCGCCTGAATGCCGCCGGACGGCTCGAGTCGGCCCTGGCATCCTATCAACTGTTGATTGCGCAAGATATTCAGGAAGCCGGCCTGCTGGCCCAAAAGCTGGATGACCAGAACCGGCAGCGCCAAACCCTGACCCACGACCTGCAAAAAAAGGCCGAGGAGCTGATTGCCGCCACCCCGCAGGCTGCCCCGTTGCTGCTTGCGGCACACCCCGATTTCAGTTCCGGCGTTGTTGGGCTGGTTGCCGCCCGCCTGGTTGAAACCCATTACCGCCCAGCAATTGTCGGCCAAATTGGCGAAACATTCACCCGCGCCTCATGCCGCAGCATCCCCGAATTTCACATCACCGCCGCCCTCGATCAATGTGCCGACCTGATGGAACGTCACGGCGGACATGCGATGGCAGCCGGGTTCACCATCCGCAATGAGCGCCTGCCCGAACTGCAACAACGGCTGAATGCGATTGCGCATCAACAACTCGATACCCTCGACCTGCGCCCCACGCTGCGCGCCGACATGGAAATTCCCCTCTCCGCCTTGCAGCCCAACCTGCTCCTGCCCTATCTCGACCGGCTCCAGCCAACCGGCATGAGCAACCCCGAGGCCGTCTTTGTCTCGCGGCAGCTACGCGTTGCCCGCGCCCGCCGCATGGGCAGCGATGGCAGCCATTTGCGCCTCAGTGTCACCGATGGCAACATCTACTACGATGCGGTTGCCTTCCGCATGGGCAATTGGGCCGACCAAATGCCCGAAACGATTGACCTGGTTTATACCTTTGAGCGCAACACCTATCAAGGGCGCGAAAGCCTGCAACTGGTCGTGCGCGACCTCAAGCCATCCTAATCCACAAAGCGATATTTCAACAGCGCCCACAGCGCCTCAAATGCATCCCAGAGCTTGATCTTCTTGCCCTCACTGTAATCGCGCGGGTAGAAAGCAATCGGCACCTCGTAGATGCGATATTTGCGCTTCAAAATCTTGGCTGTAAACTCTGGCTCAAACTCAAACCGCCGGGCATGCAATGGCATCCCTTCCACCACCTGACGACGAAAAACCTTGTAACCGGTCTCCATATCGCTCAGAATATTGTTATACAGAATGTTGGTCACAAAGGTCAGCAACTTGTTGGCAACCATATTCCAAAACAGGATCGGTCGCCGGGCCGCACCCAAAAAGCGCGAGCCATACACCACATCGGCGATTCCATCCTCAATTGGCTTCAGCAAAGTGGGGTATTCGCGCGGGTCGTATTCCAAATCGGCATCCTGAATCAACAGCACTTCACCTGTTGCATTTTGCAGCCCGGTGCGCACTGCCGCCCCCTTGCCCTGATTCTTTTCATGCAGGATGATGCGCACCCCCTGCCGTCCATCCAATTCTGGCAAAATGTCGCGCGTCCCATCGGTTGACCCATCATCCACCACCACCACCTCGCTCACCAGGCCCGTCTCCAGCACCCGGCGCACAATCTCGCGGATGGTTTTCACTTCATTGTAAACCGGAATAATGACAGAAAGTTTCATAAGTGGAATTATAAGGGATGCATCCATGAACTGCAAGCAAAAGGTCGTGCTATAATTCAAGTATCTTCGTGTCCTTTTTTTTGGAGGCCTCGTATGACCAATCTTCCCCCCCGCCCGCCCGCCGGTGCGCCACAGCAGCGCCCAGCACCCTCTGGGCCAACCCCAGCGCAGCGACCTGCCGCTGCTGCGGCCAATTTGCCATTTGTGCCGCCGCCCATCACCCGCATGGAAGATACCGGCCTATCCCCGCTCTGGCTGCAAGACCTGGTATTGAAAATCCTCTACTTTGAGGGCTACATGACCGGCTTCAAAGTAGCCGAAAGCGTTGCCCTGCCATTCACCGGCATCGTAGACCAGATTTTAGAAGCGCTGAAACGCGAGAAGTCCATCGAAGTGCGCACCTCGCAAATGGGGCTTGGCGAAGGCGCCTATGTCTATGCCATCACCGGCGCCGGGATTGCCCGCGCCCGCGAAGCGCTTGACCGCAGCCAATATGCCGGCCCCGCCCCCGTTCCGGTCCAGGTCTACAACGAATCCATTCGCCGTCAAAGCCGCGGGCGCCTGCAAATTACCAACCGGCTCATGCGGCAAGTGCTGGCCCACCTGGTGCTTTCGGAGCTAAGTTACCAACGCCTCGGCCCGGCCGTCAATTCTGGCACCTCCATCTTCATGTATGGCCCACCTGGCAACGGCAAAACAAGCGTTGCCCGCGCCATTGGCAACCTCATCCAGGCCCAAACCCTCTACATCCCCTACGCCATCTCCGTAGATGGGCAGGTGATTAAGCTCTACGACTCGGTCAACCATCAATTGGCCCCAGAAGAAGATGCCACCCCCACCGGCACCGGCTCGTTGCGCGCTGGCGGGCGACGCGACCCGCGCTGGGTGCGCATCCGCCGCCCCTTCATCATCACCGGCGGCGAATTGACCATGTCGGGCCTCGACCTGGTATTTGATGACACCCTCAAATTCTACGAGGCCCCCTTCCAGGTCAAAGCCAATGGCGGCATTTTGCTGATTGATGACTTTGGCCGCCAACAGGTGCGCCCGCGTGACCTGCTCAACCGCTGGATTGTGCCATTGGAAAACCGGATTGACTACATGAGCCTGCACACCGGACGCAAAGTGGAAGTGCCTTTCGATGTCCTGGTCATCTTCTCCACCAACCTGCCCCCCAAAGATCTGGTAGACGAAGCCTTTCTGCGCCGTCTGCGCCACAAAATTGAAATTGGCGACCCCACCTACGAAGAATACCGCGAAATTTTCCGCCGTGTCTCGCAGCAAAAGGGCGTTGCCTACAGCGACCAGGGCCTGGCCTACCTGCTGCAAGAATACTACATCAAGCGCAACCGCAAACCGCGCGCCTCTCACCCACGCGACCTGTGCGATCAAATCCTCGATATTGCCCGTTACCAGAGTGTTGAACCGGCCATGACGCGCGAGCTGTTAGACCGGGCAGCCGACTCCTATTTTGTTGAACTATGAGCATCTTTCATCACCTCACCCACCCCCTCTTGTTTGCCCATCGCGGCGCCTCGGCCCACGCCCCCGAAAACACCCTGGCCGCCTTTCGCCTGGCTGCCGAACAGGGCGCCGATGCAATCGAACTGGATGCCAAGCTCAGTGCCGATGGTCAAATTGTTGTCTTCCACGACCCAACCCTGCAGCGCACAACCGGCACACCCGGCCTGCTCAACACTCAGTCACTCGCTGCCCTCAAACAGCTGGATGCTGGACGCTCATTTGGGCCACAGTTTGCCGGTGAACGCATCCCCACCCTGGCCGAAGTCTTTGAAGAAGTTGGGCAAAAGCTGCTCATCAACGTCGAACTGACCAATTACAGCACCCCCAAGGATTCGCTGCCCGAGGCAGTCGCCACCCTGATTGTGCGCATGGGCATGCAAGACCGGGTGCTGCTCTCCTCTTTCTACCCCGACAACCTGACCCGCGCCCGGCAGGTGCTGCCCGATATTCCCGTTGGCCTGCTTGCCATGCCCGGCCTCAATGGGCTGCTCAGCCGCACTGCCCTCAGCCTGCGCGTCTCGCCCCACTACCTGCACCCGCACCTGAGCAATGCCTCCGCCGGCCTGATTGCCAGAGAACACAAACGCAATCGCCGCGTGCACGTCTGGACGGTCAACCGCCCCGACGACATGCGCCGCCTGTTTGCCGCCGGGGTAGATGGCATCTTTACCGATGACCCGCTCCTGGCACGTCAGACCCTGAACCAGGCATGAAAGGTCGGCGCACCCTGGCGCATTGTCTGCCGGTGAATTTGCTCCTGCTGTTCACCCTCTTGCTCTCGCTTCTTCCGGCCCAGCCGGTGCAAGCGCAGATCAACGACCCGCGCCAGCAAGCTGCGCAACTCCTCTCGCAAATGACGCCCGAAGAACGGGTTGGACAGCTCTTTCTGGTCAGTTTTGAAGGCCAGGAAACCGGCTCTGATACCCAAATCTACGACCTGCTGGTCAATCGGCACATTGGCGGCGTCGTCCTCAGCCGCACCGCCAACAACTTCAGCGGCCCAACCGATACCCCACGCACAACCTACAACCTAATCCGCACCCTGCAAGAAACCCAATGGCAGGCCGCCCAGGCCGAAGCCAGCCTCTCCCCACGCTACATTCCGCTCCTGATTGGTATCAGCCAGGAAGGTGACCCCTCAGCAAGCAATGCCATTCTCAGCGGCCTCACCCCCCTGCCCAGCCCAATGGCGATTGGCGCTACCTGGAACCCGGAAGAAGCCCAGCGCACCGGTCAGGTTTTGGGCCAAGAATTGAGCGCCATGGGTTTCAACCTGCTGCTTGGCCCCTCGCTAGATGTTCTCGACAACCCCCAAATTCAAGGCGGCCTCACCCTGGGAACCCGCAGCTTTGGCGGCGACCCCTATTGGGTTGGGCGAATGGGGCAATCCTACATTGCCGGGCTGCATCAGGGTAGCAATAACCGCCTGGCAGTCATCAGCAAGCATTTTCCCGGACGTGGCAGCACCGACCGCCCCGCAGAAGAAGAAGTGCCAACCGTCCGCAAATCGCTCGAACAGCTCAAACAAATTGAGCTTGCGCCTTTCTTTGCCATCACCGGCAATTCTCCCGACCCGGCCTCAACCAGCGATGGCCTGCTGGTTTCCCACATCCGCTATCAAGGCTTTCAGGGTAATATTCGCGCCATCACCCCGCCCGTCAGCTTTGACCGTTCGGCGCTCAGCCAGCTCATGGCACTGGAACCGCTCGCCGCATGGCGTCAGAACAACCCGGGGCTGATTGTCAGCGACAACCTGAGCAGCCCAGCCGTGCGCCGCTTTTATGACCCCGGCAGCGAAAACTTTGATGCCCGCCAAGTGGCACGCAATGCATTTCTGGCCGGCAGCGACCTGCTCTATGTTGGCAGCTTGCAGGCCAGCAATGACACCGACTCCTACACAACCATCGTCCGCACCCTGGAATTTTTCACCCAAAAATATCGCGAGGATGCTGCCTTTGCTCAACAGGTAGATGCCTCGGTCGAACGCATCCTGACGCTCAAATACCGTCTGTATGGATTATTCAACCTGCAAACCGTGCTGCCGGACGAAGCCGGGCTAAGTGCGCTGGGCAATTCCCGCACGGTCAGCTTCAACACCGCTCGCCAATCGGTCACACTCATCAACCCCGACCCTGGCGAACTGGCAGCCCGCTTGCCACAACCGCCGCAAGTGCGCGATCGGATGGTCTTCATCACCGATAGCATCGCCGCCCGGCAATGCAGCACTTGCAGCGAAGAGCCAATCCTGGCCGCAGATGCGCTTTCCAGCACCATTCTGCGCCTCTATGGCCCACAGGCCAGCGGCGAAATTGTTTCCTCGCGGCTGATGAATTACACCTTTAATGACTTAAAGGAACTGCTCAACGACCCATCCAATCGTCCCGAACTGCAAACCGACCTGCAACTCGCAAACTGGATTGTATTCTCCATCGCCAGCCCGAATGCTGCGCCGGTTCTCAGCCAATTCCTTTCACAGCGCCCCGAGCTACTCGCCAACAAGCGCACCATTCTGTTCAGCTTTGATGCCCCCTACTTGCTAGATGCAACCGACATCTCAGCCATGACCGCCTTCTACGGGCTATACAGCAAAGGCCCCGACTTTGTAGATGTTGCTGCACGAATCCTGTTTCAGGAAACCAGCCCCGCCGGTCACCTGCCCGTTTCCGTCTCCGGCGTCGGCTACGACCTGATTACCGCCACCTCCCCCGACCCACAGCAAATCATCCCGCTCTACCTTGATGTACCTGGCCCGCAACCTACCATCCAGCCAACCACCAGCCCGGTCTCGACTCTCAACCCCATCGCCACCCTGGAGCCAATCACCCCTTCACCAACGCCCGCCCCCAGCTTCCGCGTTGGCGACACCCTCCCGTTGCGCACCGGCATCATCCTCGACCGCAACCATAACCCCGTCCCCGATGGCACCGTTGTGCGCTTCTTGTTCACCATCGGCGGCGAAACCGGCTCAATTCCACAAATTGAGACCATCACCAGCAGCGGCGTAGCGCGCGCCTCCTACCGCATCAACACCATCGGCAACCTGGAAATTCGCGTCATCAGCGACCCGGCATTCATCTCCCAAACTTTGCAACTCGAAATTACCGAAGGCAGCCCGGCCTTCATCACCGCCATTGCCCCAACCCCGGCCCCAACCGAAACCCCCACCCCCACACTTAGCCCCACCCCCACCCCCACACTCACCCCCACCGCCCCGCCCTTGCCACCGGGCATGCCTGGAGCGCTCGATTGGCTGGTGGTGACCTTGCTGGTATGGAGTAGTGCGGCGCTCATCTTCTGGGTTGGCAAAAGCAGCATCTCCCTGCGCTGGGGCATTCGCTGGGGCGCCCTGGCCGCGACAGGCGGCATGGCAACCTACACCTTCTTGCTGCTCGTCCTGCCCCCAACCAGCACCTGGTATGACGAAAAAGGCCTGCCAGCCGCCCTCTTGCTTTCTGGGCTGGGGATGCTATGCGGCTGGCTGCTGGGCTGGATCTGGCAGCAACAAAGCCACGCCCCCCCCACGCGCTAAGCAAGCTATTTCAGCAACGTCACCAGCAAACCGGCCGCCGTCAAACCGAGCGAGGCCCACAACAGGCGCCGCTCAGGCAACAGCGACCATGCATCGCTCAGCGAAAGTGACCGGCGCGGCAGCGTCAGCGGCGAAATGGGTTGCGCCTCACCAAACAACGCCTGCCGGAAATGCTCAATCGTTGCCGGACGGGAATCGGGGTGCAATTCCATCGCCCATAAAATCGCCCGCTCGGTGCGGGGCAAAATTTGGACATTGACCTGACGCGGCAACACAAACTCTTCCGGGTTGAGAAAACGCTCACGCGCATCCATGGGCGGTTGATTGGTGAGTAGATGATACAATGTTGCACCAAAGGCATACAAATCGCTGCGCGCATCTGTATGCCCGCTATCTCCGCCATATTGCTCCAACGGGGTATAGAGCGCCGTGCCCTGGCCCTGCAAAATGGTAATGGTCACTTCGCCAGGAGCAAGCAACTTCACCAGCCCAAAATCCACCAGTTTCAATAACCCATTCGGGGTAACCTTCAGGTTACTGGGCTTGATGTCGCGGTGCAAAATGGGTGGGTCTTGCTGATGAAGATAGGCCAACGCATCGCAAAGCTGCGCAGCCCAGGCAAGCACCTCGCGCTCAGTCAAAAATTCTCCCGCCTGGCGCGCCTCCAACATCAAAGTGCGCAAATCCTTGCCCGGCACAAAATCCATCACCAAGTAATCGCGCCCGCCAATGGAAAAGAAGTCCGACACTTTCGGCAAATTCGGGTGATCGAGCCGCGCCAAAACAGTTGCCTCGCGCAAAAACTGCTCGCGCGCCTCGCGCACCATCTCCGGCGGCAGGGTGCGATCGTGTTCAACTTCTTTAAGGGCGCACTGACGGCCCTCCAATCGCAGGTCATCCGCCAGGTAAATGCTTCCCATTCCACCCTGACCAATGATGCGGCGAATGCGGTAACGGCCGCGCAGTACTTCCCCCGCCTTGAGGGGAACTGGCATGAAATGTCTCTCTCTCCTGGCCCGGGCAACTCATTGTTCGGCGTTTATTGCCCAATAGCCTTATCCAGAAATGAAAAATTATGTTATATTATACCCTATTCCTTTATTGAAGGGGTTCGCCTTGCACGTTACGGACAAAAATGATGTTCCAGTTCTAATCGGGCAGTCTGGCCCGCTCAATGGGCAACGCTGGATGCTTGATCGTGCCCTGATGATGGGGCGCGAACCAGGCTGCGACATTCTAATCGCCGACCGGCAGGTCTCGCGTTGGCATGCTCGCCTGACCCCCGGGCCAGAAGGCAGTCTTTTGGAAGACCTGGGCAGCAAAAACGGCACCTTTCTGAATGGAGCACCGGTTACCGAGCCAGCCTACGTCCAGGATGGAGATGTGATTCAAATTGCCCTTGTGCAACACCTGGTCTACCTCAGTTCCGATGCCACCCTGCCGCTGGATGGTTCGCTCCCCGGCAACCTTGCCGAGCCAACCGGTCATTCCCCCCGTCTCACCCTCGACCAGCGCTCACGCCGAGTATGGATTGGCAGTGCCGAAATCGTCCCGCCCCTCTCTCTGGCACAGTTTCGCCTGCTCGATTTGCTCTACCAACACCCCGGGCAGGTCGTCTCGCGACAAGAAGTGATTGAGGCTGTATGGCGTGAAGAAGCCAGCGAAGGCGTCTCGGAACAGGCCTTCGACGCCCTGGTGCGCCGATTGCGCGAACGCCTGGCGCAGTTCGCCCCCGAACATACCTATCTCGTCACCATTCGTGGGCATGGCCTGCGCCTCGATAACCCCGGCGAATAAAAATTTTCTATCCCCACTTGCTCAGACGCCCTACCAATTGGGCGTCTTTTTGTATGTTTTGGTGAGAATTTTAATGTTTCTCTTCAAAACTATGCTATCATTCTTTTAATCAATAAAGATTGTCGTTTTTTGTTCAAAAAGGAGACCCCCATGAAACTTGTTTCCCTGCGCAAGCTAATTGTTCCGCTGCTTGCCATCCTGGCCGTGTTGGCGCTCAGCCCGAACACTGGTCTGGCTCAGCTAATCGTCAGCCCCAATTTCGACGCCGCCCCACTCGAACAAACAACCTACCTCAACGATGACCCGTTAGGGCGCGAACCGATGCCCGCAGCGCTCGACCAGACTGTTTCCAACCTTGAACGCGCTTCGGTCAGCGAGGGCAGCAATGCCCCACAAAGCGACAACCCGAATGCCCCAACCGGCGTCACCCCACCCGAAGTCAACACATCCAATCTGGACAATTCTTCCACCCCCGATGAGGGTCAGGTAATTGGCCCCGAAACCATTGTCGCCGACTACATTCCCTTCATCATCCCCGTCTCCGATTTCACCGCAGATGGGATCGAGCCCAACAGCACCTTCTTCAGCTTCAGCGGTGGCTATCAGGTGGGCAACGCCGAAAACTATGGCTGCATCATGTCCCCAGTCTACTTGCCAAATCAGGCAACCATCCATCAGTTCTTTGTTACCGTGGTGGATAGTGACGACACCTATAATGTTACCGTTGACCTTCGCCGCGTCGAAGTCTACACCGGTGCGACCGATATTTTGGCAAGCACACAAACCAGCGGCACCTCCACCGCCCTGCAAAGCATTGGAGATACCACCATCCAAAACCCGGTTGTCATCTACCCCAGCTATGCCTACTACGTCACCACCTGCCTATCGTCTGCAAACACCAAGCTCTACTCTGTGCGCATCTGGTACGATTAGGAGAACCCCATGCAAACCCGCACGCTCTCCCTCATCTTTCTGCTTGGCTTGCTCTTGCTATCTGCCTTGTTCGGCAATCTCCAGCCTGCATCTGCTCAGCCCCAGGCAAATGTTCAAGGGCTGCCATGGAACGCATCGCCGATTTCAGTGCCGGGTGCGGCATTTGGCCGGGATGGCAACGCCTCAACCTACGCCTTCTTTAGCTTTAGTGGCGGCTATTGGCGAGGCAATGCCAACGGCTGCGTTGCGGCCCCCATCTATCTGCCACGCCACGCCAAACTGACGGACCTGTTTGTATCCTTAATGGATAATGACGCCACCTATAACATGTGGCTAAACTTTTACCGGTTGGATAATTACACCGGCACAGTTGAAATATTGGGTACAGTTAGCAGCAGCGGCCAAAGCGCCAACATCGTTGTATTGTACGATACGCTGAACACAAGCGTTCAATACGCCGGCTATTCCTACTATCTTGGCAGTTGTTTCGAAAGTTCCAACCACCGCCTGTACAATGCGCGCGTCTACTTCAATCTCAATCGCGTGTTCATGCCCGCCATCGCTAAGTAAGGCGGCGGTTCAACCCAAAGGCGCGCGCCACCGGCAGCGCCACCAAAATCCCCGTGTTGGGGCTATCCAATTCGCCCACGACACTTTCGGTCGCAGCAACCACCTTCTCGAGCATCGTTTCGCTGTTGACCACGGTAAAGATGGTGCGGTTGGTGTTCTCAACATGTTCCAACAGGTCCTCGATGCTGGGGATGAGCGGCACATCATCTCGCAAGGCACCCTTCTGACGCAGGCGCTTCAGCCCGGTGCTTGGCAAAATCGTCACCCCGCTCACCCCAGCCTCTTCCCAGGCCGTCAGGACATCATTCAAGCAGTCACAATCGTGCAGTACGAACAGAATCATGTACATTGCGCTTGTTCTCCTTGTTTCGCTCAAACCGTTTCAGATTGCGAGACGGGCACAGGCGGCAGGCGCCGTTTTGGCTCACGAAAAGCCAGCCGCAGCAGCGGCGGCGTAATGAGCGTCGTCACCAACACCATGCCAACAATCGCCGAAAACAAATCGGCGCTCAACAGCCCCTCATCCAACCCCACCTTGGCAACAATCAACCCCACCTCGCCCCGCGAGACCATCCCAATCCCCATTTGCAGCGACTCGCGCCACGAAAAGCGCCCCCAGCGCGCCCCCAGCCCTGCCCCCAGCACCTTGCCCACCACAGCAATCACAATCACTGCCAGCGTAACCCACAAAGCGCTGAGTGGCAAACTTCCCAAATCCACCGCCAGGCCAATGCTGACGAAGAAAATCGGCACAAAGAAGCTGTAAGCCAGCGAGCGCAGCCCGCCCTCAATGGCATGATTCTCCGGCGTGCGGGCAAACATCAGCCCGGCCAAAAATGCGCCCGTGATGGCTGCCATTCCGCCCACCACCTCCGCCGCAATCCCATACACCAGCGCAACCACCACCGCCAGGGTCACCACCCCCTGCCCAATAGGCAGCTGCGCCGTCTTGCGCGCCACCCAGGGCAGCCCCCACAAACCAAATGCCACGGCCAGCCCCAGGTAGAGGATCATCCGCCCCAGCACAAGCAGCACTTCCCCCACCCCACTGCCGCCCGTCTCAATTGCCAGGTAGGTAGAAAGCAACAAAATGACCAGCACATCATCAAAAACAGCCGCCCCCAACAGCCCAAGCCCCACCCGGCTGCGCAGTTTCTTCATTTCAATCAACACCTGCGCCGAAATGCTGACGCTCGTCGCCCCCAACGTCAGGCCCAGGAACATGGCGTGGGAAAAATCCATCCCGGTCAGTTCGCCAAAGAACAGCCCCATCCCAACCGGAAAGAGAACGCCCAGGGTTCCCGCCAACCCCGAAACGCGCGAATTCTTCGCCAGGTCACCCAGGTTCAGTTCCAGCCCGGCCAGAAACATCAGCAACAGCACGCCCAGTTCGCCCAGCTCGGCAACAATTTCGCCCAAATGGCTATCAGTAACAAACGCCAGGTGCGTCAGGTCAATTAACGAGGGGCCCAGCAACAAGCCAACCAACAGCTCCCCAAACACCGAAGGCTGCCCCAAACGGGTGCTTAAATAGCCCGCCGCCTTGGCAGCAAGTAAAATTACGGATAATGTCAGGGCCAGCTGTAAGAATGCGCTCATCTCAGGATATTTGTCTTAGTTTACCATAAAATTTTCCCATGCATGTTTATCCGCCTTGCGGTATACTTTCAATGTTCGTGGATTGTAATTATTTTCATCTGCACAAGAGGTTTGGAATGGACTACGAATCAGAACGCAAACGTTGGGAAGAACAGGTGCTGCGCCCGGTAATTGCCAAAAACCCGGAACGCAAGCCCGAATTTGAAACTCCATCCGGCATTCCCCTGCCGCGTGTGGCAATGCCCCAGGAGAGCGATTACACAGCACAGCTTGGCCTGCCAGGGGAATACCCTTTCACGCGCGGCGTGCAACCAACAATGTACCGCGGGCGGTTGTGGACGATGCGCCAATATGCCGGCTATGCCACCGCCGAGGATTCCAATCGCCGCTATCGTTACCTGCTTGAGCAAGGTCAAACCGGCCTCTCGGTCGCCTTTGACCTGCCGACCCAAATCGGCTACGATGCCGATGACCCAATGGCGCTTGGCGAAGTGGGCAAGGTAGGTGTCTCCATTTCCTCGCTGCGCGACATGCAAGTACTCTTCGACCAGATTCCGCTCGACAAAGTTTCCACCAGCATGACGATCAATGCTCCGGCTGCGGTTCTGCTTGCCATGTACATTGCCGTCGGCAAGCGCCAGGGTGTGCTGCCCAAACAGTTGCGCGGCACGATTCAAAACGATGTCTTGAAAGAATATGTCGCTCGCGGCACCTACATCTTCCCACCCAAGCCCTCCATGCGCCTGATCACCGACATCTTCAAATTCTGCTCCGCCGAAGTGCCGAACTGGAACACCATCAGCATCTCTGGCTATCACATTCGTGAAGCTGGCTCAACCGCCGTGCAAGAAGTAGCCTTCACCCTGGCGGATGCAATTGCCTACGTTCAGGCCGCCATTCAGGCCGGCATGGAAGTAGACCGCTTTGCTTCGCAGCTCTCATTCTTCTTTGCAGCCCATAACAACTTCCTGGAAGAAGTTGCCAAATTCCGTGCCGCCCGCCGCCTGTGGGCGCAAATCATGCGCAATCGCTTTGGCGCTAACGATCCACGCTCGTGGATGCTGCGCTTCCACACCCAAACCGGCGGCTCAACCCTCACCGCCCAGCAGCCCGAAAACAACATCGTGCGCGTTGCCATCCAGGCGCTCGCCGCGGTAATGGGCGGCACACAATCGCTGCACACCAACAGCATGGATGAAGCGCTGTGGCTGCCAACCGAGAAATCGGTGCGCGTGGCCCTGCGCACCCAGCAAATCATCGGCCACGAATCGGGCGTTGCCGATACAATTGACCCGCTGGCTGGCTCCTACGTCATCGAATACCTGACGGATGAAATTTGCCGCCAGGCAATGGAATACATCCAAAAGATTGACGACCTGGGCGGCGCACTGCCAGCCATCGAAAATGGTTACATGCAGGGCGAAATTCAGGATTCAGCCTACCGCTTCCAAAAACAGGTCGAAAGTGGCGAACAAATCGTCGTCGGCGTGAACGCCTTCCAGGTGCATGAAGAACTGGAACTGGAACGCCTGAGCGTTGACCCAAGCATTGAGCAAAACGCTCGCGCCCGCCTGGCCGAACTGCGCGCCCACCGCGATGCTGCCCGTGTTAGCGAACTGCTCACCCGGCTAGAAGCAGCCGCCAGCAGCGAAGAAAACCTGATGCCGCTCTTTGTCGAGTGCGTCGAAAACGATATTACCCTGGGTGAAATCTGTGGCGTGTTACGCCAAGCCTGGGGAGAATACATTCCGCCCTCCTGGGCCTGAAAGCGAGAGAACCCCATGCCTGCGATTAAGAAAATTAACCACGTTGCCATTGCTGTTTCCGAGGTCGAACCCGCGCTCACCTTCTGGCGCGATGCCCTTGGCCTGGCAGTTGACCACATTGAAGATGTGCCGAGCCAAAAAGCCACCGTCGTCTTCATCCCCATTGGCGAAAGCGAAGTTGAACTTGTCCGCCCCACCAGCGAGGATACCGGCGTTGCCAAATTCCTGGCCGAGCGCGGGGGTGGAATGCACCACCTTTGTTTCGAGGTGGATGACATCCAGGGCATGCTAACGCAGCTCAAAGAAAAAGGCGTGCGACTGATCAATGAAACCCCGCTCGAACTGCCTGGGCGCAAAATGGCCTTTGTCCACCCCAAAAGCACCGGGGGCGTGCTGGTGGAGCTGTATCAGCTCACCGACTAACATCAACCGGTCAACGGGCGGTGCTGAGCCGCCCGTTTCTTTTAACACCTTCAACAGGGCAGCCCCTTTTCTGCCAGCACATGATAGAATCCAATCACCGGAGGATTTGAGATGAATGTTTCCACCCGCCGCTTTTTACAAGGTACCGTCTGGATTCTGCTCTATCTATTGCTGACACTTGCCCCATTGATTGTCCTGTTTGTTGACCAACGTCCCGCCGGGCGCGAGTTCTGGCGCGATTTTTCGGTCGCACTCGGCTTCTGCGGCCTGGCCATGATGGCACTGCAATTTGCGCTAACTGCCCGCTTCAAAACACTCAAAGCGCCCTACGGCAGCGACATCGTCTACTACTTTCACAAACGCATCTCTGTTGCCACCTTTCTACTCATTCTGGCCCACCCGCTACTGCTCTTCCTCTTCTCGCCCGACCTGCTCAGCCTGCTAAACATCTTTGACCCACAAACGCCCTGGCGCGCCCGCTTTGCCGTCACCTCCCTCCTGGCGCTCATTGGCCTGGTGGTCTTCTCCGTCTGGCGCAAAAAGCTCAAATTTGAATACACCCGCTGGCGCATCACGCATGGTCTGCTCGCCGCGACTGGCGTTTCGCTCGGCCTGGCCCACATCGTTGGCGTTGGCTATTATGTCAACACCCCGCTCAAACGCTGGTTGTGGATTGGTTACGCTGCATTTTGGGTTGGGCTGCTGCTGTGGGTGCGCATCATCAAACCATTTTTGCTTCTGCGCCGCCCCTATGTCGTCGAACAGGTACAGGCCGAACGCGGCAACGCCTGGACTTTGACCCTGAAGCCCCAGGGCCATGCGGGCATCCGTCACTTCCAGCCCGGCCAATTCGCATGGATTACCGCCTGGGACACGCCCTTTGCCGATAGCGAACACCCCTTTTCCTTCTCCGATGCCCCACAGGCAGATGGCTCGCTGCGTTTCACCATCAAAGAACTGGGCGATTTTACCGCCCGAATCAAGGAGATGAAAGCCGGCCAAACCGTCTATGTGGATGGGCCCTTCGGCTCATTTAGCTGCGACCAGCACCCCCATGCCCAAAACCTGGTTTTCATCGCCGGCGGAATTGGCATTACCCCGATGATGAGCATGATTCGCGCCCTGGCAGCGCGCCGTGACCGCCGCCCGCTGTTGCTCATCTACGCCAATCGTGACTGGGAATCAGTCACCTTCCGCGAAGAAATTGAGGCACTGCAAACTTCCTTAGACCTGACCGTGTTCCATGTGCTGGAACGCCCGCCGGAGGGCTGGCAAGGCGGGCGCGGCTACGTCACAGCTGACCTGCTGCAACAGGCCCTGCCCCCGGACCGTACCCCCAACCGCACCGAAATCTTCCTCTGCGGCCCCCACCCCATGATGGACGCAGTCGAAAAAGCGCTTGTTCAGGTTGGCGTGCCAATGGGCGACTTCCACTCCGAACGATTCGACCTGGTCTAAACAGAAGGAGACTTACATGCGTCAGCGACTTGCCAACGCCCTAGTGCTGATTATCAGCGCTCTCGTCATTCTGGTTTCGGTGCTATTTGCCCTGGTGCAAAGCGGCCTGCTCTAGGCCCTGCGACTCAACATCACGCTTGAACCAGGCGAGCTTCTTCTTCCTCAGCGGCCCGAACACCCTTTTGCACATCCACGCGCCGCAGCATCACCATCCCGGCCACAAAGAAGACCACCAGCGACACGATGCTTAATCGGCTCTGGCCCATCACCTGCGCCACCAGGGCAAACAAAAACGGCCCGGCAATGCTGGAAAACTTCTCAAAGACACTGAAAAAGCCGTAAAACTCGGCAGATTTGCTCTTTGGCATCATCCGCCCAATCAGCGAACGGCTCAAGGCCTGACTGCCGCCCTGCACGGTTGCCACCAGGCCGCCCAACACCCAAAAATGCCATTCATATTGCAAAAAATAGCCCAACACGGCGATCAAGCAATAAACCGACAGGCTCAGGTAAATGGCCGGTTTCGGGCCAATCTTGCGCGCCAGCCAGCCAAACAAAAAGGCAAATGGAGCGCCCAAAAATTGCACCATCAACAACGTACCAATCAGCGCCGTTTGACCAATGCCAATCTCAGCCCCATAAATGGTTGCCATGGTGATGATGGTGCCAATCCCATTCGAATAAACCCAAAACGTGAGCAACATCCAAAACAACTGATCGTAGCGGCGCATCTCGCGAAACGTCTTCACCAGGCGGGCAATGCTCGCCCGCAAAGGGCTGGACTGCACCTCGTCCAACTCAATCCGGCGGGCTGGCTCGCGCACATGCCGCAACAAGGGCAGCGTGAAAGCAAACCACCACACCGCCACTGTAACGAAGGAAAGGCGTGTCATCAGCCCTTCATCTGCCCCCGGCAACCATTCCGGAACGAACAATATCATCACCAGGTTAATTGCCAGCAACAAACCACCGCCAATATAGCCCATTGCATAGCCACGGCTCGAAACCTGGTCAATCTCCTGCGGACGGGCAACATGCGGCAACAACGCATCATAATACACCAGGCTGCCAGCAAAGCCAATGTTGCCAAACAGGAAAAACAGCGAGGCCAGCAAATAATCTCCCGTTTGCACAAAATAAAGCAGCGCCGTGCCGGTTACACCCAGCACCATAAAACCGGTCAGGAACTTCTTCTTCGCCGCAGTAAAATCAGCCAACGCGCCCAGAACCGGGCTGAGAATGGCCGCCAGCAAAGCCGAAATGGAGGTCGTATACCCCCAATAGGCCGTCGCCAGATTCTTTGGCAGCCCCTCTGCTGCCACTGTTGAATAATAGACCGGCAGCACGGCTGCCATGATGGTTGTCGCAAATGCAGAATTGGCCCAGTCATACAATGTCCAGGCGCGAATGGCTCGCCGATGCAATTTTTCTTCCATGAAGTTCAGTCCTTTGGGCGATTTTTGGTACACTGTCATTATACGCGCAACCAGCACGAATCTCCCTTCCTTTACGAAATCTTAACCAAACTGTAAGGCCAAAAACAAACACCCTTTTATTGTATAATCAACCTTGAAAGCCGCATATCCTCCCGGCTGCCAAAAAATTCTCCTGGACTGGTTTTTCACCTCATGCCCAAACTGGCCCTACCCCTTGCCATCCTGACCCTTCTCCTGGCCTGCCTGTGCTGCCCCCTCACCTGGCTGGCTGAGGATACCCCCATCTTGCCCACCCTATCCCCCATCCTGCCACAGCCAACGGCCATCCACGACCTCAGCATCCCCAATGCCACCATCGAATGGTATGACATTCAGGGCAGCACCTCCGCTGAACTGCGCCAGCAAGTAGATACCTATGGCCCCGTGGATGATAACGGCGAGCGGTGGGAAGCGATGACCTATTGGGAAATCAGCTGGAACTGGCCAGGCTATGGCAGCGCCGATTGCAATCTCAGCCAGGCCACCGTCAGCTATGAAAACACCGTCATCCTGCCGCGCTGGAACCCACCCCCCGAAGCCGCCCCACAGCTGATTGAACGCTGGAATGCCTACCTGCCAGCCCTGGCCCGTCACGAACAGAACCATGTTGAAATCGTCCTCGCACACTACCAGGAAGTGCTCTCCGCCATCCAATCTGCCGATTGCCTGACGGCGGATAGCGCAGCCCGTGCCGCCTTTGAGGAAATCCGCCGTTTGCAAAACGAGTATGACGATGCCAGCCAGCACGGTGCAAACGAAGGCATCTACTTCCCCTGAAATGCACCGCACACCACCGGACTGAAAGCACGCGTTACCCGCAAAGTATGTATAATGAAGTCATTCCAAACCAGGAGAGCAAAATGACAGCACAATTGATTGATGGCAGCGCCATTGCCCGACACGTACGCGAACAGGTACAGGCCGAAGTCGCCGAATGGGTTGCAGCAGGTCACCCTGCCCCCGGCCTGGCAACCGTCCTGGTCGGCGATAACCCGGCCTCCGCCGTCTACGTCCGCTCCAAACAAAAGGCCTGCGCCGAAGTAGGCATTCAATCCTTCGGCCACACCCTGCCGGCAACCGCCACACAGCAGGAAGTGGAAGAACGGGTGCGCTCGCTCAACGCCGACCCGCGCGTGAATGGCATTCTGGTGCAATTGCCCCTCCCCGCCGGGCTGGATGAAGAAGGCGTGCTGAGCGCCATCAGCCTGGAAAAAGATGTGGATGGTTTTCATCCAGTCAACATGGGCCGACTGGCACAAAAAGGCCGTGACCCGCTCTTTGTCCCTTGCACCCCAGCCGGGTGCATTCACCTCCTGCAAAGTGTCCAGCCACGCATTGAAGGCCTGAATGCGGTTGTGCTGGGCCGCTCAAACATTGTTGGCATGCCCGTTGCCTTGCTGCTCGTGCGCGCCAATGCCACCGTCACCATTTGTCATTCACGCACCAAAAACCTGCCCGAGGTTGTCCGTCAGGCCGATGTGTTGATTGCCGCCGTTGGACGGGCCGAGATGGTGCGCGGCGACTGGCTCAAACCAGGTGCCATTGTGATTGATGTTGGCATCAATCGCGTCGAAGATGCGAGCCTGCCAAAGGGCTATCGCCTGGTTGGAGATGTGGCCTTCGAGGAGGCCCAACAAGTCGCTGGCTACCTCACCCCTGTGCCGGGCGGCGTTGGCCCCATGACGATTGCCATGCTGGTGCGCAACACCCTCACCGCCGCCAAACTGGCCGCTGGTTAACCAAGATATGACATTTGTCTAAATGTCTGACAATTGACTTTTGCCCCGATTCTCGTTAAACTCAAAGGAGCAGGTACAAAACATCTGCTCCTTTGTTGATTTCTATCCACCCCACAACCCTGCCCCTATTGGAGAGAACCTATGGCAACCTTGCTGGTAAAAAACGCATCTCTACTGGTGACAATGGATGCCGAGCGCCGCGAAATTTGCGATGGCGGCTTGTTTGCCCGCGATGGCTTCATTGAGCAGGTTGGGCCAAGCGACCAATTGCCCCCAACCGCCGATACAATCCTCGACCTGCGCGGCCACATTGTCCTGCCCGGCCTGATTAACACCCACCACCATTTCTATCAAACCCTCACCCGGGCTGTACCCAACGCCCAAAACGCCAACCTGTTCAACTGGTTGAAAACCCTTTACCCCATCTGGGCCGGATTAACCCCCGAGGACATCTACACCTCGGCCCAAACCGCCCTTTGCGAATTGGCCCTCTCCGGCTGCACCACCGCATCCGATCACCTCTACCTCTATCCCAATGGCAGTAAACTGGATGATGAAATTGAAGCAGCCCGCAGCATTGGCCTGCGCCTCCATGCCTCGCGCGGCTCGATGAGCCTGGGCGAAAGCAAGGGCGGCCTGCCCCCCGACCGGGTGGTAGATAGCGAGGAACACATCCTGGCCGATAGCACCCGGCTGATTGAGCGCTATCACAACCCCCGGCCCGGCTCCATGCTGCAAATTGTCCTCGCCCCCTGCTCGCCATTCAGTGTCACCGGCCAATTGATGCGCCAAAGCGCTGAAATGGCCCGTCAGTACGGCGTCCATCTGCACACGCACCTGGCCGAAACTGAGGATGAAGAACTCTTTTGCCTGCAAAAATTCGGCCACCGCCCCGTGGCCTACATGCAATCGCTCAATTGGGTTGGGCCAGATGTCTGGTTTGCGCACTCCGTCTGGGTCAACCCGGAAGAAATTCAAGTCTACGCCCAAACCGGCTGCGGCGTTGCGCACTGCCCCACCTCCAACATGCGCCTGGCCTCTGGCATTGCCCCCATTCGCGAGCTGGTCAATGCCGGTGTTAAAGTTGGCCTGGGTGTGGATGGCTCAGCCAGCAATGATGGCTCGCACCTGCTCGCGGAGGCACGTCAGGCCATGCTGCTTGCCCGTCTGCGAGATGCCTTGCAAGGCGCCTCGCTCTCTGGCGATAACGCCCCGCCAATGATGACCGCCCGTCAGGCACTGGAGCTTGCCACGCGCGGCGGCGCGGCCGTCCTGGGACGCAGCGACATTGGCGCACTGGAAGTGGGGAAATGTGCCGACTTTGTTGCCATTGACCTGAACCGCCTCGATTACGCCGGTGCCTTGCACGACCCGCTGGCCGCCGTCATTTTCTGCGCCCCTCAAGGTGTAGATCTCAACGTTGTGCATGGCCGCATCATCGTCCAGAATCGCCAAATGCAGACGGTAGATACCATTGAACTGACCCAACGTCACAACCGTGCCGCACAACGCCTGCTCGCCAACACCTAGGACCCCACCATGACCCTCTCTTTCACCCTCAAAGATGCCCGCCCGCTGGTAGATTGTGCCATGGGCCGCACCCCGGCAGACCTGGTTGTGCGCAATGGCCGCTGGGTTGCCGTACAAACCGGAGAAATCATCCCCCACACCGACATCGCCATCCTGGCCGGGCGCATTGCCTATGTCGGCCCGGATGCCAGCCACACCCTTGGCCCACACACCCAGGTGATTGAGGCCAACAACGCCTATTTGACCCCCGGCCTGCTCGATGCCCACATGCACATTGAATCCGGCATGTTAACCGTGACCGAATTTGTGCGCGCCGTCATCCCGCATGGCAGCACCGGCCTGTTCGTAGACCCGCACGAAATTGCCAATGTCTTTGGCCTAAACGGCGTGCGCCTGATGCTCGATGAAGCCCTGTTGCAGCCGATTCACGTCTTTGTGCAAATGCCCTCCTGCGTCCCCTCCGCCCCCGGTCTCGAAACGCCAGGCGCAAGCATTGGCCCCGCCGAAGTCTCTGAGGCCATGCGCTGGCCGGGCATCATTGGCCTGGGAGAGATGATGAATTTTCCAGGAGTCCTCAACAGCGACGAATCCGTCCATGCCGAGCTATCCATCACCCGGCTTGCCAACAAGGTCATCGGCGGTCACTACGCCTCGCCCGACCTTGGCCTGCCCTTCCATGGCTATGTGGCTGGCGGCGCAACCGATGACCACGAAGGAACACGTCTGGAAGATGCCATTGCCCGCGCCCGCCTGGGCATGAAGGTGATGCTGCGCTATGGCTCGGCCTGGCATGATGTCGCCGCACAGGTCAAGGCCATCACCGAACTGGGTCTCGACCCGCGCGCTTTCCTGCTCTGCACCGATGATTGCCATTCCGCCACCCTGGTCAGCGAAGGACACATGGATCGCGTCGTCCGCCATGCCATCAGTCAGGGGTTGCCCCCCATTCAGGCATTGCAAATGGCAACCCTCAACACCGCCGAATATTTTGGCGTCAGCCGCGAAATGGGTCTCATTGCCCCCGGACGTTTTGCCGACCTCCTGCTGGTTGAAGACCTGGCCGATTTCCGCCCACATCTGGTGATTGCCAAAGGACAGGTCGTTGCCCAGCATGGCAAAGTGACCGTTGAAATGCCCTGCCCAACCCACCCCAATTGGGCAACCCATTCCGTCCACCTGGCCCGCCCACTCACCGCCGAAGACTTTCGCCTGCGCACCGCCTATGCGCCCAGCACCGCTGCACACGTCATCGGCATCATCGAAAATCAGGCCCCCACCCGGCACCTCATCCTCACCCTGCCCGTCGAGAATGGCGAAGTGTATGCCGACCTGAATAATGACCTGGCAAAGGTTGCCATTGTTGAACGACACCGCCCCAGCGGACGGATTCAGCTTGGACTGGTGCAAGGCTTCGGCTTCCATCAGCCCTGTGCCATTGCCAGCACCGTTGCCCACGACAGCCACCAAATGATCATCGTCGGCACCGATGATGAAAACATGGCCCTGGCAGCCAATGCCCTGGCCGAATGCGGCGGCGGGCAAATCGTCGTCCGGCGCGGCGAGGTAATTGGCAAGGTTGCCCTGCCAATTGCCGGTCTGATGTCCAATCAGCTGGCCGCCAACGTGGCGCAACAGGCCGAAACCGTCTTGGAAGGCTTCCGGGCCTGCGGCTGCACGCTCAACAACCCCAACATGCAGCTCAGCCTGCTGGGGCTGGTCGTCATCCCCGAATTGCGCATCTCCGACCTGGGGCTGGTAGATGTTGAACGGTTCGAAATCATCCCCGTCCTCGAATGAAAACAGGAGTCCGCTATGCCAAAACTGGAAGGTGAAAATCGTTTGTTCCAACACCTGCAAACCGAACTAGCGCGCCGGATTGAGCAAACCAAACCTGGCGAACGGCTGCCAACCGAGCCAGAGCTAGCCAGGCAACTGAACGTCTCGCGCGCCACCCTGCGCGAGGCCATGCGATCCTTCGAAGCGCAAGGTCTCATCCGCCGCAAACAAGGCGTTGGCACCTTCGTCGTAGACCGCTCTCAGGTCTTTGAAACCGGCCTCGAAGTGCTCGAAAGCCTGGAAACCCTCGCCCGGCGCATTGGCCTGCCAATTTCAATGGACGCGTTGCAAATTGGCGAACACGCCGCCACCGCCGAGGAGGCCTTTTCCCTCGGCGTGCCGGAGGATACTCAGCTGGTTGAAGTGGCGCGCCTGATTCGCACCGAGCAGCGCCCCATCGCCTACCTGGTAGATTTGCTCCCCGCCGACCGCTTCAACCCCGCCGAACTGGATGCCGAATTCCGCGGCTCCATCCTGGATTTGCTCCTGCAGCGCAGCGACCTGCACCTGGTCCGCTCACAGACCGAAATCCGCGCCATTGCCGCCCCCTCCGAAGTTGCCCGCCTGCTGCAAATTCAGCGCGGTGACAGCCTGCTGCTGTTCGTTGCCCAGCTCTTCGACGAGGACGGCAGCATCCTGGACTATTCACACAGCTATTTCTTACCCGGTTACTTCCGCTTTCAGGTTGTGCGCCGGGTAGGCATTCCATCCTTGAGGTAAAAAGACATGAAAGAAATCTCCCCCTCCCTACTCGAAACCCTGCATCAGCGCGTGGAAAGCCAACGCCAGGCCATCTTCCAATTCCTGCGCGAGATTATCGCCATCCCCAGCATGGATTCCAAAATTGGGCCTGTTGGCGAACGAATCGCGGCAGAAATGCGCAAACTCGGCTATGACGAAGTGCGCTTTGACGTGATGGGCAACATCCTCGGGCGGATTGGCAATGGCAAGCGCGTGATGGTCTTCGACTCGCACATTGACACCGTCGGCATTGGCGACCCCGCTGAGTGGAACTTTGACCCCTTTGAGGGCAAGCTGGAAGATGGCATCTTCTATGGGCGCGGAGCCTGCGACGAAAAGAACAGCACTCCGGGCATGGTCTATGGCCTGGCACTGGCGCGCGACCTGGGCCTGCTCGAAGGCTGGACCGTCTACTACTTTGGCAACATGGAAGAATGGTGCGATGGCATTGCACCCAATTCCTTCGTCGAAGTAGACCCCAAAATTCGCCCCGATTTCGTCGTCATCGGTGAGCCGACCAAAATGAACGTCTATCGCGGCCACAAAGGGCGCATTGAATTGCGCGTGGTTGCCAAAGGCCGCAGCGCCCATGCCGCCAGCAATCACCTCGGCGAAAATGCCATCTACATGCTCCTGCCAGTCATTGCCGGCATTCGCGACCTGGAAGCCAGCCTGGGCGATGACCCCTTCCTGGGGCATGGAAAAATTACCGTCAGCGACCTGCATGTGCAAACGCCCAGCATCAACGCCGTACCAAACGAAGCAATCATCTACATTGACCGGCGCATGACCTTTGGCGAAAGCAAGGAAGCCGCCATTGCGCAGGTGGAAGCGCTCATCCCCGCCGAGCTGCGCGACAGAGTGCGGGTTGAACCGCTCTTCTATGATGAACCCTCTTACACCGGCTTCGTCTTCCCGGTTGATAAATACTTCCCTGCCTGGGCAACAGCCGAAGACCATGCCCTCGTCCAGGCCGGGCTGCGCGCCCGCCAATTGATTGGCCTGCCCAATGCCCCGGCTGGAAAATGGAATTTCAGCACCAATGGCATCTACTGGGCTGGCAAGGCCGGCATTCCTAGCATCGGGTTTGGCCCTGGCGATGAAGAGACCGCCCACACCGTGCGCGACTCCGTGCCGGTTGAAGACGTTATCCGCTCCACCGCCTTCTATGCCCTGATGCCCGCCATGATGGATTGAGACAACAAACGAACCCGCCTTTGTCGTCTATCCCAAACCCCATTTTATCTTTTGTTTTGGAGGCAAAACACAATGCAAACCAACTTACGTGGACGTGACCTGATTGGTGACCTCGACTTTTCTAAAGAGGAAGTCGAAACCATCCTGGATGTAGCGTTCGACCTCAAGCGCAAGCGCGCACTTGGCGAACCCCACCCCTATTTGCGCGACAAGGTGCTGGCAATGTTGTTCTTCTTCTCCAGCACGCGCACGCGCGGCTCCTTTGAGGCTGGCATTGCCCAATTGGGTGGGCATGGCGCCTTCATCGAAAGCACCACCACCCAAATTAAACATGGCGACACTGCCAAAGAAATTGGCGAAATCTATGGTCGCTACTTCGATGGCATGGCAATCCGACACTGCGATTGGCAGGTAGGCAACCAATACATCAACGAAGTTGCCAAATACTCGCGCACCCCCGTCCTCAACATGCAATGCGACATCTATCACCCCTTCCAATGCCTGGCCGACCTGATGACCGTCATTGAAAAGAAGGGTCGTGACCTGCGCCGCAAGCGCATTGTCGTCTCCTGGGCCTATGCCGCCTCATACCTCAAACCCATCTCCGTCCCACAATCCCTCATCCTGCAAATGCCGCGCTTTGGCATGGATGTCGTCCTGGCCTACCCCAAAGGCTTTGAACTGATGCCCGAAATTGAGGGCGAAGCCCAGGCACAGGCGCGCAAATATGGCACCGGTTTTGAAATCGTCCACGACATGGACGAGGCCTTCCGCGATGCCGATGTCATCTATGCCAAGTCGTGGGGGCCACTGCTCACCACCACCGACGCAGTGGAAGGCAAACGCCTGCAAGATGCCAACCAAAGCTGGATTACCGACGCCCGGCGCATGGCGCTTGCCAAACCAGATGCCATCTACATGCACCCGCTGCCTGCCGACCGCGACATCGAGGTCACCAGCGAAGTGATGGATGGCCCCAATTCTGTTGTGTATGATCAGGCTGAGAACCGCCTGCACGCTCAAAAAGCGGTCATGGCGCTGACCATGTCCTGAATCAACAAATCCAATCTTTTTTCACTCGGAGGAGGAAGGTAGTTTATGACCAAAAAAGGTGTTGCCGTTGTAGCCGTGGGCGGTAATTCGCTCATCAAAGATGAAAAGCGTAAGACGATTCCCGACCAGTACGAAGCTGCGGTTGAATCCATGCGCCATATCGTGGACATGATCGAACAAGGTTGGGAAGTTGTTGTCACGCACGGCAACGGCCCCCAGGTTGGTTTCATCCATCGCCGTTCCGAGCTTGCCAGCCACGAACTGCACGAAGTGCCGCTGGATTACTGCGGCGCCGACACGCAAGGCGCCATTGGCTACATGTTCGTGCGCGCCCTGCACAACGAATTCCTGGCACGCGGCATGAACAAGCAAGCCATCGCCGTCGTCACACAGACGATCGTCAACCGCCAGGATCCGGCCTTTGAACACCCCAGCAAGCCCATCGGCTCCTTCATGGATGAGGCCACTGCCCGGCAGCGGGCCGAAAACGAAGGCTGGGTGATCGTTGAAGATGCCGGGCGCGGCTGGCGGCGGGTTGTCCCCTCCCCCATCCCACAGCGCATCGTCGAAGCCGATGCCATTCACAACCTGATTGGTGCCGGGTTTGTGGTGGTGGGCGTGGGCGGCGGCGGCATTCCCGTCATCGAACACCCCCATGGCGATTTGGAAGGCGTTGAAGCAGTGATTGACAAAGACTTTGGCTCTTCTCTGCTGGCAACCATGATTCAGGCCGACCTGTTCGTCATCAGCACAGCGGTTGAAAAGGCAGCCATCCACTTCAACAAGCCCAACCAGCAATGGATTGACCGCATGACCACCGCAGAAGCCCGGCAATACATTGCCGATGGTCACTTTGCCAAAGGCAGCATGTTGCCCAAGGTGCAGGCCATTTTGCGCTTCCTGGATCAGGGCGGCAAATCGGCCCTCATCACCAACCCCGAAAACATTGGCCGGGCATTGAAAGGCGAAACCGGCACATGGATTGTTCCATAATGCGGTAAAATACAATCGGCGCGCGCGGCGCGCCGATTTCAACCCCATTCGTTTCCTTTCAGGAGGAGGAACATGAAAAATCGTTTCTGGTTCATTCTCAGCACCCTGGTCGTGGCTGCCATGGTTTTGGCCGCCTGCACCACCCCCACCGCAGCCCCAACGAGCGAACCGGCCCAGACCCAGGCGCCGGAAGAAAAGCCGCTCACCTTTGGAATGCTGCTCGTTGGCCCCTACAATGATCGCGGCTGGAGCCAGGCACACTATGATGCCGGTCTCTACGTCGAGCAAAAAATGCCCGGCACCAAGATGATCTATGTGGACAAGGTCAATCCCGCCGACCGCCCCGGCACCACCCCGGCCCAATTGGCCGAAGACTTGCTGACCAAGGGCGCAACCGTGATCGTTTTCAATTCCGATGACATGAAGGATAGCGCCGTTGAATTTGCCAAAGCGCACCCGGATGTAATCGTCATTCATGCCTCTGGCGACAATGCCTGGAAAGATGGCAAGGACTTCAAGGACCTGCCCAACCTGACCAATGTCATGGGCCGCATGGAATATGGCAAGATGATTGCTGGCTGCACCGCCGCCCTGACAACCAAAACCGGCAAAATTGGCTACCTTGGCCCATTGCTCAATGACGAAACCCGCCGCCTGGCCGCCTCGGCCTACCTGGGCGCTGAATACTGCTGGACCGAATACCTGAAGAAGGACCCGGCGGACTTGCAATTCAAAGTCACCTGGATTGGCTTCTGGTTCAACATTCCCGGCGTGACCGCCGACCCAACCCAGGTTGCCAATGACTTCTACGACAACGGCTTCGATGTTGTCCTCTCTGGCATTGACACAACCGAGGCCCTCGTCCAGGCTGGCAAGAAGAACGCCGAAGGCAAAGATGTCTACGCCATCCCCTACGACTACAAAGATTCCTGCAAGGAAAACGAGAAAGTCTGTCTCGGTGTGCCGTACTTCAACTGGGGCCCCTCCTATGTTCAGTACCTGACGGCCATCAAAGCTGGCAGCTACAAACCCACCTGGGATTTCTACGCCCCGGATTGGAAGGACATCAACAACCCCGACACAAGCGCCATTGGTTTCGTGAAGGGCGCTGCCCTGACCGGCGAAGCCTCAGCCAACGTGGATAAATTCATTGGCGAACTGGCTGGCGGCCTCAACTTGTGGAAAGGCCCGCTCAACCTGCAAGATGGCACCGTCTTCCTCAAGGATGGCGAAACCGGCACCGATTTCCAGGTCTGGTATCTGCCGCAACTGTTGGAAGGCATGGAAGGCCAAAGCGTTTCCCAGTAAATCCTCTCTTTTTTCACTCCCCTCTCCCGGCTTGCCGGGGGAGGGGAGTTCTCTAAACAGGCACCCTCGAACCATGAAAGTCGAACTAATCAACATTCACAAAACGTTTGGGCGGGTGCATGCCAACAACGCCATTTCCCTCACCGTTCCGGCTGGCAGCATCCAGGGTATTTTGGGCGAAAACGGGGCCGGTAAAAGCACCCTGATGAAAATCCTCTCCGGCTTCTTTCACCCAGATAGCGGCAGCATCCTGCTGGATGGAAAGCCGGTACGGATTGAAAACCCAGCCGATGCCATTCAACACGGCATTGGCATGTTGCATCAGGACCCGCTCGACTTTCCGCCCCTGCGCGTGCTGGATAATTTTCTACTCGGACGCGCTGGCGGTCTCTTCCCCAACGCCACACAAGCCCGACGGGACTTCATGCAGCTTCAATCTCGTTTCGACTTTTCCATTGACCCCGACACCTACGTAGACCGCCTGACGGTCGGCGAGCGGCAGCAGCTTGAAATTCTGCGCCTGCTCTGGTTGGGCGCTCGAGTCTTAATTATGGACGAACCCACAACCGGCATCAGTTCCATGCAACGCCAAAAACTATTTGCAGCTTTGCGCAAACTGGTATCGGAAGGCATGACAGTGCTGTTCGTCTCGCACAAACTGGAAGAAGTGGAAGGCTTATGTGACCGGGTCGCCGTCTTGCAAAGCGGGCGGCTGGTTGGGCAGGCTGAGCCACCCTACATCACCACCGAACTGGTGCGGATGATGTTTGGCAAGAACATTTCCCTGGCCGAAAAAACATCCCTTGCCAGCCAGGATACCTGCCTGGTGTTAAGTGATTTGACGATTGGCGATGCCCGGCTCGACATCCACAACGTCTCACTCAAGGTGCGGCGCGGCGAAATTATCGGCCTGGCCGGCATGGAAGGCTCCGGCCAGCGGCAATTCCTGCGCACCCTGGGCGGGCTAATGCACCCGGCAGGCGGAAAAATCATCGTCAATGGCATTAACCTGGCCGGCAAACCCTACCCGCGCTTCCGCAACATGAAAGTTGCCTTCGTCCCCGCCTCGCGCCTGGAAGAAGGTCTCGTACCAGGCCTCAGCCTGGCCGAACATTTTGCACTGGTGCGCGAACAAACCGGTTTCGTCATCCAGCGCGAGCGCATTGAAGACCTGGCAGAAGAACACATTGAAGCGTTTTCAATTCGCGGCACACCGCAAAGCCGGGTTGAGGCGCTTTCGGGCGGCAATCAGCAACGCGCCCTGCTCTCCCTGCTGGATGCGCCCCTTTCCCTGATCCTGCTTGAACACCCCACGCGCGGCCTCGATATCGAATCGGCAATTTGGATTTGGGGCAAGCTCAAAGAACGCTGCGAAAACGGCACCAGCATCCTCTTCATCTCTTCCGACCTGGAAGAACTGTTACATTACAGCGACCGGGTGCTGGTATTCTTCAACGGCAAAGTTTCCGAACCGCTCAATGCTGCTCAAACCTCGGTTGAGGAATTGGGGCAGTTAATTGGCGGCAAGGGCTTCTCTTAAAACAGGACGGCAACCGCATGAAAAAACGCTGGATCGAATGGCTCTTTCAACCCCTGGCTGTGCTGCTGGCCCTGCTCTTCACGACAATCATCCTGCTGATTGCCGGCGCCAACCCATTTCAGGCCTATGGCAACATCCTCAGCGGCGCATTTGTTTCGCTTGGCAAAGTTTCGGATAGCCTGGTCGCCTGGATTCCGCTGCTGTTGGCAACCGCTGGGCTGCTGGTCACCTTTTCAGCCGGGTTGTGGAATATCGGCATCGAAGGGCAAATTACCCTGGGCGCCATCTTCACCACCTGGGCCCTGCGCACCCTGCAAGATACCGCCACACCCGCCGCACTGATTCTGGTGCTGGGCTTCCTGGCCGGTATGTTTGGCGGTGCGCTGTGGGCTGCGCTGGTTGGGCTGCTCAAAATTTACGGCGGGGTGAGCGAAATTTTTGGCGGGCTGGGGATGAACTTCGTCTCGACTGCCCTGGTCATCTGGCTCATCTTTGGCCCCTGGAAGCGCCCCGGCGTTGGCTCGATGAGCGGCACCGAACCTTTCGATGAGCGGCTCTGGCTGCCCATGCTGCCCGGGCTGCGCCTTAGCCTGTGGGCATTGCTCATCGGCATCCTGGCAATTGCGCTCATCTATTTCATCCTGCAAGGCAGCTATTTTGGCCTGCGTCTCAAAGCGGTTGGCAAAAACCCGCGCGCTGCAGCACTGATGGGCATGTCGCCCACCCTTTATGGCATGGCAGCCTTCCTCATTTGTGGCGCGCTGGCTGGCCTGGCAGGTGCCACCCAGGTCACCGGCGTCTATCACCGCCTCATCCCCGCCATCTCGTCCGGCTATGGATTTTTGGGCCTGCTGGTCGCCATGCTGGTCAACTATCAGGCCATTTGGGTTGCCCCAATCGCCTTCTTCTTTGCTGCGCTCAACATCGGCAGCATTCAATTGCCAATTGTCCTCAAGCTCGATTCAACCCTCTCCGGCGTGTTGCAAGGCTCGCTGGTGCTGTTTGTTCTCTTGATGGACGGAGTGCGGCGCAATTTAATCAAACGCCGCAAGGAGTGAGGGAACGATGAATGATACCCTGCTGATTGGTCTGGCGGGCATTTTTGCCGCCGCCGCCCCCATCCTCTTCGCCGCCATCGGCGAAACCTTCTCCGAGCGCGCCGGCGTCATCAATCTATCGGTCAACGGCACCATCCTGTTAACGGCCATGGCCGGCTTTGCTGTCGCCGTCGCAACCGGCAGCACCCTGCTTGGGCTGTTGGCCGGCGCGTTGATTGGCGCATTGGTGGCGCTGATTATTGCCTTCTCCAGCATCACGCTCAAACAATCACAGGTTGCGGTTGGCTTTGTCCTTGCCCTGCTGTGCCGTGACCTGGCGTACTTCCTTGGCAACCCCATCATGGGCCTCTCCGGCCCAACCGTGCCGCACCTGCCCATCCCTGGCTTGCAGGATATTCCCATCCTTGGCCCAATCTTCTTCCGGCACGACCTGCTCGTCTATTCCAGCTACCTGCTCATCCTTCTATCCTATCTCTACTTCTTCAAAACCCGCCCCGGCCTCATGCTGCGCGGGATTGGCGAACGCCCAGCCGCTGCCTTTGTGCGCGGCGCCAACGTCAACCGTCTGCGCTATTTCTACACCATCCTGGGCGGCGCATTGGTGGGGTTGGCCGGCCCCATGTATTCCCTCTCGGTCAAAGCTGGTTGGAAAGGCACCGTCTCCGGGCTGGATGGCATTGGCTGGATTGCACTCTCCATCACCATTTTTGGTGCCTGGAACCCGGCCCGGGCAGCCTTCGGCGCCTATCTCTTCGCCTTCCTGCAATGGCTCGGGCTGGTCTTGCAACCTTCCCTGCCCAATATCCCCTCCCAGGTTTTGCAGGTTGCCCCCTTCCCGCTCATGATTTTGACCCTCATGCTGGTCAATGTTGGCAATTCCGATTGGATGGATCAATTACTTTCCAGCCTGCCAGAGCAGCAGCGCAAGATTCTGCTGCGCATTCTACGCATCTTCCGCTCCTCACCGCCCGCTTCACTGGGCGTGCCTTTTGAGCGCGAGTGAGGATCAGGGCAGCCAGTTTAGCCCAACCAGCGTGACAAAATCGCTGCTCTGGAACAATATCGCGTCCTGATACAGCCCATTGTTCTCCGTTTCAAACCAGCGCAAATAAACACCATACCCGCCCTGACGCAGCTGCGTTGTTGTCAGGGCGGTTTGTTTTCCATCCGGCGCAATGCTCAACTGCGCAAACACGCCCATCGCCGGGGGGTATTCAAAGGTCAGCTCATCCAAAACACGCATCCGCAGCAGACGCACCGGCGCCGGGCTGCCAGTCAGTGCGCTGCGCTCCTCAAATGCCGCCATCACAAATCGGCTATCGGGCGTCCAGGCATAGGTGCTTGCCTCTGCCTCTGGCTGCGTGATATTCCACAGCGTGTCATGTAGACCATCCTCAACCGTCAATTGCAGCCAGGTCTGCGGAGCAAGCGTGCCATCCTTGAGCGGCGCCAAAGCCGAGCGATACGCCACATGTCGGCCATCCAGCGCAAAGACCGGCTGCCGGGCCTGGGCATAGGGCTGCCATAGCGCCCCTGTCTGCAAATCCAATGTCCAGAGCGAGGTGATGGAACAGGCCGCATAACCAGCACAGCGCCCTTCCCCCCAATGCACCTGACGGCCATCGCCCGATGGGTACAGCTCCACCGGCTGATGATTGGCAGCCGTCAGGCGCGTCCAGGTCAAATCGGGCAGGCTCACCTGCCAAAGCGCCGACTCGCCAGAGCGCCGGTCAATCACCCACAGGGCCTTGCCATCCGGCAGCCAGGCAGCCGCGCGCTGCCCCTGAAAGGTCTCGCTCACTTGCAGCGGTTGCGTTCCATCCGCAGCGGTCAACCACAAGGTGTTGCCGCGGCTGACAAGCAATTGCTGACCATCCGGCGAAACAGCCTGCAACAAAAAGCCGCTTTGCAAAACTTGCTGCAATGCTTTCGTTCGTGGGTCAAACACATACACCCCATCGTGAACTTCACCACCTGGCCCACGTCGCAACAACGAAAAGATCAGACGATTGGACGGAAAAGCAATCGGCGAGAAAGCCGCCTGCTCGGTGGGCGTCAGGTCACGCACCTCGCGCCAGAGCGAATCGAGTGTTTGCAGGGCCGTCTTGGAGCGCACGCTCCAGGCAGCATAGGAAATGTGAAAACCATCATTGCGTCCGGCGCTTATATCGAGACCATGACTGGGAAGTGATTGCACCGAACGCCAGAAATTCCACAGCGGCAAGTCATATTCCACAGCCAGCTCAGCGCTTGCCAGGTTGATGCTGTGATCATCTTCAACATTATCTGCCTTGGTCGAAAGGATGGGCAGCGTGCCATGCGCAATGGCAAATTCGATGATGCGCCGGATATAGGCCTTGTAATTCTCAGCATTCCGCCCGGGATAGGTGTATTCCAGCGAAATGAAGACAAAGGCCGGGCGGTGAATGCGGAATTCACATTCCAGCGGCGTTTCCCCGGCCAGGCACCAATCCGGGTCGGCACGCATCGGGTCAAAGACGGCCGGTGCATCAAACCCGCCTTTCAATGCATAGCCATTGCGGTAGAACGAGCCGCGAAAATAATCAATCGTCTCCTGCAGGCCAGCCTCCTGCGGTGCCAGGCGATAGCTGCCGGGGATGTCATACACCCCCATCAACACCTCCAGAATGCCCTGACAATCGCCTATTTTGGTCAGGTGATGCGGGTCATTGCCCAACGCCATGCCCTGAGCGTAAATCTCACGCCCGCGCGCCGTCATTTGCGGCACAACCGGCCAGTTCATCCAATCCTGCGGGTTGCGGTCGGCAAGAGGCGCCGCACCCAACGCCGGGCGCACCGGCAGCAACCCAATCAACACACCACACAGCAGGGCAAACAACCATCCGCGTCGCATTGCTCATTCCTCCGGCGGCAGCCAAAGCAGCCGCGAGACATACACAAAATCGGGTTGCTGAAAGCCAAGCAAAGCATCCAGCTCGCTCACCTCCAGCAATTCGCTGCCCTTCAGCGTCACAACCCGCAGCCCAACCACAAAATCCAGCGTATCTGCCCGGCGCCGGGTGGCCGAAATTGCCAACCGGCTGCCCTCCGGTGACCAGACAAGCTCGGCCTCCTGACCAGACAGGTTAAAAGGCAGTTCGCTCGTGCGCAGTGTGCGCACATCCGCCAAAAAGAGACGGTTGAAGGCCAGTGTGCCAGAATAGAAACTGCGCTCCAAAAACAGGCTTGCCAGTTGCTGCCCATTGGGCGACCAATCGAAAGCCGTCAGGAGCGGGCGCGGCTTTGAGAAATTGGGGATCGGGTCACCGGGCATGGTCAAACGCCACACCCAGGACCGGTCAAAGGGCATCAGGCCCAATTCGCTGCGCCCATCATGGTTCAAAAAGCGATAAGCCGCATAAGCACCATCCGGCGAAAGCCGCAAGTCGTTCAGGCCGCTCCACTCGGCGCTCGAATCCCCCCCCGTCAACGATGTGACCCACACACCCGAAATCGGGCAGCCAACCGCACAATCGGCGCTTGCCCAGTACACACGCCCACCCTGCAAGGCGTAAAGCTCCAGCACAGGCACATCTGGCGGCGAGAGCAAAACCGGCGGCTGCCCATCGCCAGCCAATCGCCACAAACCGCGCTGACCGTTCTGCTCCAGCACAGCCAACACCCCGCTGCCATCCGCCAGCCAGAGCGCCCTTTGCCCCTCCCCCATCTCAGCCAGTGTTTCGCTCCAAAGGCGCGGCTGCCCGCCATCCAGCATCACCTGCCACAAATGCTGCCCCTCGTTCGCCAGCAGGGAACGACCATCAGGCGCAACCGCCTGCAAACCATAGCCAATGCCCAACAGCTGTATGCGCTGTTGGGTTTGAAAATCGAGCAAAAAGACGCCCGCATCTTGCACAGCGCCCTCGTTGGGCAGGCGTTGCCGCACCCCCAGTACCAATTTTTGACTGATGCCATTTGGCAATTGAGGGACAAATGGTTGCTGCGCCGACGGCGCAGCCGCCAGCACATCCTGCACATCCTCATTTAATGCCGCCAGCACCTCCAACACCGAGAGGCGGTTAAAGGGATCCTGCCGGGCATAGACCGCCGCCAGGTTCCAAACCGGCAAGTCATATTCATAGGCCAGGCGCGCCAGCAAATCGTTTAGCAGGTCATCCTCATACCCCAGACGGGCATTCAGCACCAGCACAGGCAACACATCCAGCGCAATGCAACGATCCAGGATGGCGCGATAGCGCCGCTCAATCAGCGCCGCATCCATGCCCTTCGATGCGTTCTGAAAATGGACAAAGGCCAGGATGGAATGATGAGCGCGCAACTCGCAATCTATTGGCAATTCCCCCGGCGCGCAGAATTGCAGGTCGGCGCGTTCGGGCAAGAACAGCGCCTGAGGCGTTAGACCAGGCAACCAGGCCGCCCCACGCCGCCCAAACGATGCCCAATACCAGAGCGCCGCCTCCTGCTCTTCAGCTTCTGCCCCTGACCAATCAAACCCCTGCTCGGGATAAACCCACCAGGTGTCGCCAATCACCGAAAAAGCGTGCAAATCTCGCCCGGCAGCCAGGCCGCGCAGATAAATGGCGCGTGCCGTATTGCTGATTGGAATGACATCCGGCCAGGTGCGCCAGGTTTCGGGCGGCAAACGGCGCTCTGGCAGCAGTGTCGGGGTCGGGATTGGGGTCGGGGTTGGGGTTGGGGAAATGGTGGCAGTTGCAGAAGGCGTCAGGCCTGGCAGCAGTGTGTGGGTTGCAACAAGTGTTGACTGAACAGCCTGCGTTGGCAAGGACTGCGGTGTGCTGGTTTGTGGCGCGCGGCAAGCGCTGAGCAGCAGCACCAGCCCCACAAACACCCCACATACCCGTCGCATGGCACTCACCCGCCCGGCATCACGCGGTCTCTTTCAAGCCGCGCCTCCAAAATCACATCCATCGCCTGTTCAATCTCCGGCGCTTCGTGTGCCGCAGTCACCGTTGCCCGCAGGCGCGCCAGGCCCGGCGCCACCGCCGGAGAAACAACCGGCAGCACAAACACATCCCGGCGTTGCGCAAAACGCGTCATCGTATAGGCCGACTCATCACTTCCACAAATGACCGGCACAATCGCCGTTTCGGTTTGCAGCGTTTCAAAGCCGCGCTGCTGCAACCCGCGAATGAATTGCTGCGCATTGACATTCAGCTTTTCAATCCGCCAGGGTTCATCCAGAATTACCTCAAAGGCAGCTTTAGCGGCCCCAGCCTGCGCCGGCGGCAGAGCAGCCGAGAAGAGATAGGCCCGGCTCGCATGACGCAGCAGGTCAATCAGCGGCTTGCTACCCGCCACATAGCCGCCCACGGAGGGAATCGTCTTGCTCAAGGTGCCCATCTTGACATCCACCACCCCCGGCATACCAAAATGCTCCTCAATGCCGCGCCCGGTTTTGCCCAACACACCAACCGAATGCGCCTCGTCAATCATCAACCAGGCATGGTAGCGGCGGCAAAGCTCCACCACCGCCGGCAAATTGATCACATCTCCATCCATGCTAAAAACGGCATCGGCCACCACCATGCGCGCCGTCCCGGCCTGCGCCTCTTTCAGGCAGGCTTCCAGCGAGTTCATATCGTTATGCTCAAAGCGCAAAAATTTTGCACAAGACATCAAGCAACCATCCACAATGCTGGCATGATTGAGCTTATCCGAAATGACGTAGTCACCGCGCCCACACAAAGTGGAAATGGCTGTCAAATTGGTCACATAGCCGGATGAATAGGTAACAGCAGCCTCTGCGCCTTTGAAGGCCGCAATTGTTTCCTCCAACTCCTCGTGCAGCTTGAGCGAACCAGCCAGGGTGCGCACGCCGTGCGTCCCTGTGCCATACCGTTCCACCGCTGCCTGCGCTGCCGCCTGAATGCGCGGATGCCCCAACAACCCCAGGTAAGAATAGGAGGCATACATGCCCATCTCACGCCCATCCACCAGCACGCGTGCCCCACCGCGCAGTTCGGTCACGGCGCGGTTATAGAAATACATATCCGCCTGCCGCACGCCAGCCACGCGCGCTTCCATCGCTCGAATTCGCCGTACAATGGCATCCTCAAAAGAATGATCGCTCATCGAAACGCTCCTAAAAACAAAAAATGGAGTAGAATGAGAACAAGCAATATTGAATTTTACCGCAAAAAGGAAACAAACAGGACTGCAAAGGAAAGCCAATGGCCGAAGATTGTTATCAGCAATGGCTGGAAAGTATGCTGGAAGGAATCTACTACGTAGACCGCTGGCAGCGCATCCAATACTGGAACAAAGCTGCCGAGCAAATTACTGGCTACGACCGCAGCGAAGTGCTGGACAGCATTTGCTCACAAAATCTACTTCGGCATATAGATGAAGCCGGCAATCCGCTATGCCTGATGGGCTGCCCGCTATCTGCCACCCTGCAAGACGGACAGCCGCGCAGTGCCGAGGTCTATTTACATCACAAACAGGGTCACCGCGTCCCCGTCACCGTTCATGTCACCCCCGTGCGCGACGCAGAGGGACAAATTATCGGCGCACTGGAAGTTTTCAGCCCCCATTCAATGCATGGACAAATGACCGAAGAGATTCTCTCGCTGCGCGAGCAAATTTTGCGCCTTGCCCCCCAGGCAGCCGAAGCCGAGCAGGAATTGCTCAACCTGCGTCAGCAGGCCTACACCGACCCGCTGACCGGCCTTGCCAACCGACGCTACGGCGAACAAATAATTGAGCAGCATCTACACCTGTTGCGCGAGCGTAAGCGCCCCATTGGCATCATCTTCTTTGATATTGATCACTTCAAACACTTCAACGACACCTATGGGCACGCCACCGGCGATCAGGTGCTGCGCGCTGTCAGTCAGAGCCTGCTCAACATTCTGCGCCGCTCCGACACTCTTTGCCGCTGGGGTGGAGAGGAATTTCTCGTCCTGGCCCCCAATGTCGAAGAAAAGAGCCTGCTGCGCCTTGCCGAACGAGCACGCATCTTCGTTCAACACAGCTTCCTGGTCATCAATGACCAGCAAGTTTCCATCACCGCTTCGTTTGGTGCAACCATGGCAACCCCAGAAGATAGCCCGGCGCTTCTCGTGGAACGCGCCGATGCACTCATGTATCAAAGCAAACAAAACGGTCGGAACCGAATCACCTTTGCCTGATTTTTTTTGAAAGAGAAAACACCTTGCAAACGCCCACCGAATCCACCCCGCTCCCTCAACCCTTCCCCTGGCGGCTGTTCATTTTCTTCTGCCTGGTCAGCATTCCAGCCAGTCTGGCAATTCTGCCCTATTCGCTGGCACTTTCAGCCAATACCGGCATGTTGCCCGATAGCAGTTCCCCCGAAGCAATGCGGCTTTTCTTCTATGCCCTGATGATTGTTTCAAGCCTGCTTCAAGCTGTGCTATATTGGCCGCTGACCGGCATTGGCATCCTGGCGGCACAATCGCTGGGGATGGGGGCGCCAATCTTCTCAGCTTTGCTCTACCGCCGCCCGATCCGCATCAACGTGCGGAAGGCCTTGTTGATCGGGGCGTTGATTGGGGTAGCGGGTGGAATTGTGCTGATGGGTCTCAGTGAATGGATCTTTAGCCCCTGGATGGAACCCGACCTGGCCAACACCCCCTTTGCCGAAGCTCCGCCGACCTTCACCCCCTGGCAAGGGCTGCTGGCCTCGTTCGGCGCCGGCTTCAACGAAGAATTGTTGCTACGCCTCTTCCTGCTCAGCGGAATCGCCTGGCTGGGGCAAAAACTGCTCCGCCGCCCGGCTGGCATGCCGGGCACCCCCCTGCTATGGATAGCCAACCTGCTCAGCGCACTACTCTTCGGCGCGCTGCACCTGCCCAACGCCACCCTGATCGGCATGCCGCTCACCGCAGCCACCATCACCTCCATCCTGGCAATGAACGGGCTGCTCGGCTTGGCCTTTGGCTGGCTGTATTGGAAATATGGCCTGGAAAGCGCCATGCTGGCACACTTCCTGACCGATGTGGTGATGAAGGTCGTTGCCGTGCTGATTTTCGGCTTCAGCTAGCGAAGTTCCGCCAACACCCGCTCCGCCGTCAGGCGGGCCGAAATCATCACCATTGGCATTCCAATGCCAGGATAGGTACCCTGCCCGACAAAATACAGCCCTGGCAGGTCACGCGCCACATTGTGCGGGCGGAAATAAGCCGACTGGAAAAAGTTGTGCGCCAGGGAGCCAAACGCCGTGCCATAAACAGCGTTCAGGTCACGCTCAAAGTCCGGAGGCGTGTAACGCCGCTCCCAAACGATGTGCTGCCGAATGTTCGGGTCAACCAATTGCTCCAGCCGATGGATCAATTGCTCGCGCACCCCTTCAGCAGCCATCAACCAATTCACCCCGCCCCGTTCCAGCGAGGGCATGGGCGCCAGAATGTAAAGCAGTTCATGCCCTGGTGGAGCCAGGCTCGGGTCGCTGCGCGTGGGGCAATTGAGGTGAAAAGACGGGTCTTCAGGCAGGCTGCCAGTGACGAAGATGGCATCCAGGTTGGCGCGATAATCCTGCGAGAAGTAGAGCGCCTGATGAGTCAGTTGCGGATAGGTGCGGTCGAGGCCCAGGTAGAGCAAAAAACCAGAGCAGGCATATTTCATCCGCTCCAGGCGGCGGTCGGGATAATCTCGCCGAACTGCTGCCGGCAGCAATTTACGATACGTGTAAGGCAAATCGGCATTTGAGATGACCGCATCGGCACGCAGCTCCTCACCCGATTCAAGCCGCACCCCCACCGTCCGCCCACCTTCCACCAGCACCTGCGCCACCGCAGATGAAGTGCGCAGCACCACCCCATCTTCCTGTGCCATTGTCACCAGGTCTTCAATGATGCGGTAAATGCCCCCCTGCGGAAAATACATGCCGCGCGCCAGGTCAGCATAGGTAATGAGAGCGTAGATAGCTGGCGACTCGAATGGTGACAGCCCCAAGAACATCGAATGGAAGGAAAAGGCCTTACGTAGCGCATCGGACTTAAAATAACGCGCCACCTGCCGGTAGAGGTTTTCATGTGCGGCGGTTGCAAACAGGCGATAGCCAGCCACAGGGTTGGCAAGGTCGGTCAAATGGTCAAAGTTGCGCGCCACAAATGGCATGCCCAGGGCGTACTTGCGCGCATTGTTGCCGAGGAAGTCGAACACCTTCTCACCGGCACCCGGCTCAAACTCCTCAACCGCCTGTGCCAGACGCGCCATGTTGGGGTAAAGGTCGAGCGTGCTACCATCGTGATAATACAGGCGATAATTCGGGTCCAGCTGCGTCAGGCGCAGGCGCTGATGCAAATCGCGCCCCAGGTCGTGATACAACTCTTCGAACTGATCTTTCATCACCAAAATCGTCGGCCCCGTATCCACCCGGAAGCCATTCTCCTCAATCACATAGCTGCGCCCCCCCGGACGAGGACGTTTTTCCAGCACCGTCACCGCCAGGCCCAGACGCCGCAGGCGCAGCGCCACCGCCAGCCCGCCCATTCCAGCACCAATCACAATCGCCGATTTCACGTTACCCTCCTGTTGCTGCATCCAATGGCCGTTGAAAAACGCCAATCATGCGGAGTGAGTTCGGCGTGCCATCCAATGGTTGCGCCAGGTCATAATCGCCAAACCACGCCACATCCTTCAGCCCACCCAATTGCGCCAGCAGGCGCAAACTGCCGGGGGTGAACAGACGCTCATACGACGTATCATGAAATGAAAACTGCTCACCATGGTCACAAACATGAATTTCCAGCTCAGTGAAGGCCAGGTCTTGCATCCAGATGAAACGCTCATAGCGCGGACGCCAAAAGACCTCCACCCAGACCCCATCCCGCTCACCCTCATAACGAAAGTCCATGTAATATTGCAAATTGGTATCGCGCGGATGACACAAATCCACCAGATACAATCCGCCCGGCAAAAGGGTCTCGCGCACCGTCGCAAAATGGCGAGCCAGGTCCTCATCGCTGCACAGCGCATCCAGCCCATCAAACATACAAACCGTCATCTGCACCGGTTGCGGCAGCGTGAAGGCCCGCATATCGCATTCCAGCAGGGTCACATCCACCCCGGCAGCAGCGGCGCGCTCGCCCGCCAGCTGCAACATCTCTGGCTGCAAATCTAGCCCCCAGGTGCGCACCCCGCGCCCGGCCAACGCACAGGCATGGTAGCCCGGCCCACAGGCCATATCCAGCACCGAGGATAACCTGCTCCCACAAATCATCTGGTAAACCGACAGGATGAAATCAGCTTCGCGTTCTACTGCCCGCCCCAGGGCGATATCATAATACAGGGCTCGTTGATACAATCTGCGATGCTCCGACACGGATGTACTCCCACAAGAAAGATAATTACAGGTTAATTGTACATCGAATTTTTAAAGCCAATGGCTGCCGCAAGGGTCAATTTCGGCCAATCAAAAGCCCCCGGAGCAAGGCCTCCAGGGGCTGAAAACGAGTGGGATGCTTGTGTTTCAGGCAGTCGGAGCGACGGGCGGCGTCCCAGCGCTTGCCGCTTTGCGGTTCTTCTTGCCGCGCCGCACCAGCCAACGGATGAACAGGAACAGCAAGTAGAAAGGCAGCAGAATGGTGAGCAGGGCCGGCAGCACAGCCAGCACCACCACGATCAGGAAGTTGACAAACCCCTGCCAGAAGCGGATCAGCCAGCGCAGGGCATCGCGCGCCACACCTTGCGGCTCCCAGCCCGCCACCACCACCGGCTGCACCGTCTCCTGCGCTCGCAGGCGCACGCTGATCGCCGACATTGCCGCAGCCTCTTCGTAATACTGCATCTGTCCCTTGATGATTTCAATTTGCTCGGTGACGCTGCTCAGTTCGCGGTAGACCTGCAAAACGGCCTCGGTATCGTTCGAGCCATCCATGATGGCGCGCAGCTGCTCAGCGGCATCTTCCAGGTTGCGCAACCGTGACCCCAGGTCGGTATATTCCTTGGTCACATCCTGCCCGGAAATATTCTCACTCAACACATCTTTGGCCGGGTCTTCAGTCAGTTCATGAATGAATTGCAAAGCATTTTGCAACTTTTCCGCCGGCACACGGATGGTGATGGTTGCTTCTGGCACTTGCAGGCCCGTATCGGTCTGCGTCTTATAGACGTTTGAGGCAACCACAAACCCGCCCGATTCCAATGCATAGCTGGTCAATTGGCTCAGGCTATCCACCGGGTCTTTGACGACCACCGTCAAATCGGCATTTTGGATGATCAGGCGCTCAATTGGCTGCTGAGCGGCACCATCGCGCGGGGCGGCCTCATCAAGCGTCAATGATGGAGCTGCACCAGCCGGTTGCTCAGGCGAAAATGCCTTTTCACCCTCATACTGCGCATTCTCATAGGCCCGATCTACGCTATAGCTATCCGCCCTCGGCAATTGCGGTGCGGAGCAACTGCTCAGCAACATCGCCAGCAAAACAAGCATTGCAAACCATTTCATCTTCATCGCATCTTCTCCTCATTCAAATTCTTACACACCAGACGTTTTTAGGTGTGCGAAAGTTTCACTTTCATTATAGAGAAAATGCGCAAAAAGTGTTGATATTTGATTGACAAAAGGCTGATAAACGAGCTACCAACCGCCTTCCAACCGCAAGGCATGGCGCTGCGGCAGCCCGGCAGCCAGAATGCCCTGCTGCGCGGCCTGCACATCATAAGCCACCCGGCAACTGCGCCAGATGAGCGTCTCGCTATCAAACAAGGCATAGGCGGCGCGCGGGTCATGATCGCGCGGCTGCCCAACCGAGCCAGGGTTCACCAGCGCCGGAGTCGGGAAGCGCTGCTCGCTATCCGGCTGCGGCACCAACCACTGCGCCCGGCCCTGCTCGCCAAAGAAAAAGGCCACCGGCTGATGGGTATGCCCAATAAAACACAAGGGCGTTTTGATGCACTTCAAGTTCTGCTGTGCAGTGTAGAGATCGAGAACATATTCCCATTCTGGGGAGCGCGGACTGCCATGCACCAGCGTTACCAGATCAAGCTCCACCAGTTCAGGCAGGCTTTCCAAAAAATGCCGCCCAGCAGAGTTGAGCGCCTCCATCGTCCAACGAATGGAATCGCGCGCTTCGCGGTTAAAGGCTTCCAGGTCAAAATTCCCCAACACCGCCGCATCGTGATTACCCCGGACACAGTGCAAATTGGGCAGCGCCGCCACCTGTGCGATGCACTCATTCGGCTGTGCGCCATAGCCCACCAGGTCACCCAGGCACCAAACCGCGTCCACTGAACCGGCATCTTCCAGCACGCGCTGCAAAGCCGGGAAATTGCCATGAATATCGGAAAGAACTAAGATGCGCATCGGCGGATTACCTCCCCAAGCACCTGCTCAGCCACTTCAGCCTTGCTCATGAGCGGCAATTCGCGGCGGCTGCCATCGGCAAACAGCAACACCACGCGGTTGGCATCCACCTCAAAACCAGCATCGGTCGCCAAAATATCGTTCGCCACAATCAGGTCGAGGTGTTTGGCCTGCAATTTGGCCTGTGCGTTCTCCAAGACCGCGCGGCTCTCGGCAGCAAAGCCCACCAGGCAGTGCGGCCAACCAGTTTGCAGGCGCTGCTGCCCCACCGCCGCCAGAATATCACTCGTCGGCTCGAGCACCAGGGTTGGCAAACCACCCTCCTTCTTGATTTTCTGCGTCGCAACCTGCGCCGGTCGAAAATCGGCCACAGCCGCCGCCATCAGCAGCGCATCGGCCTGCGCCACCTCCGCCAGCACCGCCTCAGCCATTTGGGCAGCCGTGCGCACCGCCACATGCCGCACGCCATAAGGCAAGGACAGGGCCGTTGGGGCAGCAATCAGCGTCACATCTGCCCCGGCATCCAGGGCGGCCTGTGCCAGCGCAAAGCCCTGCTTGCCCGATGAACGATTGGTCAAAACACGCACCGGGTCGAGCGGCTCTTGTGTGCCACCGGCCGTCACCACCACCCGCCGCCCAGCCAACGGCCCACCCCGCCCGGCCAGGTAGCGCAAAGCTGCCAGAATCTCACCCGGCTCCACCATGCGCCCGCGCCCGGTCAAACCAGAAGCCAGCCGCCCCTCTGCCGGGCCAATCAACAGCGCCCCACGCTCCACCAGCCGTTCCACATTTGCCTGTGTTGCCGGGTGTTCAAACATCCCCACATCCATGGCCGGGGCAAGCACCAACGGGCAATGGCTGGCAAGCACGGCAACCGTCAGCAGCGTATCCCCCAGGCCATTTGCCAAGCGCGCCAGGGTGTTGGCCGAGGCCGGTGCCACCACCACCATCTGCGCCGCCCGTCCCAACCCAATGTGCGTCACATGCCCCTCACCGCCCCATAAATCCTGGTCGGTATAGGCTTTGCGCCCAGTCACCGATTGAAACGTCAACGGCGTAACAAAATGCTGCGCCCCCTCGGTCAGCACCACATCCAGCACCGCCCCCGCCTGCGTCAATTTCGAGGCCAGGTCAGCCGCTTTATAGGCCGCAATCGAGCCAGTTACACCGAGCAAAATATGCTTGCCGAGCAGGGGATGAGGCATGCTTGGGTCCTTTCTCTAATCCTTGGAAGCGGTTTGGGCGCTTTCCCAAAGCAGGCGCAGGCCATCCAGCGTCAGCCAGGGAGCAATGATTTCTAACACATCGGTATGCTCTGCCACCGTCTCGGCCAGGCCACCGGTTGCAATGACTTTCATGTGCGGGCCAAGCTCAGGGCAAGAGCGGAAGCGCGCCACCATGCCCTCCACCATCGCCACATAGCCATACAGCAATCCAGACTGCATGGCATGAATGGTGTTGCGGCCAATGACCGAGGGTGGTGGCAGCAGGTCCACACGTGGCAGCTTGGAAGTGCGCTGCACGAGCGCATCTGCCGAAATGCCAATTCCCGGGGCAATGGCACCGCCCAAATAGACCCCGTCCGCCGTCAAGGCGTCAAAGGTCGTTGCCGTGCCAAAATCCACCACACAGGCTGGGCCGCCATAGAAATGCTGCACCGCCACTGCATCCACAATCCGATCGGCGCCGACGGTGCGAGGGTCATCATAGGCAATGCGAATGCCGGTCTCGGTTTGCGAATCCACAACCAGCGGTTCGCAACGCAAATACTGCCGACAGGCCTGCGCAATCCGCCCGGTCAGCGGCGGGACAACCGAAGCCAGGCAAATCCCCTCCAACTGCTGTGGCGAACAACCGCCATGCTGCAATAGCCCTAGCATTTGCAGGCCATATTCATCCGGCATTCGGTCATGGTCGGTTGCCAGGCGCCAACGAGCGCCCAAGCGCGGCCCCTCATACAGGCCCAGAGTCAAATTCGTATTGCCAATGTCAATCGTCAGCAGCATGTTCACCTTGTCGAACGGTCTCGATAATTTGCGCCGCGTAGTCAAAGCGGTTGAAGGCTGGCATGATGTAAATGCCACGCACTTCGGGCAGAACGCGCACCTGCTCAATTAATTCTAGCGCAATTTCGATTCCGGTGCGAGGTGCATTTTCTCCCGATTTTTCCATTCGTTGGCGCAAGACTTCTGGAATGTTAATCCCTGGCACCTCATGGTGCAAAAATGCCGCATGGCGCGCCGAGGAAAGCGGCAAAACGCCAACCAGGATCGGGACGCTCAACCCGCTCAGTTCCTCGCCCAACCGGGCCAGAAAAGCCTGCGCCGTCGCCACGTCATAAATCGGCTGCGTGAGGACAAAATCGGCCCCGGCCCGCAATTTGCGGCGCAGGTTCTTAATTTCTGCCTCGGGATCATCCGGCGTGAGGTTGAGCGCACACCCGGCAAAGAACGAAGTCGGCTGCCCAATATCCGCCCCGGCGTGATCCAGTCCAGCATTAAAGCCCTGTTTAATCAGCTTAATCAGCCCGGATGGCACCAGGTCATAATTATCCATCGCATCGGGATAGTCGCCAATTGCGGTCGGGTCTCCCATCACAACAAAGACGTTGCGCACATCCAGGGCATGAGCAGCCAGCAAATCACCCTGCACGCGCAACAAGTTGCGCCCACGCGTTGGGAAGTGCAGCACCGTCTCAATGCCCACCTTGCGCTGAATGAGGTTGCAAACCGCCCAGGGGCTCATGCGCATGCGCGCCATTGGACTATCAGCCACATCAATGACATCCGCCCCGGCCTCAGCCAGCAAACTGGCCCCGGCCAGCAATTTATGGGTGCTAAATCCGCGCGGCGGGTCCATCTCGACCGCGATCACAAACCGGCCCTGCGCCAGTTTTTGGGCCAATTGTGTGGGCGGCTGTGCGGCCTGCTCCTCCTCGCGCTCTGGCGTGCTAAAGCCATTGGTCGGCCGCACACGATCCTGCGGTGCGGACTCGAGGGCGCGGCGCATGGTTTGAATGTGCAGCGGTGTCGTGCCACAACAACCACCAATCAATGAGGCGCCCGCATCCCAAAAGGCCAGGGCATACTCGCTAAAATACTCGGGCGCTGCCGGGTACATAATTCGCCCGCTCACCTGCTGCGGCCAGCCAGCATTTGGCATGACAGAATAGCGCGACTCGGGCACTGCCTGCCGCATTTGACGCAAAATGTGCAGGATTTGGCTCGGCCCGCCCGAACAATTGACGCCAATCACATCTGCACCGGCGGCTCGGATGAATTGCGCCACGCGTGCCGGGCTATCGCCCAGCAGGGTACGGTCATCACGGGTAAAGGTCATGGAGGCCACCACCGGCAAATGCGGCGCCACACGCCGCGCCGCCGCAATCGCCTCACCAATTTCATACAGGTCGGTCATCGTCTCAATGATCAGCAAATCCACCCCCGCCTCGGCCAGCACTGCAATCTGCTCCTCAAATGCCTGCCGGGCCTGCTCCGGCTGCACCCGCCCAAACGGGGCCAGGCGCACCCCCAACGGCCCCACATCTCCGGCAATCAAGACCTCTTTAAACGAGGCCAAAATCACCCGGCGCGCCAGTTCCACCGCGGCGGTGTTAATTTCGGCCAGTTTGCCCTCCAAACCATGCTGCGCCAGCTTGTAACGGTTGGCACCAAAGGTGTTGGTTTGAATGAGGTGTGACCCTGCCTCAATGTACTCTCGATGCACCTGCCCCACAACCGCCGGGTTGGTCAGGTTCAGCTCATCAAAACATTGCTCAAACCCCACCCCGCGTTGATTGAGTAACGTCCCCATTGCGCCATCCGAAAACAGGACGCGCTCAGTCTGTAGCCACTCGATAAAGCGCGATAAACGCATCATGCCAACCTCCTATTCACGCAGCAGCGCATCCAGGCGCGCCTGACCGACGGTGTAGTAACTTGCCAGCGGATGATGAACCACAATCGCGGCCGTTGATTGCTCTGGCACCAGTTGGAAAGCCGCCGTGAGCTGCATGCCCAGTTCGGCCTGCGCTGGCAGCAAATCAAACACCAGTGCATGATCCGCCAATTCTGGAATGGCCGGATAGCCCCAGGAATAGCGCTTGCCCTGCCCTTCTGCCAACCCCAGTTCCCGACGAATGTGCCGATGCAGATATTCGGCGCACGCCTCAGCCGTCTGCACCGCCAGCCCATGCCGGAAGTAGGCATCGCTGTATTCCCCGGCCTCTTGCAAGGCCTCAAAGCGCTCGCTTGCCTCCTCGCCGACTGTCACAACCTGCAATGCAACCACATCCATCTGCGGTGCGCCCAGGGGCAGGAAATAATCCGCCAGGCACAGGCGCTCACCATCCGGCTGGCGCGGGAATTGGAAGCGCGCCCGCTCCTGCGGTTTGCCGCCCATCACACTCTGCGGCTCAAACAGCACCAGTGCATTGCCATCCGCTTGCGCCGGCCAATAGCCATACACCGCCTGCGGCTTGAGCCAGCCTTCTTGCAATGCCTGACGGCGCATGGCTTGCAAGCGATCTTCGTACTCGGCTTGCAGTTTCTGCCAGGCCTCACCATGCGTGTTCTTTGCCCCCCAGGAAAGGCGGAACAACTCATTCTTGGAAAGATGCTCAAAAACCACATCCAGCGGCATCTGCCGCACCACGCGCACCCCCCAGCCCGGCGGACTGGGGATGCGCTCGGCGGGTGGCAGAGTGGATGTACCCTGCGCCACCACAGTTGTACTGTTCAGCGCCCGGCCCAATTCCTGCTCGGCCTCACGGCGCACCTGCGCCAACAGCACCGGCCGTTGTTGCGCGTCCAACAAAGCATCCATCGTTGCCAGGCCCTCAAACGCATCCTTGCAATAAAAAACACCCGGCTCATACCATTCGCCCTGCTCGGTGCGCAAAATGCGCCGTCCAAAGCGTTTGTTGATTGCTGCCCCACCAATTAAAACCGGAATTTGCAGCCCGCGCCGCTGCAACTCGTTGACAATCAATGGCATTTGCTTGCTCGTGCTAACCAAAAGCGCACTCAACCCAATTGCATCCGCTTTGCGCTCCACCGCCTGCGAAAGGATCGTCTCCGCTGGCACCTGTTTGCCCAGGTCATGCACTGTGTAACCGTTATTGACCAGAATCGTCTTTACCAGATTCTTGCCAATGTCATGCACATCGCCATAGACGGTTGCCAGCACAACCGTACCTTTGCTGACCCCCTCCTTGCGTTCCAGGTATTGCTCCAGATGAGAAACAGCCTTCTTCATCACCTCTGCCGATTGCAACACAAACGGCAAAATCAGCTCTCCGCTGCCGAAACGGTCGCCCACATCCTTCATCGCCGGCAGCAACACCTCGTTGAGAATGCGCACCGCTGCCAGGCTGCGCTGCGCCGGCTCGACACGCGCCAGAATGCTATCCACATCCGCCTCAATGCCCTCACGTCGGCGGTGCAGAATGGCATGATGCAGCCGCTGTTCGGGCGTCATGGCGTGCAGAGCCGCCAGGTCAGCATCTTCTCTTTGCCCGCTGCCCGTGTGCGTTGCAAAATAATCCACCAGGCGCGCCAGTGCATCGGAACGGCGGTTAAAGATCAAATCTTCGGCCAGGCCGCGCTCCTCCGCCGAAATCTCGCCATACGGCGTAATCTGTGCCGGATTGACGATCGCCATATCCAACCCAGACTGCACGGCATGATAGAGCATGACACTGTTCAGCACCGCCCGAGCGGCTGCCCCCAGCCCAAACGAGCAATTGCTCACCCCAAGCGAGGTCAAAACGCCCGGCAGTTCGGCCTTAATGCGCCGAATGCCCTCCAGCGTTTCCAGCGCCGAAGCAGAAAATTCAGCCTGACCGGTTGCCAGGGTAAAAGTCAACGCATCAAACACCAGATCACAAGGGCGCAGACCAAATTCCTGCACCGCCAGGTCGTGCATACGCCGGGCAATCTCCAGCTTGCGGTCGGCGGTCTTTGCCATGCCTTGCTCATCAATCGTCAGCAAGATGACGGCAGCATTATACCGCTGCGCCAGGCCCAAAACACGGTCAAAGCGCGGCCGTCCGCCTTCCAGATTGGTGGAATTGATCAGGCAACGTCCAGGCGCAGCCTTGAGCGCTGCTTCCATCACCTCCGGCTCGGTTGTGTCAAAAATGAATGGCACGCGCGTCGTCAACCGCAAAGTCTGGATCAGGCGCACCATGCTCTGCGCCTCGTCGCTCCGTTCGGTCAGCGCCATGCACAAATCCAGGCCATGCGCACCGCTATTGACCTGCTGCTCGGCGATTTCCAACGCGCTCTCAAAATCATTGTCCAGAATCAGTTTCTTAAATTTTTTGCTGCCCTGCGTGTTCAAACGCTCACCAATCAGGAAGGGGCGCGGCTCCTGCTGCATTGCCATGGCCTGCACCCCCGAGGCCAGGCGCGGCGCACAACGGGCCGGGCGCGGCTGCGGCCTCACCCCGGCACGGCGCAACATTTGCACCAGGGCGTGCAGGTGTTCGGGCGTCGTGCCACAGCACCCACCCACAATCCCCACCCCGTCCCGCATCACAAAATCGCTCAGCGCCTCGGCAAATGGCTGCGGCTGCAAAGGATAGACCGCCTGCCCATCCACATTCAACGGCAGCCCAGCATTGGGAATGCAGGAAACAGGCAAGGGGCTACTCTCACCCAGGTAACGAATCGCCTCGCGCATATAGTCGGGGCCGGTTGAGCAATTCAGCCCCAACGCCACCAGCGGGAAGCCCTCCAAAATCGTCAACACGGCCGCAATATCCGAGCCAAGCAACATCCGTCCGGTTGTGTCGAGCGTCACCTGTGCCTGAAGGGGGACACGGATGCCCGTCTCATCCCAGGCAGCTTGCAGGCCCACAATGGCCGCCCGCACCTCCAGAATATCCTGCGAAGTCTCAATCAGCAACACATCCACCCCGCCCTCCAACAGGCCGCGCGCCTGCCGCCGAAAGACATCCGCCAACTCATCGAAGCCAATCGTCATCTCCGGGTCGTTGAGCGAAGGCAGCTTGCCCGAAGGGCCAATCGAACCGGCCACAAAGCGCTCCTGCCCCGTGCGTTGGCTATATTCATCCGCCAGTCGGCGCGCCAGTTCCGCCGCGCGGCGGTTAATCTGCTCGGTTTGCTCGCTCAGCCCATATTCGGCCAGCGTAATGGAATTGGAACGAAAGGTGCAAGTCTCCAGTACATCTACGCCCACTTCCAGGAAGGAGCGATGCACCGCCTCAATCGCCTGCGGATAGCTAAGCACCAGAACATCATTGCAGCCAAGGCGCATTTCCCCACCAAACTGTGCTGCGGTCAGGTTCATTTTTTGCAGGCTGGTTCCCATTGCTCCATCATAAATCAGCACCCGCTCATGCAGCGCATCCGCATATCTGCGATTGGTCAACGGTTGGTTCATCGGTCACCTCCAAAACAAGAATAAAAAAAAAGCCTCTCCTGGAATGAGAGGCAACACAAATGATTTGGCTGCACTCATCTTCCAGATACTCCGCGCCGGGGCGGACTCTGCCGGATTTGGCACCATCTGTTTGCATTAACAGGGTTGCCGAGGTTTCAGCGGGCCGGTCCCTCCACCTCTCTGGATGAGTTGAATTGCGGGCTATTCTACCACAAAAACGGTCAAAGACAATGGTAATTCTTCTGAAGTGCGAAGATGATGACTGAATGATTGTTTAATCGTCATCGGGTTCAACCAGCCAAAGCTGCACAGTCCCCGCCTTTGTCCCAGTTGCCAGCATCTTCCCATCAGGAGAAAACGCCACACTTCCCACCATACTTGTGCGCCCCTGCAATATATTCAGCAATCCACCATCTTCAACCCGCCAAAGCTGCACAATTCCATCAGAACTTTCCGTTCTGTCTAAATCCCTCGCTCCCAAAGCCAGTATTTTGCCATTGGGAGAGAAAGCCAGGGTACTGTTTCCTGAGAAAGCAGAAGCGTAAACTTTCAGCGAGCGCAGCAATTCTCCATCTTCAACCTGCCAAAACCACACATTGAAAGAATCCGCCGCTGCCAATATCTGACCATCGGGCGAGAATGCAATTCCCCTGACCGGGCCCGAGTAGCCCTGAAACCCCTGAATGGTACGAAGCAATTTTCCATCCTCAACGCGCCATAGCCGTATGGAACTGTCCTCACATCCAGAAGCCAACAGCTTGCCATCGGGAGAGAAAGCAACGCTATCCACCGCATTTGCATGCCCTTTCAAGGTTTGGAGCAATGTTCCATCATCAACACGCCAAATCTGCACCGTGTCATAAATTCCAAATGCCAGCAGGCGCCCATCGGGGGAGATAGTCATCTGACTATTTGACCCTTGCAGTTCCAGTGTGCGTAACAAAACACCATCTTGAACCCGCCAGATTCTGATATCGTCGTATGACATAGAGGCCAGGGTCTCACCATCGGGCGAGAAAAGCACACTTATCACTCTAGACTTGTGTCCATCCAGGGTATGCAATATTTCACCACCCGCGACCCGCCAAAGCTGCACCGTGTTATCCTGTGACCCGGATGCAACCATCTCACCATTCGGCGAAAAAACAACGCAAGTTACTTCATCTGCATGTTTCAATTCATCCAGCGTGCGCAATGGTTGCGGCAACACCAATTGCCCATTCAACCCCGGAAGGCCCATTAACCACTCCTCCAGAGCAAAAACGGAGACACGCTCACCATCCAACCGCTCCACTTCGTGCGGGGCCACTTCCGGAAAGCCCCTGGGTTCCGGCCCTGTCAAGATAACGGAATCCACCATTTCTCCGGTGTGCGCCATACGGACAACCACTTCCAAATCCCAACGATAGCGGGTAATGGGAGAGCCAGGCGTATAGGATTTGGAACCAAGATCAACTTCTCGCTCGTTGACAACAACCACCAGGTCGGTTTCTGCCAATGAGGCAGGCAACCAACTGGGAGGCAGTTTCCAATTCCAATTTTGGTAACTCCCCATATACATTCGCGGTGCGGAACGGTCAAGAATCACAAGTTTGGGTGCGCCATTCTGTTCAGGTGCATAGGGGCGAGCATCTAGCACCCCCTGTGCGCCTGCCAGCGGAGCAAGAGATTCCAGGATTGAGGGGAGCTGCGGATACAGGGATGCAGGAGGAGGGGGTGTAGGTGTGCTACAGGATGCCCCGAAAACGCCCCACAATGCAGCAATGAAAAGAATGCGCCAAAGGTTTTTCAACATTGAGTTTACGCCCTTTCCGTGATGACTGAAAAAGATTATACTCCAAACTTTCTATCCAATACGCCCAAAAACATGGTGGCTTTTAAGGTTTATTGAACGATGAATTGCCAGCCAGGTTATCCAATCTCTCGCCTCGCGAACCCCCATTTCAGGATATAATGCCTGACATGCGTTGGAAATCCTTTCTTGGTTTGTTGCCAATCGTCCTGGCTGTCGCCATCCTGACCACCTGGCTGAGCTTTACCCCCCCCGGCCTGCTGGGCAAGGCCGATGCAGTCGGCTATGCCGTTTGTCACCGCATTGAGGAACGTTCCTTTCACCTGGGCGAGCGCGCCGCCCCGCTCTGCGCTCGCTGCTCCGGCATGTACCTGGGGGCGCTGCTTGGCCTGGTCTACCAATGGCGGCTAGGGCGGCGCGGCAAGCTGCCACCGCTCTTCATTCAGGTGCTGCTTGGCCTCTTTTTCCTTGCCTTCGGCATTGATGGCGGCAATTCCTACCTGCATTTCTTCCCCAACCTGCCCACCCTCTACGAAACGAACAATTTCTTGCGTCTCTTGACCGGCACCGGCATGGGGCTGGCATTGGCCCTCATCTTCCAGCCCGTCTATCATCAATCAGTCTGGGCCGAGTATGAAGACCGACCGGCGCTTGAAACGCCGGGGCAGTTTGCTGTGTTACTTGGCCTGGCTGTGTTGCTCGTCCTGGCAGTTCTCTCCGAAAACCCGCTCCTACTCTACCCGCTTGCCCTGCTCAGCTCGCTAACCGTCCTCATTCTGCTCAGCATGTGCTACTCACTGGTCTGGGTCTTCCTGCTCAAGCGCGACAACCTGGCGCACAACCTGATGGAGTTGCGCACCGTCCTCAGCCTGGGCTTCAGCACCGCCGTGTTGCAATTGCTGCTGATGGATGCCGCCCGCCTGTGGCTGACCGGCAGTTGGAACGGCTTCCAGTTCTAGGGGCCGCCGCCCTTATAATACTCGGGGTCGGTGGGCGTCTCGCCCGAAGGATCCCAAACATAGACCCAATCGCCCAGTTCGGCCCAATCATACAGCCAGTGCGAATCGCCAATCGAAAGATTGACACAGCCATGCGATTGAGGGTAGCCATACATCGTGCGCCAATAGGCGCCATGCAGCGCCCGCGCCCCATCGAAATACATCGTGTATGGCACATCCTGAAAGTAATAATAATCCGAGCCATCCGCCTCAAACGAACCACTCATTGGCGCCTGCTCGTACATTTCATAAATCTGGAACAACCCCGGTTGGGTATACATCGGCGTCACGCCACTGGCAATCAGCGTTGCAAACTGAATCTGCCCATCTTGATACACGGCCAGGGTCTGCTCATACAGGTTGACCTCAATCCAGCGCCCGTTGGTCACCCCTTCTGGCGGGGTTGGGCGAATTTGTAACTCGCGAATGTAGCGCCGCTCGACCCATTGATTGAGGCCAATCATGTACCAGGTGGTGGTATCGGCCTGCTGACGATCGTAGATTTGCACAACTGTTTCGGGGTTCAGCTCAGCGCGCTTGGGAAAGTCACGCCCCGGCCCGCCACGCACCTGACCGATATCCACAATCCAGCCAAGCGAGTTACGCGGGTTGTGCGTGAACAGCAACCCCTGAAAGCGCCCCGAGCGAATGCAGCAAGAGGCATTTGCCTCTCCGGCTTCCAACCACAGTCCATTTTCCAGGTTGTAATAAATGCCGTCTTCGCGATCCACGCGCTGCACAATGGAAAGATATTTGCGCCCGGCTTTGAGGTATTGCGAAGCGCTGCGCGCCGCAGCAGCCTCGAGCGATGCGTAGAGCGGAATGGAATCATTGCCGACCTTCAGGTAGGTTGCCGGGGCAATTTGATAACTGACATCCGGTTTATAGGCCTGCACCGGAAGGAAAGGATAGACAATCCCGCGCCCGGCCATCTCCGTCAGCCATTGCGCCGGGCCAAGCACCAGGCAATCACCCGGAGCAGGATACACATCCGGCGCACAAAGCGGCAAATCGGGGTCCAGGGCATCGTCGGTTGGCGCCACATCCTGCGTCCAGTGGGACGCAGGATGCGCCCAAACAGGCGCAGCGCCCGTCAGGCTCAACCCTCCCACCAGCCAAAAGAGCAGCAGACCATGCACAATTGCTTTCATCATCCGTTCCTCTTTCAAGCCGCCTCGCTCATCAACCGGACATAAATTTCTTCCAGCGCCGATTCTTTGACCGACAGGTCTACCAGAGCCAGGCCCTGGGTCGAAATCATCTCCAGCACCTGCGCCATTTCTTTCACATCGTGCGAACGGAAGATATAATTTCCATCCTGACGCTCAAAATCCAACGTTCGCTCCGATTTGAAGATAACCTGATATTCACGCTGCCCCAGGCTGGAGCGGATGGCCTCCATCCGGTCAAAAACGACCAACCGACCGCCTTTGATGATTGCCACCCGGTCACAAATGTACTCGACATGGAACAGGTTGTGTGCGCTGAGCAGAATGGTGCGCCCCTCGGCACGCAGCGTGCGCAGATAGTTGATGATGAAAAAGGAAGTCAACGGGTCGAGGCCTGAATTCGGCTCATCCAAAATGAGCAAGCGCGGGTCATGCAGCAAAGTGCGGGCAATGGCCGTCTTGCGCTTCATGCCTTTCGAGAACTCGCCGGTCAATTGATCCTTCTGCGGCAGGTGCAGCGAATCGAGCAGGGTATCAATGCGCTGCTGTGCCTTGCGGCGCGGCAAACCATACAGCTCAGCGAAGAACAGCAGGTACTGCCGAGCCGTCAGGTTTTCATAGAGCGGGCTTTCTTCTGGCAAATAGCCCATCTGCTGCTTAAGAAATACCGCATGCTTGCGAATATCGCGGCCCATCAGCCGAATGCTGCCGCTGCTTGGCTCAATTAGCCCGGCAATCATCTTCAGCGTTGTGCTTTTGCCCGCTCCATTGTGACCAATAATGCCAACAATCTCACCTTCGACAATTTGTAAGCTAAGGTCATCAACTGCGTTATAATCGTGATAACGTTTGGAAACATGGTCTAGTTCGATCATCGTTTCGATTCTACCATCTTTTGGCTGTTTTTCGAGATTTTGTCTAATGCGAACAATTCTTTTGATTGCCTGGAGTGAAATTGGACGCCTGCGCCGTCGCTTTCGGGGTGGGGCCAGCCCGCTAGCGGTTGTGATTCTGCTGGCGGTGATTGGGTTTTCCGCCTACAGTTTGCAGCAGGCCCAATTGGCTGGCAATGGCCTGTACCGCGTGGGCGTGTGGGGCAATGTGCCTGTCATTGATGATACACGCTTCGTCGTCAGCACCGTCTCGCCACAGGAGAGCCAGGCCCTGCTCACTTCCGGTGCGCTGGATGTATTCATTGAGAATGGAGAGGTGACGAGCAGTGGCAGCGAAAAATCGCTCAACGCCATTGGCGCACTGCGCCGCTACCTGGAGCGCAAAGAACTGGAACGCCTGGCAACAGAATATGATCCACAGCTTGCCTTTCCGTTGCGCGTGGCAGTGCAATATGCTGCCCCGCCCAGCCTGGGGCAGCCAGCTGCCAACACCCCGGCAGCCGGGGCCACCCCCATCCCCACCCCCACCCCGCCACCGCCCGAAATCCTCATCCCCTCGCTGATGACCCCCAAACTGCCCTTCGCCGAGGTGCTGATCAGCATGATTTACATCCTGCCGGTCACCTTCATCAGCATCTTCTTCACCAGCAGTTTCATGGATGAGAAAATCAATCGCCGCCTGGTCATCTTGCTCTCCAGCCCGGTCACCCCGTTCCAAATTATTTTCGGCAAGATGCTGCCCTACCTGACCTTCTCGCTCATCTCCAGCCTGGTCATCGCCGCCCTCAGCAAGGCCCCGCCGCTCCTGGCGCTTGCCATCTTTGCCCCCACCATGCTGTTCGTCTTTGCCATCTACCTGATGGTGCCCATGTTCTACCGCACCTTCAAAGATACAACCTTTATCTCCATGCTCGTCACAACCCTCACCACCACCTACCTGGTCTTCCCGGCCATGTTCAATGGCGTCAGTGAAATTGCCTTCCTCTCCCCGCTCACCCTGGCAATCAAAATGTATCAGGGCGAGGCCTTCAACCTGCGGCAATACCTCTTCCCTTCCCTGCCGATGACGCTTATTTTTGGCATTGCTGTGCTTGCCGGGTCACGCATGTTGAACGAAGAATTCCTCATGGGCTACCGTGCCCTGACGCAAAAGTTCAAAGATGCCGTATACCTGATGGTCAGTCGCGAGCGGCCAATCCTCTCCATCGGCCTGATTAGCTTTGGCTTCATCCCGGTCGTCTATCTGATGCAAATTGTGCTGCTGGTGTTTGCCAGCAACCTGCCGCCCGGGCTGATGCTCGCCGGGCTGCTCTTTGCTGCCGCCTGGGTTGAGGAAGTGGTGAAAACGATTGGCATTGTTTCCCTCTATGAGCGCGGCAAATTGCAGGGCCTGGGACGAATTTTGCTCTTTGCGCTCGCCTCGGCCATCGGTTTCCTGGTTGGCGAAAAGGCGCTGCTCTTCTTCTCGCTCGGTTTCGTCTCCGAATCGGCCCTCTCCGGGGCGCTGTTCAGCAGCGGGCTGCTTCTCCTGCCACTCCTGGCACATTTCTTCTTCACCGCCTTCATCAGCCTGCTGCGCGCCTACACCCGCCTGCCCTATGCCCTGATCCTCTTGCTGAGCGCCATCCTGCATTCCCTCTACAACTGGTTCATTTTGAGCGGAGGATAAGCCCATGACTGCCTTCCTTGCCATCATCAAAAAAGAAATCGGCTCCGTCCTGCGCGACCGCACGATTCTAATTGCCGTTCTCATCCAGCTCTTCGTTGCCTCCTTCTCCTCCGCCTTGCTAATGGGCATGCTCTCGCTCTACGATGCCGACTCGGCGGAAATGTACAACAGCTTCCGCATCCGCGCCGCCGTTCTCGGCCCGGCCCCGGCCAGTTTCATCGAGGCCCTGGAAGGGCGCGGCGTCAGCACCGCCCCGATGGACGACCTGACCGCCGCACTGGAAGCCTTGAATCGCGGCGAGGTGCAGGCTGTGTTGGTCTTGCCCAACACAACAGGCGACCTGGTTGAAATGCAGCTCTACCTGCCGCCAGAAGGTGCCATCTCCTCGATGGTATTGAACTATCTGCAAGACCCGCTCAAAAAATATGAAAACAGCCTGCGCACGGCCAGGGGCCTCACCATCCGCTATTCCGACCTGAAAGGCACCCCTCCCACCAATTACGAATTTATCTACACCGTCATCCTTCCCATGTTGATGCTCTTCCCGGCCTTCATCGCCGGCGGCATGGTAATTGACTCGATCTCGGAAGAGATTCAAAACCAGACTTTTGATACCCTGCTTGCCGCCCCGCTCACGCTCAACCAGACCATTCTCGCCAAGATGACGGCTTTCCTGATTCTGGCGGGCGCCCAGGCCACTGCCTGGATTGTGTTGCTGCGCCTCAATGGCACCGTCATTCATCATCGGCTGTGGGTGCTGATGCTCACCCTGCTCATCACCGGCCTGGTATGCAGCCTGGCAGCCGGGCTTGCCCTGCTGCTGCGCGACCGCGAACGCTCACAGTTCGTCTACTCGCTCAGTCTACTGGCCTTCAGCAGCCTGACCTTCTCGCTCGAGTGGTCGCCGATTAAGCTGCTTGCACGCATTGCTGTTGGTGACCCGCTGACGGGCCTGCTAAACCTGCTGCCCTATGCCGTGCTTTTGCTGGGGGCAGCCTTACTGCTCTTGCGCCTCAGTCATCGCTTTCAGCGCTAGAAAACGCCTCCTTCATCCTCTTTTCATTTTTCAAAATCATTCTATAATCATAGTACCCTCGCCTTGCGAGGCTCTTTTGCCATTTCAAAGGAAGGTTTCCCATGAAGCAATCCCTCAAACTGCTGTGTGGTTTGGCAGCATTCCTGCTGGCCCTGAGCTGCAACCTGCCATTTCGTGAATCACCGACGCCCGGCGGCATCACCGCCATACCGCCCGTCCTGGTCACCCCAATCCCCAGCACCGCCCCCGGATTACCAACCATCACCCCGGTTGCCCCGCTCATTCCCTCACCAACCCTACCCCCAGCCATCATCACCCCCACCCAACCGGTCTTACTTGAGCCACCCGGCACCTACACCGAAACCGTCTCCCTCACCAGCCTGGTCAACACACCACTGGACGGCGTGCGGCGCTCGATGATTTATCCGATTGGCGGCTTTGAGGGTTTCCTCAGTTGCGACTCTTCCATCACCAGCCCGCGTCTTGAAGGGGAACTGCCGCTCGAGGTTGAACTCGGCAGCCTATCCTTCTACGGGGTGATGATTGGCTCGTGTGGCTGGACGCGCGATGAGCGTGTTACTGCCACCCTCACCTACCCGGATGGCAGCGAGGAAAGCGAAACCCTCACCTATGACCCCGATATGGGCATCAGCAATTTCTACAGCTTCGGCTATGGCGCGCTGCTGGGACGCTACACCTACACCATTACCGGTGCAAGCGGCAGCCTGACACACAGCTTTAACGTGGTTGCGCCACGCCGCCCCGCCCTGCTGGAAGGTCGAGATGGCTGGCTCTACCTGACTGGCTTTGCAGCTGGCGAGCGCCTGCGTTTTGTCGCTTTCGATAATCCCCCCAACTCGATGTTGCTGTTGCGCATCGGCTGGCGCGAGTTCTACGCCGACCCGCAGGGCAACCTGCTCCTGCAAGACACAACCAACGCCGATTACATCGTCATCCTCACCGATGGCGGGCAATTTTTCCATCGCAACGACTTGCTCTCCGCCTTTGTTGGCGATTCATTCCTGCCGGCCGTGCTGCCACCCTGCGCCGGGCCAGCCAGCCGACTGGCAGCCGTCGCACAGGCGCGCGTCGTCCCGGGCGGTGGCCCCAACAACGTCCGACAAAACCCCGGCCTCAGTTCCACCCTGGTTGGGCAAATCCCTGCCGGGCAAACGGCCACCGTCTTTGGCACTGCACCGGTCTGCGCCGATAACATGCTTTGGTGGTATGTTGGTGCGACAGGCGGAGGCGTGAGCGGCTGGACTTCTGAAGGACAGGGTAGCACCTACTGGCTGGAACCGCTTGAATAAGCAAGGAGGCACCATGGCTCACCTGAAAACTGCGCTCACCGGTTATGCCACCTATCGCGGGCGCGAAGGACAATCGGCCTTCCTGCTGCACCGCATTTGCGGGCTTGGCACCGGGCTATTCCTCACCATCCACATTGTGGATATTGCCCTGGTCTATTTTGCACCGCACCTCTTCCTGGAGGTGATGCAACTCTATCGCAGCACCTTGTTCGGGGTGGGTGAAATCTTGCTCGTCTTCTGCGTTTTCTATCACGGTGTGAATGGCCTGCGCATTGCCCTCTTCGACCTCAAAGCCGCGCAGCGCTGGAACATCCCCACCGCGCGCGGCTCGGCCCGTTTATCGTTCTTCCTTGCCCTGGCACTCTGGTTGCCAGCGGCAGCCTGGATGGTGCGCAATTTGCTCGTTCACAATTTTGGCCTCTTTCAGTAAAAAAACACCATGCAAACCACCCAACCCCAACCCAATTTTGAAACCCTGGCCTGGAAATGGATGCGCTACAGCGCATTCCTGCTCATTCCACTCGTCTGGGGACATCTGATTCTGCAAGATGTGATTGTCGGTGTCCACAACATGGATCTCAGCTATGTGGCAGAACGCTGGGCCAGCCTGTTCTGGCGCATCTACGATGGCCTGCTGCTCGGCTTTGCCTTTGCGCATGGTGTGAACGGGCTGCGGCAAGTGCTGAACGATTACCTGCACAGCGAAACTGCCCGCCGTATCCTCAATTGGGGTGCGCTGGTCTTCTGGCTGGCGCTGACGCTGGTGGGGCTTGTGACGCTACTTGCCGGTGTGCGTAACCCGCTCCCGCTGGAATGAGGAGTAAGGCATGACTCAAACCCACACCTTCGAAGTACTGGTAATTGGCGCAGGCGGCGCCGGGTTGATGGCGGCACTCTACGCGGCCCAAACCGCCCAAACCGCCGTCTTGAGCAAGCTGCACCCCCTCCGTTCACACACCGGCGCAGCACAGGGCGGCATTGGCGCCGCACTCGGCAACCTGGAAGAAGACCGCTGGGAATGGCACGCCTATGATACCGTCAAAGGCAGTGACTACCTGGGCGACCAGGATGCAATTGAATTCATGTGCGCCGAAGCCGTCCAGGCCGTCTATGACCTGGAACATTTTGGCCTGCCCTTCTCACGCACCACAGATGGCCGCATTGCCCAACGACCGTTTGGCGGCCACACCAACAACGAAACCGGCAAACCGGTGCGCCGCTCCTGCTATGCAGCTGACCGCACCGGTCACATGATCCTGCAAACCCTCTATCAGCAATGCATCCGCCACCAAACCACCTTCTACAACGAATTTCAGGTCCTGGATATTCTCATCGTCGCCGGGCAGGTTGCCGGCGCTGTGGCGGTTGAACTGGCAACCGGCGAGTTGCACGTGTTTCGGGCCGCAGCCGTCATTCTCGCCACCGGTGGTCATGGCCGAATGTGGGAAATCACCTCCAATGCCTACGCTTACACAGGCGACGGCGTTGCAGCCCTGGTGCGGCGCGGCCTGCCTGCCGAAGATATGGAATTCTTCCAATTTCACCCGACCGGCATCTACAAACTGGGCATTCTGATTACCGAAGCCGTGCGCGGCGAAGGCGGTGTGTTGCTCAATGGCAAGGGCGAGCGCTTCATGCCCAATTACGCCCCACGCATCAAAGACCTGGCCTCGCGCGATGTTGTCAGCCGCTCGATGTACCTTGAAATGCGCGCCGGCAATGGCATCAACGGCGAACGCTACCTGCACCTGGACGTGCGCCCCGAAACCGTCAACCGCTATGCCGCCGAAGATGGCCGCACCCGCCCGGATGGCAGTCCATACCGCGTCAGCGCCGAAGAAATTCTGGGCAAAATCCCCGATATAGCCGATTTCTGCCGCACCTATTTGGGCGTAGACCCCATCCAACAGCCCATCCCAGTCCAGCCAACCGCCCACTACGCCATGGGCGGCATTCCAACCGATGTGCATGGCCGGGTGCTGCAAAACGCTGCCGGGCAGGTCTTGCCGGGCCTCTACGCAGTTGGCGAATGCGCCTGCGTCTCCGTCCATGGCGCCAACCGGCTCGGCACCAATTCGCTGGTAGACCTGGTCGTTTTCGGCAAACACGCCGGGCAACACGCCGCCGGGTTTGCCAGAGCCAATGGCACCCCGGCCCTGCCCAACGATGCAGAAGGCTTTGCCCGCCAGCAAATCGAACAATTGCGCAATGGCAGCGGCAGCGAGAAAGTTGCCGAACTAGGCAAGTCACTGCGCGCCCTCATGTCTGACCAGGTTGGCGTCTTCCGCACCCAGCAGGGCCTGCAAAGCGCCCTGCAGCAGATTGGCGAACTGCGTCAGCGCTATCGGCACATTCGCATCCAGGACCCCGGGCGCATCTTCAACCAGGAGATGCTCAGCGCATGGGAGCTTGGCAACCTGCTCGACCTTGCCCTTCTCACCAGCGCGGCAGCTGCGGCGCGCACCGAAAGCCGGGGCGCACATGCCCGCGAAGATTATCCCCGCCGGGATGATGCTGCCTGGCTCAAGCATAGCCTGGCCTGGCTGAATGGTGATACCGTCCAATTGGATTACAAACCCGTCACCATTACCCACTACCCGCCCAAAGAACGAAGCTACTGAGGTTGTCATGAAACGCATGCTGCGCATCTTTCGTTTTCATCCCGAACAGGATGCCCGCCCACACTACACCACCTACACCCTGGAGGTAAAACCGACCGACCGGGTGCTGGATTTGCTCGAGCAAGTGCGCGCCGAACAAGACCCCAGCCTGGCCTATCGCCGCTCCTGCGCGCATGGCGTCTGCGGCTCGGATGCCATGCGCATCCAGGGGCGCAACGCCCTGGCTTGCAAACTATTGGTGCAAGACCTGCCCGCTACCACCATCACCATTGAACCGCTGCTTGGCTTGCCGCTGATCAAAGACCTGATTGTGGATATGGAGCCTTTTTTTGCGCATTACCGCTCCGTCCTGCCTTACCTGATCAACGACGAGCCGCGGCCCACCGATGGGCGCGAACGGCTGCAATCGCCCGAGCAACGTCAGCGCTTTGACGATAGCACCCGCTGCATCCTGTGTGCGGCCTGCACCACCTCCTGCCCATCCTTTTGGGCCAATCGTCAGTACCTCGGGCCGGCAGCCATGGTCACTGCTCACCGCTTTCTGTTCGATAGCCGCGATCGCGCCGCCCCGCAACGCATCCAAATTTTGGCCGCCCGCCCGGGTGTTTGGCTGTGCCGCACGGCCTTCAACTGCACAGAGGCCTGCCCGCGCGAAATTCACATCACCCAGGCAATCGCCGAAATTAAGCAAAGCATCCTCAAAGGCCCGCCCTCCCTCGAAGGGCACAACTCAATTCCTAGACCTTGACAAATTTTTGCGATATAATTCAACCATTGGATCAGCGAACTGCGCAGGTCAACTGCGTTTTCTGACTTTTTTGAGAAAGACAACTCAACCTTTATTGCAGATGGGATTTTCACATCCTTGTTAAGATGGGTTTTACACGCACACTGGCAGCCCGGTGAGGTGAATGGCATTCTGTTCTGGGCCGAAACCAGCGAGGTGCAAAAGCGCGCCCGTCCTGGGCGTTCTCGCACCCCGCATCACCCGGCCTGCCTCGACCCGGCGGAGCTGCGCAACCGACTGGGCAGCGGCACCCCGCTGGAAGACGCGCGCATTGATCACGTTGTCCTGCGCCTGCCTTCCTCGCGCAACCGCCCCTATCCTTCCCCTCACTTCAACCCAGAACTATCCGGCAACCCGCCGCACCTTGCCAACTGGCTCATTAGCGGCCTCTGGCTGCCGGCGCGCAAGGCCTTCACCATTCTCATCAGCCTGCCCGAGGCCCCGGCCCCTGGCTGCCTGCTGGGCAGCGACACACAGTACTGGCGCACCGTCTCCAACCTGGCCCTGGAAGTGCTGGCCGCCCAAAAGCTGCTCCCCACCTTGCAACCCGTCAACGCCGTGCGCAACCTCTACCATGCCCGCTGGAAGCCAATTCTGGACGGGCCAGAAGACGGCCCCCGCCTGGCACAACTCACCGCAGCCATGCCCTCCATCTGCCGCGCCGAAACCAACCCGCGCAGCAACCCACCCCCACCCCCACCGGCCCCGCGCCCCCTCTTGCAAACCTATCTCGACACCATTTGTGACGCATTGGCCCGCACCTGGGGCAACACCCGTTCACAGCGGCTGCTAGCAGAAAGCACCGCACCGCTCGAGCGCTGGCTCTGGGCACTCTTCCAGGAAGACGCAACGGTCACGCGCGTTTCGGCTGCACAAATGATGCAGCTTTCCAACACCCTGCAAAGCTGGATGCGTTACCTGTGCGCCGCCGGAGATGAAAAAGCGCGCCTTGCCCTGCGCCTGGAACCTCCACGAAAGGACAACGAAGACTGGCAATTGCGTTTCCTGCTCCAGGCCCAAGATGACCCCAGCTTGCTGGTAGATGCCGAGGAAGTCTGGCATGAAGCCAGCCCGCTGCTCGCCACACTGGGGCGCCACTTTCATGCACCGCAGGAACGCCTCCTGGGCGGTCTGGGCTATGCCGCCCGGCTCTACCCACCACTGCGCCAAAGCCTGCAAACCCGCTGCCCCACCCACCAACCACTCGACACCCACAGCGCCTATGCCTTCCTGCGCGAAACCGCACCGCTCCTGCAACAAGCCGGTTTTGGCATTCTGACCCCGCCCTGGTGGAATCAACGCGGCGCCCGCCTGGGGCTGCGCCTGCACCTCAAGCCCGGCAACACCGCCACACCAAGCGGCAAGATGGGCCTCTCCACCCTGGTTGCATACGAATGGGAGCTTTCGCTCGGCGAAACGCGCCTCTCTCGGCAAGAATTTGAAGCACTGGCCGCACTCAAAAGCCCCCTCGTTCAAGTGCGCGGGCAATGGGTGCAGCTGGATGTGGAACAAATTGAGGCAGCCATTCGCTTTTGGGAACACCAACGCCAAAAAGGCGAAATGGCGCTCATGGAAGCCGCGCGCATGGCGCTGGATAGTGAAAACGAAATTAACGGCCTGCCCCTCGATGATGTTAGCGCCGAAGGCTGGGTGGCCGATTGGCTGGAGAGGCTGGCACAACCAGAACGCCTGAGCGAATTGCCACAGCCGCCCGGGCTGAACGGGCAATTGCGCCCCTACCAACGCTACGGGTTTTCCTGGCTGGCCTTTTTGCGCCGCTGGGGCATGGGCGCCTGCCTGGCCGATGATATGGGCCTCGGCAAGACCATTCAAGCCCTGGCCCTGCTGGTACACGAGCAACAATCGCTGGGGCAGCTACCCGGCCCCACCTTGCTCGTCTGCCCAACCTCCGTTGTCACCAACTGGCAGCGCGAAGCTGCACGCTTCGCCCCCAGCTTGCGCATCCTCATTCACCAGGGCGCAAGCCGCCTGCGTAATTCCGAATTCAGCGCTGCCGCCCACCAATCCGACCTGGTGCTGACCAGTTACCCCCTGCTGCGCCTGGATGCCGAATTGCTTCAATCCATCACCTGGTATGGTGTCATTCTCGACGAAGCACAAAACATCAAAAACCCCTCCGCCAAACAAACCCAGGCTGCCCGGCAACTCAAAACCAGTTTCCGCTTTGCGCTCACCGGCACACCGGTCGAAAACCGGCTCGCCGAACTGTGGTCGTTGATGCACTTTCTCAACCCCGGATACCTGGGCAACCAGGCCGCTTTTCGACGCGAGTTTGGCCTGCCAATTGAACGCTTTGGCGACTCACAGGCCACCGAACGCCTGCGCAAAATGGTCTCGCCTTTCATCCTGCGCCGCGTCAAGACCGACCCGCGCGTCATTCAAGACCTGCCGGAAAAAATCGAGGTCAAGGAGTTCTGCCCGCTCAGCGAAGAACAGGCCACGCTCTACCAGGCAGTCGTCAAGAACACAATGGACAAAATCGCCACCAGCGAGGGCATGGAACGACGCGGCATGGTATTGAGCCTGCTGATGCAGCTGAAGCAAATCTGCAACCATCCAGCTCACTACCTGCACGAAAACGATGCCACAGGATTGAACGGGCGCAGCGGAAAGCTCAACCGCCTCTTAGAAATGCTGGAAGAATTGCTCGCCGCCGGAGAACGCGCCCTCATCTTCACCCAGTTTGCCGAAATGGGCCACCTGCTGGCCGATTACCTGCCAGCAATTCTGGGCCGCCCCGTGCTATACCTGCATGGCGGCACCCCCACCCGGCAACGGGACGAAATGGTGCGTCGCTTTCAGGAAGATGAAAACGGCCCGTCAATTTTCATTCTTTCACTCAAGGCAGGCGGGCTGGGGCTGAACCTGACGCGCGCCAGTCACGTCTTCCACTTTGACCGTTGGTGGAACCCGGCCGTCGAAGACCAGGCCACCGACCGCGCCTTCCGCATTGGCCAACGCCGCAACGTCGAAGTGCATAAATTCGTCGTCCTCGGCACCCTGGAAGAAAAGATTGATGAACTAATCGAAAGCAAAAAAGGCCTCGCACAGGCCATCATCGGCAGCGGCGAACAATGGCTGACCGAGCTTTCCACCGAAGAACTGCGCGACCTGGTGCAGCTGCGCACCACCTCTTGAAAGGAGCAAAAACCGCAATGGATGAAGATACCAACTTCAACTGGGGCATGCGCCCGCGCAAAGCACGCGGCGGCATCAAAGCCCGCAGCCAGCGCGGCGATTTTGCCAAAAACTGGTGGGCAAGACGCTGGATTGCGGCACTCGAACGATTGATGGATAGCCGCCGCCTGACGCGCGGCAAATTCTATGCCCGATCCGGCCAGGTGCTATCGCTGGAAGAAAGCACCGAAGGCGTGTTTGCGCGCGTTCAGGGGTCGCGTCCCACCCCCTACAAAGTCACCCTGCGCACCAGCCCGCTCAGCGATGAACAATGGGAACGTGTGCTGGATGTGCTGGTGGATCAGGCCTTATTTGCCGCCCAATTGCTGGCCGGGGAAATGCCCGACCAAATTGAGCAGGTGTTTGCCGCAGCAGGCGTCAGCCTCTTCCCCTCCCGTCCCGCCGACCTGCTCACCACCTGCTCCTGCCCCGACAAAGCCAACCCCTGCAAACACATTGCCGCCACCCACTACATCCTCGGCGAACGGTTCGATGAAGACCCCTTCTTGCTGTTTCGGCTGCGCGGGCGCAGCCAGGAACAGATTCTCGCCGCACTGCGCGCCCGCCGCACCGGCGGCGCCCCCGCCCCGCAACCCACCCCCACCGAGCTGCCCGACGCGCCCAATGGCCCCGAGCTGGAAACCGATGCCCAGCGCTTTTGGGAAATTGGTCCAGAGCTACAAACCTTTTCGGTCTCCATTCACCCACCCGAACTCACCCAGCCCCTTCTTCAGCGTCTGGGAGAGCCGGAAAGCGATAGCAGCGTGACACTGCGTGGACAGCTGGAAGACAGCTACCAGGCCATCACCCAGGTTGCCATCAGCCTGGCCTTCAGCGATGTGAGCGCCCCCGCAGAAGACGAAGAAATCAAACCTTGACACATTTGCCAGGTGCGGTTAAAATGACGTTCACTTGCCGAGGTAGCTCAGTTGGTAGAGCACACGACTGAAAATTGTGGGGTCGACAGTTCGATCCTGTCCCTCGGCACAGTCTCCCCTGTCCCAACAGGGGAGTTTTTTTATGTTAGAATCAGCCCATGAACCGCAAACTTATTTTGCTCCTATCCGGCGCACTGCTCTTGATCGTTGCAGCGGCGCTGTTCTTCCTCTTCCCGCGCCGCATCACCCTGGTTGTGGATGGGCAGCCACAAACCCTGCACAGCACCGCCCTGACAGTCGGCGCAGCCCTGGAACAGGCCGGCATTCCACAAAACCCGCAAGACATTGTCCAGCCGGCACCTGCCACCTGGCTGCGCCCCGGCATGGAAATTCAGATCCTGCGCGCACATCGCATCTGGATTGAAGATGCGCCCGGCCAACCACCCATTGAGATCATCAGCACCGCCCACTTGCCAACCGAATGGCTGACACAAGCCAACATTACGCTCACCGCCCAGGATGTGCTGCTGCTCAACGGACAGGCCATCTCCCCCCAAGAGCCGCTGCCGCCCCAACCTTCCTACCTGTTACAGGTTCGGCGCGCCGTACCGCTCACCCTGCAAATTGGCGAAGAGGAAAACCGCATCCAATCCAGCGCCGAGACCCTCGCCACAGCCCTGTGGCAGGCCGGAGTGCAACTTGCTCCGGCTGACCGCCTTTCACTGCCCAGCGACACGGCCCTGAACCAGGCGCTCGTCGTCCGCTTGCAGCGCGCCGTCCCCCTCACCATCACCATCCAGGGCCAATCCTTTCAGGCCGCTTCGGCAGCCGAAACCATCGGCCAGGCCCTGGCCGAAAACGGCTTCCCGCTCCTCGGTTTGGATTACAGCATCCCCGATGCCGCCGCTCCCCTGCCCGAAGATGGACAAATCCGCATCGTGCGCGTGCGCGAAGAAATCACCTTGCAGCAAAAATTGCTCCCCTATGGCAAGCAGTATGTCGCCGACCCCAACACCGAGTTGGATCAGCGCAGCACCGTCCAAAGCGGGCAATTTGGCGTTGAGCTTGCCCGGCTACGCCTGCGCTACGAGGACGGACAGCAGGTTGCCAGCCTGCCAGAGGCCGCCTGGCTGATTCGCCCACCGATTGATGAACAAATTGGCTACGGCACCCAGGTAGTTGTGCGCACACTGGAAACGCCCAGCGGCACCATTGAATACTGGCGAGCCGTCAATGTCTACATCACTTCCTACAGCCCCTGTGGACAGGGCAACCGCAGCTTCTGCAACGACATCACCGCCAGCGGCATGACCCTGCGCTATGGCATCCTTGCAGTCAACGAAAGCTGGTATGGCTGGATGGTCGGGCAACAGCTCTACATCCCCGATTATGGCGTTGGTGTGGTAGCCGATTGGGGCTATGGCTTTTCGGATAAGTATTGGGTTGATGTTGGCTACAGCGAGGATGATTACGTCCCCTGGAGTTCCTATCGCACCATCTATTTTCTCACCCCCGTTCCGGAAAACATTCCATGGATCCTACCCTGACCCTGCCCCCACTCAATGTCCCCGCCCTGTTACGCGCCCATCAATTGACCCCTAAAAAAGGCCTTGGGCAAAACTTTTTAATAGACCCGGCAGCCTTACAGCGGGTGGTGCGCGCCGCCGAAATTGGCCCGCAGGATGCCGTGCTGGAAGTTGGGCCAGGCCTTGGCAGCCTGACGCGTTACCTGGCCCAGGCCGCCCGGCGGGTTGCAGCCGTCGAGCTGGATGAACGCCTGCTGCCCGTGCTGCAACAGGTGCTGAGCAGCTTTGAAAACGTGCAATTACTGCACGGCGACATGCTTGCCGTAGACCCGGCCAGCCTGATGGATGCCGATGGTTACCTGGTAGTCGCCAACATTCCCTATTACATCAGTTCGGCCCTCATTCGCCACCTGCTGGAAGCCCGCTTGCGCCCCAACCGCCTGGTGCTGACTGTGCAACGCGAGGTCGCTGAACGCGTGTGCGCTGCACCCGGCGATTTGAGCCTGCTGGCACTGGGCGTGCAAGTCTATGGCCGCCCCCAGCTTGCAGCCTCCATCCCTGCCGGCGCTTTCTACCCCGTCCCGAATGTAGATTCAAGCGTCCTGCGCATTGACCTCTACCCGCAACCGCTCATCCCCTTTGCACAGCTGCCCATCTTCTTCCAATTGGCACACGCCGGGTTTGCGCAACGCCGCAAAACATTGCGCAACAGCCTGGCTGCCGGGCTGAAATGCAGCACTGCACAGGCCGCCGAACTGCTCAGCCAGGCCGGCATAGACCCGCAGCGTCGCGCCGAAACGCTCAGCCTGGAAGAATGGCGCAGCCTGGTGGAACAGAAACTAACGTTGCCGGGCTGAACGCAGGTCGCGGTACATCCACAGCAGCCCCCACACGCGGCGGGCCGCCTCCAGCTGAATGCGCAGCGACATCTTCGATTCGCCCCACCGCCGGTCGGCAAAGTAGATTGGTATCTCGCGATAGCGCAGGCCAAGCAAATATCCCAAATAGGCCGTCTCTACTTGAAAGACATAGCCATTCGAGCGCACCCGTTCCCAGGGAATGGTACGCAAGGCCGAAGCGCGCCACAGCCGAAAGCCACCCGTCACATCGCGCAGGCGCATGTTCAGGATCGTGCGAGCATAAAAATTGCCAAACGCCGAAAGCCCTCGTCGCCAAATCGGCCAGCGCTCGTCCAATTGCCCACCCGGCACATAGCGCGAGCCAATGGCAACATCACAATCCTGCAAGGCCTCCACCAGTTCGACAACCTTTTGCGGCGGATGCGAAAAATCGGCATCCATCTGACAGACGGCCTCATCGCCCTGGTCAAGGCAATGTCGAAAACCGGCAATGTAGGCTGTACCAAGCCCCTGTTTGCCCGTCCGGTGCAACACCTGCACCCGCCCCGTCTCAGCTGCCAGCTTTTCTGCCAGGTCACCCGTTCCATCCGGGCTGTTATCATCCACCACCAGGAGCTTCAATTCCGGCAGCGGTAAGGAACACAAAGCGGAGACCAGCTTTGGCAGGTTCTCCGCTTCGTTATAGGTTGGAATTACAATCGTCAGCTTCAATGAAAATCGCTTCCTAGGGGCGCAAAGCATCCAGGCGAGCGCGCAGTTGACTCACTTCTTGGAAGCCCTGCTGTGCCACGTCCAATTCTTGAATCTGCACCGTCAAACCCTGTTCGCGGAACAGACCCATTTCACGGTCCTGATCGCGATAGAAGTAATCAAACGACTGCTGCAATTGTCGGCGAACGTTTTCCTTGAGGACATTGACATTCGCCCGACGGGTAATCACCAGGAAGGTGTCTTGTCCAAGATGACCGAGGAAATCCTCACCGCTTCCATTGTCGCGCAGCGCCCCCTGCACCATGAGCGAAACAGCCCGCAGCAAATCATCTGAAGCAACAAAGCCATACACCTCGCGGAAACGGTCCAGGTTACCGAGCGCCACGACCATTGCCACAGCATCGGCCTCTTGCAAGGTCTGTGAGAGGCGTTCATTGACCAGGTCACCATCCGGCAGGCCGGTGACAGCATTGGTGAGCGAGCCGCGCTTGGCGCTGTTGAGGGCGTTGCGCACCCGCAAACGCAATTCCTGGATATCAAACGGCTTGGTGATGTAATCTTCTGCGTGCAATTCCAGCCCTTTCAGGCGGTCATTGCGCTCGCGTTTTTCCGTCAGGAAGATGATTGGAATTTCTTTTGTGCGGCGATTGGTACGCAGGCGGCGCGCCACTTCGAAGCCATCAATATCGGGCAAGCGAATATCCAGGATGACGAGGTCGGGCATGTTGGTCTGACAGGCCCGGACACCATCTTCGCCCCAGTTGACGGTTAGCACATCATAGCCCTGGACGCTGAAATACGCGTTCAACATATCTGCAATGTCCAGGTCATCTTCGACAATCAGCAGCTTCGGCTTGGGATCAGGCATGGAGGAGCCTTCCTACGAAATCGGTTCTTTATAGACGATGAACTCACACACCGGGTCGCCAACTGCAATGCAGCGCGACTCGTTGACGCGAAATTCATTCCCACCCGAGACCCACTTCAAGCTGGCCTGGATCAACCCGACCGCCACAAAACAAGAGGGCTTATCGGTGTTGCGCCCCCAGCAAACCGGGCAGCGGTGAATGGTGTAAATGAAGTGATCGTCTTTTTCTTCGACGGTTGAGAGTTGATCGCTGGTTTGGGTGAAGATTTTTGCCATGGCCGGCAGGCCAATGCGCATCTTTGCTTGCAGCGGCAGCACCTTAAAGGCCATATCGCCCACACCTGCCAAAGCGCCAAAGTTTTTCAACGCATCATCAAAAGTGGCCCGGCCAGCGCGTAACGCCAGCCCGCGCCCACCGCGCGGCCCGTACATCTCTTCCAGGGCACCCTGCACCGCCGAGAAATCGGCAAAGTCGAATTCGCGATCCAGGTTATTGGGCGGCAAATTATCAATCAGGTTCGAGAGGCTCGCCAGATTGAAAATCGCGTTGACACCGTTTTTGCCCATAACTTCCTCGAGGGCCAGCAACGCAATCCGCGCAATTTTATTGGGATAATACAGTCCACTCTTTGGGATAGGTTCCATGGCTTTTCTCGCGTTAGATGTATTTGGTCAGGTCTTCAGCGGCACGCCGCATATCGAGGAAGATCAGGCCAAGTTTGGCCTGTTCACGCGCAAGGGCGGTCAAGACAGCATCTTCGCCAACAGACATCAGCACCACGTACCCCTTTTGGCCTTTGATATAGACCTGATCCAGTGAGCCGCGCCCAAGTTCTTTGGCGATGCGTTCACCGAGGGATAACATGGCAGCCGACATAGCGGAAACCCGGTCTTCTTCCACACCTTGCGGCAGGGCGGATGCGATGGTCAGACCATCCACACTGACAATTGCCGAGGCTTCAATGTCTGGGGACGATGCTTGAAGCTCGCGCAGGCGTTCTACCATCATTTGAGTGCGTGACTTAGTCAAGGCTGCGCTCCTTTGAGGTAAAGGTTGAAATCTCTTTCTATGAAAGAGTTGCTATTACTTTAGCACATGCCTGAAAATGTGTCAAGTTGATTAGGGGGTGTTTTTTCTCAGAAAGACTTGACGATTTTGTTAGATAATGCTATACTTTGGCCCGTCAGTAAGAAAGCATACGCTATGCGGGCGTGGTTCAGTTGGTAGAATGTCTCCTTGCCAAGGAGAAGGTCGTGGG
>CAYVRT010000012.1:0-102668 GCA_964453115.1 uncultured Anaerolinea sp. | reverse complement strand
GCGTTGTAGTGCAGCTGCGCGCATCGGTCTGGCTGGTCAGATTGCCAATCGCATCCGTTGTCGCGCTCCCATGAACCCATATACGCATCAGAACCTCTCCCTGTTCTTGCTATGATGTTTGCACACTTTAAACCATTGCTGAAATTTCGATCAACGCCAACCTGTAAACAAGAGTATTTTATCATTTATCAAAAAAAAAAACAACGGAACATTTGTCACATCCGCTTTGTGACAGTACCATTCCCCTTGCCAGCACCTCCCCGTCCCGCGCCTCAACCCTTCCACTCAACCAAAACCACCCATTTGATTGAAAAATGCGGTATAATGGAAGCACCGGGGATGACAGGCTTCGACGGGAGAGGCTGGTTCCGGACTGCGAGCCGAGAGGCACCGACCTCGTAAAATCAGTGCAAAAAACAAGTGCCAATCGCACAAATTCCTACGCTGCTATGCCCCTCGCTGCCTAAGCAGAGGCAAACCCAGCGCATGATCTCCATGTGAGGTCACGTCTGCCCACCCCGCTCCCTGGCCGGTGGTGGAGCGGGCGCAACAAAGCCAGCGGTGCCGCATTGCCTGCCGTGAGCAATGTGAAAGAGGACTTTCGGGTCTAAACGGATGGCGCAGGCCTTGTTTTGTCGGCTTCATTCGCCTGCGTGACGACCAAAACCGACTACGCTTGTAGATGTCCGCGGGTCGAATCTTTCGGACGCGGGTTCAATTCCCGCCATCTCCACCTGCACCGCCTTCCCAACAACTGGAAGGCGGTTTGCTTTCATTAAACAACGCAGCGGTCCGGCAAGCTGCCACAGCAAAGCGTCCCACCGCAGTTTCATCTGAAAGCACAACCCCAGCATACCCCTGCGCCAGCACATCGTGCAGTTGACAAACCTCAGCCCGCGTTGGCTGTTCACAATTGGTCATATGCTCCAAAACCTGCCCCGCCATCCAAACCGGCCCAGCAAACTGCCCGCTCCGCACCTGCGCCGAGAGGCGCGCCACAGCCTGCGCCATACCACGCAGCCCCATCTCCGCCCCCAGGTCTCCCCGACAAATCCAAACCGAATCTACCTGCCGGCCAATTGCCAGTGCATCATCCACGGCCGAGGGACGTTCAATCTTGGCAATTAACTGCGCCACCCCACCAAACCAGGCCCGGTAGTGCGCCATCTCAAGCGCATCTCGCACATACGAAAGCGCATAAGCGATCCGCGGCAATTGCCGGGTGTGCGCCACAATCGCGGCATCCTTATCGCTTAATGCTTCGACCCGAAAGGCAGTGTTTGGCAGCGTGATGCCCTTAGCAGTTGAAACAACCCCGCCTTGCACCACTCTTCCACCAGCTGCCTCGGCTTCCGCCCATTCCAGCGCCACACGCACCCGCCCGTCGTTCAACACCGCTTCACCCAGCGCCTGTTGTGCGGCGCGAAAAAAATCGGCATGTGGCACCGGTAGATCATTGGCTGTTGCTCGCCCGGCATGAACAAAGCGTACCTGCTGTCCGATGCCAAGCTCCAAATCCATCACCTGCCCCAACCGCCATTTGCTGCCCTGCAAATCCAACACCAGTCCACAATCCAGGTCAGCCTGCGCCCAACGTTCCAGCCAATCCCCCAGTGCATCCAACGTCAGGTGCGAGGTATTCAACCGAAAACCGGTTGCCCCTGCCAGGTGCAAAGCGGCCCAATCTGCCACTTGTGCTGTTGCCGGCCCCAGGGTTGCAATCACGCCATAGCACTGACCAGCCATTAAATCGCGCATATCAACCCTTTCAAATACTCCCCTTCCGGAAAGGAAAGCGCCACCGGATGATCACCGCCCGGATGCAAATAGGCCACGATGCGCGCGGCCACATCTGCATCTGCGGCTGCATCGGCCACAATTTTTTGGAAAAACTCCGTCGAAACTCCTCCCGAACAGGAAAAAGTCGCCAGCAAACCACCCGGACGCAACAATCTGAAACCCAGCCAATTGATGTCTTTATAGCCGCGGGCAGCGCGTGCCGCCTGCGCTGCGGTCGGCGCAAACTTCGGCGGGTCGAGAATCACCAAATCAAATTGCTGCCCCTCGTCACGCAGCCGACGCAGCACGCTAAACACATCCCCTTCCAACCAGGTCGCCCGGCTTGCATCCAACCCATCGTTAAGCGCCAGGTTTTCACGCGCCAGACGAAGCGCCTCAGCAGAGGAATCAACCGAAAGCACCTGCTCCGCCCCACCAGCCAGCGCGGCCAGACTAAAGCCGCCCGTATAGCAAAAACAATTCAACACCCTGCGCCCCGCCGATACCTGCCCCACCCGGCGGCGATTCTCGCGTTGATCAAGGTAAAACCCGGTTTTTTGCCCGGTTGTCACGTCCACCCAATAATGCAACCCATTTTCCTCAATCTCCACCCGATCCGCTGTTCGGCCACGCAGCAGCCCTTTCCGTTCGTTCAACCCTTCCAGCCGCCGCACCTCAACATCCGAACGTTCATATAGCGAATGTGCCCCGGTCAACTCCAGCAACCAATCGGCCAATTGCTCGCGCCAAACCTCAACCCCCACTGCAAGCAATTGCATCACCAGCACATCAGCATACCGATCCACAATCAGCCCCGGCAGACCATCCGACTCGGCATGAACCAGCCTTGCCCCTTGCTGCGCCCCATTCAACCCTAGCTGCACCCGCAAATCAATTGCGCGTTGCAAGCGGCGGCGCACAAAATCTGCATCCACCACCTCATCAGCATTCCAATTCCACATTCGCGCCCGAATCTGTGAAACTGGACTATAGGCCGCCCAGCCCAGCGCTTTGCCCTCCTCGGTGCGCACCAGCACCGTCTCACCCGGCTGCGGATTGCCATTCACCCGCACAACTGCATTTGAATAAATCCAGGGATGTTTTCCCTGCAAGGCCTTCTCGCGTCCATGCTTGAGGATGAGGGTCTTTGTCATACACCCTCAACCATCTTGCGCAGCCCGGCCTCATCAATGATTGTCACGCCCAAAGCGCGCGCCTTTTCCAGTTTGGAACCAGCCGCCTCACCCGCCACCAGATAATCAGTCTTCTTACTCACGCTATCGGTCACCTTTCCGCCATACGTTTGAATATAGGCCTTCACTGCATCGCGCGAAAACCCTGCCAACGTGCCGGTAACGACAAACGTCAGGCCAGCCAATGGCTGCGGCCCTGGCATTGGCTTCTGCTCCAACACCGGCCAAACCCCCATGTTGCGCAACTTTTCAAGCAATTGCCGATTGGCCGGACGAGCAAACCAATCCACAATGGCGCGAGCCGTGTTTGGCCCCACCCCTTCCACTTGCTGCAAATCGGCCTCGCTTGCCACAGCCAACGCGTCCAGGTGACGGTACTGTCGCGCCAGGTCAGCCGCCATCACCTCACCAACGCTGCGAATGCCCAGGCCATACAACAACCGCTCCAATGGACGGGCGCGGGAAGCCTCAATTGCCAACAGCAAATTCTCAGCTTTCTTCTCTGCAAAGCCGTCCAGCCTGAGCAGATCCTCGTTGCGCAAAACGTAAAGGTCGGCCACATCGTGCACCAAGCCGGCCTCCGCCAATTGAGCAACAATTTTTTCCCCCAACCCCACCACATCCATCGCACCGCGTGAGACAAAATGTTCCAGGTTGCGCAAAACCTGGGCTGGACAGGCAGCATTCACACAATACCATGCCACCTCACCATCCAGATGCTCAACCGCCTGACCACAAGCCGGACAAATCAACGGCGGAGCAAAAGGCTGCTCTGCACCAATGCGTGCATCCAGCACCGGCCCAATCACATACGGAATAACATCCCCAGCGCGCTTGAGCAGCACCCGATCACCAATTCGAATATCCTTCTCAGCAATGTAATCAAAGTTATGCAGGGTAGCCTGCCGCACCACTACCCCTCCCACCTCAACCGGCTCCAGCACGGCATAGGGCGTCAGCACGCCGGTACGTCCCACATTGACACCAATCTGCCGCAGTATTGTCGTCACCTCGCGCGCCGGAAACTTAAACGCCATTGCCCCGCGTGGATCTTTGCCAACAAAACCCAGTTCAGTTGCCAGTTGCAAATCATCCAGCTTGATAACAGCCCCATCCACTTCATAGGGCAGGGTTTCGCGCCGCTCATTCAATTTCTGGCAGGTAACAATCGCCGTCTCCAAATCGGCGCAATAGGCAGCCAGATCCGTAACCGGGAAGCCCAGCGCCCGCAAATAGCGCAACAAGCCCCACTGCGTTTGCAACGCCGGCCCACCTTCCACAGCCACCACCGCATATGTCAACAAGGTCAACGGACGCTGTGCGGTAATGGCCGGGTCTAATTGACGCAACGAACCAGCCGCCGTGTTGCGCGGGTTAAGGTAAGTGCGCTCACCTGCCTCTTGCAAGCGTTGATTCAATCGTTCAAAATCACGGCTATACATGAACACCTCGCCGCGCACCACAAGCCACTCGGGCGGCTGTGGCCCATCCGCCTGCACCGGAATGCGCAAGGGCAGCGCCCGCACCGTGCGCAAATTGGCGGTAATATCCTCACCCACTTCACCATCCCCGCGCGTTGCCCCCTGCACAAATTGCCCTTTGCGATACTGCAACACAACCGTCAATCCATCAATCTTTGGCTCAACCACAAAACTGCTCTCGCAAACCCGTTCATCCAATTTTGCAATCCGCTCCAACCAGGCGCGCACGTCACCAGCATCGAAGGCATTTGCCAGACTTAACACAGGCCCCGGATGGCGCACCTTGTTAAAACGTTCCACTGCCGCCCCGCCCGCTCGCTGCGTCGGCGATTCAGGCGTCACCCAATCTGGATGTTCAGCCTCCAAGGCCCGCAAGCGCACAATCAACCGATCATATTCCGCATCACTGATCAGCGGCGCATCCAGCACGTGATAGCGGTAATTATGGAAATGAATTTCCGTACACAGCGCATCATATTCCTGATGCTGGGCATCTTGTTCCATTCAAACCTCCAAAAGGCCTATTTTCCGGCTGCAATTAGCGTTGCCAACCGACTTCGATACAAATAGCTCAGCGATTGATCAGCCAACGGTTGATAGCGGCGCAACGCCTGCTGACGGTCCTCTTCTGCTGCGGTCATTTGCCAGCGTTCAAAATACAATTCAGCATACTCCTCCTCACGGCGCTCAACAGCCAGCAATTCATCCAACAAATCAGGGCTTTGTTGAATTTTTGCATTCAGCAAGCCAATTGCATAGGCAAACGAATCGGTATTCAGTTGCAAATTCCACTCCCGGGCTTGCAGATAAATACGCCGGGCCTCTTCCAAATCCCCTTGTTCCAGGTTGTTTTCGGCCATTGCCAGCAATGTGAGCATTTGCTCCCCCTTAAGCGAATATTTTTGGGCGGTCTCAAGCGCCAATTGCAACCGTTCTTCGGCTTGGGCAGCCCGTGCTTGAAACGTTTCTGCTGACGCCCAATTGAAAAGCCCCTCCCAAATATTATAGCCATCGCCAATTTCACGCGCCAGAACAAGTTTTTCGCGGTAGCATTCAATCGCTTCTTCAAACCGGCCGATCTCCGAAAGCACAATGCCTCGGTCACCAATGGCATAGCACATGCCCTGCTTATCCCCAATTTGATCAACAATTTCATACATCCGACGATTGGTCTGCTCGGCAGCGGCATAATTACGCTGCAGCAGATACACATCCCCGATATAAAACAAAATCACACTCATCAAACGCAAATCTTTTTTCTCTTCGGCACGACGCAGGTACGTTTCAAATTCGGCAACCAGATTGCCTTCTTCCAACAAATGTTCTCGCAACTGAAACAATGCCGAAACAATCGAGTTCAGGTCGTCAATCTCCTTTGCCAATGCCAGCAGTTCAGTATGGATCTGCCGCGCCTGCTCCCATTCACCGGTCTTGATGCAAACAAGCCCCAGGTTGCGCAGTGCCTGCGCCTGCTCAAAGCGGTCGCCGATTTGAATGGACAGTGTTTGGGCGCGCTTTGCCACCGCAAATGCCCGATCTATCTCCCCATGCGCAAGCAAGAAATAAGCCAGAGCATTGGCAGCTTTTGCCTGCCAATGCGGTTCAGCAAGCGCTTCAGCACGCTCTAGCATCCGCGCACAGGTTTGTTTTGCCCCGTCCCAATCCCCCGCCATACGTTGCGCCCGTCCTTTGGCTTCCCAGGCTTGCAATTCCGCCTCAGCTTCAAGCGGATGCTTGAGCAACCGTTCGTAGAGTGCAACCGCTTGCTGATTGCGGTAGGACTCGAGGGCATCCTGTCCAGCCAGGGTAAGATAGAGAATGGCTTTTTCAGGCAGGGCCGCCTTTTCATAATGCTCAGCCAGATCCACATAGTAGGGTTTCAAATCTTGACGAAAAAGTTCTTCGATCGTTTCGCCAGCCAGCCGATGCAAAGCGCGCAGTTGTTTTTTCAGCTGCATGCCATAAACCGCATCGCGGATCAAAGCATGTTTGAAGATATACCGCAATTCAGAAAGCGCCTGCCAGATGGTCTGCTCTTCCCCAGCAACCAAATAGCGCTGCAGCGTTTTTGCTGGCAAGTCGCCTGTCTTTTGCAACATAGTGGAAAGAATGCTTGCGGCGAATTCCTGCCCCAACACCGAAGCTGTTTTGACAATTTTCTTCAGTTCAACGGCCAGGCGATCTATGCGCGCCACCAGAATGGCATTGATGGTGTTGGGTATTTCCAATTCAGCCTGACCGCTGATCACACGCTCATCCAGGTTATTTTGATCATCCAACAACCGATTTTCTTTCAAATACAGGCTGATTTGCTCAATAAAAAATGGGTTGCCAGCGCTGCGCTGATGAATGAAGGCCAGCGTTGTTGAAGGCACAGGCAAATTGGGTTGCTTCAGCGTAAAGGCAATCAGCTTTTCCGCTTCCGCCATCGCAAGCGGCCTCAATGTCAAACGCTGCACCGGGACCTCTGCATCCAAAGCAAGGTGAAAAAGTGCGCCATCATCCTGATAGCGACAAGCTGTCAGCAACAAGAAGGGGCTTGCTTCCACATTCCGGGTCAGATAACGAAAGAACTCCAGCGAGTCGGGATCTACCCAATGAGCGTCTTCCAGGAAAAGAACAACCGGCTTCCGGGCACTTTCAGCCTTGATGAGCACTTTCAAGGCATCGAGGGTGCTTTCATAACGGGCTTGTGCGTCCAATTGTCGGAGGCTGTCTTCCTCAGGAAGTTGCAACAAAGCCGCCAAAAAAGAGCGACCTCGTTTCAAGTCCCGTTTCAAATCAGGGTCACGCACTTGCTGAAAGAGATGATTGAAATGCTCTTCAAAATGCTGCTGATTCTGCTCCAAAGAATCGCCTTCTCTTTGCTCAAAATATTGTTTCAAGAAATACACCAATGGATTGAGACTTTTGCGCAGCACCTCATCACAGGGCAAAACAAACCATTGGAATTGGGAGATTTGCTGCCTGAAAGCCTGAAGCAAATGGCTTTTACCCAGCCCTGCTTCGCCATCCACATATAGCACACCGCCAAATTGCCCCATTTGAAGCGGCTGCAAGGCATTGTGCAAGAATTGCAATTCACTCTGACGGCCAATGAGCAAATGCAAAGATTGCAACAGGTGCGGCGGCGGCTCAACTGATACAGAATCGGTGCGCAATGCATAGGTTGAGATGAGCTGGGAACGCCCCTTGTAAGCAAAGTCGCCCAAAAAGGTAAAGGAATAACCCGGCGTTTTTGCCAGGTTCGCATCACCCAAAACCTGCCCCCACTCCGCTCGCGCCATAAAGCGCGCCGCCTGATTAACCGCACTGCCCAGACCAGAAAAAGCCTGCTGCAAAGCTGCGCCATAAAAACCAGCATATACGACCCCGCGTGTCATTCCAGCCCTTGCCCGCGCAGAAGTCGGCATCTGCCGCCAGAGTTCGGTAATGAATTGTAATGCTCGTTCTTCCTTATTTTCATGCGTCACTGGGGCACCAAAGAACAGCCACATCTTGCTGCCCTTGTCGCCAAAATCCAACTGCAAATGGCTGCCCCCATAACGCTGCTGCAATTGCAATGCAGAATAGACAAAATCAGCCAAATGTGGCAAATGTTCCCAGGCAATAAAGACTGAAACAACCTCACGAAACTCACCTTCCGGGAACTGAAACTCGTCTTCGCCACCAAACAAGCGCATTTCCTGCTCAGAAAAGAGGAGTGGTTCCATCTCCAGATGCGCATTCTGCTGCTCCAGGAAGGTTGCAATCGGCGCAAAACGGCCCTGCGTCCGGCTAGGGCTGCTCAGTGCCGCCTGTGCCAAAAAGGTTTGCTCGGCCCAAAGTTCACCCGACTCGGCATAATGCTCAGCCTGCGCACAAGCATCTATTGCATCGCCGCGAAAATAAAACAACCGAGAACCCTCATCCCCCAAAATCTCCCACTCTACCTCCCCAAAACCCAGCCCAATTTTCGCCGAAAAGGAAAACTGCCCCAGTGCCGAAGCATATACACCGCCTGTTTGAAAAAAACGGGCAACTTCCTGTGCGGCGGAAAGGGCACGCAGCGCCGCCTGGTTGGAATCTGCACAAGCTGGAAAAAGCGCCGTGAATGCATCTCCAGCATAGGTAGAAATGAAACCACCAGCAGCATAAATACTGCGAACGGTTGGGTCGAAAATATAACCAAGAATATCAGAAAGTGTCTCAATACCCTCTTTGCCATGCTGCATCAGCGCATCGGTCATGCGCGTAAAGCCAGAAATATCCACAAACATACTGGCAGCTTGCATCTGCCCAGCAAAGCAACGCCGCCGGTATTGTTGTTGAATGAAAAGCGGGACAAGATTTTTCATAGAACAGGGCTCTTTCTGTTTTTCTGATTGCCACACGAAGAAATGATACTCTTTCCGGAACGGCACGTCAAGCAGCGCTCTCGATGTGTTGGGAAGAGAAAACAAAATCTGCTACAGTGTTTTTTCCAGAATATGCTAAACTATATGTATCCTCGGAGGTATTCTGATGAAAGTTCTCAAAATCATCGCCCTGATTGTTGCAGCCATTCTGCTGCTGTTTGGTGTGTTGTTCATTCTCGCCGCCTTCAGCCCCGAAGCGCAAGGCACGCCAGGCGGCCTCATCCTGACCGGGTTAATTTTGGTTGGGATCAGTTTCGTCCTTATTTTTGTTGCCTTGCGTTTTCTCACCCCGGCAGCGCCCGCCGCGGCCCAACAGGTGACCCTGAAAATTGACCTCCCCGGCAAAGTTGCCATGGAAACGATCAAATGTCAGTCTTGCGGTGGCGTTCTCTCCGGCGATGACATCAAAGTCGTCAACGGTGCCGCGATGGTCAGCTGCCCCTATTGCAAAACGACCTATCAAATTAGTGAAGAACCAAAGTGGTAAGTTTCGCCCGAAGGGAGCCCTCTATGCGCCTCATTCGTTGGTTATCTATCTTTTTAATTTTGTTTGCTCTGGCCGGTTCGTTTGTTCGCGCCTCTGCTCAATCCTATTACTTTGCCGTTGAACGCGCCGATGTTCACCTGTACATCCAGGCCGATGGCACCGCCACGCTAGATTACGTCTACGTCTTCGCCAACCAACCCAGCGGCGCAGCAATCGAGTATGTGGATATTGGCATGCCCACCCGTCAATACAGCACATCCAATGCCAGCGCCGATGTAAACGGGAAAAAGATCACCGATATCAGCACCTCAACCTACATTGATAACGGCATTGCCTTTGGCCTGGGCACCAACTCGATTCCCCCCGGCAAAAAAGGCACCTTCCATGCCCGAATCACGGACATTCAAGGTATGCTGTTCTTCACCAAACCAGTCAACAACCAAGACTATGCCAGTTTCAACTTCCAGCCCAATTATTTTGACTCCAGCCTGGTTACCGGAAATACCGATTACACCCTCACCCTGCACCTCCCCCCCGGCATTGAACCAGAAGAGCCACGCTACTTTACCCCCTCTGGCTGGCCCGGGGCTGCCGAGCCCGAATCGGGCTACGACCAGCAAGGCAATGTTTTTTATCGCTGGCGCAGCACAGAGGCCAACACCATCAGCAAATACCGTTTTGGTGCCTCCTTTCCGGCGCGCATCCTGCCAGAGGGCGTTCTCAAACGCCCAACACTGTGGGATAGCCTGGGCATTGACACGGATACAGCCCTTTCGGTTGGCTGTTGTGCCGGATTTGCTGGCTTCATCGCCTTCATCAGCATCACCAGTGCTCAGGCAGCCAAAAAGCGCCGCCTGCAATACATGCCCCCCCGCATCTCAGTTGAAGGACACGGCATCAAGCGCGGCCTGACCGCCATCGAGGCTGCCATCCTGATGGAGCAACCACTCGACAAAGTCCTGACAATGACACTCTTCAGCATTCTGAAGAAAGGTGCCGCAACCATCACCAGTCCCAAACCTCTAACCCTGGAACGCTCTGACCCGCTGCCCGAAACGCTCCAACCCTACGAAATCGAATTTTTGGATGCGTTCAAAGAAAAAGAGGGCACAGCACGCCAAAAGGCCCTTCAATCCATGGTCGTCGCACTGGTCAAAAGCGTGGGCGAAAAGATGAAAGGCTTCAGCCGCAAAGAAACTCTCGAATATTACAAAAGCATCATGGCAAAGGCATGGGAACAGGTCGAGGCAGCCAACACTCCCGAAGTTAAGAGCCAGCGTTACGATGAACTGCTTGGCTGGACGATGCTCGACCGTGATTATGACCGCCGTACCCGCGAAGTCTTCACCAGCAGCCCGGTCTACATTCCCAATTGGTGGTCACGGCTCGACCCAACCTTTGCCCGCCCCATCAGCGGCGCAGCACCAGCCGCCTTCCAGGGCGGCGGAGCAGCAGCTTCCAGCGCTCCCACCAGTCTGCCTCACCTGCCCGGCTCCGATTTTGCCGCACGCGTCGTTAACAGCGTTCAGAACCTTTCCTCCGATATTGTGGGCGATGTGACCAGTTTCACCAGCGGCATCACCAACCGCACCAATCCCGTTCCACAAACAACCAGCAGCAGCAGTGGCTCGTCGCGTGGACGGGGCGGCGGCGGCAGTGGACGGTCTTGCGCCTGTGCCTGTGCATGCGCCGGCTGTGCCTGCGCCTGTGCCGGCGGTGGCAGGTAACCATGCCATTTTGGCTTGAGCAGCTTCGGGGTGCTTTGCGCCCCCGCCCCACCCAGCAGGCCCTCGCACCCGGGATCTACTCTTTTGAGCGCCACAGCCAGCAAGGACGCGCCCGCCTGCATTTACGCGTGGAAAGTGATGGCAGCGCCCTGCTGATCATCAATGCTGCCCGTTTCCTGCACCTCAACCCCAGCGCAGCTTTCATGGCCCACCTCATCCTACAACAAGTTCCCCCACGCACAGCCACAAACGCCCTGGTGCGCCATTATCAGGTCACACCAACCCAGGCCCGCCAGGATTACGCAGACTTTTGCAGCAAATTAGAAGCCCTGCTCGACCCCGATGGCCCCTGCCCGGTCTGCGAGCTGGATCTGGAAACTACCGCCCCTTTTTCTGCTCACCCCAGCGCGCCCTACCGCATGGACCTGGCCATCACCTATCGTTGCAATAATGCCTGCGCTCATTGTTACAATGATCGCCCGCGCAACCACCCCGAACTCTCCACCCAAACCTGGAAACGCATCCTCGACAAGCTCTGGCAAACTGGCATTCCGCACATCGTCTTCACCGGTGGCGAACCCACCCTGCGCGACGACCTGCCCGAGTTGATCGCCTACGCCGAACAGCTCGGACAAATCACCGGCCTCAACACGAATGGCCGTCGCCTGAGCGACCCCAATTACCTGCAAAGCCTGGTCAATGTCGGCCTGGACCACGTGCAAATCACACTCGAATCGCACGACCCCATCCTTCATGATCGCATGGTGCGCTCACCCGGCGCCTGGCAAGAAACCGTTGCCGGCATCCGAAACGCCCTCACCTCCCGCCTATACGTTATGACAAACACCACCATGCTGCAAAGCAATAGCCGCTTCTTATTCCAAACCCTGCAATTCCTCGGTCAATTGGGCGTGCCAACCATTGGTCTGAATGCGCTCATTTACGCCGGTCATGGCGCTCGCGTTGGCAGCGGATTACCTGCCGGCGATTTGCCCGCCCTGCTGGAAATGGCCCGTACCCTCACCGAGCAGCAAGGGCAGCGACTGATCTGGTACACACCAACCCAATACTGCCACTTTGACCCCGTCCAGATGGATTTGGGCGTCAAAGGCTGCACTGCTGCGCTCTACAATATGTGCATTGAATCCGACGGCAGCGTCTTGCCCTGTCAGTCCTATTACACCAGCCTGGGCAACATTCTCGAAACACCCTGGGAAGCCATCTGGAATCACGAGTTGGCATTGAGCCTGCGCGAACGGCGCAACCTGCCAGCCGAATGTCAAACCTGCGGCCTGCTGCCTGAATGCGGCGGCGGCTGCCCCCTCGAACGAAATCATCTCCCACCCCACCCATGAACCGTCTTTTCACCTCCCTTCGTTTCATTGGCAACCTCATCTGGCGGTTTGCCTACTACTTCTACCTGATTCCATTTGAGGAAGCCTTTCACAACCTCAAAGAATTTCCGCGGCAGATTCGCATCCTCAGCATCATCGGCTACACCTCGGTTGCCATCCTGCTCTCTTCGGTCTTCATCACCGAAATTTTCCAGCACAACATCTCACAAATTGTCTTCACCCCGCCCGGCGATTCGCCCACCTTGCAACAAATCCCCATCCTTGCACTCATTGCCGGCTTGCTGGCAATGGCGCTCAGTTGGGCCTTCCTGCTCACCGGCGCCACAGATGGTCACCCGGTTCTGTTCATTCCCATCGTTCTACTATTCGGCGCACAACTGCTCTGTGTTATGCCTCTTGAACAAAACGCAGCCATGTTGGCCTGGTGTTGCACCGCCCCGCTGCTATGGATTGGCAGCACAACCACACACCTCTTCACCTATAAAAAACCTTTCTGGAAGAACTTCCAAATTGGCGAATTCCTCATCTGGCTCGGTATCACCGGCCTTTTCTTCCTGCTCTATGCCCTCAGCAGTGGCAGCCTGTCCCAACTCGCCTCCAACCTGAGCGGCATCTTTGCCCTCATCTCCTTCCTGCTCATCCCACTCTGGCTGGCTTCCGGCCTGGCCGTTGTAGATGCCGCCGTAGACCTTGGCAAACGTTTTATCAACCTGGTTCGCAAGCGCTTCGGCGATGATGTTCTCAAGGCATTATCTGCCTTTCTGATCATCACCCGCCCCACCCTGGCCCTGATCCTCGCCATGAACGACATCCTCAAAGCGGGTGGCGGTGAATTGCCCGAACCTGGCCCATTGACCATGACCGTTGGGCTCGACTTCTTCTTCTCGCTCCCGGTGCTGATTGTTGCTGCCATTCTGCTCATTGCCCGGCGTTGGAATGCCCGCAACGCTGCCACCTGGCTGGCGGTCAGCATTGCCTCACCGGCCTTCACACTGGGTCTGGTGCTGGCCCTGGGCGGCACCAACATCTACGACCCGCTCGAGTTTACAACCGAACAAATCGGCCTTGGCCCTTCGCTGCTCGTCTTTGCAGCACTGATTGCCCATAGCACCCTCAGCCTGGGCGTGCGCCTTTCCGAAAAAGATGGCAAACTGGCGCCGCGCAGCAGCCGCATTTTACTCGGCTTTGGCCTCGTGCTATCCGTCCTTGGCGTCACCCTCATTTCCATCAATCAGCGCGATGCCCTCACCGGCCTGCTCAACCGCGAGTTGCAAACTGCTGTCAACCTGCTCTTTGCTCTGAGCGTTTTTCTCTTTGGCCTGCCTTACCTGCTCTTCATTCTTTTCTTCCGCCGCCACCGACTGATTGGAAAACCAGAAGAATTCGACGCCCTCACGGTTTCTGCCCAACCCGAAAAACCCTCCACATCCTCAAAATGGCTAACTGTTGCCATCATCATCAGCGTCATTCTCCTCTCCATCGTCTGCTTGCTTGCCATTCTATTCAATCAATTCCTTTTCCCAACTGTTCCTACTCCCTAGGAGGTCTACCATGAAACGCGCCTTCAGCACCTTGCTCGATCGCCTCTTTGGCCATCCAACCCGTCTGGCCCCCGGCATCTACACCTATCAATCCCCCCCTGAGGTACAACCGCCCTACCGTTTGCACTTGCGCGTGGATGCAAGCAGCGATGCCCTGCTGATTCTGAACGCCAGCACCGTTCTACACCTGAACGAAACCGCCGCCGAATATGCCTATCATCTAATTCAGCAAACCCCTGCCGAGAAGGTCGCACACCTGGTCTCACAGCGCTACCGCGTCTCACGCGCCCAGGCCGCCAACGATTTCAACGATTTTCAAGAACGTTTGCACACACTGATAGAAACCCCCGACCTCGACCCCGAAACCTTCCTCGGCTTCGAACGTGTTGATCCCTATGCCCGCGCCCTGACCGCCCCCTACCGCCTGGATTGTGCCCTCACCTATCGCCTGAGCGAAGGCCTTGCCCCCGACCTGGCACCCACCACCCGGGTTACGCGAGAACTGCTAACTGAAGAATGGAGAACCATCCTCAGCAAATCCTGGCAGGCCGGCATTCCGCATATCATCTTCACTGGCGGTGAGCCAACCCTGCGCCCTGACCTGCCCGAACTGATTGCTCACGCCGAACAACTCGGACAGGTAACCGGCCTACTCAGCGATGGACAGCGGCTTTGCGAGCCAAACTATTTGCAACAAGTCTTGCAAAGCGGCCTCGATCACCTGATGCTGATCCTCGACCCCGCTTCTGAAATCTCATGGGAGGCCCTGCGCGATGTCCTGGCTCAGGATCTCTTCATCACCGTTCACATCACCCTCACCCCAAATAACCAGAGCAGCGTCGAAGATCTGATCCGCAAGCTGCATCAGATGGGCGTCCATTCGCTCTCGCTCAGTGCCAACAGCGCTGAGCTGCGCCCGGCGCTTAACACCTTGCGGGATCTGGCTTTCCTGCTCGGCCTTTCACTGACCTGGGATTTACCTGTCCCCTATTCCAGTTTCCACCCACTCAGCCTGGAGCTGTCCGAGGGTGAAACGCCGATTGAAGGTGCCGGACGCGCCTGGTTGTATGTCGAGCCAGATGGCGATGTGCTGCCTGGTCAAGGCTTCGAACACGTCCTTGGCAACCTGCTCAATGACGACTGGAACACAATCTGGGAAAAAGCCCGCACCCGGCTGTGAACCTGAAAGACTGGCACGCTCGCTATCAGCAGCAAGCTCGCTGGACACAGACCTTGCGCCAGCACCTGTTTGCGCAAGCACAGCTTGAAACTGCCCGCCGCGTTCTCGACCTTGGCTGCGGAACCGGTGCGCTGCTTGGTGAAGTCTCTACCAATCCGCTGACCTGTGGCCTGGATCATGACCTGATGGCCCTGCACTTTGCCCGGCAAGTCATCCCCCGCGCTGCATTCACCGCCGGCGATGCATGCAACCTGCCTTTTGCCAGCGCCGCATTCAACCTGAGCTTTTGTCATTTTCTGCTCCTTTGGCTACCAAACCCGCTCGCCGCACTGCGCGAAATGCGCCGCGTCACCGTCCCAGGCGGAATGATCCTTGCCCTGGCAGAACCCGACTATGGTGGACGGATTGATTACCCACCCAGCCTTTCAAGCCTGGGACAGTTACAAACCGAGGCACTCCGGCAGCAAGGTGCGCAGCCATGCATCGGTCGCAGTCTGGGCAGCCTGTTTCAGCAGGCCGGGCTGCAAAAGGTGCAAAGCGGTGTGCTGGGCGGTTTTTGGGATCACCAATCCATGCCCTCAACCGATGAATTGGAATGGCTTGTGCTGCGCGAAGATTTGCAAACCCTTTGCTCAGCGCAAGAGTTGGACGCCTTACAACAAACAGAACAAGAGGCGCGAGCGCGCGGCGAACGATTGCTCTATATTCCCACGTTTTACGCGCTCGGGCATGTTCCTGAAACTTAAGGGAAAACCCTCCCCAAATTTTGAAAACGCGGTATAATAACCGGCGTTCAATATAATCAATCGGGGCGTGGCGCAGTCCGGCTAGCGCGCTTGCATGGGGTGCAAGAGGTCGGAGGTTCAAATCCTCTCGCCCCGACTGTATCGAGAACCATCGTTCAAAGCGATGGTTTTTGTTACTCAATCTTGGATGGTCTCACATTTTCAGTCCCACTGAAGGGCAAGGTCGTTGCTCCCCATCGAGGGGTGCTATCAAATCCTCTCGCCCCGACTGTATCGAGAACCATCGTTCAAAGCGATGGTTTTTGTTACTCAATCTTGGATGGTCTCACATTTTCAGTCCCACTGAAGGGCAAGGTCGTTGCTCCCTTAAAATCCCCCTTTTTGCTCCCATCACCATGCCCCCAAAACTCATATCTTCCCCCAAATCAGGTCTGATCCTTCTGGCATTTATTGCCTTTATCGCCCTCGGACTACCCGATGGTTTGTTGGGTGTCGGCTGGCCCTCCATCCGAACCGACTTCTCCATCCCGCTCGATGCCATTGGCATGTTGCTGGCAGCATCCGTAACCGGTTACATGACCTCCAGTTTCCTGACCGGTTTCCTGCTCTCACGACTTGGCGTAGGGCGGCTGCTTGCAGTCAGTTGCTTGCTCACCGGTCTGGCCCTGATCGGTTATACCCTGGTGCCAATCTGGTGGATGATGGTTTTTCTTGGCGTGTTTGGTGGCATGGGCGCTGGCGCAATTGATGCCGGCCTGAATACTTATGTCGCAGCCCATTTTGGAGAAGGGCTGATGCAATGGCTGCACGCCAGTTACGGCATTGGCATCACCCTCGGCCCAGTCATCATGACCCTGGGGCTATCTACCTTCAACTCCTGGCACTTCGGGTATCGAACGGTAGGATTTTTTCAGCTAGCATTAGCCATCTGCTTCGTTCTCACGCTCTCAATGTGGAGTCGCAATCAACCACCCGCCAAGGCCGCACAGTCAGAGAAAAAACTGACCGATTATAAAACCCCTCTCGGGCAAACGCTGCGGCAGCCACAAGTTTGGCTAAGCATCATTCTTTTTTTTCTGTATGTCGGCGGCGAAAGCTCCCTGGGCACCTGGGTGTATAGCTTGCTCACCGAATCACGCCATGTAGACCCAACCCTGGCAGGTTTCTTCGCCGGAAGCTACTGGTTCATGTTCACCGTTGGACGCATCCTGGCCGGCCTGATTGCCAACCGCACGGGCGTGAACAAGCTCATACTGGCCGGCCTGTCCGGAGCATTGCTAGGCGCAGGCCTTCTCATCTGGAACCCTTTCGAACTGGCAAACGTGATTGCAGTAGGACTAATTGGCATATCCATCGCCCCCATCTTCCCCGCCATGATGTCTGGCACACGGATTCGAGTCGGCGAATCCTATGCTGCCAACACAATTGGAATGCAAATGGCTGCAACCGGCCTTGGCGCGGCCCTCATCCCCAGTCTGATGGGCGTGCTGGCTCGTCAAATTTCGCTTGAGATGGTACCAATTATCCTGTTTGGCCTATATGCCGTGTTGCTTGGGGCCTATCTGCTCGCCATGCGCACCGCCCAGCAAGCACAGGCTGCTAACAGCTAAGCAGCCATCCTCCTGCTCAGTAGAAACATGATATACTACCAGCAATCGGCTTTATCCACACGCCTGTAACCGGAGTTTCTCATGTCCAGCAGTCTCGACTTCATTCAATTTGTTTGTGAACAAATTGCCGGCATCGGCACCATCACCCACAAGAAAATGTTTGGCGAATACATGGTCTATGTCAACGGCAAACCCCTGCTCCTGGTTTGTGATAACACCGTATACATCAAAATGCTTGCCTGCCTTGAGCAAGAAATGCAAAACGCCGAAACCGGTTCCCCCTACCCCGGCGCAAAACCGCACTACATCCTGGATATTGAAAACCAGGAGTTCAGTCATCGCATCATTGGCCTGCTTGAGGCTGCAACCCCGCCGCCAGCCCCCAAACGCCCCCGCCGCCCCCGGGCTTAGTCCCTACCACCCACCTGGTATTGAGCAGGCCTTGACGCATATGATATAATCCAGATATGATCAGTCGCATTTCTCGTCGTCAATTTCTGCGCCGTGCCGCACTGGGTCTGGCTGCGCTAAGCAGCCTGGCCTCCTCACCCCAACTTCCTCGCCCCAACCTGGATGGAGTCCCCCTGGTGCGGGTTGCCATCAGCAGCGTCAGCGTCTACCGCAAACCATCAGATAAAAGCGACATCCTCTTCCAGCGCTACCGAGACGAAATCGTCCACATCTATGATGAAGTAATCTCCCCGGAAGGGCCCTATTACAACCCGCTTTGGTACCGCGTGTGGGGCGGCTACATTCACAGCGGCAATACGCAACGCGTTCACTATCGCCTCAACCCGGTTGCAACCCAAATCACCAAGCCACAAATTGCCGAAGTGACAGTTCCCCAAACCCAGGCAATGTGGATGCCTTACCGTCGCGAATGGCAGCCCATTTACCGCCTATACTACAGTTCCATCCATTGGGTAACAGGGCTGATTGAAGGCCATGATGGTGAACCCTGGTATAAATTAAAGGATGAATTGCTCAAAATTGAATACTGCGTCCCTGCCCAACACCTGCGCCTGATTGCTCCCGAAGAGATCAGCCCCCTCTCCCCTGAAGTACCGCCCGGTGCCAAACGGATTGATGTTTCCCTGACACGGCAGACTCTCACCGCCTATGAGGACGGGAAAATTGTCAGGCAGGCCAGCGTTGCAACGGGTGTTCCCAACCGTAACATTGCTCCCGGCGCCATCCCAACCGAGACCCCGCGCGGAGAATTCCGCATTGCCTCCAAAGTGCCATCCAAACACATGGGCGACGGCAATGTCACCGCCGATCCCGAAGCCTATGAACTACCAGGTGTGCCCTGGGTTTCCTTTTTTGAGCCCAAAACTGGCGTCGCTCTGCACGGCACCTACTGGCACACCAATTACGGCGTGCCGATGAGCCATGGCTGCGTCAATTTATGTAACGAAGATGCCCTCTGGCTCTACCGCTGGACAACCCCCATCGTCAACCCCGATAAGGCCAATAATATCGGGTTCGGCACGCTGGTCACTGTCGCCTAGGCGACAAATTCTGCAAACACCCGGTTTGCAATCAACCAGGCACGCGGTGTCAGCCGTAGGTGCCGGTCTTCGATCGCCCCAGCCCATTCCAGCAGCCCCTGACGAGTCAGGCGCTCAATCGGCTCACCAAAGGCCATCATCAGCGGCATCCCAAAGCGCTGCTCAAACCCCTGCTCTGACACACCATCCTGAATTAACCGCAACCCCACCATCATCGTTTCCTGCATCTCGGTTTGGCGGTCCACCAACTGCCGAACGGCATTTGCCGGCCCGAATGGAAATTCCCCAGCCTGTGTTTGCCCCATACGCGCTAGATAGGCCTCAATCGTCAACTCGTTCACCGTGCGATAGCCAGCCGCCCAACCATGCGCCCCTGCTCCCAGGCCCAAATACGGTGCGTTGTGCCAGTATTGCAAATTGTGCCGGCTGCGAAACTGCGGCCCGAGCGCCCAGTTTGAAACCTCATAGTGTTCAAAACCAGCTTCCGCCAACCGATTCCTGGCCCACTCTGCCATATCGGCTGCCAGGTCATCATCCGGTGAAAGCAGCAACCCGCGCCTCAACCAGTGCGCCAGCGGCGTCTCGTCCTCAACCGTCAGTGCATAGAGCGACAAATGTTCAACCCCCATCCCCAGCGCCAATTCCAGCCCAGCCTGCCAACGCTCCAGCGTTTGCCCCGGAATGCCATAGATCAAATCCAGGCTGAGCGAGGAAAAACCCGCTCGTCGTGCCATGCGCACCCCTGCCAACACCTGCCCAGTCTCATGCTGCCGGCCCAGTATGCGCAAATCTTGAGCATCTGCCGACTGCATACCCAGGCTGAGCCGGTTCACACCGGCACTGCGCAACCCTGCCAGCCCAGCCTGTGAAAGCGTGCCGGGGTTGGCCTCCAGCGTCACCTCAGCCCCGCAATCCAGGTCAAAGCCGGCTACAATTGCCTGCAAAACCGCCGTCACCTGCGCCGGGTTTAACAAAGAAGGCGTTCCACCGCCAAAATACACCGTCCCAACCGGCAACCGTTGCCCGGCAGCCTGTGCCGCCCACTGCACCTCGCGGCACAATGCAGCAACATAAACCTCAAGCAGCTCTTCTCGTCCAGCATACGTATTAAAGTCACAGTACCCACACCGACGCCGACAAAATGGAATATGTATATACAGGCTATAGGACATGACCTGAGGATAACACAACTCGTAAAATTCGGCAAACCTTGCCAAATTTTCGGTTATGGTATAATGGGAACGCCGGGGGGCTTCCCCGGCAAATTCAAACCAAGAAAAACTATGAGTCCAGAAAATTCTTCTACCCCTCAAACCTGTCCAACTTGCGGAACGCGGCTGGCTGAGAATGCCACCCGTTGCCTGGTGTGTGGGCGCAGTTTCAGCCCCAGCACAGCAGACAAACCCGCAACCGTACAAGGCGCCCGCATTCCGGCAGTGACCATTTCACTGCCAATTGCCATTGGCCTTGTCATCCTCCTGCTTGCCATTGGCGCAGGCGCTGTCTTCGGCATCTTGAGCGGCACCGGACGCGTGGTGGAACCGACCCCCACACCCAGCCCAACCATCACCGTCACGATCACCGTTACACCCACCCTGACCCTGACACCCACCCTGGAGCCAACCGCCACCCCACTGCCGCCGGTCGAATATACCGTCAAGGCCAATGACTCGTGCATTTCAATTGCCTACTTCTACAATGTATCCGTCAACAGCATCATCACCCTCAACAACCTGGATACCAATTGCACCACATTGAGCATCGGCCAAAAGCTGCTTATCCCACAGCCAACCGCCACTCCTTCCCCCATGCCCAGTTCAACCGTCAGCCAGGCTCAGGCTACCGATTCTGCTTGCCAGAAGTACGATTACACCGTTAAAGATGGTGATACACTCAGCAGCATTGCAGCAAACTTCAGCGTCTCGGTCACATCCATCAAAACCTACAATAGCCTGGTCTCAGACAACGTCTACACCGGCCAAAAGCTGAAAATTCCGCTCTGCGAGCGCCTGCCAACTGCCGGCCCAACGCCCACAGCCACGCTGCCCCCGCCACACCCAGCCCCCGACCTGCTGCAACCAGCCGATGGATTCGTCTTCCGAGGCGGTTCGGATGTCATCTCGCTGCAATGGTCAGCCAATGAACCATTGCGCGAGCGCGAATCCTACGCCGTGACGATTGAGGATGTCACCTCTGGCAGCGGCAACCGCCAAGTGATTTACACCACCGCCAACAGTTCCACCGTGCCGGCAGCCCTGCGCCCAATTGACAATCAACCGCACAATCTGCGCTGGTCGGTCGTGGTTGTGCGCTCCACTGGCACCACAGCCGATGGCGAACCAATTTGGGAGCCTGCCGGAGCCGTGAGCATTTTCCGTTACTTCATCTGGTGGCCGGGCGGAGCGCCCTAAACCCTCTCAACCAATCAAAAAGCATCTGATGCTAACCCATCAGATGTTTTTTGATAACCAATCAGCCCGGTTTTTACTCAGCCTTCAACGACTCATGTTCCAAAAAGCGCCCAGCCTGAATCGCTGCCGCAGCGCCCATCCCAGCAGAGGTAATCACCTGCCGAAAAGTTGCGTCTGTCACCTCGCCGGCGACAAACACCCCTGGAACACTCGTCTCCATGTTCATGTTCGAACGTACATAGCCGCGTTCATCCATCTCCACCTGCCCCTGATACAGCGTTGTGTTGGGTTGATTGCCAATGAAAATAAACAATCCATCGAACGGCATTTCGCTCTCTGCCCCCGTCCGAACGTTGCGCAGCTTAACAGCCCGCAGCGCCTGTTCCCCAACCGCCTCGGTCACTACCGTATCCCAAATTACTTCAATTTGCGGATGACTGAGCGCGCGACGCTGCAAAATCGCCCCGGCGCGAAGCGCATCGCGACGGTGAATAATCGTCACCGACTCGGCATAACGCGTCAGGAAGATGGCCTCTTCAAGTGCGCTATCCCCGCCGCCAACTACAGCCACTTTCTTTCCCTTAAAGAACCAACCATCGCAAGTTGCGCAGTACGAAACACCTTTGCCCGTCAACTCTTTCTCCCCAGGCACATTCAGATAATTCGGCGAAGCACCCGTTGCCAAAATCAAAGCCTGGGCCAGGTATTCACGCCCATAGGTTTGAACGCGAAAGGGACGTTGCGAAAGGTCAACCTCTGTCGCCGAATCGAACTCAAATCGCGCCCCAAAGCGCTCAGCTTGTTTTTGAAACAACTCACCCAATTCTGCACCGCCCACCCCCTCCGGAAAACCGGGGTAATTCTCAATCGTGTGGGTTGTGGATGCCTGCCCGCCCAACGCCATCCCCGTCAGAACCACTGGATGCAGTTCCGCCCGCGCCGCATAGAGGGCTGCTGTCAGGCCAGCCGGCCCAGCCCCAAGGATCAACACCGGCACCGTCTCGGCCAGTTTTTCCTGTGCTTTTTGTGGTGAAAAACTCAACTTAAAATCCATTGTTCAACCTCTCAAAATCGGTTTCATCTCTCTATCAGATGCAACTTCCATCCAAAAGTAACATCATTCCTTGACAGCCCCATCCGTAATTTGCAATGCTCGGTCAAGCGCCGCAAACGCATCGCCCAATTGCTCCGACGTAATAATCAATGGCGGGATGAGCAGAACTGTGTGCCAATGCGTATACAAAAACACACCCTGATCCAGCAAATTCTTGCGCAAGGCTGCCATCTCCGAACTAGCCCCATTGAATGGCGCCATCGGCTCGCGCGTCTTACGGTTTCGCACCAGTTCCAACACACCAAACAAACCAATCGAGCGCGCTTCACCAATGGAAGGATGCCGATCGGTTAATTCTGCCATCATCTCCGCCATCACCTGTCCCATCTGCGCCGAGCGCTCCACCAGCCCATCTTGTTGCATCACCCCAATCGTCGCAATCGCCGCAGCCAGCGAGAGCGGATGTCCATTATAGGTCAAGCCGCCTTCATAAGCATGGTCTTTGAAAGTGTCAGCTATTTCCTGCCGCATTGCAACAGCCCCCAATGGTGCATAACCGGAGGTCAGGCCCTTCGCCATCGTCATAATATCCGGCGTCACATTCCAATGATTCACCGCGAACCAGCGCCCCGTTCGACCAAAACCGCTCATCACCTCATCGCAAATCATCACAATCCCATATCGGTCACAAATTTCACGCACGCCCTGCATATACCCCGCAGGCGGGATCAAAATGCCATTGGTGCCAGTCACCGACTCGATCAGAATGGCAGCAATCGTTTTTGGCCCCTCATATTGGATGACCTCTTCCAAATGATTGAGGTAATCTTGGTTGAATTCTTCTTCCGAAATCTCTGGATTGGTGCGGTGAAACGTGGAACGATAGCGATAAGGATCCAAAAAATGAACCACGCCCGGCATCACCGTCGGCTCCCAGGCAGTGCGACGCGGGTCACCCGTTGCGGCAATCGCCCCATAGGTTGCGCCATGATAAGAGCGGTAGCGTGCCAGAATTTTGGAGCGTCCGGTATATGCACGCGCCAGCTTGATGGCATTTTCATTCGCGTCGGCCCCACCCAGGGTATACAAAAAACGGTCCAGCCCCGGCGGTGTAATTTCACTCAACACCTTGCCAAGCAATGCTCGCGGCCGGGTTGCCATCCCCGGGCCGGCAAATGGCAGTTCCTGCACCTGCTGCACAATCGCCTCAATCACCCGTCGGTCACCATGCCCAATGTTACAGCACATCACCATCGAATTCATATCCAGATACCGTTTGCCATTCACATCCCAAAAATACACCCCCTCGGCACGTTGCACAGGAATCGGACTGACTTTGCCCTGTGCCGACCAGGTCCAAAAGTTATGCTCCAGCGAAAGCGGTAAAATTTGATCGTCCGGTAAGTTCAACATAGGCTCCTCGATTTGATGAAAATTCAGTACCTCTATCTTAACACAAAAGTCCCCGCCCATCAGGTAGCCAACATCACAAAAAAAGCAGACAAGCGCCACTCCATGTTACAATCAACCCATGGAAAGCAATGTTCCTGGCCCCACCTTCTCTGCTGCTGAAGCTGCGGCAGCCTGCCATCAGGGCAGCCTGCCCGTTGCAGCGCAGCGCGGGTTGGCACTCTTCAATCAAGGGCGCTATTTTGATGCCCATGAGGAATTGGAACTTGCCTGGCAAGCCGAGCACGGTTTGGTGCGCGAACTCTACCGCGGCATTCTGCAAATTGCGGTTGCCTACTATCACCTATTGCGCGGCAACTACATCGGCACAATCAAAATGTTCACCCGCGCCCAACGCTGGCTTGCACCCTATCCAGATCGTTGCTATGGAATTGATGTTGCCCGCCTGCGCCAGGATGCACGTCAGGTGGAAGCCGAAGTGCTTCAACTCGGCCCCAATCGGATTGCCGAATTTGATGCACGGCATCTTCCGCCGCTGCACTACGACTCACCCAATCAACTAACGCTCGATTAGCACCGTGCGCGCCGGCGCCCCATCCGAACCCGCCAACCTCATCGGCAAGCAACACAATTCATACCAGCCTGCTGCAATTCCGCTCAAATTGACACCTTCCAACAAAACCATCCCTGCCCGGAGAAGAATCTCATGCGTCGGACGGCTGTTCTTATACGGCGCAACGGAAAGATAATCCACCCCCACCAATTGGATGCCGCGCCCGGCCAAATAGGCCGCGCCATCTGCCGGAATGGCAACAAAATTGGTCTGAAAGCTGCGCTCGCCACGCTGCCAGTGCGCCGAATTGCGCGTCTTGAACAGCACCCGCTCCACACCCTCGGCAAGCCCGGCTGAGCGCAACACAGCCTCATTCAATTCATCCACCATCTCGCCAACATCCACCACCTGCACCGGGCCAATCAGAGCCTCCAGCGCCAAAGTCTCCACCTTTCGTCCATCCGCCAAAAAGTGATACGGCGCATCTACATGCGTGCCAGTATGCACCCCCAGGCGCATATGAGAAACATTCGCATTCGCCCCCTCCTCAATTTTTGACACACGATACAATTCCACCTCAGGATCGCCCGGCCACACCACCATGCCTGGCTCAATCAACAAAGAAACATCATGGATTTTCATCATTCACTCCTTTTTAAAATCGAAAGTTTTCCAGCCACTATCAGCAAAAATTCGCCTCAACAAATCCTGACGTTCAGCATCTGTCATGGGGCGCGGGCGCGAATAATCTTCCAGCATCGCCGTCAACACCTCAACACCCAGGTAGCGCCCATCATAGAACACATGCCGATCGAGAATCTCCTGCCGCGTTCCCAATTCATACATCTGATCGAAGATGAAATTTCCCAGCCCATAATGGATCAATGCCCCCTGATAAAGCTCAAAGGTCATTGGGTAATGCGCCTGACTACCGCTCACCACCACCGCGCCAGCCTCTGCCATACGGCGAAAGTCCTCCACCTCCCAAGGGGCGGGGAGCGAAGCCAGTGATTCCTTATACTGGAAGGTTACAATCGGCAAATAGCCTTCATTGCGCAATTGCTGCACCGACTCCTCCATCCAGCGCAAGTCTTCACAATTGGCAACCCCTGGCAGGTCATTGGTTGCCCAAACATGATCTGGCCCGGCATTGTTGCATCCAATGAAAGCCAACCGATTGCCATGATCTTCAAACCGCAATGGCTGCCGCGCAGCTTGCGCATTTTCACCAGCGGCATAGGTGCGAATTCCGCGTTCCTGCAACAGGCGCATTGTCTCAACCAATGCATCTCGACCATGATCGGCCAAATGATTGCCACTCAACTCCACCACATCCACCCCCATCGCCGAAAACAGCTCAACATGGGCTGGATCGCTACAAAATAGCATCGTCGCATCATATAGACCCGGCTCAGGGCAATTGGGGTTGAAGGACGCTTCATTGCTGATATGCACCCTATCGGCTGCCTCGAGCCAGTGCAACACATCCCCAGCCGGATACTCCACCCCTTTCTGATTCATTGTATAGGCGGTTGCACGCACCAATGCGGTTGTTCCCGTCAGCAGAACAATGCTCAACCGTTGCGGGTCGCGGTTGCCAGATAATTCCACTGGCAAAGGCAGCCCAGCTGCTTCAAACGCCACCTGCGCCCGCTCATTAAACGTCACAGACAAACGCAGGGTAAGCGGGTAGGCCATCACATCCAATTGCCGATCCAAGGGTGATTGGCCCTCAATTCGAATGACCTTCCAGCGCGGCTCAAGTTCAGCAAATGGCACAATCGCCCAGGCGCGCCCAGCACCCCAGGCCTGCTCCAACAAGCGCTGCCCATCCTCCTCCACCCACACCGCCCCAGCAGCTGGCTCGCCCCACAAGGCAACCAATGCAGCGCGGGTTTGCGAAGACATGCCCAACGGCACACCGGCTGCCCAATCCAATTGTCCGGCCCAGGCGGCGCTCAATTCTTCCAGGCTCACCTCATCCAACAGGTTTGGAAAAGGCGTCACCAATGCGTAGACCCAGGCAATTGGCCCATTAACATCTGGCTGCAAGCGCAAATCTGCTTCTGCCGGGTTTGACGTGTGCTGCACAGCTTCAGGCAAATGCCAGGCATTTGCCAGTTCAGCAGGCGCTGCTGCCGAAACCCAGGCTTGCAGCTCACCCAACCCGGGCAGCGGGGTTGCAGTGATGGTTGGCAGCAAGGTTGCTGTTGGCAACCGGGTTTCGGTCACGGGGGTACTTTGCGGCTGCGGCAATGTGCGAACACAGCCAACCAACACCCCCAGCAAAAGAAGAGCCATTCGCATCCGTTTCATGGCAATTTCAAGTCACTCTCTGCAAATAAAATGTCTAGCAATTTTTGGCGTTCCTCCAGCGTTGCCGGGCGGCGTTGTGCCGAATCCTCCAACATCGTCACCAAAATTTCATTTCCCAGGTAGCGCCCATCATAAAAAATGTGCCGCTCAATCAACCCGGGCCGGGCAAGCGGGAACATTTGATCAAAGAACAAGTTCCCCAGCCCATAACTCAAAAAGCCCTCCGGTGTCCAATCCTCCGCCACCACAAACCCAAAACCATGTGGAACATGTGCCTGACTTCCACTGACAATTACCGCCCCAGCCCACCCCATCTGTCGAAAATCGGTACGCAGCGCAGAAGGCGCCTGATTGCTCTCCACCTCCAAATGTTGAAAGGTGACTATTGGCAAATAGCCTTCCCGTCGCAATTGGCGCACCGTTTTTTCCAACCCCATCAAGTCACAGGGCGCTGCGCCGGGCGAATTTCTTGTTGCATAAACGGTTTGCGGGCCAATGGCATTACAGCCCAAAAACGCCAGCCGATTGCCATGGTGTTCAATCTTCAAAACCGCCCGAGCAGCATCCAAATTTTCTCCGCCACCATAGGTTAGCAACCCGTTTTCCTCATAACGCGCCAATGTCTCCTGCAAGGCAGGCCCACCCCAATCCAGCAAATGGTTGCCAGTCAGCTCCACAATATCCACCCCCAGCGCCTCAAGAACGGCAAAATATCCCGGCGCACTGCAAAACTGCGCCCGGGTACGGAATGGTACCGCCGGCGGACATTCAGAATAAAACACCGCCTCATTGCTGATGTGTAGAAAATCGCCCTGCTCCAGCCAGGGTTGAATCAGCGTGTAGGGATAGTCCAATCCTTTCAGTTCCATCTTTTCTGCTGTATGACGCACCATTGCCGTCGTGCCAGTCATCACCACGACCGTCAAACGCTGTGCATCGCGGTTGCTCAGCAATGGCGGAGAAGCAGGCAAAGCCGCCAGCATCACCGCATCGCCCGACATGCCAAAATGCGCCGTCAATGCATAGGCATCCGGGTCAAATTCCCAATCCAAGGGCGAGCGCCCCGCCAGGCGGATGACCTTCCAGCGCGGCTGCAATTGTTCAAACGGCAGGATTGCCCAGGCCCTGGGCTGTTCCCATACTGTGCTCAGCAATGCCGAATCTGCGACAACATGCACGTGCAATGCCTCTGGCTCTCCCCAAGCCTGTTTCCAAACCGCCATCGTCTCAGGAGAAAGGTAAAGGTCTTGCAGCACGCCTCCTTCCGGCGGCTGCCCCTGCCAAACGGCTTGCAACAGACTCAGCTCACATTCATCCGCCAGTGTACCAAATGGTGCAACCAGCGCATATACCCACCCCACAGCCCAGGGTGCTTCTTCGCTCACCATCCCAAAACGCAACACCTGACCTTCCTCAGCTTTCACCAGGCGCAAACCACTCTCCTGCATCTGCCGATGGAGCGCCACAGGCAACGCATCATCCAACACTACCAATGGCAACACAGGCGTTGCTGTTGGCACAGGGGTTGAAGTGGGCGGGCGGCGAGTCCGCGTTGCCGTCACAGAGGGAAGCTGCGGAGACAGTGTAGGGGTTGCCCTCCCATCACATCCCACCAACAACAAAAAAACAACCAGCCACAGCCCAGGCCGCAATGCTCGCATCATCCAAATCGCCCTTTCGCTCAGGCCGTTGCCTTCTGCACCCGATCACTCACTTCATCCAACCGCGCCACCTCTTCATCGGTCAATCGCCATCCCAACGCAGCCGCGTTCTGTTGCGCCTGAGACAGAGTCTTGGCTCCTGGAATTGGCAAGGCACCCTTGCAAATCACCCAATTCAGCGCCACCTGTGCCGCCGTCTTGCCAGCATGATCCGCTCCAATCCGCTTCAGTTGATCAACCAGCGGTTTGATAGATGCGAGATACCCGGCATTGTAACGCCGCGCCCGAAAACCCTGTGGTGGATTCTCTGGCGTGTATTTACCAGTCAACATCCCCATCGCCAGTGGACTGTAGGCAATCAGCTTGACGCCCATTTCCTGACATTGCTTCAACAGGCCATTCTTTTCCACCCGCCGATCCAACAAACTATATTCAACCTGATTAGAGGCCAGCGGCACCCCCTGCCGCGTTAACACATCATAAGCACGCTGCATCTGTTTACGATCATAATTGGATACACCCGCCGCCTCCGTCAAACCAGCCTGCACCGCGTCTGTCATCGCCTCCATCCAAATCTCAATTTGCACAGGCGGCAAAGGCCAGTGAACCTGATACAATGCCACTTTTGAAAGGCCCAAACGCTTCAGGCTATGGCGCAACGCCCGCAGTAAAGTCCCTCGCCCCAAACGCCACGGGAAAGGCATAAATTTAGTCGCCACCACCACCTGTTGCTGTGTTTCAGCTAAAAACTTCCCCAACAACGTTTCTGAGCGCCCCTGACCATAAACCTCTGCCGTATCCATGAAGAATACACCCGCTTCCAGGCTTGCATCATACGCCTTGCGAATATCCTCATCACGATAGCCACGCCCATATCCCCAAAACAATCGGTCACCCCAAGACCAGGTTCCCAGCCCCAGCTCCACACCTTCAAACACCACGTGTTGTTTGGCTGTTGTTTCGCTCATTACAAGCTCCTCAAGAAAAGATAGTACCATTATAGCCAAAACACATACTTTGCACACCCCTAACAGGCTCCTGTGTTATACTTAAAATTATGTTCAAAGCCCTGCTCAAAACCATGCGTCCCCGTCAATGGACGAAAAATGCCTTCGTCCTGGCCGCCATCGTCTTTGATGGACAAATCACCAACCCACAGGCTGTCTGGCGCTCTGTGCTTGGAATGTTGTTGTTCTGCTTGCTCTCCAGTTCCATCTATATCATCAACGATCTGGCTGACATTGAGGCCGATCGCCTGCATCCCAAAAAGCGCAACCGCCCCATTGCCTCAGGCAAATTGCCCGTGCGGGTTGCCGTCCCGTTTGCCATTGGCCTGTTTCTGTTCACATGCACCGCTGCCGGCCTGCTCTCACTCAATTTTCTGTGGATTGCACTGATCTACTTCATCACCAACCTGGCCTATTCCATCTGGCTCAAACACATTCCGTTGATTGATGTCCTCGTACTTGCCTCTGGCTTTGTGCTGCGCGTTGGCGCTGGCGTTTCAATCATCGAGGTGCAGCGCTTCTCTCCCTGGCTCTATGTCGTCACAACCTTGCTGGCACTCTACCTGGGATTTGGAAAACGACGCGCCGAACTAACCCTGCTGGAAAATGATGCCAATGCGCACCGCCGCGTGCTCTCCGGCTACACCTTACCCCTGCTTGATCAATTCATCACCATCGTCTCCGGCACGACCATCGTCGCTTACAGCCTTTACACCTTTTCGGCCCCCAACCTACCTGCCAATCACTCGATGATGCTGACCATCCCATTTGTCATCTACGGCATCTTTCGCTACTTGTATCTCATTCAGGTGCAAAAAGCGGGCGGCGAACCAGAAGAAATGCTACTCAGTGACCGTCCCCTACAGGCCACTGTGGTTCTGTGGGGCATCTTTGTATTGCTCTTCCTGTACATTTTATAAACCATGCCTGCCTTCTCTGCCTACGCCCCCGGAAAAAGCATTCTATTCGGCGAACACGCCGCTGTTTATGCCCGACCGGCTCTGGCAATCCCGGTTACACAGGTGAGCGCCCATGCCATTGCAAGCCCGCGCATCGGCGCAACCCAAACCTTGCTCAGCGCACCCGATATTGACCTGGAAGAAGAACTCGATCGCCTGCCAGACGATTCTCCGCTTGCCCTGGCTGTACGGCTGACACTGAACGCTGCTGGCATTGCCCGCCCACCGGCCATGCATTTGCGCATCACATCCACCATCCCGCGCGCCGCTGGTCTCGGCTCTAGCGCAGCCGTCTCCATTGCCCTCATTCGCGCTGTTGCTGGTTTTCTTGGCCTAACATTAAATGCCGCACGCATCTCCGAGCTGGCCTATGCCGTTGAAAAACTGCAACATGGCAATCCCTCTGGTGTAGATAACACCGTCATTGCCTTTGCCCGTCCCATCTACTTCATCAAAGGCCAACCTTTCCAGCCCCTGCACGTTGCCGAGCCATTCACCCTGCTGATTGCCGATAGTGGCATCCAAAGCAGCACCGCCCTGGTTGTTGGTGATGTCCGTTCTGCCTGGCAACAAGACCCGGAGCGCTTCGAGACCCTGTTTGACGCCATTGCTGACCTGACCCATGCAGCTCGCCAGATCATTGAGCAAGGGAATCCTGATCGGCTAGGCCCTTTGATGGATGAAAACCATGCTCTACTGCAAAAAATGACCGTCTCATCCCCCGAACTGGATCGGCTGGTGAGCATTGCCCGGCAGGAAGGCGCACTTGGCGCCAAGCTCTCTGGCGGGGGGAGGGGTGGCAATCTAATTGCACTGATACCCGCCGAGCGAGCTGCAACCATTGCCAGCGCCCTCATTCAGGCTGGCGCACACCGCTGCCTGATGACCACCGTTGAGGTGACACATGACTGATTTATACTTCCTCAAACTCGGCGGCTCGCTCATCACCGATAAGGATACCCCCAACACCCCACGTCCCAGCGTTCTGGCACGCCTGGCACAGGAAATAGCCGCTGCCCGGGCTGCGCGCCCCGACTTCCAATTGCTGATTGGACATGGCTCAGGCTCCTTCGGCCATGTTGCCGCCAAAAAATACGGCACACGAGCCGGTGTGCAAACTTCCGCCAACTGGCTGGGTTTCGCCGAAGTCTGGAAATCCGCCCGAACGCTCAATCAAATCGTCCTGGAAGCCCTCAGCCAGGCGGGCCTGCCCGTCCTCGCCTTTCCACCCTCGGCCTGCGTCCTTGCCCAGCGCGGCAGCGTGCTGCGCTGGGATCTCTCCCTCATTCAGCGTGCCTTGCAAAGCGGCCTGCTGCCCGTCCTGCAAGGCGATGTTGTATTTGATGAAATCCTCGGCGGCACCATCCTCTCCACCGAAGACCTGTTTTTCCACCTTGCCCCTCAACTACAACCGCAGCGCATCCTGCTGGCTGGCATTGAACCCGGCGTCTGGGCCGACTTTCCCGCCTGCACCCAACTCGTTCCAACCATCACCCCCCCAAGTTTTGGCAACCTGCGCTCACAATTACGCGGTTCCGCCTCAACCGATGTCACCGGCGGCATGGAGGCCAAAGTCGAGCGCATGATTTCCCTGCTCCTCCGCCCTACACAACTGCAAATTTCCATCTTCTCCGGCTTACAACCCGGTCTGCTCCATCAGGCATTGACGGGTTCGCTCCCCGGCAGTGTTTTATCCCATTCCTAATTGAAAGAGAAGGTTTTCCATGCGCTACAACCGCACCCAACTCGAACAAAACGAAGATCAGGCCCTGGCACCCTATGCCATTCGCAGCAAGAACACGCACGGTCGGCTCTATCCAGAAGCAGAGGCCGATTACCGCACCTGCTATCAGCGCGATCGCGACCGCATCCTGCACACGACCGCCTTCCGCCGCCTGGAATACAAAACCCAAGTCTTCATCAATTACGAAGGCGATTACTACCGCACCCGACTGACCCACACGCTGGAAGTTGCCCAAATTGGCCGCAGCCTGGCAATTGCTCTGGGCGGCAACCCCGACCTGACAGAAGCCATTTGCCTGGCGCATGACCTCGGTCATCCAGCCTTTGGACACTCCGGCGAAGCAGCCCTGGCACGCCTGATGCGCGATTCCGGCGGCTTTGAACACAATAAGCAATCTCTGCGCATTGTCACCCGTCTGGAACGCCGCTACGATGCCTTCCCCGGCCTCAACCTGAGCTGGGAAACGCTCGAAGGCATGGTCAAACATGAAACCGAATACGACCGCACCGATGCCAAAGATTTCAACCCCGAGTTGCGCGGCCACCTGGAAGCCCAAATTGCCAATGTCGCCGATGAACTGGCCTACACCGCCCATGACCTGGATGACGGCCTGCGCTCCGGCATGATTAACACCGATATGCTCACCAGCATTGACCTGTGGCAAATTGCCACCCGACGCATTGGCTGGAGCGGTGGGCGTCTGAGCGACCTGGAAAGGCATTGCATCATCCGAGAATTAATTGGCATGGAAGTCAACGACCTGATTGAGGCCACCGATGGCCGGCTGAACGAAAACACGCTCCGCTCTGTAGAACAAATTCAGACCCTGGCTTTCAATGTTGTTGGGTTTAGTCAAACCATGGTCAGTCGCAACCGACAACTCAAAGATTTTCTGTTCAACAACCTCTATCGTCACCCCCGCGTCGTACGCATGGCGGTCAAAGCCGAGCGCATTCTCAGCGATCTATTCAACGCCTATCGCGCCGAACCCAATATCCTGCCTTATCACGTGCAGGCGGGTATTGCTGAAAACGGCCTGGAACGCACCCTGTGCGATTACCTGGCCGGCATGACCGATCGCTATGCCATTGATGAACATCAACGCCTCTTTGACCCGGCCATCCTGCCCTAGACCTTGACGGTTTCCGGTCTCAAGTGGTAGGATGAAGCCCCGCTATCTTATTGAGAAAGGTTTTTCAGCATGTCAGAAACACACTACCTCACCGCCGAAGGCCTTGCCAACCTTCAGCAAGAGCTTCAAAACTTGAAGGGCCCTGCTCGCGAACAGCTTGCCCAGCGCCTACGGTTTGCCATTCAACAAGGCGATCTCTCTGAAAACGCCGATTATATCTCCGCCAAAGAGGAACAAGGCTTTTTGGAAGGCCGCATTCAGGAATTGGAACAAATCCTCGGCAATTACACCCTGATTGATGAACAACAAACCAACCGCGAAGTTGTCAACGTTGGCGCACATGTCACCATTCAGGAAGATGATTTCGAACCTGAAGTCTTCCAACTTGTTGGCCCCAAAGAGGCAGACCCGCGCAAAGGGCGTATCTCTCACGAATCACCCATTGGCCGCGCCCTGCTTGGCAAGCGCGTTGGCGATCTGGTTATTGCCGAAACCCCCAACGGGAAAATTCAATTTAAAATCCTCAAAATTGAATAGCCCATCCTGCAAAAAAAGACCCGGCACAAAACCGGGTCTTTTTTTGCATCAAGCTCAATTTCAGGCCTTGGGTTTTTGCCAAATTGCCAGTTCAAGCGTCATGCGCTCGAAGAAACTGCTGTTTGGCAACGCACCCTGACCGTAAGACATATCCACAACGCGTGCCTGCAATTGAAGGGTTTGGGTTTCCATCAATACGTGCTTGCCCGGCTCAACCAGGACGGCCTCCCCCTTCGAGGCCAGACGAGCGCGCAGCGCCGGGTCATTGTAGGCATTGGCGCTCATCAGCACCTTGGTAACGGTCTGAATGTCGTTCTTATCAAACAGCCACACCTCAAATGCCGTCACCTTCTTTGGGTCGCCAACGCCAATCGTCTCTGAAATGCCAACACCACATTCGCCCAGGAATTCACCAGTTTGTGTCTCAACGCTGAACGAGTCATCATACAGATCATCCCCGCCGACATAGGTCGTCATAAATTGAGAAACGGGCGGCTCATGTTCCTGCTTGCTGTAATCCGTCATCACTGCCGTCCGGCTGGCTTCCAGTGCCTGTGATTGCGGTGTGTTCCCCTTGCCGCCGCGTTTGCGCAACAGGAGGAAATAGACCAGCGCCGCGCCAACCAGCAGGGTTGTCACGCACAAGATCGCCACAATTGCAAAGGAGGATATGCCACCTTCTTCTGGCGCCGGTGTTGGAACAGGAGTTTCCTGTCCGGGCTGCACCGGGGTTAAGGTCACGCCCACAATCGCCGCAAAGGCCATCTTATCTTCTGCCGTCACATGGCTGCATATCTCAGGCGAAATTTTCTCCAAAACTTGCGGAGCGCCCTCACCCAGCAAGGCCCACCGCTGCTTGGCACGCTCAACATCCATCGTCTTGGCATACGATTGCATGACCATGCATAGATAATCGGGCTTCAAATCATCGCGCAAATGCTGAGGCTCCAGGTTAACATATTCCACCGGCCAAATGCCCCAGCCAATCACCAGGCCTAGAATCAACCCCAGCAAGACCCCCAGGCCAATGGCGATTGCCGGTTTGCGTAGATATTCCATGATCTTTTCCATGCGTTACACTCCTCTAGAAGGTTGAGCCGCTCTTTTGCAACAAGTACAATATCAAGTATTGTAATTGTAGAACAAAACCCAAAAACAAGCAACTATTTTGGGCCTTCTTTTTCATCAATTTTTCACATCAGGCACGTTCTTTGCCCATTTCTTCGGCATCCAGCACTTGCTCACTCAAAAATGTCTCCTCACAGCGTAGACATTGCAGCTCACGTTTATTGGCAACCACCAGCATCCCCCCACACTTGGGACAAGGTTTAGCAACCGGTCGCTTCCAACTGGTAAAATTACAGGTTGGATAGTTCGCACACCCATAAAAAACTCGTCCCTTGCGCGTTTTTCGCTCAACCACTTCTCCGCCACAATCCGGGCAGGTCACACCAATCGTCTGTAAGAAAGGCTCAGTGTGCCGACATTCCGGAAATCCACTGCAAGAAATAAACTTTCCATACCGCCCCCAGCGAAAGACCAGTTCGCGCCCACAGCCTGGACAGGTACGCCCCACCTTTTCCAATTCAGCCTTCGTGACCGGAATCTCCTGCTGGGCCCGCTGCAAAGTAGGCGCAAACGAGCCATAGAACGCATCAATGACATCCACCCAGGCACGCTCCCCCTCGGCAACCTGGTCCAGGTCTGCCTCCATGTTGGCCGTAAAGCCCAGGTTGACCACATCCGGAAAGTATCGCACCATCAAATCATTGACCAGCACCCCCGTCTCGGTTGGCAGCAAACGCCGCGCCTCACGCACCACATAACCGCGTTCCTGAATTGTCGAAAGGATTGGCGCATAAGTCGAAGGTCGTCCAACCCCGTTTTCTTCCAACACCTGCACCAGCGAGGCCTCCGAGTAACGCGGCGGCGGCTGGGTAAAATGCTGTTCTGGAATCAGGCGCTGCAAATGCTGGGGCTGTCCTTCTTCCAACCCTGGCGGAATGCGAACTTCATCATCTTCCTCCGTCCGCTTATCCTCATCCCGCCCTTCCACATACACCACCAAAAAGCCTGCAAAACGCAGCGTCGAGCCCGAAGCGCGCCACAAATATTGATGCTGGTTGGTGCGCGTCCCAATTTCCACCGTCAAAACATCAAAAACAGCCGCTTCCATCTGTGAGGCTAAGAATCGCTGCCATACCAGTTGGTAGAGCTTAAATTGTTCTGCCGTCAGGAAGGGCTTGACCTGTTCCGGCAACCGCTGAACCGAGGTCGGGCGAATGGCCTCGTGTGCCTCCTGCGCCGAGGCTGCCCGCGTGCGATATTGCGGCGCCGTCGGCGGCAAATAGTCCTTGCCATAGCGCTCTAAAATCATCTGCCGGGCCTCATTCTGCGCCAGTTCCGAGACATTCGTCGAATCAGTGCGCATATACGTAATTAAACCCGTTGCTCCGCCTTCGCCAACCTCCAAACCTTCATACAGTTGCTGCGCCACCATCATCGTCCGGCGCGCCGTAAAGCCCAACTTGGTTGAGGCCTCTTGCTGCATTGTGCTGGTGATGAAGGGGGCCTGCGGTTTGCGCCGTCGCTCGCTGCGCTTGAGGCGTTCAATCACAAACTGCCCACCCTCCAGGTCAGCGAGCAGCGCCTGCACCTGTGCCTCGTTCTTCAGTGCAGCATCTTCCTCATCCACCCGCACCAACCGCGCCACATAGGTTTGTCGGTGACCCTGGGCGCGCAGTTCTGCCTCCAACGTCCAATATTCCTCTGGCACAAAGGTATCAATCTCGCGTTCGCGCTCCACCACCATACGCAAGGCCACCGATTGCACCCGACCAGCCGAAAGGCGGCTGCGCACCTTCTCCCACAACAATGGGCTAATGCTATAGCCCACCAGCCGGTCCAGAATGCGCCGCGCTTGTTGTGCATTAACCAGGTCCATGTTCACCTGGCGCGGATGCGCAAAAGCCTCAGCGATTGCCGGTTGTGTAATTTCATGAAACACCACACGCTGCGAATTTTCAGGGGCAATGCCTACTGCCTCCATCAAATGCCAGGCAATCGCCTCGCCCTCGCGGTCCGGGTCGGTTGCCAGGTACACTTCCTGCGCTTCTTCTGCCAGGGCCTTCAATTCCTTGACCACGGCCCGTTTTTCATTCGGCACGCGGTATTTGGGGCGGTAGCCATTCTCGACATCTACCGAAAGCTCAGATCGCAACAAATCGCGCACATGTCCCACCGAGGCACGCACGGTATACTCCTTACCCAAGAAACGCCCCACTGTGCGCGCCTTGGCTGGCGATTCCACAATCACCAGTTTGCCGCCCCGGCCCGACTTCTTCTTACCCGGCATGCGCGGTGCACGTTCCACAGTTGGCTTCTCCAGCCCCTCGTGCGCCGGTGTTCGCCCAAGGCGAAAAATCTTACCACTGCACACCGGGCAATTACCGCTCGTCATTGCTGCCCCAGCCTTGTTATACCCGGCCTGCGGGTCTTGCATCTCTCGTTTCGCCTTACATTTGAAACAATAAGCTTCCAAAACCATCCTCCTAAAGATAGCAGGTATACCCTTTTTCCTTCAAAAGGTTCACCACCTTGCGTACACTCTGTGCATCGTGACGGTTACAAACCAAAACTGCATCCGCCGTATCCACAATGATCAACTCCTTCAAACCCACACCAACCACCATCCGGCCCGGTTCACGTCCATAAACAAAGGTATTATTCGTGTCAAGGCCCAGAAAACGATCACATAGAATGATATTTCCGTTTTCATCTGTTGGCAAAACCTCAAAAGCCGATTCCCAACTTCCCATATCGTTCCAGCCCAGCGCCCCTGCCGGCAAAACCAGCACCCGACTGGCCTTTTCCATAATACCATAATCTATCATTACTGCATCAATCTCGGGCCACAATTGCTGCAAGCAAGTTTCCTGTTCAACCGTTGCCCAGGCAGCCTCAATCTGCCGCAACACCTTTGCCAGCCCCGGCATATGCTGCTCAAACTCCTGCCAGATACGTTCCACCCGCCAGAAGAACATGCCCGAATTCCAGTCATGATCGCCCTGCGCCAACAATTGCTGAGCAGTTTGCAAGTCCGGCTTCTCTTTGAAGCGTTGCACCTCAAAAGCTGCCACACCCCCAAATTGCCCCAATGCCGCGCCGCGCTGTATGTAACCATAGCCAGTTGCTGCAAATGAGGGCTGAATGCCAAGCGTCACCAGGTAATTGGCCTGTGCCGCCTCATAGCCGGCAGACAACAATTGCCTGAAGCCAGCCACATTCTCAATAAAATGATCGGCGGTCAGGACTGCCATCACCGCCTGCGGGTCGCGCTTGTGCAGCACTGCCGCCGCGAGACCAACAACCGGCGCCGTGCCGCGCCCAAGCGGCTCCAAAATATAATTCTGGGCCGGAATTTGCGGACAAAGCGCCTGCAATTGCACCGCTTGCTCTGCCACCGTCACAACCAGAATCTGTTCGGGATCAAAGACCCCTTCCAGGCGCTGCACTGCCAGTTCAAACAACGAACGCTCGCCCCATAATTGAATCATCTGCTTGGGATGCTGCTGCCGCGAGAGCGGCCAAAGCCGCACACCGCCGCCACCAGCCATAATCACTGCATAGTAAGAATCATGCTTCATTGTTTTTCACCTGATAATCGCCCGCTGCTTCACGAGCAAGAATATATTGCATGCCGCCAACCGCGCGCGCCAGACCTTTTAGCTCCATCATCGTCAGCGTCGCCGAAACCTGGTCCATCGGTAGCCCAGACTGAAGTCCAATCTCATCAATGTGCAGCGGTTCGCTGCTCAAGACGCGCAACAATTGCGCCTCCACTTCATTGGCCGGCAAGGATCGCCGTGCCGAACGTTGTTGCTGCATTTGTTGGGGGTGAATATCCATCGCATCCAACACATCCTCAGGGCGCAGCAATGGACGCGCCCCGCGCTGAATCAACAAGTTGGTGCCTTTGCTCTGTGGCGCGTAAATGCCACCCGGCACCGCAAGCACATCCCGGCCCTGATCCGCAGCAAAAGCGGCCGTAATCATTGCCCCACTATCATCCCCGGCCTCAATCACCACCACCACCCGTGACAGCCCGGAGATAATGCGGTTACGTGGCGGAAAATTGACCGAATCGGGTGGCGTACCGGGCGCATAATCGCTAATCACGGCCCCTGCCTCCGCAATTCGGGCCGCAAGCCGCTCGTGCTCCGGCGGATAAATGCGGTCTACCCCACTGCCCAACACGGCAATCGTCCGTCCGCCCGCCTTCAAGACCGCATCATGTGCAATTGCATCCACGCCACGTGCCAACCCACTGACCACCGTGACGGTGTGCGCCCCCAGGTAGGTGGCAACATCTGCCGTTACCTGCCGACCATAAGCCGTCACACGCCGTGTGCCAACAATGGCAGCGGCCCAATCATCTTCATCCAGCAATTCACCGCGCACATAGATCACCGGCGGCGGTTGTGCAATCTCTTTCAAACGGCGCGGATAGCCATCATCCAGCCAGGTGAGCAAGCCAATCCCAGATTCTTGGATTTGTTCCAATTCCTGCTCCAAGGTCAACACACGCCGCTTTTCCAGCACCGCCTCGACCACTTTTTCGGGCAACCCAGCACTGCGCAATGCAATTGGTGTTGCCTGCCAGGCCATCTCCAGGCTGCCAAAAAAGTCCAGCAAGGCGCGCACCCGCACAGCACCAATCCCGCGAACGCGATTGAACCCCACCCAATAGGCTCGCTCGTCCACAACGGCCTTCAGTCGTCCCAAACGGGCGGTTTCACCTGCATCTGACGCGCATCCACATCTACCGCCAGAATAACATCCGCAATCGCTGGCAAAAGCAATTCTCCGCCCTCGCATTTCACCAGATACACATCATTCGCACCTGTTTCCAGGATTTCAGACAAAACACCCAGCAGGCGTCCTTCTGGGTCAAGCACCGTCATGCCAAGCAACTCGTGATGATAGTAACGGCCCTCTGGCAAGCGCGGCAGTTCATCGGCGCGCACATACATGATCTGATTGCGAAATGCAAATGTATCTTCGGGGGTATTCAGGCCTTCAAGCAGCACCAAGCGCGACCGATCCATCGCTCGCGCCGAGCGAATACGGTGCGCAGCATGGTTCTCGCCAATATAGACACGCTTTCCGGCTCTCAAACGCTCCGGAAATTCTGTCCACACCTCCATCAACATTTCGCCTTTCAGCCCATGCGGCCGGCGCAGCAGACCAACCGCGAGAAACACAGGCCCGCCCAGGACAGACGAGCCTGTGTTTTCAGCATTCGGTATTGAGGGGGAATTCGGCACGCGCCGTTTCATCGCGGTTCCGCCACGTCGAGCGTCGCTTGCTTTCCTTCTTGTGCCGAAGCCACGCGCAACAAAACGCGCATTGCATTCGCCACACGGCCACTTTTGCCAATTACCCGGCCCATATCCTCTTTTGCCACGCGCAATTCCAGGTGAACACGTCCGCCAATCCGTTCCTGGCGCACCTGTACCTGTGTCGGGTCTTCGACCAGAGAACGAGCGATGTACTCGATCAGCTCTTTCATGGCCGCAAGCTATTTTTTCTGAGAGGCAAGCGTCTTCGGGTTGACAGCCCGCTTGGCATAGGCTTCTTTGGCCTCGGCCAGCAAGGTTTCAACCGCCTCGCCTTTCTTGAAGCGCTCGTACCGATCCATCAGGCCAACGCTGCGGAACAGCATCAGCACCGAATCGCTAGGCTGTGCGCCCTTGCTCATCCAGTCGTAAATGCGATCTTCTTGCACTTCCAGGGTAAAAGGCTCAGTGCGTGGGTTGTAGAAGCCCAAAATCTCCAAGAAGCGACCATCGCGGGGGCTTTCCTTTTCAGCCGCCACGAGGCGGTAGGTTGGCTGCCCATGCAAACCAGTGCGGCGTAAACGAATACGAACCATCGAATTGTATCTCCTTAGACTGACAAAGAATATTTTTGAAACGAACTTGCCTGGCCAAAACGGATGAGGGTCGCTGAAGGGAAGCGAATGACGCCCGTCCCAGCCTTTGCACTAGCCAAACAGACGCGGCAAGCCGCGCCCGCCCGTCTTCTGCAGGGTTTTCATCAAACGCTGTGCCTCGCGGAATTGCTTGATCAAACGATTGACATCCTGCACATCATGCCCACAACCGCGCGCTATTCGGCGGCGTCGGCTGGCATTGAGAATATCTGGATGGCGACGCTCCTGCACCGTCATCGAATTGATAATTGCCTCGGTCAGCTTCAATTGCAGCTCTGCATCCTGCGGCGAAACCTGGCGTGCCATCTGCCCCATCGAACCGGGCAGCATTTCCAAAATCTGGCTCAATGGCCCCATCTTGCGAATCTGGCGCAATTGCTGGGCAAAATCTTCCAGCGTAAACTCGCCCGACATCATTCGGTCAGCCTGTTCCTTGGCCGTCTTTTCATCAAAGGCTGCCTCAGCGCGCTCAATCAGGCCAATCACATCCCCCATTCCAAGGATGCGCGAGGCCAAACGGCGCGGGTCGTAGACTTCCAGATCTTCGACGCCTTCGCTCATGCCGAGGAATTTGAGCGGTACCCCCGTGACACTGCGGATTGAAATGGCCGCACCGCCACGCGCATCACCATCCATCTTGCTCAAAATCAACCCGGTCAACGATACCGTATCGCGGAAGCCCTCTGCCACATGCAGCGCCTCCTGACCAATCATCGCATCCACAACCAACAACGTCTCAACCACTGGCACGCGTCTGGCAATTGCCCGCAGCTCATCCATCAAATCCTGGTCAAGCTGCGAACGCCCGGCAGTGTCAATAATCATCACCGTCACGCCGCCTTTTTGCGCCTGGTCATAGGCCCGTGCCGCCAGGTCAGGCGGTTTAACGCCCTGCTCCGTAAACACCGGCACCCCCACCCGTTCGCCCATCGTCTGCAATTGCTTAATCGCCGCCGGACGGTAGGGGTCAGCTGCCACCAGCAACACCCGTTCACCCTGTGTGCGCAACAACCGGGCCAGTTTTGAGGCCGCAGTCGTCTTGCCCGAACCCTGCAAACCCACCAACATCACCACACGCGGGCGCGCTCCGCTCAAATTCAGGCGTTCCGGCTCGCCCAACGTTGCGATCAATTCTTCATGCACAATCTTGATCACCTGTTGCGCCGGGTTCAGTGCCTTCGAAACTTCAGCCCCCACGGCTCGTTCTCGCACCCGAGCCACAAAACTCTTCACCACGCTGTAATGCACATCCGCTTCCAAAAGCGCCAGACGCACCTCGCGCATCACCGCGTCAACATCCTCAGCTGTCAGCTTGCCACGCCGACGCAGATTTTCAAAAATTTGATTCAGCCGTTGTGAGAGTGACTCGAACACGATTTAACCTGCAAACAGAATAACAACCTCGCGCGCCAGAATGCCCAGCACACGCAGTTTTTGATTTTAGCCTGTAACATGCGAACGGTCAAGGTTTGCAACAAAGAAACTTTTTTACCTCATCAGGGTTAAGCATAGCAAAATCGAATTATTTTTACCCTTTTTCAGGAGTTCCCATGTCCAAAGTAGCACTTGTAACCGACAGCACCGCCTACATTCCCGCCGAACTGAGCAAGCAAGCCACCATTGAAACCGTTCCCTTGCAAGTCATTTGGGGAGATGAAACGCAACGTGACGGAGTGGATATTCAGCCCGCCCAATTTTACCAACGCCTGCAAACAACCCGTACCCTGCCTACCACTTCGCAACCCTCCCCGGCTGCCTTCAAAGGGGTTTATGAGAAGTTACTCAGCCAGGGGTACCAAATTCTTAGCGTTCACATCTCCTCCAAACTCTCTGGCACCGTTGATTCTGCCCAACAAGCGCGCAACATGCTACCCAATGCCCCAATCGAAATCATTGATTCACAGCTGACCTCGATGGGCATGGGCTACCCAGTGCTGATTGCCGCTCGCGCCGCTGAACAGGGCGCCACCTTACAGGAATGCAAAATCCTTGCTGAGCAGGCATGCCACAACAGCGGCATCATTTTTGCCGTCAACACGCTCGAATTTCTGCACCGTGGTGGACGAATTGGCGGCGCAGCCGCCTTCCTCGGTACGGCACTCAACCTCAAACCTCTGCTTGAACTGCGCGGCGGACGCATTGAAGCCGTCGAACGCATCCGCACCATGAGCAAAGCCACCGAACGCCTTCTGGACCTGATTGAGCAACGCGTTGGCGCACGTACCCCCATTCATCTAGCCGCCGTCCATGCCGCCGGGCCCGAAATGGCCGAAGCTCTGCTCGAAAAGGCCCGCGCCCGCTTTAGCCTGACGGCCGTCAACCAAACAGCCATTGCCGATGTCAGCCCCGTTATTGGCGTTCACACCGGCCCCGGCTGCGTTGGACTGACCTTCACAGCCGGGATGTGAGTATCCTCAATATCCACCCGGCATTGAGTCTGGTACAATAGCTTCATCAAAACTCTTTCCATAAAATAAGGTGAGGCTCCATGAAAAATTATTCCAGTGTTGGCATTCAAGTTGCCGATATTCTCCTGCCTGCCCCTGGCACAGACCTGAACAAGTGGGCTGTCATCGCCTGCGATCAGTTCACCTCTCAGCCTGAATACTGGCAATCAGTCGCCGAACACGTCGGCAGTTCTCCTTCCACCTATCACATGATTCTACCAGAGGTCATGCTTGGCACCCCCGCCGAAACCGAGCGCATCCATACCACGCAGCACACCATGCAACATTACCTGAAGGAAGGCCTGCTTGTGCGCCGTGAAGGACTGATTTATGTTGAACGCAGTGTCGCTGGCAAAACCAGGCACGGTCTCATGCTTGCACTCGACCTGGAACACTACAACTTCAACAAAGGCTCTCAAACCCTGGTGCGCGCCACCGAAGGAACCATCCTCGACCGCTTACCACCGCGCATCCGCATTCGTCAGGGCGCCCCGTTGGAACTGCCACACATTCTGGTGCTGATTGACGACCCCCAAAAGACCGTCATTGAGCCAATCGCTGCCGCAAGCAGTTCCCTGCAACAGGTCTATGATTTTGAATTGATGCTCGGCAGCGGACATTTGCGCGGCTGGCATATCAACAACGCGGCCCTCGAACAGCAAGTTGTCAGCGCGCTGGAAGCGCTCGCCAACCCTCACTTCTTTCAGCAACGCTACGGCGTGGGTGACGACCTGGGCGTGTTGTTATTCGCTGTTGGCGATGGCAACCACTCGCTCGCCACTGCCAAATCCATCTGGGAACAGCTCAAGCCGCAAGTTGGCATGGATCATCCAGCACGCTACGCCCTGATTGAGCTTGAAAACGTCCACGATGAGGGCCTGGAATTTGAACCCATTCATCGCGTCCTGTTTGATGTCAAAGAAGATCTGCACACTGCCCTCACAGCCCATTTTGGCCACTCGTTGCGCCTGCAAACCGCACCAACAGCCGCTGCCATGACAACCACAGTCCATGCACAAACCGGCAGAGAACAGGCCTTCGGCATCGTCACACCTCAGGGCTATCAGGTCGCATTCGTTACCAACCCCTCCTCCAATTTGCCAGTTGGCACCCTGCAAACCTTCCTGGATGCCTGGCTCAAGACGGGTGGAGCGGGCAAGATTGATTATGTTCACGGACAGGATGTGCTGTGTGAATTGGGACAAAAACCCGGTCACCTCGGGTTTTATTTGCCAGCCATGCCCAAGCATGACCTGTTCAAAACCGTTTTACTGGATGGCGCTCTGCCACGCAAAACTTTCTCGATGGGCGAGGCAATTGAAAAGCGCTTCTACATGGAATGCCGCTCCATCGCCTGAATTTCAAAGCTCCGCAAGGGGGCAGTTTTCTGCCCCCCTTGCTTTTTCATCATCAAAGGAAGATGATATGCCCCTACCCCGTGAGGATGCCTTACCCCCCGAAGCAGTGCGCCTGCTCAACCTATCCGCTGAGCCACAAACAGATGGCCGCCGCCTGCGCGTGCGCATCTCCATCACCCCGTTCCAACAAAACCCCAGCCTGGAATGCATCGTCCTGAACTCAACCGGCGAAGAAGTTGCTCGCGTCTTCATCATCGAAACCGCCATGCCCGACCTGCTCTTCACCATGCACCTCCGTCAACCCGCACAACCCGCTGCCCCGCACACCCTCACCGCCCGGCTCTATTATGAAGGAAGCGATGTACAGGACGAACATTCCATCTCATTCCAGTTTGAAGCACCGCAAGCCTGAAAAGCCATTCCCCCTGCATCTATGGTAAACTAAAGCAACGGGCCGTGCATCCCTGCACCCCACCCGGTTGAAAGGCTTTCAGACGCCCACATGAAAACCGCTCCCCTCAAAAAGACTCTGCGTTTGCTGGCGGCAGCCCTGCTCCTCTTCCTGCTTGCATCTAGCGGTTACGTTGCCTATCAGCTCACCCAACCCGCCCCAGCCCCCACCACGCAACCAGCCGACCTCACCGAGCAAACCCAGCCCGAACCCCTCTCCAGCCCACTACCATCCGCCACACCCCAACCCATTGCCACCCTTCCCATTCCAGTTGAGCTACAGGAACAAGGTGCCATCCTGCTTTCACTCAGTGATGGCTATCACCAACACCTGTTTGCCTACCATCCACAGCTCTTCCCGCTCACCCGCATCACCAACAATGCCTGGGATGACCTCAACCCCGCAATCAGCAGCGACGGCACACGCATTGCCTACACCTCACGTCGTAACGGTTACTGGAATCTCTACCTGCTCGATGTTACCAGCGGTGTTCAGGTGCAGCTTAGCGATACCCCAGGCTATGAGGGCAGCCCATCCTGGTCACCCGATAACCAATGGCTGGTCTATGAAACCTGGTTCAACAACAACCTGGAACTATGGCTCAGCAACGTCAATTCTCCCGATCAGCCCATTCCCCTCACAGATGATCCCGCACCCGATTTCTCCCCGGCATGGTCGCCCGGCGGACGGCAAATTGCATTTATCTCCACCCGCTCTGGCAATGCCGATATCTGGTTGGCTGACCTGAACAGCAATGACCAGCGCTTCCTCAACCTCACCAACAGCAGCGATGCTCAGGAAAATCACCCTGTTTGGTCACCCGATGGCCGCTGGCTGGCCTGGTCTTCTGATAAAGACGGGCGGCGCCAAATTTGGCTTTGGCAAACCGATACCGACATTAAAACCGCTCGTCTGCTTGGGCGCGGCGATTGGCCTGCATTCAGCCCCCAGGGAGATATTCTCCTGACTGGAATTCAGGACCCCAACCAAACCCTGCTGACTGCCTATCAAATCAGCGATGCACGCATTGTCCTGCCCCCCCTGCCCCTCCCCGGCCAAATTGCCGGGCTGGATTGGCAGCGTATGTCTGGCAATGGACAAAACCTGCTCCTCCCACAAGCCATCCAACCGCCACAACCTATCCCCTATCAGCCTGTGCTGACCCTTTTCCCGGTTGCTCCCCTTGGACGCTACGGCATTGTTCCTATACAAGATGTCAATGCCCCGTACCCCTTCCTGCACGATGCCGCCGATGAAGCATTCATTGCCTTGCGACAGTTGATTGCGGAACAAACCGGCTGGGACCTGCTCCTCAACCTGGAAAACGCCTACCTGCCGCTGACCGAGCCGCCCACCCCCAGTATCTACGAAGACTGGCTCTACACTGGGCGCGCCATCGCGTTCAACCCACTCGCCCAACAGGCAGGCTGGATGGTTGTCATGCGGGAGGAATTTGATGGACAAACCTTCTGGCGCGTTTACCTCAAAGCGCGTTACCAGGACGGTTCCCAGGGCATCCCCCTTACCCAATCACCCTGGGATTTGAACGCCCGCTTCAGCGGCGACCCCAAAGCCTATGAGCAAGGTGGACGCATCAACCCCATCCCGGCTGGATATTGGATTGACCTGACCGACCTGGCCCAACGCAGCGGCTGGCAGCGCCTGCCAGCGTTGCGTAACTGGCGCAGCTTCTACCCTGCTGCACGCTTCAATCAATTAGCCTTTACCAATGGCCTGAGTTGGTCAGCAGCCATGGCCGAGCTATACCCACCTGAAGCACTCTCCACCCCAACCTTCATCCCCACCTACACACCCACACCCATCATCCCCACCCCAACCGCCACCCTGCGCCTGGCACGCACCCACACACCTGCCCCACCAACGCAAACCCCCACGCCCATCCCTAGCACCACCCTGCGCCCCACCTGGACGCCCCCGCCCCCAACAGCCAAACCATGAAAGCTCTCCGTTTGCTCACCCTCTTGCTCTTCTTTTTAGCCGCCTGTCAGCCGCTCCCAACCCCCAACCAGGCCCCCCCCCAACCAAGCCCTTCCCCCATCCTGCCCGCAACCCTGGGCACACCCATCCAGTTACCAACCATTGCCCGCGCCACCCCACAGGCCCAACTTAACGAACCACCACTGCGCGTCGAATTTGCCACCCCCGATGCACCCGATTCTCTCTGGCGTCCCCCGCTCTACGAAGCCCCCCTTGCCATCGGCCCGCTCGACCATTTCTACTTTACCCGCCCCATCGCCGTAGATACCGTAAACTGGCCGCTCGGTGATTATCGCTATGGCTATTACTTTCCTGGCCTGGAAAATGTGGTTCACATTGGGGTTGATATTGATGCACAGCGCGGTTCCCCCGTCCTGGCTGCCGGGCCTGGCAAAGTTGTCTTCACCGGCTATGGATTGCAGCTTGGAAAAGATGACCCTGCTGACCCCTACGGCCTGGCCGTCATGATTTTGCACGATTTTGGCTATCGCGGCGAAGCACTCTACACCGTCTACGGGCACATGGACCGGATTGATGTCCAGCGCGGCCAACGTGCCGAAACCGGCACGCAACTGGGCCTGGTTGGTAACACCGGCGCCACCACCGGGCCACACCTGCATTTTGAAGTGCGCGTTGGCGGGCGCTACGGCTCCTTCCAAAACCCCGAGCTGTGGGTCACACCACCACTTGGCATGGGCGTCCTTGCCGGACGCATGCTTGAAGAGGATGACGACCCAATCACCAGCCTGGATATCGAACTCATCCATCAATCCACTGGCGAACAATACCCCGCCCGCACCTATGCCGGGCGCACCTATAGCGAACCAGCGCTGCGCGAGAACCTGGCGCGCGGCGATCTGCCCGCTGGAGACTATCTTCTACACTTCGTCCATGCCGACCAGGAATACTTCTACCCCCTCACCATTCAACCCGGCACAATCACATACTTCTCCTTTCGCGCTCCTGGCGAATTCTCTTTGGGCCTGCCCCTCACAAGCAGCAACGCCGGCCTCACCCCAGCCCCCTGACCGCTGTTTCCATCTTGTCACCCAGCATAGCCTGCGCTATAATCAGGCCTGTTAAAATCTAAAAGCAAGAAAAAGGAAAGAAGTATGATTGATGTAAACGATCTTCGCAAGGGCGTCACCTTCGAGCTGGATGGCAACTTATTCCGCGTGCTGGAATACAGTCACAACAAACCCGGTCGTGGCAACGCAACCATCCGCATCAAAGCTCGCAACCTGCTCACTGGCGCCACAATTGAAAAGACCTTCAACTCCGGCACCGGTGTTCAGGATGTCCGCCTGGACTTTCACAACGCCCAATACCTCTACAACGATGGTGAACTGTATTACTTCATGGACATTGAAACCTATGAGCAATACCCCATCCGTCGTGATGTCATTGAAGACGTTGCCGGGTTTTTGAAGGAAGAAATGCAGGTCAAACTGACCTTTTACAAAGAAGAAGCCATTGACATTGAACTGCCCACCTCGGTTGACCTGAAAATCGTTCAGGCCGATGCCGCTGTGCGCGGCGACACTGCCACCGGCGTCACCAAACGCGTCCGAGTCGAAACCGGGGCCGAAGTTGAAGTCCCCATGTTCGTCAACCAGGGTGATGTCATCCGTGTAGATACCCGCACTGGACAATACGTTACCCGTGTGACCAAATAGGGAGCGATTGCCGGAGGGGAATTTGCCCTCCCCTCTGGTCTTTTGCCATGCGCACTCCTGCTGGTTTTGAATGCCCGTATTTTTATGGCGATTATCACCGTGGGCGCGACCTGGAAGAATGCCGCCTGCTTGAAAATCGCGGGGCTGCCAACCAATGGACGGCTGACCTCTGTAAGACCTGCCCGGTACCGGGCATTTTGCGCGCCAATGCCTGCCCTAACCTCGTCCTGGATGCTCACATCGAGCGCGGCTTTTTGGGCCTGGGCAAACGACATGTCAAAATTGTTGCTGTTTGCAAAAAAACACTCCAACGCGTCACCCAACCTGAAATTGGCTGCGGTGAATGCCACCCCCTGCCTCCGTCCTTCAACAAAAACAACTCATGACCCTCACCCTCCTGCTCGACCTGGATGATACCCTGCTCTCCAACGACATAGACCAGTTTCAAAAGGTCTATTTACAGCGCCTGGCCGAATTCCTGCGCCAATTTGTCGCTCCCGACGCCATGCTGCACCAAATGTCAAAAGCAGTTCATGCCATGCTGAGCAAGGACACAGCTCTCGGCACCCTGCAAGATACTTTTGACGCCAACTTCTACACCCCACTGGGACTGGAGAAAGAAGCACTCTCTGACCGCATCGCCGAATTCTACGCCACACAGTTCCCCGGCTTGCGCTCCCTCACCCAACCGCGCCCTGCTGCCATCCGCCTGGTTGAACAGGCCTTTCAGCGCGGCTATCGTGTTGTCATTGCCACAAACCCGCTCTTCCCTCGCACTGCCATCCTGCAGCGACTGGATTGGGCCGGCCTGCGCCCAGACGCCTACCCCTTTGCCCTCATCAGCTCCTACGAAACCTTCCACTTCTGCAAGCCCAACCCGGCCTATTATTGTGAAATTCTAGCCCAACTTGGCTGGCCTGAAGACCGCTTTGTCATGATCGGCAACAACCTGTCGGATGACATTCTCCCCACTGCCCGGTTGCAATTTTCCACCTTCTACCTCAACAAAGACCAAAGCACCGTTCCAGCCCCAACCAGCGGCGCCATCAGCGGGTCAGGCTCGCTGGAACAAATTCCTGCCTGGCTCGAAATCGTTGAAGAACAGGCCGAAAAACCAGCCTTCGACTCGCGCCGCACCGTCCCCCCGCTGCTCAAGGCCATCCCTGCCGCTCTGGATAGCCTGTGCGCTGGTCTTTCCGCCCAGGCATGGCAGCATCGCCCAGCTGCCAACGAATGGAGCCTGACCGAGATCATCTATCACCTACGCGACCTGGATGTTGAAGTCAACCTGCCCCGCCTGCAAAAAGTCCTGGCCGAACAGAACCCCTTCCTTGCCGGTATCGTCAGCGATGTGTGGGCAAGCGAGCGCAATTATCAAGCACAAAATGGACTGCTTGCCTTACGTCAGTTTTCCGAACAGCGCACAACCCTCAGCGCCTGGTTGCAAACCCTTCAACCCGAAGATTGGAAACGCCCCGCCCGACACGCCATCTTTGGCCCAACCACAATGCTTGAGCTTTCACTCTTCATTTTGCAGCACGACCGCAACCACTTGCAGCAAGCCCTGGCTCTGTTGCAAACTCAGCCGATTTGAAACAGCATTTCGCCAATAAGAGTTGTATAAGATTCGCCCATTTCCTTCTCCAAAAACTGGAAGCAAAGCAGGGAGATTGGTATAATCTTTGTAAATTGAACCAAGAATTCCATGCCATTTCTCACAAAGCATGGTTAGCGAACCCTGGAGGTATTCGTGAACGCACGCAACCAATCGTACCTGATTTACCTGCTCCTGTTAATTGCCATTGTTGTGTTTGCCATTTTCAGCTTCAATCCCCGCAGCGGCACACAAGATGTCAATCTCAACGAGTTGGCGCAACAAATCCAGCAAGGCAAAGTTGCTGCCATTGAGGAAAAAGAAAACCGCCTTGAAATCACCTATAAAGACGGAAGCCAAGGCCGCTCGAACAAAGAGGTCGGCGAAACACTCGTCAAACAATTGCTCGATCTCGGCGTCCTCCCGGAGGAGCTTGCTCCTGCCAATCTGAAGCTGAAGATTTCCCCACCCAGTGCCTGGCCAAATGTCCTGACGGCCCTTGGCTACATTCTGCCTCTGCTGATTCTGGTTGGCGCTTTCTTCTTCATCTTCCGTCAGGCGCAAGGTAGCAACAATTCCGCCATCTCATTTGGAAAATCGCGCGCCCGCATGTTCAGCGGCGATCATCCAACCGTCACCTTTGCCGATGTCGCCGGAATTGACGAATCGAAAGAAGAGCTAAAAGAAGTTGTCGAATTCCTGCGCGAGCCGCAAAAATTCATCGCCCTCGGCGCCCGAATTCCCAAAGGCGTTCTGCTTGTTGGCCCACCCGGCACCGGGAAAACCCTCCTGGCAAAGGCCGTCTCCGGCGAGGCCGGTGTGCCTTTCTTCTCCATCTCCGGCTCGGAATTTGTTGAAATGTTTGTCGGCGTAGGCGCCAGCCGTGTACGCGACCTGTTCGACCAGGCCAAGCGGCACTCCCCCTGCATCATCTTCGTAGATGAAATTGATGCTGTGGGCCGTCAGCGCGGGGCCGGCCTGGGCGGCAGCCACGATGAGCGCGAGCAAACCCTCAACCAAATGCTGGTTGAAATGGATGGCTTCGATACGGACACCAATATCATCATCATGGCCGCCACCAATCGCCCCGATATTCTCGACCCAGCCCTGCTGCGCCCCGGTCGTTTCGACCGCCGCGTCGTCCTTGACCGTCCCGATATGCGTGGGCGAGAGGCAATCCTCAAAGTGCATGTCAAAGGCAAGCCGCTTGCGCCCGAAGTTGATTTGGGCATTCTGGCGCGTGCCACCCCCGGCTTTGTTGGGGCCGATATTGAAAACCTGGTCAACGAGGCCGCCATCCTGGCTGCCCGCCGCAACAAGAAAAGCATCACCCAGGCCGAATTTGAAGAGGCGATTGAACGTGTCATTGCTGGGCCAGAACGCAAGAGCCGGCTGATTAGCGTTGAAGAAAAACGAATTGTTGCCTATCACGAAGCCGGCCATGCCGTTGTGATGAATGCCCTCCCCGAAGCCAACCCCGTTCACAAAGTTTCAATCATAGCCCGAGGTATGGCTGGCGGCTACACCATGTCGCTGCCGCAGGAAGAACGCACACTCATGTCGCGCAAGAAGATTCTGGCCGAAATGGTGAGCCTGCTGGGCGGGCGCGCCGCCGAAGAAATCGTCTTCGATGACATCACCTCTGGTGCTTCAAATGATATCGAACGCGTTACCCAAATTGCTCGCGCCATGGTCACCCGACTGGGCATGAGCGAAGCGCTTGGCCCAATGGTCTACGGTCAAAAAGAAGAATTAATCTTCCTCGGGCGCGAAATTGCCGAACAGCGTGATTACTCCGAATCGGTTGCCGAGCGAATTGATCAGGAAGTACGCCGTCTGGTTAACGAATCCTACAACCAGGCACGCCAAATCCTCAACACCTATCGCACCGAGTTGGATGCAATTGCCAACAAACTACTGGAAGTGGAAACGCTCTCGCGCGAAGAATTTGAACGCATCTTCCCACCCCCACAGCCCAAAAAGACCGGCACCCCTTCACCGCTCCAACCCTGACTTTCCCGCTCATTTTCTCACCCCGCCAGATGATGGCGGGGTGAATTTTTTATTCCCGATTCCCCTCCAAATGCCAACGCAGCAGTTCACGGCGCAACAGCTTTCCAACCGTACTGCGCGGCAGGGCCTCAACAAATGCCCAATCCACCGGCAGTTTATAATACGCCAGTTCAGCCCGACACCAGACCAGCAATTCCTCTTCCCCAGCCAATTGCCCGTCTTTCAGCACCACCCAGGCCTTCACCCGCTCACCGCGCTGCACATCCGGCACCCCAGCCACCCCCACATCGCGCACCGCCGGATGCCGTCGCAACACCTCTTCCACCTCATTCGGCCAAACCTGATAGCCGCTGACCTTAATCAATTCCTTTTTGCGCCCCACCAAATAAAAATAGCCCTGCGAATCCATACACGCCACATCGCCCGTATGCAGCCATCCATCGCGCAGCGCAGCTGCGCTCTCCTCAGCCTGCCCCTGATACCCGGCCATCACCTGCGGCCCGCGCACCCACAACTCGCCCGCCTCGCCAATCGCGGCATCTTGTTCATCCTCACCAACCACAATCCGACAATCCACACCCGGCAGCGGTAGACCAATGGAGCCGGTGCGGTTCTCGCCCTGATACGGATTACAATGCGTCGCAGTCGGCGCCTCCGAAAGGCCATACCCTTCCAATAACTTTCCACCGGTCAATGCCTCAAAAACCCGCTTCGTCTCAGGCGAGAGTGGAGCCGAACCAGAAATGCAGGCCTTAATCGAGCGCAAATCATACGCGCCCACCTGCGAGCAGTTATTGATCATTTGATACAAGGTTGGCACACCAGGGAATAAAGTGACCCGGTGCTGCTGAATTTCTTCCAGCAGCCCAACCACATCGCGCGGGTTCGGGAACAGCACCAGGGTTGCCGCCAATGCCACCCCCATATTCATTGCTATCACCATCCCATAGACATGAAACAATGGAATGGCACATAGCACCACCTCAGCACCTTCCTGCATCCCATGCAGCCAGCGTTGAAATTGCAATGTATTCGCCACCAGGTTGCGGTGCAGGCCAATTGCGCCCTTGGGCTGCCCGGTCGTTCCTCCTGTATATTGCAACACGGCTGCATCCTCCCCCGTGACCATTGGCAGTTCGGCCTCCAAACGTCCAGCCTGCAAAACCGCTCGCAAGGTTCGTTCGCCTGATGGCAAAAGCTGCGGAGAGAGGGTTAACCAGCCTTCCAGGTCAAAGGCATCCTGCATCTCACTCCAAATCACCTCTTGCAGCCCGACCTCTTCTCCAGCCTCAGCAATGATTGCAGCGTCCTCGCGCAGCCCAATCAGCCGCTGCACACCAGCATCCCGCAATTGATGCGCCAATTCGCGCCGCCGATAAGCCGGATTGCAAGCCACAACCACGCCACCAGCTTTCAACACAGCATAATAGGACAGCACAAATTGCGGCAAGTTCGGCATCATCACCCCCACCCGTTCACCCGGCCTCACACCAGCCTGCACCAGGCCATCGGCCAAACGCTGTGTCAGCTGTTCCAAAACTGCGTACCTCAGTGTTGCTTTACCAAACCGCAACGCCACCTGCTGCGGATACCGCCCCGCGGCCTGACGCAAAAAGTGAAACAACGGCTGCTGTGGGTAGTAATCCATGTCCTGACGCATCACCGCCGCATCATACATCTTCAACCAGGGTCGCTCAACCACCGTCATCCGCCACCTCCGCCTGCATCACAAATTGCACCATCTCCTCCACCACCTGCGGCCCAGCAGCAAACCAGCGAATCGCCGGGTCACCGGCCTTGAACCAATTTGCCTGTCGGCGCACAAACTGCCGTGTCAGGCGCCTCATCTCAACCACGGCCTGCTCCAGTGTCATCCGTCCGGCCAAAAAAGCCGCCATCTCACGATACCCAATCGCCGAAAAGGTCGGCCAATCGGCAGAACAACCCGCCGCGAGCAATCCACGCACCTCATCCACCAGGCCATCGGCCAGCATCTGATCAATCCGCCGATCCACTCGCTCATACAATTCAGAGCGCGGACGGCACAGCCCCATTTGCAACCCGGCATAGGGCGAAACGCTACGCTGTCTTTGGGCCGAAAAACGAATACCTGTACAAAAAATGACCTCCAGCGCCCGCACCGTCCGGCGCAGGTTATTTGGCTCAATCCGCTCCGCTGCTGCCGCATCCAGCCGTTGCAGCCGGGCATGCAATGCCGGTGCGCCAATTTCTGCCGCCCAGGCCTCCAAGGCTGCTCGCAGCGCCAGGTTGGGCGAAATGGCCGGCGGTTGCCAGGCCTCAACCACAGCCCGAACATACTGCCCTGTCCCACCCACCAACATCGGCAGCCGTCCGCGCTGCTGAATTTCGGCAATGACAGCCGCAGCCGCCTGCTGAAAGACGGCTAAGCTCCATGTCTCGCCAGGGTCTGCCACATCAATCAAATGATGCACCACCCGCCGCCGTTCTTCTACCGTTGGCTTGGCCGTGCCAATATCCATCCCACGGTAAAACAATCGCGAATCAGCCGAAACCACCTCACCGTTCAACTGCTCAGCCAGGTGCAGTGCGGCCTCTGTCTTGCCCACAGCTGTTGGGCCAATCAGAACCAGCAATCGGCGCGGATGATCAAGAAAACGCATTCCGAAACCACTCCACTTGTGGAATTTCGCCCGGACGCCCCACCACAGCCACCACATCCACGCGCCAATCCCCAGCCCAAGGCTGGTCAAGCAAATAGGCCTCAATGGCCGCAAGCAAATGCTGCTGCTTAGCTGCCCCAACCCCCTCCTCTGGATACCCCAAACGCACATTGGAGCGCGCCTTCACCTCAACAAAAACCAGTGTCTGCCCTTCGCGGGCTACCAAATCCAATTCACCATATGGCGTGCGCACATTGTGTGCCAACACCTCCAGCCCCTGCGCCTGCAAATGCGCCGCAGCAACTGTCTCGCCCCATGCACCAATCCGTTGATTCCAGCGTTTCATCGCCGCAATTATACCCGTTCAACAAAGAAAACTCCATTTTCCCACCCCGCTTTTTACAGTTTCATGTTAAACTTATCAGTACTGGAGGCAGTATGGGCAAATACATCAATTTTCTTAAGGAAACTGAACTGTTCTACAACCTGACACAGGAACAATTGGAACAGGTCGAAGCCATTTGTGAAGTTGTGGACTACGACAAAGGAACTGTAATTGTTGCCGAAAGCTCGCGCGAAGATGAGCTATACCTGATTCTACGCGGCGAAGCCGAGGTACTGATTGACCCCAGCCTAGTGCAAACCCGTCAAACAACCACAACCGAGCCACACATCGTCTCCATCCTGCGGCGCGGCCAATCTTTTGGTGAAATCGCACTCGTTGATCAAGGCGTTCGCTCAGCCAGCGTGCGCTGCTCGCTGCGCAATACGCGTATGTTACGCATTGCCCGCCAGCGCCTGCTTGATCTCTGCGAGACCAACCCACAGCTTGGCTACCGTGTCCTCTTCAACCTGGCTGCCGACCTGGCACAAAAAATCCGCAATTCCGATTTGCGCATTCGCGAGGCCCTACTCTCACAACAATTTACCCGTCGCAACAAAGAGAAGGCCTGAGACCTGCCTGGCCTATGCCCAGCGCTGAAATTATCGCCATTGGCACGGAATTACTGCTCGGAGAAATCCAGGATACAAACACGCGCCACCTGGCCCGCTTCCTGCGCGACCTGGGGATTGACCTGTACCGTGCCACTCTGATTGGGGATAATCCCAATCGCATTGCCCAGGCAATCCAAGAGGCATTCGAGCGCAGCCCCATCGTCATCACCACCGGCGGGCTTGGCCCCACCGTAGATGACCCAACCCGTCAGGCAATTGCCCAGGCCATTGGCCGCCCGCTTGAATTCCGCCCCGATTTATGGGAACAGGTTCAACAGCGCTTTCTACGTTTTCACCGTCAGCCAACCGAGAACAATCGCCGCCAGGCCTACATTCCCCAAGGTGCCATCCCCATTGAAAACCCGGTCGGCACCGCTCCAGCCTTTTTCTATCACAATCCCAAAAACATCATCATCAGCTTGCCCGGCGTGCCGCGCGAGATGGAATATCTGCTCGAAAAGGCTGTTGCCCCGCTCCTGCGCCAACACTTTGACCTGCACAGCATCATTCAATCCATCACCCTGCATAGCGCTGGCGTTGGCGAATCGCAGGTTGACCAATGGATTGGTGACCTTGAAACCCTCACCAACCCAACTGTTGGCCTTGCTGCCCATGCCGGCATCATTGATATTCGCATCACTGCCAAAGCCGATTCAGAAGCCGAGGCTCAGGCCATGCTCAATCAGCTCAGCGCAGAAATTTGCCAACGAATGGGCAACCACATCTTTGGGAAAAATGAGCAAACCCTGGCTGAAGTCATCAATGCTGCGCTCAGCGCTCAAAACGCCACTGCGGCTCTGCTCTTGTGTGGGTTACCCATCCCACCCAACCTGACCCTGCCAAACGCCCAGGTTATTCAGCGCCCCGACCCACTGCCAGCAACCGACCTGCTCGCCGCCGCAACACACATCCCGGCCACTTTCACCCTGGCTGCCGCCTTCTTCCCCGGTCAATGGCAGCAAACTTTGCTTCTTGCCCTGCAGGGGAACCAAACAACCCTCTGCGATGAACGTTCCTATGGTGGGCCCGCAGCTCTCGCCCCCACCTGGGCCATCAACACCGCTCTCGATTTTCTACGGCGCGGTTTCTTATCCACTCCTTAGTTGAGGTATGCCATGCAAACTGTTGATTGGTTGTTAACCAACGCCATCGTCCTGACAATGGATGAAGAATTTCATCAATATGAACCCGGCGCAGTCGCCATTCACGGCGATTCAATCGTTGCAGTGGGTCCATCTGCCGAATTACAACAATCCTTTGCCGCCACCCACACCCTGGATTGCAACGGCAGGGTGCTGATGCCCGGTCTGATCAATGCCCACACCCACGTCCCCATGACCCTGCTGCGCGGCCTGGCCGATGACCTGCGTTTGGATGTCTGGCTGCTTGGTTACATGATGCCAGTCGAGCGCGAATTCGTCTCACCTGACTTCGTCCGCCTTGGCACCCTGCTGGCCTGTGCCGAGATGATCCGCAGCGGTGTGACCTGCTTTGCCGATATGTATTACTACGAAGAAGACATTGCCAAAGCCACTGCCGAGGCCGGAATGCGCGCCCTGTGTGCCGAAACTGTCCTCAAATTTCCCACCCCCGATGCACAGTTCTATGAAGATTCCCTGGCAGCCACACGCGACTTCATTCGCCGCTGGAAAGGTCACCCCCTGATCGTTCCTGGGGTTGCCCCGCACGCCCCCTACACCTGCACACCCGAAATCCTGCGCGCCTGCGCCGAACTGGCAATTGAATTTGATGTTCCGCTCCACACACACCTATCCGAAACCGCCCTGGAAGTGGAGAACATGCGCAATGAGCAAGGCATGCCGGTCATTCCCTACGTGCGCAAACAAGGCCTGCTCGAAGCCAAAGTGCTCGCCGCACATTGTGTCCACATTGACGAAGGTGAAATGCGCACCATGCAGCATCACCATGTTGGCATTGCCCACAACCCCACCTCCAATCTCAAACTTGCCTCTGGCATTGCACCTGTGCGACGCATGTTGGAACTTGGGCTGAATGTTGGCATCGGCACCGATGGGCCGGCCTCCAACAATGACCTGGACATGTTTGAGGAAATCCGACTCACCGCCCTGTTGGGCAAAGGCGCAAGCGGCGACCCAACCGCCCTGCCTGCCCGCACCGTCCTGGCAATGGCAACCCGCATCGGCGCCAATGCCATGCACCTCGGCCATCTAACCGGTTCGCTGCAACCCGGAAAGCGCGCCGATTTAATCCTGGTAGATGTCAGCCCATTGCACAATTCGCCGCGCTTCCAGCGCGACCCCCAAAACGCCTATGCCCAAATCGTCTATGCAGCCAAATCAAGCGATGTAAGCGACGTAATGGTCAATGGACAATGGCTGATGCGCTCGCACAAACTACTCACCCTCAACGAACAAGACTTGTTGGAGCAAGGCCGGAACTACGCCCAACGCATTGACCAATTCCTGATCCAGCGTGAGCAATCGCTGCTCTCCAAACTGATCGCGATTGGCGGCGCAACCGAAGAAGAAAGCTACGAAGTGCAGGCCAAAGTGCGCATCGAAGACCCGGCACCCATCCTGGATGCATTACAGCATCACCCGCAAATTGAAATCATCCGCAAACGCCACTACCGCCAATATGACACCTACCTTTCTTTCAACGACCCACAACAAGGCTATGTGCGCTTCCGCGAAGATCACTTTGTTGCCAACACGGGCAAAGTCACCAATGTCCGCTCCCGGCTCACCCTCATCGGCCCAGCCCGTGAACAACACTTCCCCCAACAAGTGCTGCTCTCACGCAGCCGCTACCTGGCAAACGCGCTGCAAAGCCTGCGCTTCTATCGCGAATACTTCCAACCCTCGCGTGAAGCCGAAATTGAAAAAGATCGGCAACGATTCCTGATTCGCTATCACGAGATTGAATTCTTCGTCAATGTAGACACCGTCCACAAACCAGCACTCGGTCACTTTCTGGAAATCAAAAGCCGCACCTGGAGCCGACAGGATGCCCAAGACAAATCGCGCCTGGTCGTCGAACTCATTCAGTTGCTCGGCGCCTCGCCCGATGAAACCACCGCCCAAGACTACATTGAAATGCTCACATCCCACCCCGTATAGGAGTTGTCCATGCCCACAGAACCCGAAACCAAAACCCTGCGCGTCCTGATGATTGCATCCGAGGCTGACCCCCTGGTCAAGGTTGGTGGGCTGGGCGACGTAGCCGGTTCCCTGCCCCTGGCACTGCGCTCCTTGCCGCCGCAAACCATTCACGGCTACAACCTGGATGTACGTCTTGCCATCCCATTTCATGGCATTGTTCGTCAAAAATTACCCTCCCCACTGCCCGCTGCCTCCTTCTCTGTCCCTACCCCGGCAGGCAATTTACCCGGCCAGGTCTACCTGACCCACATCGGTGCAATCCCCGTTTACTTAATCGAAGGTGCGCCCATCCCACCTGAGGCACCGGTCTATAACACAACCAACTTGCAGCAAGACGCCGAAAAGTACCTCTTCTTCTCGCTCGCCTGCCTCGAAGCCATGCGCGCCCTCAATTGGCAGCCCCACATTTTACACGCCAACGACTGGCACACCGCCATGACCGTTTACCAATTGGCGCGCACCCGCGCCCAAGACCCCTTCTTTGCGGCCACGCGCAGCCTGCTTGCCATCCACAACCTGCCTTTTCTGGGCGGCAGCGCCGAAAAGACCCTGCCCGCTTTCGGCTTCGAACCAAGCAACGACCCGCTCCTGCCCGATTGGGCGCGCTCCTTCCCCCTCCCGCTCGGCCTCAGTGTCGCCGACCACATCGTTGCCGTCTCACCCAACTATGCCCGCGAAATTCTCACCCCCGCTTTTGGCTGCGGCCTGCAAGACTTTCTGCGCACCCGTTCAACTTCCATTTCCGGCATCCTGAATGGCCTGGACCAGGAAGTATGGGACCCCGCTAGCGACCCGCTTCTCGAGCATCATTTCTCGCTCGCCACATTCCAGGAACGCAAGCAGAACAAACTTGCCCTGCAAGCAGCCCTCGACCTGCCAGTCAATCCCGAAATTCCCTTGCTAATTGCCATCGGACGCATGGATCAGCAAAAAGGAATGGACATTGCCATCGAAGGACTGCAAATGGTCACAGACCAGCCCTGGCAAATGGTCTTCCTTGGCACTGGCGACCTGCTGCTCGAAAGCGCCTGCCGCAGCCTGCAAGCCGAATGGCCTGACCGGGTGCGCGCCATCATCCGCTTTGACCGCGACCTCTCACACCGCATGTATGCCAGCGGTGACATCCTGCTGATGCCCTCGCGCTACGAGCCTTGCGGCCTGGCACAAATGATCGCCATGCGCTACGGCTGTGTCCCCGTCGCCCGCGACACCGGCGGCCTGCACGACACCATCCGAGACACGCGCCAACCCGGTGAAAACACAGGCTTCCTGTTCAAAGAGCCGCAGCCCTCCAATTTCAGCGTCGCCCTGTTGCGCGCCCTTGCCCTCTACCCCAACCGCCCGGCCTGGCATGCCCTGCAAATTCGCTGCATGGAACAAGATTTTTCGTGGAGTCAATCGGCAATTGCCTATGCCGATATCTATTTCAAACTCATGGAGGAACTGCAATGAAAACCCGTGCTATTATTCTTGCCGGCGGAGAAGGTACCCGCCTGGGCGTGCTAACCGCACGCCGTGCCAAACCGGCGGTTCTATTTGCCGGGAAATACCGCATCATTGATTTTCCCCTCTCCAACTGTGTCAATTCAAATTTGTTTGATGTAATGGTCATCGCCCAATATCGCCCCCACTCGCTCATCGAACACATTGGCGCCGGTGGCCCCTGGGACCTGAACCGCGACTTCACCGGCGGTGTGCGCGTTTTCACCCCATTCAAAGCCCCCACCTCCAACTGGTTCATTGGCACTGCCGATGCCGTCCAGCAAAACTTCACCTTCGTCAAACGCAGCAATGCCGACCTGGTGCTAATTCTCTCTGGCGATCACATCTACACCATGGATTACACCCGCCTGATTGATTTCCACCTCGATCATCAAGCCGATTTGACCATGGCAACCATCACCGTCCCCAAAGAAGAAGCCTCGCGCTTTGGGGTTGTTGGCATAGACCGCCGCTACCGTGTTACCTCCTTCGTCGAAAAGCCAGCCAACCCACCTTCCAACCTTGCCAACATGGGCATTTATGTTTTCGACCGTAAAATTCTGGATGAAATCCTCTGGGAAGACCGCAAACGCCCCGACTCCAGCCACGACTTCGGCAAAGACATCATCCCCGCCATGATCAAAAGCAATGCATCTGTCTTTGCATACCCTTACAGCGGTTATTGGATGGACGTTGGCACCATCCAATCCTATTGGAAAGCACACATGGACCTGGTAGATACCCCCCCGGCATTTGATATGTACGACCCGGATTGGATCATCCATACCCGCACCGAAGAACGCCCGCCGGTTCGCATTCACCGCTCATCCATTATTGAGGACAGCCTGATTTGCAATGGTTGCACAATTGAGCCCGGCGCGCGCGTCATTCGCAGTGTGCTATCTCCCGGAGTTGTGGTAAAATCCAATGCTGTCATCGAAGAATCAATCATCATGACCGATTCAATCATTTGCGAAAAAGCCATTCTCGAACGCGCCGTCCTGGATAAGCGCGTCAAAGTAGGTACCGAGTGCAAAGTCGGCGGCAAAGGCAGTGAAGAGGATGTGCAAATTGCAATGATTGGCAAAGCCTCCTGTGTCCCTCCCTCCACAATCATTGAAGCAGGCGGCATTGTAGGAACCGATGTCATTGCCAGCGACTTTTCCTCTCCCCTGGTTCGCAGCGGAGAATATATCCAAACTGGGAGACAGCCTTATGAAATTTAATCGCGCCTCTGGGATTCTACTTCATCCAACCAGCCTGCCTGGGCCGGACGGCATTGGTGACCTGGGCCCTGAAGCCTATCGCTGGGTCAACTTCTTAAAAGAATGCGGCTGCTCGCTCTGGCAGGTTCTACCCCTTGGCCCCACCGGCTATGGCGATTCGCCTTATCAATGCTTCTCAGCCTTTGCCGGCAACCCCTACCTGATAAGCCCCGCCCTGCTGATGGAAGACAACCTCCTCAGCCGCGCCGACCTGAGTGACCGCCCCACCTTCCCGGTCGAAACGGTCAACTATGGCGAAGTCATCCAATGGAAACTCACCCTGCTCGACCGCGCCGCTGCCCACTTCACCCAAAGCGCCTCCCCCGAACTGCACCAGGCCTACCAAACGTTTTGCAACCAACAAGCTTACTGGCTGGATGACTTTGCCCTCTTCATGGCAATCAAAGAATCCCAGGGCGGCGTTGCCTGGAAAGACTGGCCCGCAAACCTGCGCCAACGAGACCCTCAGGCCCTGGCCGATTTTTGCGTCAGCCACCAATCAGCCCTCCAGCGGCACATGCTGCGCCAGTTCTTCTTCTTCCGTCAATGGAACGCCCTGCGTACCTATGCCAACCAAAAAGGCATCCGCATCATCGGCGACATTCCCATCTTCGTCGCTTATGACAGCGCAGATGTATGGGCCAACCCCGACTTATTCTTCCTGGATTCAAAAGGCCACCCCACCGTTGTCGCTGGCGTCCCACCGGATTATTTCTCCCCCACCGGTCAGCTTTGGGGCAACCCGCTGTACCGCTGGCGCATCCATCGTCAAACCGGCTATGCCTGGTGGATCCGGCGCTTCAAGGCCACCCTGCAAACCGTGGATATCGTTCGCCTCGACCATTTCCGCGGCTTTGCCGGCTATTGGGAAGTGCCAGCCAATATGCCCACTGCCGAAATTGGCCGTTGGGTACCTGGCCCGGGCAAACATTTCGTCAAAGCCATTCGCGATGCACTTGGCGACCTGCCCATTATTGCCGAAGACCTGGGTAAAATTACCCCGGATGTTGAAGCACTGCGCGACGATTTCTTCCTCCCCGGCATGAAAATCTTCCAGTTTGCCTTCAGCTCCGATAGCGACGACCCATTCCTGCCCCACAACTACCCCGCCAATTGCGTTGCCTACACCGGCACACATGATAACGACACAGCACTTGGCTGGTATCTGACCGCACCCGAACACGAACGCGACTTCTGCCGCCGCTACCTGGCCCGCTCCGGCGATGACATTTCCTGGGATATGATCCGCGCCGTCTGGTCATCCGTTGCCATCTTCGGCATCGCCCCCCTGCAAGACCTGCTCAGCCTCGATTCTTCAGGGCGCATGAACTTCCCCGGTCGCCCAAGCGGCAACTGGAACTGGCGCATGACAGCCGAAACGCTCAACCCGGCCCTATCTCGGCGCATGTATGAGGTCAATCAGCTTTACAGCCGCCTGGCCGCCTGAGACCCACACCCCATTCGAATGACAAGGCTCATCCCAAATCGGATGAGCCTTGTTGTTTCTCTGCCGGCGGTGTAGAAGCACACCCCGCAAGGTAAATGCCCACCAGAATCAGGCTGCCGCCAGCCATCTCTAGCCAGGTCGGCAATTCACCCAACAAGGCCATTGCCAGAAAAATTGAACCGATTGGCTCGCCCAGCAAAGCCAGCGCAACAAACGATGCCGAAGCCTGTTTCAAAGCCCAATTCAACGCCGAATGCCCCAACAACTGCGGCACCAGCGCCAACAAAAACAACAACCCCCAGGCACGCCCCGAATAGCCACCCAACCTTGCCCCGCTCAAAGCCGCAAACAACACCAGCGTCATGGCTGCCGCACTATACACCACAAACACATAGGTCAACAGCGAAACCTGCCCCCGCACTCCACGCCCAACCAGCAAATATCCGCACGCAAACCAGGCCCCGCACAGCGCCAAAAAATTACCCAACAGCACCTTACCTCCCAATAAACTTCCCAACCCGCCACAGCGCAACCCGTCCATCCCCAGCTTGCAAATTTCGCTAAAACCCACAATCATCCCACCAGTCAAAGCCACCGCCATCCCCAGCCAAATGCCCCCTGCCGGCCGCTCCTGCAACACCACCCCCGAAAGCAGCCCAACCCAAATCGGCGTTGTTGTCACCAACACCACCGAGCTAGCCACCGAAGTCAATGCCAGCGAAGAAATCCAGGCCGAAAAATGCAGCGCCAGCAACACTCCGGCCAGCCCCAACAACGCCCAGGTACGCCACCCCAACCCGGCCAACTCTTGCCGACGGCGCAGCAACGCCAGTGGCGCCAAAAGCAATGCCGCAAGCGAGAGCCGACCCGCCGCAATCACCAACGAGGGCAGTTCCTGTTGCGCGAATCGAATCAATACCGAAGCCGTTGAAACCGCCAAAATCCCCCCCGCCAGAACACCATAGGGCGAAACAACCAGTCGTCGTTGCATACGTTTTTCCTCTTTTGCATCGCTTGACAAAGACCCTCTCCATCGCTAGAATTAAATTGTTCGCGTGGGTACAAATCAGGCCTGTTCGCCGCAACACCCCTGCCCAGGCCAAAATCATATCAAGGAGATGCCAGACCATGCCTTTTGAACTGCCAGCTTTGTCCTATGCATTGGACGCTTTGGAACCCTGGATGGATGCGCGTACGGTCGAAATCCATTATACCAAACATCATCAAACCTACCTGAATAACCTCAACAAAGCCGTCGAATCCGCCCCGGCCCTCTTTGAACACGCTCTGGAAGACCTGCTCAAAGACCTCACCCAGGTGCCAGAGGCCATCCGCACCGCTGTACGCAACAACGGTGGCGGAGTCTACAACCATGCCCTGTTTTGGGCCATGCTTGGCCCTAATGCCGGCGGACAGCCAATTGGCAGCCTGGCCCAGGCCATTCAAACCAGTTTTGGCAGTTTCGAAACCTTCAAAGCCGAATTAGAAAAAGCTGGCCTCACCCGCTTTGGCAGCGGCTATGCCTGGCTCAGCAAACGCCCCGATGGCTCCTTGCTGATCCATTCCACCGCCAACCAGGATTGCCCCCTCTCCGAAGGCCTCTACCCCATCCTCACCATAGATGTTTGGGAACATGCCTACTACCTCAAGTTCCAGAACCGCCGTGCCGACTACTTAAGCAACTTCTGGAATCTAATTGACTGGAAAAAAGTGGAAGCCCGCTATCTGACAGCCTGACTTCCCTTCATTCATCCATCCTCTATTTGATAAGGAGAAACCCATGCCCCATGTAATTACCAGCCTGTGCTTGCGCGATGGTGGCTGCGCCACCGTCTGCCCAGTCGAATGCATCGTCCCCGGCCAGCCCACCGATCAGTGGCCCTGGTACTATATTGACGCCGAAACCTGCATTGATTGCGGCGCCTGCGTCCCCGAATGCCCCTGGGAAGCCATCTTCCCCGAAGAAGAAGTCCCCGCCGCCTTCAAATCCAGCAAAGATGTGCGCCTCTCCCAACCGGTTGGCACCCCTGGCTATACCGAAGAATACACCGGCACCAATCATGATGGCGATGAGGTAACCCTCAAGGCCACCTTCATCCTCAAAGCTGGCACAACCATTGACCTCACCCCAGCCATTCAAACCAATGCAGCCTTCTTCAAAGAAGGCCCAGGCTATAGCGCCCGCTAATTCCTCACCACGGCAAGATTCTGGGCGGACACTGTTCCCCGCCCAGAATTTTTTTACCCGGCAAGAAAGGATCTACCATGTCTGAAGTGCGCATTGAACGCGATTCGCTCGGAGAAGTGTCTGTTCCCACTGAAGCCCTGTATGGCGCCCAAACCCAGCGCGCCGTACAAAACTTTCCCATCTCTGGCCTGCGTCCATGGCGCGCCTTCATCTGGTCCATGGGGCTCATCAAGTATGCCGCCGCGCGCGTCAACTACGAACTGGATCTGATTGATGCCGGCATCGCACAAGTCATCGTCCATGCCGCTGACGAAATCATTGAAGGTCGTTGGGATGCTCAATTTGTCGTAGACCCCTTCCAGGCTGGCGCTGGCACCAGCCATAACATGAATACCAACGAAGTCATCGCCAACCGCGCCACCCAACTGCTCGGCGGCACCCTGGGAGAATATCGCGTCCACCCCAACGACCATGTCAACATGTCACAATCCACCAACGATGTCATCCCAACAGCCATCCGCCTGGGCTGCCTGTGGCGACTGGACGAGTTACTGGCAAGCATCGCCGGGTTGGCAACCGCCCTGCGCCAAAAAGCCGAGGCATTCGATGGGATTGTCAAATCGGGCCGCACCCATCTGCAAGACGCAGTACCAATCCGCCTGGGCCAGGAATTTGGCGCCTATGCCTGTGCCATCGAGCGCGATGCCGAGCGCATCCGCCGCGCAGGCGAAACGCTGCGCCGGCTGGGCATCGGCGGCACAGCAGTCGGCAGCGGCCTGAATGCCCATCCCGAATACCATGCCCGCATGGTCACCGCCCTCAGTCAACGCTCCGGGCTGCGGCTCACCCCCTCCGATGATTTATTCGAGTCCATGCAATCCATGGCCGATATGGTTGATTTTTCGGCCTCCCTGCGCACCCTCGCCCTAACCCTCATCCGCATCGCCAATGACCTGCGCCTGCTCTCTTCTGGCCCAGCCACCGGCCTGGATGAAATCCGGCTACCGGCTGTGCAACCCGGTTCCAGCATCATGCCCGGCAAGGTCAACCCCGTCCTGGCCGAAATGCTCAACATGGCAATGTTCCACGTCATCGGCTGCGACACAACCATTGCCCTGGCAGCCCAGGCCGGCCAGCTGGAACTGAATGTGATGATGCCCATCATCGCCCACAACCTGTTTGAAGCCATGCAAGTCACAATTGGCGCCATTCAGGCCTTTACCGAAAAATGCGTTTGCGGCATTCAGGCCAATCGCCCCCGCGCCGAAGCATGGCTCGAGCGAAACCCCATCCTCATCACCGCGCTCAACCCGGTGCTTGGCTACGCAGTGGGGGCTGCCCTGGTCAAAGAAGCCAACCTGCGCGGCATCACCATCCGCGAACTTGCACTGGAAAAGGCACGCCAAAACGCCCTCCACCACCGCGAGACAGGCGTCACAATCACCGCCGAACAAATCGAAACCATTTTCAACAACCTGCACCGCTTCACCAATGGCGGCATCATCGGCGGCGGCATCGGCGGTTAATTAACGCCTACTTCGTCTAACTATTCTCCAGCGCAAACATTGCTGCGCCAATCATCCCGGCCTGATTCTGCAAACGGGCGGGGATGATTTTTGCCCGCGACTTCAAATAAGGCAAAAACCGCTCCGGCTCTTTGCTGATTCCACCACCCACAATAATCACATCCGGCCAAATGAGTGCGTTCAACACTTCCAGATAGCGCTGAAAACGCCCGGCCCATTCTTCCCAGGAAAGCTGCTTGCGCTTGCGTACCGCATCCGAAGCACGTCGCTCAGCATCCTTGCCATCCACAATCAAATGTCCAAATTCTGTATTTGGCACCAACTGCCCATCCACAAACAGCGCCGAACCAATCCCGGTACCAACCGTCAACATCACCACCACCCCGCGCGGCAATTCACGCCCCACCCCAAAACGCATCTCCGCCACACCGGCTGCATCTGCATCATTGACAGTATGCACCGCACAACCCAGTGTCTGCCCAAACAACGCATTGGCGTCCATTCCCACCCAGGAGGAATGAATGTTGGCCGCCGACTGTACCACCCCATGCAAAATCACAGCTGGAAAACCGCACCCCGTCAGCCCATTCCACTGGAAGTGATGGGCGATTTGTTTCATCACCCCGGCCACATCCTGCGGTTTTCCACCTTCTGGCGTTGGCAAACGCAGCCGCTCCCCCAGCAACTGTCCCTTTTCCACATCAATCAGCGCCCCCTTAATGCCCGAGCCACCAAAATCAATGCCCAAAACGGCCATTCCCGCACCTCCAAAAAAATCCGTATAGCGTAATTCTAGCATAGCTGCAACTTATGGGCAGCCATTTTGCAAATGTTCCTCATAAGTCACCGCAAAAACATGCCTGCCGGAGGCATCGCAACGCGCCCGAAAATACAAATACTGCGTCTGTGCCGGGTAAGCAACCGCCTGCAAGGCTGTCAGCCCGGGGTTGGCAATTGGACCAGGCGGCAGCCCCATGACCCGATATGTGTTGTAGGGCGAATCCACCCCTAAATCTTCCACTGTTAGCGGGTTAACCCACCAGCCACCGCGCCCGGCATCATAGCCCACCGCATATTGCACCGTCGGGTCACTATCCAATTTCATCCCCTGCTGCAAACGGTTCAGAAAAACCGAAGCAATTAACGCCTGCTCATCCTCCACCACCGCCTCACGCTCCACCATTGAGGCCAACGTCACTGCCTGCCGCAAATCCAGCCCCTGCGCGGCGTAACGCTGCCGCAGCTCCGCCTCAACTTGTTGATCAAAACGAACCAGAATCAGCGAAACCAAATCCTCGGCACTCATCCCGCGCTCAACCGCATATTCCCCCGGCATCAAAAACCCTTCCAGGTTCACCATGCTGCGCCATGGCTCCGGCAGCCCACTCAACCCCGGTTGATAAACGACCAGCAAAAACTGCTCCGCCGAAATATTCAACCCGGAATAGGGCAGCGAATCCGCCACCTCCTCAGCCCGCCAACCAGCCAACAGCCCAAACACCAACCCATCCGGTGCTGCCTGACGAAAATCCTGCGCAATCTCAAATGCCGATTGTGCTGCGCTCAGCTCATAGCGTCCAGCCTGAATGCGCGTGTCCAGACCAGCATAAATCAAATACAGGCGCATTGCATCACTGTTCGCAATCAGCCCTTCGGTTTGCAAACGGAAAGTAATCAGGTTAACCGTTTCGCCCGGAGCAATATCAAAAGTCTGCGTCCCTGCCGCAGCATTGAACGGCACAAGCAAATCCTCGCGATACATTAACAATTGCCCACCATACATCAATTTCTGTACCCCATCGAGGGTTGGTGCAGGCGGCCCAAACAACACCTCGGCCTGTGTTGGGATGCTTGCCAAAGCCCACACCAGGCTCAGGCTCACCAGACACCCCAATAGCAATCCGCCCACCAACATTCCCCGGCCACAACCACCGCCTCTTGGTGCTGACATTTTTATCTCTTCGCCTCTTTCTACTTTTGGCTATGCGCATCCAGATAGCTTTGCAAAATCACCGTCGCTGCCAGATCATCCAGGTGTCCACGGCGCCGATCGCGCCGCACACCCAACGCCCGACGCGCCGCCTGTGCCTCGCATGTGCTGTTGCTCTCATCCCACAATTCCACTGGCAAATTCGTTTGCAGTGCAATGGCCTCTGCTAGCCGCTTTGCATGGCGCGCAGCCGGACCGGCCTCCCCCTCCTCATCCAGCGCCACGCCCACCACAATTCGCTCCGCACCCTGGTCACGTGCCAAAGCAGCAATCGTTGCCGCATCCACCACCCGCCCAACATGCTTTAAAACCCCACATGGGTTGGCAATCGTGCCGGTTGGATCACTGATTGCAAGCCCCAGGCGTTTTTCTCCCGGATCAACCGCAAGCACGCGCCCCATGCTCATTCCTCCTTCACAAAAATGCGAATTGGTAACACCGGCATTCGTCCCCACCATGCCGGGGTTAAGCGCACCTGAACTGGCTCTGCCAAAGGCACCTGCGCGGCCACCAATTCCGGCACAGCCCACAGCGGTTGGCCTGCCAATGCAACGCTCAATTGCGCTGCCGACCAATCTCCGCGCAACGTGCGCTGCACCCGCACCGGCCAACGCCACACGTCATCCCCACTTTTCTGTGCCTCATCCAAAGCCACTATTGACAGCGTTTCCACATCAGCCACATACCCCGGCGGCAAACCAACATCCAATGCTGCGCTCGCCGCCATCTGCAAATCGGCCTGCGCTACGCTCCAGCCCTCAAATACTGCCTGGATCGTCAAACTGGCCTCCTCCGCTGGAATCCCCGCTTCCGGCTGCGCCAGCTCACTCACCACAGCTTGCAAATTCACAGTCCCAGCCACCAAGACCTGCCCTTCCGGCAAAGTACGCTGCAAATCCTCCACCGCTTGAAGGCCTAAATCTTCCAGTAATTGCTGGCGTAAGGTTGCATAATCTGCTTCGGTTGGCGCTGAGCGCAACACCTCGCGTCCACCCAAAATTACATCCTCATTGCGTACCAATAGCCTGGCACCCAATGGGCCTTCCACAGCCTGAACGGCCCCCGCAGCCACATTGCCAGCGCTACCCGGTGTAATAGATTGCACTGCTGCGGTTGTCGTTTGCCCAACCCCGGCTGGCAATGTCACCGCCCGCAAGGTCTGCATACGCACCGGCGGGTCATCAAGAGTCAGCACTACCAACCCCGTTGGAACATAGATCGCTTCCTCCGTCAAATTGGTCAATATCACCAGGCCGCTTGCATTTGAACTAGGCGCCTGCACTGTGCCGCTCGCTGCAATTGTTGCCCGCCCCTCCACCAGCACTTCCAGTCGGCGCGCCGGCATCCCACCCGAAACCATCGCAAAGCCCAGGCGCGGGTCTGCCCAAACATCCAGGTCAAGGCTCTGTTGAATCACAGCCGGACGCAAATGCAATTCTGCCTGCGGCAGAAAAAAGAGCAGCAGCCCCAGCACTGCCAGCAACCCGAACGCGAACACCCCCAACCGCAGCCAAACCGGCGCATCCCGCCAATTGCCGCGCCGCGGACGTTCGGACAACAGCCTGCCAGCCCGCTGCTCATCGCGCTTCCAGCGCCAACGACGCGGCTTGCGACCCTGACGCCATGCCAGGCGCTGTGCATCCTGCACACTTGCAAAAACCACAATCCCAGCCTGTTCGGCTTCATGGCGCGCCACCTCGTGCCGGGTCACCAACCCCACCTGACAGCCCAAATCTGTGCCAGCACGGCGCAGCAAAACCCAGTCCATGGCCCGCAAACGACAGCGTCCACGGCGCGGCCAGATGAGCAAAATTCGCCCCGTCTGCGCCCAGGCCATCCTATCGCGCACCGCCAGCACATCATCTCGTGTTTCCAATTGCACCAGATGCGTCTTCATCAAGTTGGATTATACTTTGTTTTGGCAGCCAAAACTTAATCGTCCATTACAAAAACTCGAATTTTTAGAATTGTTGACTATAATAAAGAATAAGCTCTTTGAAAAGGATTCTTCCTATGAAACACATCGTCCGCCTCGTTAGCCTCCTCATTACACTATCTGTGCTGCTTTCGGCCTGCAACCTTCCGGCCCCTGCCACATCTCCCACCCCCGATTTGCTAGCCACCCAGGTTTTGCTGGCCCTCACCACCTTACCAACCGGCGTTGCCCCCAGCGAAACACCCCTCCCCAAACCAACCACCCCAAACACCGCTCAACCCACCCTCAATACCCCCACACCAGAGTCAAGCCCCACCGCCACCCTCAATCCAACTGCCACGTTCAATCCCACCGCCACCCTCACCCCCGCCGCATCCGACCCGGCCATTGCCCTCGGCAGCCCAGCCTGGCAGGACACATTCAGCAATGGCAGCAACTGGAACCTGAGCGGTGAAGGCTATAAAGATGACTACACCCAAATCAAAATTGAAAACGACGCCTTGAAGCTCACCAGTTTCACCGCCACCGGCTGGCGCGGCTGGCGCCTGGGTGGGCGCAAGCTGGGCGATGGCTATCTGGAAGTGACCTTACGTACCGCTGCATGTTCCAGCTCCGATTTCTATGGCCTGATTGCTCGCGCACCCGACTACAGTTCCGGGCAAGGCTACTATGTTCAACTGACCTGCGATGGCCGCTATAACTTCACCGCCTGGGATGCCAGCGGCAACCGCGCCCTCTTCGCTCCCGAATCCCACCCCGCCCTGCTTGGCGGCTCGAACCAGACCAATCGCATTGGCCTGTGGATGCAAGGCAGCACCATCAAACTCTATGCCAATGGTCAACTGCTGCGCGAATTTGAGGACAGCAGCCTTTCCGCACCTGGCTACTTTGGCCTGTTCATTGCCGGTCTCAGCTCTGCCGGATTCACCTATTACGCCGATAGCATCGCCTATTGGAATCTGCCCTAGAGAAGGAAACCCACCCATGACCTCCCCCGCTGCAACCACCGCCGCCCAACGCGCCGTGCAAATTGCCCGTCAAATGCTGCTCAAAAACCCGCTCTATCTCGATACGGAAACAACCGGCCTGAGCCAAACCGATGAAATTGTGGAAATTGGTATCGTGGACGATAATGGCGAAACCGTATTTGAAGCGCTCGTTCGCCCCAGTCAACCCATCCCCGCCGAAGCCAGCCGCGTACATCACATTACCGACGAGATGGTACGCACCGCTCGCCCCTGGCCCATCCTCTGGACACAGCTGAAACCGCTTCTGACCGGGCGCGTCCTCGGCATCTACAACAGCGAGTTTGACAAGCGCATGATGAAACAGTCCATGGAGCGCTACCGTCTTCCCTGGAACGAACAATTTCAGGATGTGGATATCATGCGCCTGTTCGCCGATTACCGCAGCGAATGGGATAGCCGCAAAGGCGGCTACCGCTATTTCAAACTCGAGGACGCTGGGCGCTTTTTCGAGATTTCACTTCCCAACGCGCATCGCGCCACAGCCGATACCCTGCTAACCCGTGCCGTGCTGCACTGCATGGCCGGTCAGCCTTACTAACCGCACACCCCATACCCTGCGGAGGTTGTGCGCCCAACAATTTGGGCAAATTTGGCCCAAAAAGGAAACGAACCATGAAACCCATCCCTTCTTCCCAAATTACACCAGAAGCCGTCTACCTCTCAAGACGCCGCTTCCTCAAACAAGCGTTGGTCGTTGCCGGTGCTGCGGCTCTGGCTGCATGCGCCCCCACTCAATCCCCCACCCCAGATGGCACACCGCCTTCCACACTGGCAAATAGCGATGAACTCGGCGACCCACTAACACCCTTTGAAGATGTGACAAATTACAACAACTTCTACGAATTCACCACCGATAAAGTCGCAGTCGCACGGCTCGCCAGCAGTTTCATCACCAACCCCTGGCAGGTGCAGGTCGGTGGGCTGGTCGAATCGCCGCAAACCTTTGATATAGATGACCTGCGCACCCGTTTTGCACCCCAGGAACGCATCACCCGCCTGCGCTGTGTCGAAGGCTGGTCTATGGTCATCCCCTGGCTGGCTTTTCCACTGCGCGCACTGTTGGATGAAGTACGCCCCACCTCTGCCGCCCGCTACGTGCGCTTTGAGAGCCTCTATGACCCGGCCCAACTCCCCGGCCAAAAAGTCAGCTGGTACAACTGGCCCTACGTTGAAGGCCTGACAATGTCCGAGGCCTACAATGACCTGACCCTGCTCGCCACCGGCCTCTATGGCAAAGATTTGCTTCCGCAAAGTGGCGCTCCCATCCGGTTGGTCGTCCCCTGGAAATACGGGTTCAAGAGCATCAAATCCATTGTCAAAATTGACCTGGTCTCTGAACAGCCCACCTCTTTATGGATGGCCGCCGCGCCCAATGAATACGGTTTCTATGCCAATGTCAACCCCAATGTCCCCCACCCGCGCTGGTCACAGGCAACCGAGCGCCGAATTGGTGAATTGAGCCGCCGCGACACATTGCTCTTCAATGGCTACGCCGAACAAGTTGCTGAGCTCTATCGCGGCCTCGACCTGAAGAGCAATTATTGAAAGCCGCCATGCCCCATCCTCTGCTCCTCCTCCTCCATGGTCTCTCGCTGCTCCCCTTTCTGCTCCTGCTGCTGGATGGTGGAAGTGGTGCGCTGACCGCCAACCCCATCCAGGCCATCACACAACGCACCGGACAAGCTGCCATCCTCTGGCTGCTCTTCTCCCTCGCCTGCACCCCGCTCCAGTCTCTCACCGGGTGGAAGTTCGCTGCCCAGGCCCGGCGTCCGCTCGGTCTGTATGCCTTCTTCTACGCCGCCCTGCACTTCCTCACCTTCGCCGTTCTGGATTATGGTCTGGACTTTCGCCAAATGACCGCAGTGCTGGTTGAAAAGCGCTTCATCATCGCCGGGTCTGTTGCCTTGCTCGTCCTGCTCATCCTGGCCCTCACCTCCAATCGCACCGCCATGCGTCAACTAGGGCGCGGTTGGAAGCGTCTGCATCGCCTTGCCTATGCCGCAGGTGCATTGGCTGTATTGCACTATGCCTGGGCAGTCAAAAGCGATATCCGTCAACCGCTCCTCTACGGCGGCATTTTCCTCCTGCTACTCCTCTTGCGCCTGCCCGCCATTCGTCGTTGGATGCAGCACCGCCGCCAATCGGCCTGACGTTTCCTCATTTCCGTGCTACAATCAAACCATCTCTCTGGATTGGAGACGCGGATTGATCCTTCCTGACCTGACCCCTCAACAAGCCCAACTGGCACAGATTCCATCCGGCACACGCCGATTTCTGGAAGGGCCACCGGGCAGCGGCAAAACGACCATCGGCCTGGCACACCTCCACACCCTGCTCCAACAAAGTGTGCCAGCACAAACCATCCTCGTCCTCAGCCCACAACGCACCCTGGCCCTGCCCTACACCCAGCTCTTACGTCACCCCAACCTGCCGCCGGGCGGACAGGTCTCGGTTGTCACCCTGGGCGGCCTGGCGCAGCGCCTGATTGCGCTCTTTTGGCCCACCATTGCCGCTCAGGCCGGGTTTGCCACCCCCACCCAACCGCCCATCTTCCTAACCCTGGAAACTGCCCAATACTACCTAGCGCGCATCATGCAGCCCCTGCTTGAACAAGGCTATTTTGAATCCCTGACCATTGACCGGCATCGCCTCTACAGTCAAATCCTCGACAACCTCAACAAAGCTGCCGGGGTTGGCTTCCCTGTCGAAACCATCGCCGAGCGCCTTTCCGCAGCATGGATCGGCAAGGCCGGACAGGAGATGCTCTATCAACAAGCACAAGAATGCGCCCTGCTCTTCCGCCAATTCTGCCTGGAAAATAACCTGCTCGATTTTTCCTTACAGTTACAAACTTTTATCGAACATCTTTGGCCATCCTTCCTCTGCCGCTCCTACCTGACCGCCACCTATCGCCACCTGATTTATGACAATGTGGAGGAAGATGTGCCGGTTGTGCATGACGTGCTGCGCGCCTGGCTGCCGGCTTTCGATTCCGCCCTGCTGATTTATGATAGCGAGGGCGGCTACCGTGCCTTTCTGGGCGCCGACCCAATCAGCGCACACGCACTCGAACAAGAATGCACCGACACAGCACACCTGGAAGAAAACTTCATCGCTCCAGCGCCTGTGCAACACCTGGCCGAGGCCTTTTGCAGCGCTCTGCTGCACCGCCCCATGCCCAAACAAACCGACCTCGCCACCGCCTTCAGTATGCAGCATGAACGTTTTGCCCCTCAAATGGTGGAATGGGTTTGTCAAAAAACCGCCGAGTATGTCCAGGCTGGCATGCCACCAGGAGAAATCGCCATCCTCTCCCCCTTCCTGAGTGATTCGCTGCGTTTCTCCTTAATGAACCGCCTGGATGAATTGAACATCCCCAACCGCTCCCACCGTCCTTCGCGCAGCCTGCGCGAAGAACCCACCACCCGCTGCCTGCTAACGTTCAGCCTTCTTGCTCACCCGCAATGGAAAATGGATTGCCCGACAGAAGATGTCCGGTCTGCCCTGTTGCAAACGATCGAAGGCCTTGACCTGGTGCGAGCCGACCTGCTGTCACAGGTACTATACAAAGGACGCACCACCTCGCTTGGCAGTTTCGACACCCTCGTTTCAACCATGCAGCAGCGCATCACCTATGCCATTGGCGAGCGCTTTGAACAACTCAGCACCTGGCTCACCCTCTACCGCAGTGGAGACGTGCAGGAATTGGATGTCTTTCTCTCTCGTCTGTTTGGCGAATTGCTATCGCAGCCCGGCTTTGGCTTTCACACCCGTTACGATGCCGCAGCCATCACCGCCCGGCTGATCGAATCGGTGCAAAAATTCCGCCGTGTGGCAGCACCCAGCCTGCAAACAGAGGGAACCCCGCTCGGACAAGCCTACTTGCAAATGGTTCAAGATGGCATTTTGGCCGCCCAATACTTGCACAGCTGGGAAGATGAAGAAAGCGATACCGTCCTGCTGGCCCCAGCGCACACCTTCTTGATGAGCAACCGCCCAGTCAGCGTTCAATTCTGGCTCAATGCCGGCAGCCAGGGCTGGTGGGAACGCCTCTATCAACCGCTCACCCATCCAGTTGTTCTCTCGCGGCGCTGGACGGAAGGCCGGCGCTGGAGCGACGCTGATGAATTCCATACCAACCAAAGCAGCCTTTCCCGCCTGGTCACAGGCCTGTTGCTGCGCTGCCGCAGCCATGTTCACCTCTGCATCAACAGCCTGAATGAAAGCGGTGAAGAAGAACGCGGCGCATTACTGCTCGCCCTGCAAACCATCCGCCGCAACCTGGCCGCCATCCGGAGCTAACCCCATGCCATTTCTCCCGCGCCCCGCTCAAAAAGAAGTCGTCAGCTACACACATGGCCGGATGGGCATTTCTGCCGTCCCCGGCAGCGGCAAAACACACACCCTCTCCTACCTGGCTGCCAGCCTCATCGCCCGCCAACAAATTCAAGATGACCAGGAAATTCTAATCGTCACCCTCTCCAATTCTGCCGCCAACAACTTCATCAGCCGCATCGAATCCTTCCTCTCCGAATTTGACCTCCTGCCCGGCCTTGGCTACCGAGTTCGCACCCTGCATGGCCTGGCACACGATATCGTCCGCGAGCGCCCCGATCTTGCCGGTCTTTCAGACCGCTTCCAAATCGCCGATGAATCAACTGCCGACCAGATTCTCACCTCCGTCAGCCAGGCCTGGCTGCGCGCCAACCCGGCCTTTGTCCTCGAATGGAGCGATCCGGATCAAAACCCCCAATCCAACCCTGGCCTGATCAAAAAATGGCAAACCAACCTCACCAGACTCGGACAGGCTGTTGTCCGTCAGGCCAAAGACCTGCAAATCACACCCAGCGAATTGCGGCAACGCCTGCCCGGCAACCCCTCCCCGCTCTTGCTCTTCGCGGCCGAGGTCTACAACGACTATCAGCGCGCCCTGGCCTACCGCAGTGCCGTAGATTTCGACGACCTGATCCGCCTCGCCCTGCAAGCACTCTCCTCCGACCCGGATTACCTCAGCCGCCTGCGTTACCGATGGCCCTACATCCTGGAAGATGAAGCCCAGGATAGCAGCCGCCTGCAAGAGCATATTTTGCGCCTGCTGGTTGGCGAAGAAGGCAACTGGGTGCGCGTTGGCGACCCCAACCAGGCCATTTACGAAAGTTTCACCACCGCCAGCCCACAATTTCTGATCAATTTCCGCCGCGAACCCGGCGTCATTGCCCGCAACCTGCCCAACTCTGGGCGCTCCACCCGCTCCATCATCCAGCTGGCAAACGCCCTCATCCGTTGGACACGCACCGCCCACCCTGACCCCGCCCTGCGCGATGCACTCAACCTGCCCTTCATCGAGCCTGCCCCCCCCCACGACCCACAACCCAACCCACCCGATCAGCCAGATGGCGTTCACCTGATAAACACAAAATATTCTCCCGAGAAAGAGCTAGCCGATGTTGTCCACTCATTGCAACGCTGGCTGCCCGAACATCCCAATGAAACGGTTGCCGTCCTCGTGCCGCGCAACGAACGCGGCGCAAAAGTGATTGAACAACTCACCCAGGCCAATATTCCCTGTGTTGAACTACTCCAAACCTCACGCGCCACCCGACAAACGGCCGAAGCACTCTCCACCCTCCTCAAAGCGCTTGCCAGGCCCACCGAGCAGCGCCTCCTCTCCCAGGCCTACCAACGCCTACCGCGCCCACAACCCGAATCGGCCGCCCAAAAAGCTGAGCAGGATAAATTCATCCGCCTGATTGGCGAATTGATTCAGGGCTGCGGTCAGGTCGAGGATTACCTTTGGCCACTCCCTGGCAACGACTGGCTGGAAGAAAAGCGCAACACCGGCATGCGTCCAGAATTTATCACCGAGTTGGAAACATTCCGCAGCCTGATGCAACGCTGGCAGGCTGCCACTTTGCTCCCCATTGACCAGCTCCTGCTCACCCTCGCCCAAGACTTGTTCGCCCTCCCCGCCGACCTGGCCCTGGCGCACAAGCTCGCCCTGGTGCTGGAACAGGCAGCCCAATCACACCCCACCTGGCGGCTGAATGACTTCGCTGATGAACTTTCCAGCATCGCTCGCAATGAACGTCGTTTGAACGGCTTCAGCGAAGAAGATATTGCCTTTGACCCCGAACAACATAAGGGAAAAGTCCTGGTTGCCACCATCCACAAGGCCAAAGGCCTGGAATGGGATCGCGTCTACCTGCTCTCTGTCAGCAACTACGATTTTCCCTCCAATCAACCCTACGACACCTACATCTCTGAACCCTATTTTGTGCGCGGCCAGCTCAACTTGCAAGCCGAGACCCTCGCCATGATTAAGGCTCTCGTCCACAACGACCCAATCTCGCTCTTCCAGGAAGAAGGCATTGCCACCCGTCAGGCGCGCATGGAATATTGCGCTGAACGCTTGCGTTTGCTCTATGTTGGCATCACGCGCGCCCGCAAAGAACTGATCATCACCTGGAATTTGGGCAAGTCCAGCAACCGGCCCTCCACACCAGCCCTGCCGCTTGTCGCCCTCATCCCACTCTGGGAGGAAATCCACCATGACTCTGCCAGCTGATTTTCAATTCAGCCAAAACAACCTGCAAGATTACCTCGATTGCCCGCGCCGCTTTGAACTGCGCGCCCTGCGCCGCCTGGCCTGGCCGGCTGTTCAAACCGAACCAGTCATCGAACAGGAACAAGCCATGCAGCGCGGCTCCCATTTCCATCACATGCTGCACCAGGCCGCCATTGGCATTCCACCACAGGTGACCAACGACCCACACCTGGCAGCATGGTGGCAAAATTACCTCGATTTCCCCCCCCAAGGCCTGCCAGAGCGCCGCCACCCAGAATTCACCCTCCACGCGCCCTTCGCTGGCTACCGTCTAATTGCCAAATTTGACCTGATCGCCATCGCCCCCGGTCAGCAGGCCATCATCGTAGATTGGAAAACCAACCCGCGCCGCACCCCTCGGGCTTTCCTCGCCCGGCGCATGCAAACCCGGCTCTATCGCTTCCTGCTCGTCACAGCCGGACATTCGCTCAATGCCAATGCCCGCATCCAGCCCGAACAAGTGCAAATGATTTACTGGTTTGCCAATGAGCCACGTCAGCCAGAAACTTTTTCCTACAGTCACGCCGAACACGAACAAACTGGACAGGAATTGCACGCCCTGATTGAAGAAATCTGCAACCTCAGCCAGGCAGCCCTGCCTTTCCCACTCACCGCCAATGAAAAGCACTGCGCCTTCTGCCCATACCGCTCGTTGTGCGGGCGCGGCGTGCGCGCCGGAGACTGGCAAGACCTGGAAGATGACCTGGATCCCGAACCAACCTTGCAACTCGACTTTGAACAGATTGGAGAAATCAGCTTTTGAGCGCCGCGCTCACCTGGCTCGACCCACCCATCCCCCATCCACCCGCCGAGCTGCTCGACCTGGTCGGCCCCTACCCGCTGTTAGCCGAATTGCTCAACCGGCGCGGCATCCAAACCCGCGCCCAGGCAAATGCCTTCCTCAACCCCAATGCCTACTCCCCCACCTCCGCTGCCGAGTTGGACGACCTGCCCCGAGCCGCCGACCGCATCGAGCAGGCCATCCGCAAGGGCGAACGGATTGGCATTTGGGGCGATTTTGACGTAGATGGACAAACTGCCACCACCCTGCTCCATGCCGCCCTACAACGCCTGGGCGCAGATGTCATCTATCACATTCCCATCCGCCGCTTTGAATCGCACGGTGTCAACATTCCCGGCCTGCAACGCTTCCTCGCGCAAGGAGTAAGCGTTGTTCTTACCTGCGATACAGGCATCAGCGCTCACAATGCCGCGCAATTTGCGCGACAAACCGGCCTCGATTTTCTCATCACCGACCATCACAGCCTGCCCGATGAACTACCGCCCGCCCTGGCCGTTGTCAACCCGCAACGCAGCCCGCCCGACCACCCCCTCCACAGCTTGCCCGGTGTAGGCGTAGCCTACAAACTGGCCGAAGAACTGCACCGCCGTGCTGGACGGCTGCAAGAACTGCAAAACGACCTCGACCTGGTGGCACTTGGCACCGTCGCCGACCTGGCCGCGCTGATTGGCGATGCCCGTCACCTTGTGCAACTTGGACTGGAAGTGCTGCGACAAAACAAGCGCCCCGGCCTGCGCGCCCTGCTGGAGCTGGCCGAAGTCAACCCGGCACAGCTCAACGAAACCCACATCGGCTTCATCATTGGCCCACGCCTGAATGCCCTTGGTCGGCTCGACGATGCCAACCCCATCGTACCATTCCTCACCACCGACGATTCCAGCCTGGCAGCCGTCACCGCCACCCGCCTTGAAGCGCTCAATGCCCAACGCAAAATGCTTTGCGATCAGGTCTTCCAGGCTGCCCAGGCCCAATTGCACCAAAACCCGCGCCTGCTGGATGCTCCGGTGCTTGTCCTGTATCATGAACAATGGCCGGGCGGAGTCGTCGGGATTGTTGCCAGCCGTCTGGTTGAACTCTACCAACGCCCCGCCATTCTGCTCACCGCTCCACCCGGCGAAGCGGCGCGCGGCTCGGCCCGCTCCATTGCTGGCATCAACATCACCGCTGCCATTGCTGCCCAGGCCGACCTGCTGCATGGCTTTGGCGGCCACCCCATGGCTGCCGGTCTCTCTCTGCCCACCGAGCGCATTCCAGAATTCCGCCGCCGCCTGGCACACACAATTGAGGCCCAACGAAAACCAGGTCAGACGCTGCAAGAACTGCCCATAGATGCCTTTCTCCCCTTCTCAGCCCTCACCATCGAACACATTGCAGCCCTCGAAGGCCTCGCCCCCTTTGGCCCCGGAAACCCCGCCCCCATCCTGGCCTCGCGACAACTCAGTCTCGAAACGGTCACCCCCATTGGCAAAACCAAGGAGCATTTACAACTTCTCGTGCGAGACCCGGATGGCGAAACGCGCAAAGTGCTATGGTGGCAGGGAGCAGGCAATTCCCTGCCCGAAGGCCCTTTCGACCTGGCCTACACCGCCCGGGCAAGCAATTTTCGCGGCCAAACCTCGGTGCAAATCGAATGGGTTAGCGCCCGCACGCTGGAACGCCCCACCCTGCACATTTCCACCCGCCCACCCCTCAGCATCCTTGACCATCGCCTGGTTGAAGACCCCGCCGACCTGATTGAGACCTATCTTGCGTCGCCCGGCCTGCTCCTCTGGCGAGAAGGCAGCAGCGCCCCCATCATCCCTGGCCTGGGACGTGCCGAACTGCACCCGGCTGAACGCTTGCTCATCTACAATCCGCCGCCGGGTCTGCGCGAATTGCAAACCGCACTTGCAACCGTCCAACCCCAAACCGTGATCCTGTTTGCCATTTCACCGGTCGAAGATAGCCTGCCAGCCTTCCTGCAACGCCTGAGCGGGCTTGCCCGGCACGTCCTGCGGCAGCTTGGCGGACAAATCACCCTCCTTGAGCTGGCAAGCGCAGCCGCTCAGTCTGAAGCGACCGTTCACCTGGGCCTGCATTGGCTGGCAGCCAATGCCCAATTCACCTTTGAACAACAGGACGGCCTGCTACAGCTAACAGCAGGCGCGACCACCCACCCGCACCCGCTGCCCGAGTTGGAACGGCAGCTGAAAACGCTGCTCGCCGAAACAGCCGCCTTCCGTGCCTACTATCGGCGCTGTGCTGCCGCAGTGCTGCTCGAAAACGCCCGGCCCTAATCGCTGCTTTGCTTTGGCAGTTTGGGGAGCAACCATTCCAGAAAAGCGCCCACACTGCGGGTTTGCAGCAACACCTTGCCTGGGCCCGTCAAATCCACCACCAACCCCTCACCCCCCAGAAGGGTAGATTTCATTCCACCAATGGTGCGCACCCGGAAGCCAATATTCTGTGGAAAGGCCACCAAATGGGTTGTATCCACGGTAAAGGTTTGCCCGGCACTCAGTTGCATCTCATGAATTGCACCATAACTGGAAAGAATCAATTCCCCCATCCCAGCACAACGCAACATCACCAACCCTTCACCAGCAAAAAACGTCTTGGCACCTGACCATTTGGTATCCGTCTCAATTCCCTCTGCCGATGCCAAAAACGATCCCGATTGCACCAGATATTCCTCCCCCGAGAGAATCAACGAAAAGACATCCCCTGGCAATGTAGGCGCCAACAACAGTTCGCCTCCGCCAGTTGGGGCGCGAAAGGTGTTGACAAAAAACGATTCGCCGCCAAACATCGAGCGCGCAAGCGATTTGAGCAGCCCGCCGCGCATCTTCGTCTCAATTTCCATTCCAGCCGACATGCCAACCATTGCCCCTGGCTCAGCGTGCAGCCCCTCATTGGCATTCAGCGTCACCTTCGCAAGCGAGTAAGCTGGGCGATACAGCACCTCAATTTTCATCGCGATCCTCCTTTGAGATTGAATCCTTTCGAATGAAAATATCTTATCGCAATCCACAACCAAAAGTCAAGAGAATGCGGTGTTGGATCCAGCCCCTCAGACAGGATGGAAGCCTGCCCCACACAGCAGCCCGTGCCAGCCTCCCCACCTCATGTCATTGCGAGACGAAGCAACCTCCGGCAAGGTTGTTTGAGAAAGTTTTGCCTTGGGGTACACCCTTAACAAAACCACCATTTCATGCTAGAATAATGCCCAGACAAGTCGGCAGATCGTTACAATCTGCTGCCTTTCCGCTCCCGCCGCAGCCACGCTGCCCACCGGGGGCAATCCCGAGGAAAGGAGGTTTTCCCAACATGCGTACCTATGAGGTAGTTTTGGTCATCCAACCTGACCTTGACGAACAGACGCTCAACAGCACTGTCGAAAAGGTCAAAACCTGGATCGCTGATTCCGGCGGCAGCATCAATAAACTTGAGAATTGGGGCAAGCGTCACCTGGCATACCTGATTCGCAAACAGCGCGAAGGTCAGTACTTCCTGATCGAAGCTCAGTTCGCCCCTTCGTTCACCGCTGAACTCGACCGCAACCTGCGCTATCTGGAACCCGTTATGCGGTTCATGATCACCAGCGCGGCCTGATTTTCTGCTTCGCGGCAGCACTTGAAACGGCAAGGAGTTTTAAATGAGCCGAGGATTGAATAAAGTGATGATCATTGGCAATGTGGGGCGCGACCCGGAAATGCGGTACACCCCTTCGGGCCGTTCTGTAACGACCTTCACTGTCGCCACCAGCCGGAGCTGGAACAGCGCCGATGGCGAACGACACACAGAAACCGAATGGTTCAATATCGTCGCCTGGGGCAACTTGGCCGAAATTTGCAAACAATACATCACCAAAGGCCAGCAGGTCTATATTGAAGGACGCCTGCAAACCCGCCGTTGGGAAGATGCCGAAGGCGTCAAACATTCAGGCGTTGAAATTGTCGCCAGCGAAATGATGATGCTCGGCGACCGCCGCGACAGCTCGTCCAATCCTGCTTCCGAACCCGGCGAGGGTGAGGGCGCAGAAGATGAATATCCCTTTTAGGAGCAAGTCCCATGACCGAAGAAATGATGGCTGAGAGCGAACAAATGTCGGGTGGCCGGCGTTACATGGCCCGCCCCAAAATTTGTCAGTTCTGCGCCGATAAAAATATCAAAATTGATTATAAAGCCGTAGACATGCTGCGCCGCTTCGTCACCGAAGATGGCAAGATTCGCCCACGGCGCCAAACCGGTACCTGTGCCCTGCATCAGCGCGAATTAGCCGCCGCCGTCAAGCGCGCTCGCCACATTGCGCTGCTGCCCTACGTCGGCGAAAAATTCTCCGAACGCTAAACAAAAACTAGCAAAAAATCTCGGGGGCCACCCTGTGGCCCTCTTTTTATGAGGAGAAGTTGTTGTGGCAAATAAACCGGTTACAAAAATTGTTAACCAAAAACATCTTGCCCGCTCCGAGCGGGAACGCCGTCAAAACCGCATCATCACCATCGTTGCTGCCGCCATTGCGGTCATCGTTGTTGGACTGATCATTGCTGCCTTCGCCAACGTTTACTTTTTGCCCGTTAGCACTGTCAATGGACAATGGATCAACCGCACCGAATTCCAAGACCGAGTGCGCTACTCCCAGGTTCAGCTCATCCAGCAAATCAATCAATACGAGAGCTTCAAAACCCTCTATGGCGGTGACCCGCAAACGAGTCAACAAATTGACAGCATGATTGAACAAGCAAAAGCACAGCTTTTGGACTCGCAGACGCTTGGTTCACAAGCGCTCGATCAACTGATCAACGAAGCAATCGTCGAGCAGGAAGCCAAAGAACTGGGCCTCAGTGTCAGCAACGAAGAAGTTGAAACCGCATTTCGCGAGAATTTCGGCTACTATGCCAATGGCACCCCCACCCCAACCATTACCTGGACCCCTGTAGCAACATCCACGCTTTCTCCAACCCAGGAATGGATGACCCGCCCAACCAGCACGACCAAGCCCGATACAAAGGCCACCAAAACGCCTACGATCGAGCCAACGGCCACTTTCACCCCCCTGCCGCCCACCGCCACCGCCACCCCCGGCGAAGCACCAACGGCTACAGCAACCTGGACGCCTATGCCAACTGCCACTCCAGTCACCCTGGAAAGCTATCAGCAGGGCTATCAGGAATACATTGACAGCCTCAAGGACGTGGATTTACCCGAGAACGCAATCCGCAGTCTGATGCGCTCCTTCCTGTTGCAGCAAAAGGTCTATGAAGCCATCACAGCCGATGTCAAACCGGAAGCCGAACAGGTCTGGGCACGCCACATTCTGGTAGCCACCGAAGACGAGGCCAAAGCCGTCATTGAACGGCTCAACCAGGGTGAAGACTGGTACAAACTGGCTGCTGAGCTTTCAACCGATGCATCCAACAAAGATTTCGGCGGAGACCTCTCCTGGTTTGGGCGCGGCCAAATGGTTGCCCCGTTTGAAGAAGCTGCCTTTGCCCTGGAAATTGGTCAAACCAGCCAACCCGTGCAAAGCGATTTCGGTTGGCATATCATCCAGGTTCTCGGCCACGAAAACCGCCCGCTCGACCCCTACAGCTTTGAGCAAGAACGGCAAAAAGTCTTCAATGCCTGGCTGGAAGAAAAGAAAGCCGCAAGCAAGATTTCAAAGTTCGATGCACGTTGGCAGAATGCACTTCCGCCTTTGCCCATCTCAGAAGAGTAATCTGCCATCTGAGATTTAAGCAAAAAACAGCGCAACCACCAAAGGTTGCGCTGTTTTTTCTCGCCCATTTCTCAATGCACCATGTCTTCGCTCACCTCATCCAACCGCAAGCTGATTACCTGGCTGGACGAGTCGCGTCCCATCGTCACACCATAAATCACATCGGCTGCCTGCACTGTGTTGCGGTTGTGGGTAATGACCACAAACTGCGTATTCTGGCTCAGTTCACGCAGCAAGTCGCAAAAACGACCCACATTTGCCTCATCCAACATCGCATCCACCTCGTCCAGCACACAGAAGGGCGTTGGTGAAACCTTTAGCAGCGAAAAGACCAGAGCCACAGCCGTCAGGCTGCGCTCACCGCCCGAAAGCAATGAAAGCCCTTGCTCACGCCGTCCGGGCAGACGCGCCTCAATATCAATGCCTGTCTCGGTTGGGTTATCTTCATCTGTCATCACCAGCCGCGCCGATCCACCACCAAACAGGCGGGTGAACATCTGCCGGAATTCTGCCGCCACAGCGTCAAAGGTGCGTTTAAATTCCTTCTTCATCAACGCATCCAGTTCGCCAATCACCTGACGCAAGTCAGCATCGGCGCGCTTCAAGTCGGCCACCTGCACAGTCAAGAATTCATATCGCTCTTTGACCGAGCGATATTCCGTCTGCGCATCCGGGTTGACCGCCCCCATGCGCCGTAGTTGCGCCCGCTGTCGTTGAATTGTATCCTCTAAACCCGGCGGCAGTTCGGGCAATCCGGGCAATTCCTCCACCATTCCATCCAACGGCAAAGGCGCCGGGCCAGCCACACTGGTATATTCAAGTGCCACCAGGCCAAAATCCTCTTCAATCCGCCGCCGCAATGCATCCAACGCCTCGCGCTGCCGGGTCAATTCCATTTGCGCCTGTGAAGCATGGCGCTCGGCAACCGTCACCGCCTGCTGCGCCACAATCTGCCGCTCCTGCGCCTCATTGAATCCCTGCTCCAGCATCTGCAATTGCCCTTCTGCCGGGTCAATTTGTGCCTGCAAAGCAGCAATCGCCTGGTTCAGTTGCTCCTCACGCTGCCGCTGTAAACTGCGCTCCTGCTCAAGCTGCTGCATTGTCTGCCGCAATTCCATCTGCCGCTGCCGAGCAGCCGCCTGCTGTTGTGTGTTGGCGTTCAGCACCTGCGTAAATTCCTGCTGCCGGCGTCGAATCTCACGCACAGCCCGATCCGCAACTGCCACGCTGGTATTCCAATGCACCACCTGCCCCTGTAGCTCATCCAGCGGCAGCCCATCCAGCTTGTGTTGCAAACTGCGCACCTGTTGACTGAGCGCCTGAACCGTTGCAGCAGCCTTTTCCAGCGCCTGTGCATCGCGCGTCGCCTCCTCATGCGCTCGTTGTACCTGTTCCTCAATCCCAGCCGCCTGCTTACGCTGCCATTCCTGGCGCTGCCGCGCCTGCTCCAGAGCAAGCAAAGCCTGCTGCTGCGCACGTTCCGCCGCCTGCACCTGTTGCTGTGTTTGCTGCTGCGCTTTTTGCGCCTCCAGCACCAGGGTGCGCTGTCCGGCAATTGCCTCTTCCTGAGTGCGCAATTCCAGCACCACCCGCTCCAAATGCGCCTGAATCCCTGCCAACATCTCGCCCAATTCGCGCTTCTGGCGCGGACGGCCCACCAGGCTGCCGCGCCCCTCCTGCCCGGCAATGACCGCCCCACTGCTATTGAAGACCTCACCGCGCAGCGTCACCAGCCGCCCGCCGCGTGGCAAATCGGCCCACAAGCGCCGCGCCGCAGCCCGATCCTCGACAATCCAAACCATGCCCAACAACGCTTCAAGTGCCGGTTTTGCTTCGTCCGCCACCCGCACCACATCTGCCGCCCGCTGTACTCCCTCAGCAGCAAAGGAGGGGGGCATCTGTGGCTTTGCCAACCAATCCAGCGGATACAGCACCACCCGACCAGCGCCATTGGCCTCCAGTAAGAGTAATGTTGGTTCGGGGTCTGTCTGCGCCGAGAGCAGCACTGCATCCAGGCTCTCGCCCAAAGCAGCCGCCAGCGCCGTTTCATAACGCGCAGGTGCCTCCATCAGGCTGCTGAGCGGCTGATACCCACCCGGCAATTTGCCCGTTCGGGCGGCCTGCAACACAGTCCGCGCCCCCTGATTCAGGCCACTCATCGAACGTTCAGCCTGCTCCAGCACATCCAATTGCGCCTGTGTGCGCGAACGCTCTGCATCCAACCGCCCACGCTCTTCCAATAATTGCCGGCGTTGCTCTTCGAGCGTCTGTGCCTGCTTCTGAGCAGCGTGCAAAGCAGCATCCAATTCTGCGCGTGCTGCTTCCAGTGTTTGCCGTTCAGCCTGCATCTGCTCCAATTTCTTCTGGGCCGCCTCTACCGCATTCTGCGCTCCCTGCACCTCTTGCTGCAAGGATTGCTGCGAACGCAACAGCGTCTCAATGCGCTCCTTCAACTCGTTCTGATGCGCCTTGCGCTGTACCTGTTGCGTCTCAGCGCTCGTCATCTGCCGCCGGGTGTCGCGCAATTCCTGCTCCACCTGAACGCGCTGCCGTTGCCGAGCTTCCAACGCTCGCTGTGCGCCGGCAGCCTGTTCGCGCCCCTCTTGCAACTCTTCTTCCAGGCGCTCCTGCTCCTCTTCAATCGCCGCCATCCGTGCTTGCTGCGCCTTGTGTTCGTCCTCCAGCCGTGCCAAATCGCGCCCGGCGGACTGTTCCTGATCCTGCATTGCCCGCTGCCGCTCCTCATAAATTGCCAGTGTGCGGCTAACCTTCTCCCATTCACCATGCAGCCCAGCAAGCTGCGTATGCCAGCCATTCAGCTCGTTCCGGGCAGCTTGCAGACCCTGCCGCTGCTGCGTCAAATCTACTTCAACGGCTTCCAGGCGCTGCCGGGTCTGCTCCAGGCGCAGATCCTGCACCTGCACCACATCGCGGGTCTGCTTCAAGTCACGCTGCAATGCGTGCCAGTGATAGCCATACCAATCGCGCAGCAACAAGCGCAAATCGGCTTTCACCCGTTCATATTCAATCGCACGCTGCGCCTGCCGTTCCAGGCTCTTCAGGCGCGGTTCCAACTCGCTGAGAATATCCACCACCCGCTCCAGGTTGCGCCGGGTTGCATCGAGCCGGTTCAAGGCTTCTTCGCGCCGCGAGCGATACAGTCCAATCCCGGCTGCCTCTTCAAAGAAGCGTCGCCGTTCTTCCGGCTTAAGCGAGAGTGCCGAATCCACCAATCCCTGCCCAATGATGGTGTAGGTGCGTTCTGCCAGCCCCGATTGCGCCAACAATTCCGAAATTTCCTTCAGTCGCACCCGCTGCCCATTCAGCCAGTATTCATTATCCCCATCCCGATAGGCGCGCCGCGCCACAGCAACCTCGGCAAAATCTATCGGCAACCAGCCATCCTCGTTGTTAAAAACAATCGAAGCCAGCGCCATGCCCGAGCGTGGACGCTGCTCCGAGCCGGAGAAAATCATATCCTCGGTCTTGCGCCCACGCAACAAGCTGTAGGATTGTTCTCCCAACACCCAGCGCAGCGAATCGGCTACATTCGATTTTCCAGACCCATTTGGCCCAACAATTGCAGTGATGTTGCCAGGAAATTCAAACACAACCCGGCTGGCAAATGTCTTATACCCGTGCAGTTCCAGTGATTTCAGTCTTGTTACCATATCAAATCGGGATCCCTAACGACAACAAAGCTGCTCGTGCAGCGGCTTTGGCTGCTGCCTGCTTACTCGGCCCGCACCCACTGCCTTTCAATTCACCGCGAATGTAGACACTGACCTCAAACGTCTTCAAATGGTCAGGCCCGCTTGCGCTATTGGTGAGATATTGCGGCGCGCCCAACCCTTGCGCCTGCGACCACTCCTGCAACATACTCTTGGGGTCTTCAATGCCGCGATTGATCAGCAAATCATCCGCTGTGCGCTCCAAAATGGGGGCAATAAAACGGCTGACAGCCACAATATCCCCATCCAAATATAATGCGCCAATTAAAGCCTCAAACGCATCACACAACAAAGCCGGACGCTCACGCCCGCCAGCCTGCACCTCACCGCGCCCCAGGCGCAATGCCACCCCCAAATCAAGCTGTAGCGCAAACTCGGCCAACTGCTCAGTGTGTACCAGGGCCGAACGCATTCGCGTCAGGTCACCTTCCGGCATTTCCGGGTAACGATTATAGAGCCAGGCTCCCACCACAAAATCCAGCACGGCATCACCCAGGAACTCAAGCCGCTCATTATCTTCCAACGCCTCCGGATGTTCGTTGAGATACGAACGGTGTGTCAAAGCCCGGCTGAGCAGCAGCCAATCGGAAAACTTAAGGCCCAATCGGCGAGCAAATACTTCCAACGGCTCAACCGCGGCACCGTTGGTCGAACTGCCTGTTACAGAATCTTTTGCCATGTCCTTCAACCTCCCAGAAAGTATGGGCGCGTTAGCCACCTCAACCGCTGCTCAAGTAGCTGGCGCTCCCAACTTTCATCCCACAAGATGAGTGTTTAGCCTGCGTATTTCAACCCCGAACCGGTTAAAATCAAAATCACAGGTTCAGGAATTTTACCACGTAATTGCTCAAATGCAGCCCATACGAGCGCCGAGGTTGGTTCAACATAGATGCCCCGCTCGGCCAAACGGCGATAGGCAGGCAAAATTGCATCCTCAGCCACCGCCAAATAGGTATGCTGCCCCGAGGGGGCAGCGCGCAAAATGGCAGCCCCGCGCATTGGCATGCGCACCCGCACACCTTCGGCCACCGTCAGCCCTTCGCCAGCTTCAACCAGTGTCCCCCCGGTCAAGGCCGCCTGCACCAAAGGCGCACAGGCAGCCGCCTGCACCGCCACAAAATGCGGCCCAGCACGCACCAGCCCGGCGCGTTGCAGCGCAGCATAGCCGCGCAACAGCCCCAACAACAGCCCGCCATGACCAACCGGCGCCACAACACTCCCCGGCTGCACGCCAGACTCCCACAACTCGTAGGCAATTGTCGCAATCCCTGCCAACCCAAACGGAAGGTAAGCATGGCTGGCATATGGCACGCCCGACTCGGCCTCGTTCAGCACCGCCGCGGCTGCCGCCGAGCGCGGCCCAGCAATGGCGCACACCTCAGCTCCATACGCCTCAATCTGACGCAGTTTTGGCCCGGAGGCGCTCGCCGGAACGTAGACGCGCCCCCTCACACCCGCACAGGCCGCATAAGCCGCAAACGATGCGCCGGCATTGCCCGAAGAATCCTCCACCGCCTGACGCACCCCGCGCCCCAGCAACTGACTGAGCAGCACCGCACTGCCGCGATCTTTGTAAGAACCGGTCGGGTTGAGCGATTCCAGCTTCAGCCCCACCGCACAACCAGCATCCTCCAACCAGAGCAGCGGCGTTTGTCCCTCCCCCAGCCACACCCGCTTTGCCCCCTCTGGCAGCCCAAAACTATGCCGATAGCGCCATAGCCCCGGCTGTCCCGGCTCAATTTGCCCGGCATCAAAGGTCAACTGCTCATCATCATAAATTCCCCCGCACGCCGCACAACGAAAAGACGTTCCCTGTGCCGGATACAACGCTCCACAGTTCGTGCAAGCAATCATCCTCAGTCTCCTGCCTGTGGGCGATAATCACCCACCACCCACCCCGATTCTTCCTTCTTCCAAATCGGCACAATCTCTTTCAACCGGTCAATGCCATAGCGTGCCGCCTCAAATACCCCGGTATCGCGATGTGCAGCTGCGCAGGCAATCCAAACGGTTGGGGTACCAGCCACCAGTCGGCCAATGCGTTGCACAATTGCAATTCCTTCCACCGTCGGCCAGCGCTGCCGAATTTCCTCCGCTACCTGCTGCATCTTCTCTTCTGCCATTGGCACATAGGCATCATATTCCAACGCCTGCGTTTCATGTGCCTCACCACGCAACGTTTTGCCGCGCACAATGCCGGTGAACAAGCACACTGCACCCGTCGTTGGCTGTGTAATTTGTGCCACCACAGCATCCATATCCACCGCATCCAACATCACTCGGCAAATGGTCGGCACGCCGCTGCCACCGCTCACCGGCGGGAAAATTGCCACCTCAGCCCCTTCAGGAATTTGATCCGCATCAAAGGCAAATTGCCGGTTAATGGAAACAATCGCTGAAGGCAGCCCAGCCGCTAGCCCAGGATAGGCAGCCAACAATCTGCGCCGCAAGTCAGAGACACTGCCACCCGGTGCAAAATCCAGTTCCAGCCGTCCCACCCCGGCCTGTTCTTTCAACGAAGCAAACAACAAGATCGTAATCATACACTGCTCCAATCCAATACCACATCCCCACTGCGCCCGCCATGTTTCTCAATCAGACGCACATTTTGAATTTGCCCGGTCTTCTCAACTGCCTTAACCATGTCATACACCGTCAGAGCAGCCACGCTGACCGCCGTTAAAGCCTCCATCTCAACCCCGGTCTTGCCAAAGGTGCGCACTTCTGCTTCAATTCGCACACCGGGCAAGGAATCATCCAGCGTTAATTCAACCCGCACCTGCTCAATTGGCAGCGGATGACAAAGTGGAATCAACTCGGCTGTGCGCTTAGCGGCCTGAATGCCAGCAATTTTCGCCACCAATAGCACATCACCCTTCTTCATTAACCCATCACGGATCAAAGCCACAGTTTGCGCCTGCAAACGCACTTCACCCTCTGCCACAGCCCAACGAGCAGTAGCAATCTTATCACCCACATCCACCATGTGGGCCTGTCCTTTCTCATCCAAATGCGTTAGGGTATCCATAGGTTTAATTATACCCGTTCTGCCCCAAAATGACCGTCCAATGCTATAATCAGCGCCGTGAGCTTCCAAGTTGCCGGACACCAAACCGAAGGATACCTGGTCTCGACCCCTCTTTATGAAGGGCCGCTCGACTTGCTCCTGGAGTTGATTCAGCGCGCCGAGTTGGATATTACGCGCCTTGCCCTGGCGCAGGTCACCGATCAATACCTGGCCTATCTCAGCACCCTGCAAGACCGCAGCGCAGCCGAAGTTTCGGCCTTTTTGGTAATTGCCGCCCGGTTGGTGCAAATCAAATCCTCGGCCCTCCTGCCTCGACCCACCATCGAAACCAATCTCCCCACCGAAGAAGACCCCGGCGAAGCCCTGGCACAACAGCTAATCCTCTACAAACGCTTCAAAGAACTGGCAGGCGGGCTGGATGAGCGCCAACAAGCCGGGCTACGCGCCTATTTGCGCGTTGCCGCTCCTGCTCGCAGCCTGCCCGCTTCCCTCGACCTGGACTCGCTCAGCCTGAGCGAACTGGTGCAAGCTGCCCACAACCTCTTTGCTGGCAAACCCTCCTTGCCCAGCCTTAACCAGGTTGTCAACATGCCACGCATCACCATCCGCGACAAAATCCGCTCCCTGCTCGAAAAACTACGTCACACCCCGCGCCTCACCTTCCAAAACCTGCTCTCAAACGGCGCACAACGGGTTGAAATTGTCGTTACCTTTTTGGCGATGCTGGAATTAATCAAACGCCGGATTGTTGTTGCCCAACAATCCGGCCTGTTCAGCAGTATTGAAATTGAAACCGAAGGCGAATGGAACGAACCAGAAGATAGCCTGGCTGTTGAATTCGATGAATAACTGCCTTACTCGCCTTCTGTATCCACTGGCAGCCGTCCACCCAACCACACCGCCATCAAACTAATGTCATACTCATGTGCCGATGCGTCGGGGTATTTCTGGCGATAGGCAGCAATTAACGTCTCAAAGGTTTCTTCTTTCGGCCAAACGGTGAGAAAGCCCGGCAAACGAGTGCGATCCGCCTCTGGCGGCAAGAATTCCCACTTGCGTTCGGTCAACAAATCCACCATTTGCCCGCGCAATTCATGGTTCGCATCAGCCCAGGCACTCAACACTTGCGCCACCACATCCGCATTGGTCTGAAAAACCTTTGCCAGCCCGCGCACCTTTAACGCCAGAGGAGCCTGTGCGCTGTTCCGGAACCCAGGCACCTGCACAAACCGTTTGATGAGCGTCGTCAGGGCCGGGCGCATATCTCCGCCCAGCGCAATTTGAATGACCTGTTGACGATACTCATCCAACATAAATTCATTAATTGCATGAAAAGGTAGAAAGCGTACTTTTTTCTCGTCCATGTCCCCGATTATAACCCAGATTCAAGGTCAGTGTTGACCAAGTCGTTGACGCAGTTTTCGCAAGGCATAGCGAACAAACCAGCCCATCCCAATGGTCAGTGGACTGGGCGAAAAGTATTCATGGAAAGTCGTCTGCCGCGTTCGCAAAGCTGTGCGCAAATCTTCCGCCCTCTGGCCTGGAAAACACGTCACCCCGCAGCCAATTGCCTCTGGCACATGTGCATCGCTATTGCCCAGCACAGCCAGCCCCATGGAACGCGTCAAAGCCTCGGCATGTTCTTCATCACGAAAGTGTGCCAAACCACCGTTATACACCTCAACCCCCACCAACACATCAGAAACGCCCGCCTGTTCTAATGCCCGGCGCAATTCAATCTTGCTGACGCTATTGGAATCCATTGCAAACGCATGCGCAGCAACGCACAAGCCACCCAAATCGGCAGCTCGCCGCACCGTCTCAACCAGTGGAAGCCCCGGTGGAATGGCCTGCTGCACAAACAAGGTGAGCAAATGTCCTTCCTGAGTGGAAACCTCGCACGAAGGAATGACGCCCACGCCAAACTCTGCTGCGCGCTGCTGCGCCTCCAACGAACCCTGAAATGCATCATGATCACTGATGGCGATCCAATCCAACTTTCGCAGAGCCGCCCGGCGCAAAATATCCGGCACAGTCATAACCCCGTCCCAACTATATATGGAGTGAATATGCAAATCAGCACACGCCATACATTAATCATGACCGAGCATGGCCGGTGTTTAAAGTGTCAAATGGCATTCAAAGCGGATTCAATGCGCACTTTCTTCAGCCGCAAACTGTTGGAAACGACAAAGACACTGCTCAGCGCCATTGCTGCGGCAGCCAGCATGGGGTGCATCAATCCAGCTGCCGCAGCTGGAATTAAGACCACATTGTAAAAGAAAGCCCAAAACAGATTCTGACGAATGGTTCGTAAGGTTCGGCGTGATAACCGAATGGCACGTCCCACGCCACGCAAATCCCCGCTCATTAACACCAATGGGGCCGAGGCCATGGCCACATCTGTACCGGTGCCAATTGCAATTCCAACATCTGCCTGTGCCAGCGCCGGCGCGTCATTGATTCCATCCCCCACCATTGCCACCACCGCCCCTGCCTGCTGCAGCGCCCTGACGTGTGCCGCCTTATCCCCCGGCAACACCTCAGCCAGAACATCCTCAATTCCGGCCTGCTGCGCAATGGCTTGTGCCGTGCGCGGACGGTCGCCCGTCATCATCACAACCCGCAACCCCAGCGCCTGCATCTCCCGCACCGCCTGTGCTGTCCCTTCTTTAAGGGTATCTGCAACCCCCACCACACCAATCAATTCATCTTCAACCGCCACCAACAGCACTGTGTGCGCCTCTGCCTCCAATTGCTCCATCACAGCTGCGCCATCCTCCAGCCGCACCCCCTCTGCTGCAAGCCAGCGAGGGCTGCCAACGCGCACCATGCGCCCGTCCACCTGTGCCAAAACCCCACCGCCAATTTGCGCCCGAAAGCCCTGTGGATCGCTCAAAGACAGTTCGCGCTCATGCGCTGCGGCCACAATTGCCTCCCCGAGCGGATGTTCACTGCCCTTTTCCACCGAGGCTGCCAGCCGCAGCAATTCCGTCCCCGCTCGATCATCCAACGCCGAAACAAAGCCCCCCCCCGCCTGCCGCACCCACAACTCAACCAGCATTGGCTGCCCCCGCGTCAGCGTCCCGGTCTTATCCAGCACCACCGTCGTCACCCGCCCTGCGCGCTCCAGCGCCTCACCATTCTTGATCAAAATGCCCAGCGCAGCCCCACGCCCGGTACCAACCATCACTGCGGTTGGTGTCGCCAACCCCATTGCACATGGACAGGCAATCACCAGCACAGCCACCATGCGAATCAGCGCCCGCGTAAATACGGTCTCAGCCCCGTGCATCTCCATCAGCGGCGGGCCAAAGAAATACCACCCAGCAAAGGTCAGCAGAGCAACCCCAATCACAATTGGCACAAAGACCGCCGAAATCTGATCCGCCAGCTTTTGGATGGGCGCCTTGCTGGTTTGTGCCTCCTCCACCAGGCGAATAATCTGCGCCAGCGCTGTTTGCTTGCCAACCCGAGTCGCCTCAAAGCGCAGCAACCCGGCCTTGTTAATCGTCCCACCCATCACCGCATCTCCCGGGCCTTTATCCACCGGCAGCGATTCGCCGGTCAGCATTGCCTCATCCACACTCGACCGCCCTTCCACAACTACCCCATCTACGGCAATCTTCTCACCGGGGCGAACCATCACCACATCCCCCACCAAAACCTCATCCGCAGCAATCTCCAATTCCTGCCCATTGCGCAGCACGCGCGCCGTGCGCGCCCGCAGCCCCATCAACTTGCGAATTGCCTCGCTCGTTGCCCCACGCGCTCGCGCCTCCAGAAATTTACCCAGCTTAATCAGCGTCAAAATCACCGCCGCCGTCTCAAAATAAACATGCCCACCCAAAAGCCCCAGCGTTACTGCCAGGGAATAGAAGTAAGCCGCTGAGGAACCCATCGCCACCAACACATCCATATTCGCCGTACCGTTGCGCAATGCCTTAAACGCGGAGAGATAATACCCCCCGCCAACATAAAATTGCACCGGCGTTGCCAACCCCAGCATCAACCAGTTTGCCCAGGCAGCATCCATTGCCACTGGAATCAGGCCAAAATCCCGCCCCATTGAAAAAAGGAATAGCGGCACACTAAAAAGCAACCCCACCAGCAAAAACCGGCGCTGCTCTTCCAATTCTTTGCGCCGTGCCTGCGCTTCTGCATCTGGCGTTTCCCCCTCCTCCTCGCGCACCTCAAAACCTGCGGCTCTTAGTCCAAGCCGCAGTTCTGCCTGACTGACAATGGTTGGCACATATTGCACCCACACCCGCCCACTCACCAGGTTCACCTCAGCCTTCAGCACACCTTCTTGTGCCAGCAACGACTTTTGCAACCGACGTGCATCAGCATCATCCCCAAGGCGCAAAGCCCAAAATTCAGCCTCGCCCGCTGCCACGCCATAACCGGCGCGCTCCACTCGCCCAATCAGGTCGCTCAATCCAACCTTTGTTGGGTCAAAGATAACCGCAGCCCGCTCGGTGGATAAGTTGACCACCGCCGATTGCACACCGGCAACTTTTTTTAGATTCCGCTCAACCGTCGCCACACAATTGGCACACGTCATCCCGGTAATTGGCAATGTGAATTGTTTTTCTTCCATGCGAACCTCTTTTCAAAGATAATCCTACCTAAAATATCAACATTTGTCAAGCCAGCCGCATTTGTGATATACTTTGCAACACTTCATCCTATTTCAACCGGTCAGCTTAAGGAAAATATCATGAAAATCAATTATCAGGAAACAACCAGTGATCTACTCACCCGCATCCATATCCACAATCAGTTTGGCGGACGAGATATAGACCAATGGATGCTTGATCTTCTGCAAATTCAACCCGGTCTGCGCATCTTGGATGTTGCATGTGGCGCAGGCAAGCAGTGCCTATCCTTCTACAATGCGCTGCAAGGCCAGGCCGAGATTACCGGCGGCGATGTCAATGCTGAGTTGCTCACCCAGGCGCGCCAGGAATTTGCCACCCGTAATGCCGCCATTCAGGCCATTGAGCTCGACTTCAACAAACGTTTCCCCGTTGAAGACAATCAATTTGACCTGCTTTCCTGCTGTTTTGCCATCTATTACGCCGAAGACATCCCCTTCACAATCCGCGAAATGCACCGTGTCCTTCGCCCTGGCGGACGGCTCTTCACAACCGGCCCCATGCCAACCAACAAACAGGTCTTTTACGACATCATTCGTGAAGCAACCGGCGGCAAACCCATCCCGCCCATGCCTGGCAGCTCTCGCTATGGCAGCGCCATTCTGGATAGCATCCGCAGCACCTTCAGCAGCGTAGAAGTCCACACTTTTGAAAACCCACTCACCTTCCAAACCGCCGAACCCTTCGTTGCCTACACGCGTGCCTCGCTCGCCGAAGACCGCAAGCTGTGGACGAGCCTGTTCAACAGTAAGGAAGAATTTGAGCAGCTCATGCAGCAAATTACTGCTGTTGCCGAGCGCCGCATCCAGGCGGAAGGGCAGCTGGTGATGACCAAAGTGGTTGGCGGCTTCATCGCCACCAAATAGGCCATGAGTCAGGATCTATTCTTCTATGGACGGCGCGTCCTGTTCATCGGTGCCCACCCCGATGACATTGAGCTTGGCTGCGGCGCACTGATTCACCAAATCGTCTCCAAAACCGACCTGTTGTGCGTCACCCTTTCTGACAACCAGAAGAACCCGGCGCTCAAAAACGTTGTTGATGAGCATTACCGCAGCATGGCAGAACTGGGCGTCCCACACCAACAAATCATCGTTGGTGAATTTGAAACCCGTCGCTTCCCACATGCCCGGCAGGAAATTCTCGAATATCTTCTCAAGCTCAAGCGCGACTATCAACCCGATATCACCTTCGTTCACAGCCGTGCCGACGTTCACCAAGATCACAACACCCTGACCGAAGAGGCCCTGCGCGCCTTTCGCGGCATGACAATCCTCGGTTTCGATGTCATCCGCAGCAGCTATGGCTTCTTCCCCAATTTTCTCGTGGAAGTGAGTGAGACCGAAGTTGAGCGCAAAATTGCTGCCCTGGCACAGTATGAAACCTACCGAGACCGGTATTACTTCAACGCCGAAATCACCCGTTCCACCCTCATCCGCAATGGCGCAATTGCCGAACGCCCCTACGCAGAAGGCTTCGACATCCTGCGCGTTGTCGGCTCTTTTGGTTGCATTCACACCCCCTCAGAATAACACCTGTTCAATTCAGGAGGCTTGTCATGCCCATTTACGAATACATTTGTAAAGACTGCGGTCACCGCTTTGAAACACTGCGCTCAATGAAGGACGTTGATGCCCCGATTGCTTGCAGCCATTGCCAGAGCCTCGAAACCCGGCGCGCACTCTCCCTGTGCTATGCCCAAAGCGGCGGGCGCTCCCTGGCCGGCAGCAATGGCGGCGGATGCAGTGGATGCAGCGGCGGCTCGTGCTGCTCTTGTGGACACAGCCATTGAGGCAGACATGCCTGTGCAAGACCACTTCCACAATCGGCACTGTTTGATTACCGGTGGTTCCAGCGGGATTGGCCTGGAACTCGCCCAACAGTTGGCAGTTGCCGGTGCACATATCACCATCCTGGCGCGTCGCGCCGAGCAGTTACAGGCAGCACTGCAACAACTGGAAGCACAACGTCGCACGGCCGAGCAAATCTTTTCCAGCATTCAGGCCGATGTCTCCGATGTGGCATCGCTCCTTCCCACCCTGGAAACCTACACCGCCCAGCGCGGCAGCCCCGATTTTCTCTTCAACTCAGCCGGCATCAGCCACCCCGGTCTCTTTCAGGAAATGCCCTATGAAATCTTTGAACGCCTGAACGCCGTCAATTACCTTGGCACAGTCTACATCACCCGCGCCCTCATCCCCGGCATGATCAAACGCCGCTCCGGTCACATCATCAACCTCTCCTCCGTTGCAGGCTTCATTGGCACCTATGGCTACAGCGCCTACAGCCCCACCAAATTCGCCGTGCGCGGCTTCTCCGACACGCTGCGCGCCGAGCTAAAAGCGCATGGCATTCGCGTTTCGGTAGTCTTCCCACCGGATACGGACACCCCGCAACTCACTTACGAAACCCCGCTCAAGCCGCCCATCACACGTCAACTTTCAAAAAGTGCCGGGTTGCTCTCGGCCAATGCAGTTGCCCAAAGTATCCTGCACGGTGTTATCCATCGCCGCTACATCATCACCCCCGGCAGCGAAGCAACCCTCTTCTACGCCCTCGTCCACACGCTTGGCAATGCCGTCTACTGGATTATGGACCGCATGATTGATAATGCACAGCGAAAGACCGGCTGATCCTGAGCGGTTTATCTCATCTCTCTTCAACGAACTCTGCCTGATATTCCTGTCGCCTCAGCACAGTATCATACAGTCCAATGTCTTCGCCTTCACGCCGGTTGACACCAACGTACACCAGGCTGGGGTCTTCATAACGTTTGAACTTGTACACCGCATCATTCATCAGCGCACTGTTAAATAGGTTTAGACTAACCAGCAATTCAAAGTCTTTCACGCTCAGACCGGTGACGCGCTTGAACAAGCCAGGTTCTAACTGAGTAATGACATCCCTCAACGTGCGCTCGCGGTAGTCAGTTAGATAGAGAAAGACAGGAATGCGCGTGGCAAATTTGATCAGTTTTTCTTGAATTTCTTTGCGTTTAGTTTTGAACTCTTTTTCCTCTTCCGTCAGCTGCCGCTTTTCCTCGCGAGAGAGTTCGCTTTCGTTGGCCTCACGTTTCGCTTTTTTGACCGCTTCGGATTTATTGATGATGGTTTCGATATCCTGATTCAAATTACGAAATCCCTCAATGCTCATCAGGGCTTGCAGAGCCTGCGTATTGTCCATCAGCCGCCGCAGGGTGTCGTTATCCACGTTGACCAAGAGGGCACTTTCCCAGCGGCGCGCCAGCAGGGTCGCAGTCGTGCCGCTCATTGCCATCTCCAACACCCCGGCGGGGTCTAGCTGACGCATCGAACTGCCGTCGTAGGCAAGCACCGGCAAGAAATGAATGAACTCCGCCACTTTCTTTTCCGGATCGTCTTCGTTGACGTTCAGGCGGGTGCTATAATCAGCAATTTGGCGCAAAGCGCGGTCAGGAGCAAAGTCGAAGACGTAGCATTCTTCCTTGAAAATCGCTTCTTCGTTGGGAGAAAGTCCATCGGGGTTGGCGAGCGTCCAGGGGCTTTGCACTCGGAAGGCAGCCTGAAAATAGGTTTCGGGGCTAGAGGAGTTGCGCAGCATGAAGATACCTGCCCACGGGCGCACGGTAACGCCAGTAGTCAGCTTACCACAAGTGAGGGTAATGGTCTTGGTCTCCAGCGGATTGCCCATCGCCTGCAACACAGGTGGCAAGGCAGCAACGCCAATGCCCGCTGCTGCCCCCGCCGCGACAATGACCTGGTAATCATGATAGAACTTGTTCTGCCGCTTGACAAGCAGGTTGCGCATGGCGTAACAGGCTGCCACACTGGGCAAGAACCACAACGTATGCGAGAGCGCCGAGAGCAGACGCACATCGGAGAAGGGCAAAGGCGGACGGCGATCGCGCCCTAGTTTGAGGTCATCCACGCTCGCCGGAAGATAGGCACCGCGAATCAAGTCTAGCCACTTTTGCACTTCGGCCTCGTACTGAAAGTGCGCCTGCTCCCCCACGCCTTCGGCGCAGAAGAACACATTCAGATCAAACTCATTGAATTCGCCTTGCAAGGCAATTTGACGGATGTCCTCCGGCAGTTGATAGGTAAGCATCACCATGCGCGGCAAGGCAGCGTAGGGGTTATTGCGTCCCTGCCAGGCTTCTTTGGCACGCTGTTCATCGGAATACGTCCAGTTGTAAATTTGTTCCTCAATAAATTCACCACTCGCAATGGCACGAAAGGGCGTGCCAGATAGATAGAGATAGTGATAAGCAGTAATCGGCAAGATTTCTTCATCAAAGTACTCTAGGCCTTCACCTTGAGCAGCCTTAAGCTCCCTTTCATCCTCAGCTTCAAACAGGTCTTTGGCATTTTCGCGCCAAGCGCCATAGTGATATTCATCAAAGATGACACAATCCCAGTTGGTGGCGTGCACCCATTCATTTTTGGTCTTAATGCCCCCCGTCGCAGCATTGCGGCCCAGGTAATCCTGAAACGAACCAAAGCAGACAATTGGCTTCGTTTTATCGGCAGTCTCCCAGGTGATGGATCCGCCGGGCTTGATGAACTGCCAACCGGCGAAATCTACATGGGTGCGCAGGTCTTCTTCCCAGGCGCTCTGCACAGCGGGTTTGAAGGTCAGCACAAGAATCTTCTTCCAGCCCATACGCCTGGCCAGTTGATAGGCAGCGAAGGTCTTGCCGAAGCGCATTTTGCAGTTCCATAAGAAGTGCGGCGTCTTGTTGCTTTCGCGACGGTAGGTTTGGAAATAGGTCATTGTCTTTTGAATCGCCGCCTCTTGTTCGGGGCGCAGGCCAAAGTCGAAGGCGCGCTGCTCTTCCAACAGTTGCCCGGTGCGCACGGCGTGAACGGCGGACTTGACCTGCGCCACCGTGCAGCGAAACCACTCGCCCCCCTCCTGCCGGATGCCGTTGAGGCGTAGCATACGATGCACCTCATGGTCGGTGAAGGTTGTGCCATCATTGCGAATGGCGTCCTCTTCCAGCACGATGCGGTAGGGCGGCGCACCGCCAGGCCGGAGCGTGGGGTACTGCTCCGCTACCCGCTCCTGCACACTGCGCGTGGTGTAACCGACTTTCAGTAAACCGGCGTACTGCGGGTTAGTGTCCGCGTAAGCGTAGATTTTCGGCTCAACCTTGGGACGCGGGGGGAAGAAGTCAGTCATCGGCAGGCTCCTGCTCACCGTTTGCTGTGCCGTTTGTCTCATCGGCATTGCGTATTTTAGATTCGATAAACGCAAACTCTTCTTCAGTGATGCCCCAGCGTTTCATAAGTAGCTCATCTGTATATACGCCCTCGTATTTACCAAGATCGGGCACAAAGTAGAAATTTTCTCGTGTGACATCTTGAGTTACCACGGTTTGAAGAAGAAGGAACCTCACGATTTTGGTAAAAAGATACGATTTGAAAGATAAAACCTCTTCCTTAGAATCAGAAGCAAACGCCACTAAATACGTTTCTGTACAGCATTCACCTGGTTTTGCAATGCGTGTATTTGCTTCGTAGTAGAAAGCGATTGGCTTTGAAAAGTCCGTTTGGCCCGCAATTGGTGCACGTGGAATCAGCAGTTTCCATTTATCCAAAAGCCTATTATCGTCCTTTACGTCCTTTGGATCAGCATATTTGATCCCTATGCGCTGTTTGAACCAGCAAGGGATTCCGCTTTCTTTTGGACTATAGTTGGTAGGCAAGCCGAAAGGTTTTCTTGAGGAAATAACGTCGCTAAGCCTTTTACCGCCGTTTTCATTTTGTGCAAGCACTTTTCTGATTATCGGGATGGCGCGTCCGTGACGTATGAAAATTGGAAACTCATTGAGTTGTCGTTCGGTAACTACAGGTTGCCCATTATAAAAATTAGTCACCTCGCACAGTCCTCTAGAATCTCTCTCCCACAGGAAATAGCAAATGCCCCCAGCTATATCTACTCCTGGAAATACATCGGCACTATTTTCATAATCCACAAGTTTCCGTACCCGATTGTCGTTGAGCATCTCTTTTCTGAAGTCATCGAGACCTTTTCCACCAGCAAACCATCGTGAAGGAATAACCATTACAAGGTAGCGCGGGTTGAGTTTCCTCGCCTGTAAAACAAAATGATGGTATATCGGTGATGCGCTTCTGCCATAGCCCGCATCACTCAACTGATACGGCGGGTTGCCGATAATCACATCGAATTTCATCTTGAAA
>CAYVRT010000011.1:0-103454 GCA_964453115.1 uncultured Anaerolinea sp. | reverse complement strand
GATAGAAGGCAGTTTGATGCGCAAGATGTGTTGAAAAAAAACAAACCTGCCGCTTTTGAGGAAGCGGCAGGGGAGAGGCTGATGTTTGGGGTTTAATGGAGAACGTCAAGCGGGTTGAGAAAACCGCCAAAGTAACGAACCTCGAAATGCAGGTGGGGGCCGGTAGAATTTCCGGTGCTGCCACCATAGCCGATAGTTTGGCCGCGATACACACTTTGTCCGCATTGGACATTGACTGCGCTGAGGTGGGCGTAGAGGGTTTGGTAGCCATTGCCATGGTCAACCATAATCATATTGCCATAGCCGCCGCTAATCCAGCCTGCGTAGACGATGACACCGCTATCAGCCGCAAAGATGCTATCGCCAATGCCAACGCCAATATCAATAGCCAGGTGACCTGACCAATAGCGATTGCCGGAGATGTAATGCTCAACTGAGGGCCAGATGAAGTAGCCGGTGCCAATTGCCCCACCTTCACCGGTGCTGCATGCACCCGGAATGCTTGGGTTGACGCCTGCACGCCCGCGCGGGATGCTGGGAACTACCCAGGGCTTTGTCTCGCGCCAGCCGCCGGGGATCATGACATAGGTGTCGGGCGAAATTTCGGGGTTTGCATTGCTCATATCCAGGTTGTTGCCCGGAAAGGCAAGAATGTCTTGGGGATAGGCACGGAAGCGATTCGCGACAGCTTCAACGGTGTCACCGGCGCGCCATTTATAAAGGATGCCATCAGAGGGGGGGACAACCAGTTCTGCGCCGATTGAAACCATGTGTGGGTCGTCGTAGAGGGTTTCATAATTGGCCCATAACAGGCTTTCGGGGGAGATTTTGAAATATTCGGCGATGCCAAAAATGGAGTCGCCTGATTCGACAGTGTATTTTATGGGGGCAAGACGCGCATCGAGGTCGCGTTCCGTGTGAACTTCGACGGCTCTTTCAATTGGTTGATCAAATGTTGGGCCGATGTAGGGTGGGATGGGTGCTGAGGGAAGCGCGATTGTTGGTTCGCTTGCAATTGGATTGATGGTTATGGGAGTGGCTGCGGCGGCTGGACGGCTGAAATGCCCTATTGCCACAAAGGCAAGCAGGGTCAGCATGAGGACAACTCCCCCCCATAGGATGCCTGATAGCCAACTCAGTCCCCTGGAAGAACTGTTGGCCTGAGGCTGGGGTTTGAAACTCACATTTCCTCCGTAAGGTTTTCGAGAAATTCCTGGTTGTTGCGGGTTTTCAGCAGGCGGTTGAGAAGAGCTTCGGTGGCGACTGCCGGGTCTAGACCAGCGCCTTGCGGGGGCGGGGCAGTCATTTGCAAATACATGCGACGCATCAGCCAAACACGCTGGATGATGTCGGGGCCGAGGAGAAGTTCCTCGCGTCGGGTTGAAGAGCGCTCAATATCAATCGAGGGGAAGATGCGTCGTTCTTGCAGGCGGCGCGAGAGGTGGAGTTCCATGTTGCCAGTGCCTTTAAATTCTTCATAGACAACATCGTCGAGGCGCGAGCCAGTATCTACCAGGGCAGTAGCAATGATGGTCAGCGAGCCGCCTTCTTCGATGTTGCGGGCGGCACCAAAGAAGCGTTTGGGCGGGTAGAGAGCGGATGGGTCCATGCCGCCTGAGAGTGTACGTCCAGAAGGATTGACAACCAGGTTGTAGGCCCGCGCCAGCCGGGTGAGCGAATCCATCAAAATGACAACATCGCGCCCAATTTCAACCAGGCGTTTGGCACGGTCGAGGGCAATTTCGGCGGCACGCACATGCGAGGTGACTGGCTCATCAAAGGTTGAGGCAACAACTTCAGCATCAACTGAGCGATCCATATCAGTGACTTCTTCGGGGCGTTCGCCAATCAGCGTGATGATGAGGTGAACGTCGGGATATTTGGTGGAAATTGCATTGGCAACTTGCTTAAGGATGGTGGTCTTGCCGGCTTTGGGTGGGGAGACGATGAGTCCACGCTGTCCGCGCCCAATGGGGGCGATCAGGTTAATCAGACGGGTGGAAAAGATGGAACGATCTGTTTCAAGATCGAAGCGTTTATCTGGAAAGATGGGGGTCATGTTCTCGAAGGTAGGGCGAGAACTCATTTCTTCGGGAATAATGCCATTGACGCTTTCAACTTTCAGTAAACCGTAGTGACGTTCAGCCTCGCGCGGTGGACGAACAACGCCAATGACCAAATCGCCACTACGCAGATCATAACGGCGCAATTGAGCCTGGGATACGTAGACATCTTCGGGTCGGGCCTGATAGTTGGGGCGTAGGAAGCCAATGCCCTCGGGCATGATTTCCAATACGCCGCCGCGCAGCTCAACGCCTTCTTTTTCAGCCTCTGCCTGGCAGATATGCAAGATGAGGTTGTCTTTTTTTAGACGGTTAACATTAGGGATGTTTAAATCGCGCGCCATGTGGCGCAATTGAGCCAGGGGAGCTTTTTCGAGTTCCAAAATATTCATTGTTTGCTATCCAATTTATGCGGAATGATAGATGAAATGCACAACACAGTGCTGAGTGAAGATTCCATAACCTGTTTTGGTGGGGATAAAAAAATTATATCATGCAATTTTGGCAGATGCAAGCCGCATAGTTGACAATTTTTAGCCAATCCATAGGGATTGAAGAATGCCCCAGCGCAGGAGGAGAAAGATGCCAGCCAAAGCATTCAGGGTTAACAGGGTGTAGTAGATGCGCCGAGCAGATGACCAGGTGCTGTTTTTCCAGGCGAAAATGGTGATGATAAGTATGGTGATGCTCAGAAGCGTACTGGTCAAAGCAGCAACAGGGATAAGTGAAAAGGAGGCTGGCAAACCAAAGAAGACGAGCATATCTTCACGCAGGGCAAGCGATCCCATGCCAAAGAAAAGTAGGCCGGCCATTGTCAGGTGCCAAAGGGCGGATGCCAGTGGTAGCCAGGGCGCAAGTGCATTGGCTGCCTGAACCGCGGGGGCGGGGTGGGGACGGCGTTTGCCAAGCCATGCAGCAAGTGGCCAGATCAATGCAATGCTGAGAAGGAGGAGAATATGCGCACCATACGCGATCAAGCCAGCAATGACGAGGCGGTCTTTTAGCATCAGGAATTGGGGGATGGATGGGATGGGTAAGAATTGTGAGCGGGTGAGAAATGTTGGGGTGGTCGAGGTTGTGCTCAGACAGGCCGGGTTCGGCGCTTGATATGGGTTGTTTAAGAAAACCTTCATCAATTCATTTGCGCATGGTTGTGATCCAAAAGATCCATGGCTGCCAAGTGGGAGGGTGAAGTGATAGGCCTGAGAGAGTTGTTCCGCTGCTTTTTGTCCAAAGGCAGGCGGTGTGATGGGGTCAAAATTGCCACTGATGAGCAGGGTAGGAATGTCGCTAACAATGGGCGCGTCGGCCTGGGCATCAAAACGTTCTGAGTGCCACATTTGGCATGCGGTTTGCATTTCTTCCAGGTCTTTTTCAGCATCTTCAGCCAGATAGGGGTATACGCCGGCGATGTTGGTATTCTGGGGGGTGAAATCGGCATCTTCAGCGCACAGGACGGAGTAATACATGCCGTAGCTCATGCTGCGGTCAAAGGTTAGGACGCTGAGCAGGTAGGCGAGTACGCCATATTCACCTTGCTCAGCGTCGCGAATGATGCGTGGCAGGTAGGGGATGAATTCGCTGCTATACAAAGCCATGAAGAGGGTATAGAACAACGTGTCGCCATTCACCAGGGCGCGGTAGCTTTGGCCGGTTTCGGGGTCTGTGAGGCGAACATGAATTGGGTTTTGGTTAAGCTGCTCAACTGTGCCAAACAGCATTTGCTCGAGGTTGGGGTATTCGGCGTTGCATTCGGGGCTGGTTTGGCAGGCGGAAAATAAGGCGCGTAGACTGCGATCCTGGGTTTGCGGAACTTCGGTGATGAAATTGACGCTGGTTGGGACGGTTGAATCAAGGATGATGCTGCGCAGCATTTCGGGGTGCAGACGCATGGTGTGTTGTGCCAGGAGGGTGCCATAGGATACGCCATAGAGGTTGATTTTGTCGTAGCCCAGCGCACGGCGGATATCATCAATGTCATGTGCGTTTTCATAGCTGTTGTAAGCAGCAAGGTCTATTCCCTGGCTGTTAAGACGGTCGCGACACGCTTGTAAAGCATTCATGCTGCGCTGAAAGACTTCTTCTTCAGGGAGGTCTACGTCGAGAAGTTCGATGCTCAGGTCGAGCATTTCGTTACAGACCAGGTTGGGTTTGGAGTAGAGCGTGCCGCGCTGATCAAAGAGGATGATTTGACGCTCGCGTATGAGGTCTGGTTGTTTGTAGAAGAGGATTGTGGTGTAGGTATCAATGGTGGAGCCGCCAGGGCCACCCTGAGCAAGAAAGAGTGGATCGGCAGCGGAAGCAGAGGCGTGGCTTAGCACAACGACTGCAATTTGGATTGTTTTGCCCTGTGGTGTGTCGTGCCGTTCGGGAACGGTAACATAGCCGCATGTGACAGTGACAAGGGCAGGCACTTGCTCGGGTTGAATGTTGAAATGGATACAGTTGGTTGATTCGAAGGTTGGGGGTGGGGGGGCGGCCTGTACAGATTGTGGAAGGGCGGCAGCAAGCAGGGATAGGAAGAGGAAGAGGCTGCTCAGTGTGCAGAAGAAGCGCATCATTTGTGAATCTCCAATCCGTGACGGCGCAGTTTGGTAAGGCCGCCATGTGTGATTTTGAGGCAGCCGAGGAGGTCAATATATATCAGACGGTCCAGGCGGCGCAGTGGTTTGATGACGCCATCGGTCAGGCGGTTGCAGTAGCTCAGGTTGAGGCGTTGCAGGCGGGGAAGTGATGTGAGTGATTCGATGGCTGTGTTGTGAATGGAACAGGAACTGAGGTTGAGTTCGGTTAATTGCGTTAATTGCCCGAGTTGTTCAATTCCGGAATCGGTGATGTTGCGATTTTCGGCCAGGTCGAGCATGCGCAAAGAGGGCAGACTGGTTAGCTCGCTTACCAGAACCGAGAGGGTGCTATCGTCAATGGGCTTGATTTTGATGCCGGTTTCGCATCCTTCGGGGATGTGAAAATAACCAGGCCCTCGGTCGAAAACTTGCCATTCGGTTTGTCCAATGGGGCGGGTAAGGAGTAGGATTGGGAATTGGGTTGAAAAGAGAGTTGTTTGAATCATTTCTTTTATTGTATCACGGCAACTTTTGCTGGTGAAGTGCGTAGATTAAGTTGGTGTTTGGAATCGAAGGAGAGATAAGATGCAAAAAATCTGCCATGTGGATGCCTTTGATGAAATTCTTCTGCGCTATCATGCTGAATTGACTGTGCAACAGGTTGCAGGTCCGGCAATGGTGACGATTACTGCACACCCCAGATGGTTGGAGTGCTTGCGGAGTGAGGTGCGCGGGCAACGGCTGTATCTGGAATTTGATTTGCGATGGTGGGAATGGTTGTATTGGTGGTTGGAATGGCTGTTTGTGCCAAATAAGCATATTTTTGTGACTGTGCAAACAGAAATGTTGCGGGTAGTTGTGATTGAAGGGGCTGGCCGATTGCGGGTCAATGAGGTTCAGACAGATTCGATGCGGCTTGCAGTTGTGGGTTCGGGAGATGTGTTGATACAGGAATTGCAGGCCCAAGAGGTGCTGCTGGAGGTGCGCGGGTCGGGTAAATTGCGTTTGGGCACTTTGACCAGCAGGGAACTAAAGACTTCGATTGGTGGATCGGGAGATATTGAATTGGCGGGCAGGGTTGAACAACAGGTGGTTCAGATTGGTGGCTCGGGGAATTATCAGGCACCTGCACTGGAAAGTGGTCATGCCCGGGTGGATATTCATGGGTCGGGAAGGGCTGTGTTGAATGTGAAGCATGTGCTGCGGGTGGGGATCACAGGAGCGGGGGATGTACGTTATCTTGGTCAGCCAGAGGTGCAGCAAGAGATTCGAGGCGCAGGGGTGGTAAAACCATTCTAGGTGGGCAGTGTTATAATACTTAATCTGGAATAATGGCATGGATTGGATAGAGGATGCTGTTTCTCACTATCAGCCGGTGCGGGTGCAGCGCCGGCAGGCGCCGCGCCGGATTGGCTGTTTGGGCTGGTTGGCGGGACTTGTGCTGGTTGCGGTGGGTGTGTATTTTCTGGCTCCATTTCCTCTGCGAATGGTGGTTTTGGGGATAGATCGCGCCCCTGAGGGGACAGCGATGGGACGTAGTGACACTATTGTTTTGATGCAGTTTGAGCCGTTGGCCGGGCGGGTGAAGATGTTATCCATCCCTCGTGATTTATGGATTTTCATTCCCGAGGTAGGGGAGAATCGGATCAATGCGGTGCATTTTTTCGCCGAGTTATACCGTCCTGGCAGTGGGCCAGATGCGGTGCGGATGGTTTTGCGAGATCAATTTGGGGTGGATGTGCCTTTTTACGTCCGTTTGCAGTTGGAAAAATTCCCACAGATGATTGATGCTTTGGGTGGGGTGACCATTCAACTGGATGAACCGATGTCGGGGTATGACGTGGGGGAGCATGTGTTGAATGGCGAGCAGGCCCTGGCCTTTGTGCGTGACCGCAAGGGGAGTGATGATTTTGCACGGATGGGACGCGGGCAAATTTTTCTTAAGGCTATGGTAAGGCAGGTTGCTCGTCCAGCAACATGGCTGCGTTTGCCAAATGCTTTGGCTGTTGCTCGCCGGGCGGTGGATACGAATATTCCATTCTTTCTTTGGCCGCGCCTGGGTTTAGCCCTGCTGCGTGCCGGGCCGAATGGAATGCAAATGCAAACATTGACGCGTGAAATGGCGGTGCCGGCTACAGCGGCGGGGGGCGCAAGTGTCTTGATGCCGCAATGGGATTTGATTCGTCCGTTGATGGAAGAGATGTTTGGCGGGGAACGCTGATCGGTTTTGCTTTTGTGATGCACATCCTTTATAATCAGGGTATGTTTTTGCCAACGACTGCGGAAGAAGTGCATGCCTTGGGCTGGGATGGTCTGGATATCATTCTGGTGACTGGGGATAGCTACATTGATAGCCCATTTATTGGGGCTGCTCTACTTGGTAAGCTTTTGCTGCGGGCGGGCTTTCGGGTTGGAATTTTAGCTCAACCGGATGTGAAGGATACAGTAGATATGCAACGTTTGGGGGAGCCGCGCCTGTTTTGGGGGGTGACGGCAGGCAGCGTAGATTCGATGGTGGCAAATTATACGGCGAGTGGTCGAAAACGCAAACAAGATGATTACACGCCGGGCGGTGAAAATTCGCGTCGCCCGGATCGGGCAAGCATTGTATATGCAAATCTCATTCGACGCTGCTTCAAAAACACGCGCCCGATTGTGTTGGGTGGAATTGAGGCCAGTTTGCGCCGGGTGGCGCATTATGATTACTGGTCAAATGCTTTGCGGCGCTCGCTGCTGTTGGATGCCAAAGCAGATTATTTGCTCTATGGAATGGCGGATCTTTCAGTTGTGGAACTGGCACAGCGGCTGCACCAAGGGCAGGAGGTTGAGACATTGCGAGGGTTGTGCTATCTCAGCCGTAAGGTCCCGGAGGGTTATATCCCGTTGCCCTCTTATGAAGCGGTGGTGGCAGATAAGTCGGTTTTTACCGAAATGTTCCATGTGTTTTACCAGAATAATGACCCATTAACGGCCAAAGGATTGGCACAGAAACACGGTGATCGCTGGTTGGTGCAAAACCCGCCCTATCCATATCCCAATCAGGCGGAGTTGGACGGAATTTATAACCTTGAATTTGAGCGCGCACAACATCCATATTATGAGCGGATGGGGACGGTGAAAGCCTTGGAGACGATCCGCTTTTCCATTAGTACGCATCGCGGTTGTTATGGAGAATGTAATTTTTGTGCGATTGCAGTGCACGAAGGACGGACAGTACGTTGGCGCAGCGCCGATTCGGTGGTTGCGGAGGCACGGCAGATTTCACAACGTCCAGATTTTAAGGGATATTTGCTGGACGTTGGTGGGCCAACGGCTAATATGTACGGCTTTGAGTGCGAGAAAAAACTCAGGCGAGGGGCCTGTGTGAATCGGCGTTGTTTATTCCCTGAAGTTTGCGCTCAATTGCACCCCGATCATCGTCCACAGCTTGCGTTGCTTTCGGCATTGCGCAAAATTCCGGGAGTAAAGAAGGTGTTTGTGGCTTCGGGGGTTCGATATGACCTGGTGTTGGAGGATGGACAAGCCGGGCAACGTTATTTGGAGACATTGGTGGAACATCATGTTTCTGGGCAGTTGAAGGTTGCACCGGAACATAGCGAGCCGCAGGTATTGCGCCGGATGGGTAAACCGGGGGTGGATGCGCTCTTGCAATTTAAGCGACGATTTGATGCGCTTAGTCAGACGGTACGCAAGCAACAGTATTTAACCTATTATCTGATTGCGGCGTATCCAGGCTGTTCAGAAGCAGAGATGCGCAGGATGAAACGGTTTGCAAGCGAAAAGCTGCACATTGCTCCTGAACAGGTGCAAATTTTTACCCCAACGCCATCCACCTATGCTAGTTTGATGTATTATACCGAACGAGACCCCTGGACTGGAGAAATATTATTTGTGGAAAAGACGACCAATGGGCGGGAGAGACAAAAGCGGGCCGTGGTCGGAGGAGGTTGAGGTGCAGGCCTTTGCAGCATGTTTGCCGGGCCTGGAAGATTTGCTGGCTGATGAATTGCGGCAACTTGGCCTGATGGCGGGCATTGACCGTGTTTTATCAACCGCTGAGGACGAAACAGGGGGCGTGAGCTTTTCGGCAGACTTGCGGCAATTGTACGCTGCGAATTTGCATCTGCGCACAGCAAGCCGGGTGTTGGTGGGGGTGGGCGATTTTTATGCCACTGCGTTTTCGGAGTTGCGAAAGAAGGCTGGGCGCTTGCAATGGGAAGATTTTTTGCGTCCAGGGCAGGCAATTTCGTTGCGTGTGACTTGTCATAAGTCGCGCCTTTATCATTCGGATGCAGTGGCGGAGCGGGTAGCAGGTGCAATCGCCGATCGTTTGGGCGCAGCACCGCAGGTTTTGCGCTGGAACGATGCAAGAGAAGAACCTTTGCCACAATTGGTGGTGGTGCGTTTGGTTCAGGATCATTGCTTTATTCGGATGGATTCTTCGGGCGCTTTGCTGCATCGGCGTGGGTACCGACAAGCGGTTGCCAAGGCGCCGTTGCGTGAAACACTTGCCGCAGCGATGTTGTTGTTTTCGGGTTGGGATGGGCAACAGCCACTACTAGACCCATTTTGTGGCTCGGGTACGATTGCAATTGAGGCGGCATTGATTGCTTGTCGGATGGCGCCGGGACGCTTGCGCCGCTTTGCTTTTATGGATTGGCCGGGCTTTGATGTTGCTCTTTGGAAAGGGTTGTGGGCTGAGGCCGAGGCTGCTCGCCAGACTTGTCCGGCGATGATTATGGCGGGAGATCGCGATGCTGGAGCGATTGATATGGCGAAAGCCAATGCGCAGCGAGCAGAAGTAGCCGATGCAATTCATTTTGCTCAGCAGGCGGTTTCGGCTTCCAGTGCTGCTCAGTTGCATGGTTGGGTGGTGACCAATCCGCCCTATGGGGTGCGAGTGAGCGGCGGCAAGGATTTGCGTAATTTGTATGCGCAGTTGGGAAATGTGCTGCGCAATGCGTTCCCGGGGTGGCGGGTGGCAATCTTGTGTGGGGAACCGGTTTTACTACGCGCCAGTGGGTTGAATTTTCAGCAGCAAGTTGGATTGGTGAATGGTGGGCTGCCTGTGATTCTGGCGTTGGGAAAAGTGCTTATGGATCGGGAAATGTGATATAATACAGCTAAAGGATTTTACCGCAATGAAGACGAGCAACCTGTAATTTTTCTATCTTTCTGGGCAAAACTTTGGCTTTGGCATGTTGACGCGGCCGAGGGTGAACGCCCTTGGTTTTTTGTTTTTAAAAGGCAGGTTGTTATGTTGCAAGCAATACAAATTACAAAAAAATTTGGCATCGAAACGGTGCTTGATCAGGTTTGTTTAAGTGTTCAGCCCGGTGAGTGTTGGGGGCTGGTGGGGCCGAATGGATGTGGCAAGACGACCTTGTTGCGCATTTTGGTTGGACAGGAAATGCCGGATCAGGGAAAAGTTTGTTTGCATCCGACCGATGTGCGACTTGGTTATTTGCCACAGGGGTTGCAGTTTTTGGCTGAGGAGACGGTGGATGACTTTCTGACGCGCATGGGCTGCAATTTGGAGCGGATGAGCGAGACCCTGGAGAGCCTGGCTGTGCAGATGGTCAATACGCCACAAGACGCTGGGCTTGTTCAGGAATATGACCGCTTGTTGGCGCAACTTGGTCAGGCAGCACAAAGTGCTGGGCGGGCACCGGAGGTGCTTGCTGCTTTGGGGTTGCAGCAAGTGGATAGGCGGCTTCTCTGTCGCTCATTGAGTGGTGGGCAAAAGACGCGCCTGGGGCTGGCCGCAGTTTTGCTGAGTGGTCCGCATATTTTGCTGTTGGATGAACCTACCAATCATTTGGATATTGGGATGATCGAGTGGCTGGAAAACTGGCTGAATGAAACGATGCAAACTGCTCTGATTGTTTCGCACGACCGTTCTTTTTTGGATGCGGTTGTGGGTGGCATCTATGAATTGGATGGAAAAACGCACAAGGCACAGGCCTATATTGGAAATTATTCGGCCTATTTGGAGGGAAAAATCTCTGAACGCGATCGGCAGTGGCAGCGTTATCAGGATCAGCAGGAGCAAATTTCACAATTGCGTGGTTCGGTGCAGCATGTGCGTGGGTTGGCGAAGTTTCGCAAGGGCGGGAAGGCAGATAGTGGCGATAAGTTTGCAAAAGGCTTCTTTGCCAATCGGGCATTGGAGACGATGCGTCGAGCGCGTGCTTTGGAACGTCGGTTGGAAAAACTTTTGAATGAAGATGCTCTTGAAAAACCACGCCCTGATTGGCAGATGCGAATTGAGTTTTCCGAAGTGCCAATGAGTGGGCGAGATGTGTTGGTGTTGGAAGATCTGGCAATTGGGTATGGCCAACAGGCGTTGCTAAGTCATTTGGATGCAGTGCTGCGCTATGGGCAGCGTGTGGCTTTAATTGGGCCAAATGGGTGTGGAAAGACAACCTTGTTGCGCACCATTTTGGGGCAGGTTGTGCCGCTTGCAGGTGGGGTTCGATTGGGCAGCAAAGTGCAGGTTGGGTATATGGCGCAGGAGCAAGAAGATTTACAGCCGGAACAATCAGCCTTACAGGCCATGCTCAATGTGGGACGTTTTTCTGAAACCGAGGCACGTTCGTTTCTGTCTAAGTTTTTGTTTAAAGGGGATGATGTGTTTGTGCCGGCAAGCAAACTTTCTTATGGCGAGCGATCGAGGCTCCGGTTGGCTTTACTTGCAGCAGGGGGATGTAACCTGCTGCTTCTGGATGAGCCGGTGAATCACCTGGATATTCCAGCGCGTACGCGCTTTGAGCAAGCACTGGCTGAATTTGAGGGCAGTATTTTGGCGGTGGTACATGACCGTTATTTTATTGCTGGGTTTGCAACTGTGCTTTGGGAGGTGAATGAAGGCTGTTTGAGGGTGCGGGAAGCAGACTGACGTGGTATGATTAACCTCTGATGTCACTTCTTTTGTGGAATTGCATCTCAATTTAAAAACTAAAGAGGTTTTAGAATGAGCAAGAAAATCACAAATCAAACAGTGAAGAAAAAGCAAGCTGAAACACGCCGCAAGAGCCTTGTAGTTTGGTCTGTTTTGGGATTGTTTGTGATTGTTGCAATGGTGGCTGGCATTGCTCTAACGGCAACGCCCGATGCGATAGTTTCAGTTCCCTCAACGCCGACAGTGGCAATCCAGGATCGGTTGCCGGCAGAAATTGCAGTGGCGGAAGCAAAACAAATGCAAACAGAGGGCGCTTTTTTGCTGGATGTGCGCGAGCCGGATGAATGGTCGGCAGGGCATATTGATGGAGCAACATTGATCCCGTTGGGTGAGCTTTCGGAGCGGTTAAATGAGGTTCCCAAGGATCGTCCGGTGGTGGTTGTGTGTCGGTCTGGGAATCGCAGTGCGCAGGGCCGTGATGTGTTGTTGGGGGCCGGGTATGAAGCGGTGACGAGCATGGCGGGCGGAATGAACGACTGGAAGGCTCAAGGCTATCCGGTTGTAACAGGACCTTAATCAGTGCCAGATGGATTGAACGTTCTTTTGCCAGAAAACCAATCCGTCGCGAACAAAGGATTGGGTTCCAACAGCCAGAATAGAGCCGGATTCCCCGGCTAGAGAAACAGCTTGTTGTAAGGCGAGGTTAACATTGGGAATGGAAAGTGCGTTGGCAGAGAGCTGGCGCGCTTTTTCGTATACAGCATTGGTGAAGACAAGGTTCTGATTGGTTGTTGTGGTGAGGATGGTGTAATTGGCTACGGGCATCAGTACATCAAGAAAGCCGCCAAAGTCCTTATCTTCTGGGAGAGCTGTGACGAGAACGGTGGGCGGACGCAGGTGGGGGTGAACGCTTTCGAGAAAGGCTGCGGCAGAAGGGCGGTTGATGGCGCCATCAAGGAAAACAAGCGGGGAATCGCAGACTTTATCGCAACGTCCGGCAAAATGGAGACTGGGGGTGTGGCTGCCGATATTGGCGGCTTGAGATGGGGTGGGTTTGAGCAGGGCAAATGTTGCGGCAAGAGCAACTGCGGCATTGATGCCCAGGTAGCGCGCCGGGTTGTGGAGGGAAAAGTGCGGGTCTGCGGCGAGAGGGGCAATGAGGACGTGCAAGTTTTGCTGAAAGGGGGACGGGAACTCCTGCGTATAGCCAATTTGGTCGCCGATTGTCCAAAGGTTAGCGTTTTGGTCTTTGGCAGCCTGGCGGATAAGAGCAGATACCTTGGGTAGTTGAGGGGCGCTGATGACGGTGGTTTGTGGTTGAATGATCCCGGTTTTGTGCCAGGTGATCTCAGTAATGGTTGGGCCAAGTTTGTCGAGGTGTTCTTCCATGATGGGTGTCAGACAGGAGACCTGATTTTTGAGGATGCTGACATCGTCAAAACGCCCGCCGCGCCCAGCTTCTAATACAATTACATCAACTCCCATGCGGCGGAATTGATTCATGGCGGCTGCCAACAAAATGCCGGTTGGGCTGAGGTAGCCGCGTTCCAGGCTGGCATCTACACTATGAACGATTGATTCCAACTCCATGATGCGGGTAATGAAATCGCTTTCAGGAATGGCAACGCCATTGATGCGAATTCGCTCGCGGAATTCGACAAGGTGTGGACTGGTGACCAGCCCAACCCGGCAGCCAAGTTCTTCCAGAAAAGCATTGCAAAGCAGCGATGTGGAGCCTTTGCCTTTGCTGCCGGTGATGGTGATGATTGGGATCCCGTCGAGCGGGATGCCGGCCAATTCAAACACGCGTCGGATGCCGGTCAAGTCGCGCAGGTCAGAGTCATAGCCGTGCAATTGGTCTTTGACGCGGTAATAGGAGTCGAAAACGACTTTGAGGCTGTCGTTGAGAGTGAACATATCAGGTGGCGGAAAGAGCAATGACCTGGTCAGCGCGCAGACTCATGCAATTGACGCCTTGCACAGAAGCCTCTTTAATCGGCACTTCGGCAGCAGCAAAACGGATGATTTTACTGAGGTGTGAGATGAGAAAGATATCGGATTCTGGGCCGATGAGGGCTGCGCCAACCAATTCATCGCTATTCATAATATTTTTGCCGCCGCCGCCAGGGCTTTTGTTTGCGGCAAAACTACTCATGCGACGGATGGTGCCGCGCCCGGCAGAATCGGCCAAAAAGACCAGGCTTTCATCTTCTACACCGACAATCGCCACGACAGGGTCATCGGCTTCGCCGCGAATGCCAGGCCCGCCCTGAACGGGGATGAGTTTTTGAGAAAAGCGGATGGCGCGGCCACGTTGGGTGACGATGAGTACATCATTGGGGGTGGTAGTGTGGCAGACGGCAGCCAATGGGCCGTATTTATGTGCGTCATACATGGCTGTGCCAGGACGCATGTACTCGCCAAAGACGTGATGGCGCAAGTAGCGGACAAAGCCGCTTCTGCTGACAAGCATGTAATCGCCGGTAGCGAGGGCTGGCAGGGCAGCAACGATGGTTTCATCGGCAGCCAGGGTCAGTTTTTCGCTGATTTGCTGTCCACGGTTGCGAACCGGACCGGAGCAGATGGTGGCGGCTGGCATACGAAAGGTGCGTGCTTGACTGGTAAAGATGAGCAGGTTGTGGCTCTCGTCAGCCAGAGCCAGCAAAGCGGGAGGTGTTTCATCGGGGGTGTCAAGGTCAAAAATGCCCATACCGCCGCGCCGTTGACGCTGGTAGAGGTGGCGGGCAGTGCGCTTGCCAATGCCTTTGGCTGTGATGGTGAAAAGTTGGATTGGGGTTGGTTGTTCCTCGCTGATGAGGGGAGGAAGTTCAGTTTCTTCTTCTGCATCTGAAATGGTTATGGAACGACGGGGACGGCGTTCTTCTAATTGAGCTTCCAGATATTCAATGTAAGCGCGCACATTGGGGGCGAGGGTGTTTAAATCGGGGCGAGAGATAGGATGCATTGTTTTTTTCCTTGCGCAAGATAGGGCGTTATTGTAGCATATTTTGTGCAGAAGATTCGAAAATCGTTAGCAGTGCGGCAGCAAGGTCTTGCGCCAGACGTTGACGAAGGTGGGGCGTGTTGCGAATGAGGCTGGAGAGTTCGATTTGAATGCTGGCCTGGTTTGCTGAACGAGCGGCGAGATTGTGGCGCGAGATGATGCTATCGCCCCGGCCATAAAATTGGCGTTCGGGTTGGCCGGGGAGTGGGGAAATGTCCCAACCAGCGTGCATCATTGTGGTTTGAAGTTTGAGCAAGTAGCGGGCCGGGCAGGTGATCCCGCACCGGGTGCCGAAGAATACAGCGTGGGTTTCTGTTCGACAGCCATGCAAGTCAATCAGCAGGGCAATTTTTTGCACAGGCTGGGCGTTTTTCCACGCCTGGATGCAGGTTTCATGGGCTGCATAGAGGGCGGCAGCACGCGGATCATCGTAAGCTGATTCCCCTTTAATGATATGAGGACTGCGTCCAAAGTCAATTCGAGAGCGATGGACGCGGGCGATGAGCAACGCCGGTTTTTTGCCGTTTTTAGTCAGGGCTGTGCATAATGCCTGGGCCGTTTCGATGATGTTTAATTCTTCCTGTTTTAGGCCGGTGGCGCGTTCGTTCAGCTGAGAATGGCTGGATTGATCTAGATGGATGCCATGTGGTACGGTGATGAGCAGTGGAAGTGTTCCGGGATTAAAATCATAGGGTGACATATGGGAACAGTATCGCGCCATTGGGCTGATTTTTGTGTATATCTATCTTAAATTTTTGAATCGTCTACTGACAAACCTGTTACAATGCAATATCTTTGGATGGAGGTTCTGATCGTAATGGCTGATTTGCGCTGTGAATTGCTGGGCTATTCGCTGAAAAATCCATTGGTATTGGCTTCAGGCATTTTGGGGACAAGTGCAACCTTGTTGCGGCGGGCGGTGGATGCGGGGGCGGGGGCGGTGACTGCCAAAAGCTGTGGGCTGGTTCCACGTGTTGGGCATCCCAACCCGGTGACGGTTGAGTGGGGGCAAGGGGTTTTGAATGCAATTGGGTTGAGCAATCCTGGTGCGCTGGAAGAGGTGCATCTGCTGGCTGAGGCGCGGCAATTGGTGGAGGATGTTGGTGCGGTGCTGATTGCCAGTGTTTTTGCAGGGACGTTGGATGAGTTTGCTGAAGTGGCAGCTGTGGTGGCAACTGCTCAGCCGCACTTGTTGGAAGTAAATATCTCCTGTCCGAATGTGCGGGATGAATTTGGAATGCCATTTGCTGCAAGTTGTGAGAGTGCCGCTTTGGTGACAGAGGCGGTGCGGCGGGCAGTGCAAATACCGATTGCGGTGAAACTTGCCCCGAATGTTCCGGACATTGGCCGAATTGCAGCGGCGGTGGTGGAGGCCGGGGCAGATGCAATTACTGCAATTAATACCATGCCGGGGATGTTGATTGATGCTGAGGCTGCCCGGCCTGTGCTTTCCAATCGGGTGGGCGGAATTTCTGGGCCGGCCTTGAAGCCAATTGCATTGCGATGTGTGGCTGAGGTGCGCCGGGCAGTCAAGGTGCCGATTATTGGAACAGGGGGGGTGAGCAACGGTCGTGATGCAGCGGAGATGATTCTGGCTGGTGCGACGGCGGTGGGGGTTGGCACAGCTGTTTGGTACCGGGGTGTTTCGGCCTTTGGGCAGATTGCAGATGAACTCTCTACTTGGATGAAGCAAGAGGGGTATGTGAATTTGGATGCGATGCGAGGATTGGCATTACGATGAAACCTGAACTGATAGAAGTGGTTGGGGCGCATCGGGCGCTGCGTTTGACTGAGGTGCGGGTGGAGAATTATCGCACGCGCCGTTTTGTGTTTGATGGGAGCATGATCTGTCACCCCGGGCAATTTGTGATGGCCTGGTTGCCAGGGATTGGCGAGAAGCCATTTAGTATCGCGGAGAGCGACCCGTTGACTTTGATAGTGGTGTCGGTTGGGCCGGTGAGCGATGCGCTGCACCGTTTGCAGCCTGGAGAACGGGTCTGGGTGCGTGGGCCGCTTGGGCAGGGATTCCGCTTGAGGGGCAAAAGAGCTTTGCTGGCCGGAGGTGGGTATGGGGTGGCACCGCTTTTATTTCTGGCACGGCAGGCGCAGCAGCAGGGGGTTGAGGTTGAGGTTTGCATTGGGGCGCGCACGGCTGCGGATGTGCTGTTGATGGAGGATTTTAAGCGCGTTGGGGCGCAGGTATATGTGGCAACTGAGGATGGATCGCAGGGAATGTTGGGCCTGGTGACCGCTGCTACACAGGAGCGAATTGATGCACTGCGTCCGGATGGATTGTATGCTTGTGGGCCGGCGCGCATGTTGGAGGCATTGGAGCAACAGGCGCGACAAACCGGGCTGGATTGTCAGCTTTCATGGGAGGCCCATATGCGCTGTGGGATGGGGTTGTGCGGAAGCTGTGAAATGCCGGGTGGTGAGGAGCGCTCGTTGGGCTGGCTGGCTTGTTTGGATGGGCCGGTTTGGCGTAGAGAAGAGAGTTAGGGAAAAAGACGCCGGGCTTTGACTTCAGCAATTGCATCTGGGCGGTAACGGTAGAGACGGGCTGGTCGGCCCTCTCCGCCGCGTTGGTGAGGTGTTGGTTCAATGATGCCGGCTTGTAGGATGCGACGGCGAAAATTGCGCTTATCGAGCGTTTCACCCAGGATGATTTCATAAGTGCGTTGTAATTCGCTCAAGCTGAAGGAATCGGGCAATAGCTCAAAGCCAACAGCGCTATATTCCAGCTTGTAACGCAGCCGGCGCAGGGCATATTGAATGATTTCAACATGATTGGTTTGTAAAATGGGCAGGCTATGGATTGGCTGCCAGAAGCGCTGTTCATTGTTGATGATTTGGCTGCTGGCATCGGAGGCGAGTAATGCAAAATAGGCGATTGAAACCAGCCGCGTTGTAGCTGTGTTTTGGGGAAGCTGTTCTCCATAAGTGTATAATTGTTCCAGATAGGCAGCTTTGAGCCCGGTTTGTTCTGTCAGACAGGTTAGTGCATTGTCTTCCAGGCTGAGGTGATTTTGAAGCAGGCGGCCCGGGAGACAGCTCGTTTGACCGTTGGGCTGGCTGAGCAGCACCTGAAGCTGGTTTTGATGTAGTGAAAAAATGATGAGCAGGGTTTCGATCTGTTGCATAGTGTGCTAGAAAAGAATCGAAGCGAGTTCGCTGCGGTATTGTCGGGTAAGTGGTTCGTCTTCGCCCATTAGTTCTAAAATTCCAAGGACAACCAGGCGCGCCCTTCCGCCATCATAGCGGCGATCTTGACGCAGGATGTCGAGTAATCCATCGAGGGCGGCGGCGAGGTTGCCGCGTTGAATGAGAGCCCGCGAGCGGTTGAAAGCAGCATCCAGGTCACTTTGGCCGGTTTCGAGGCCGGCTTCGTGTTCGACAAGCGCTTCTGCCAAGGGCAGGAGACGTTCTGCCTGGGTGTATTGACGGCTGGTGGGAAAGTTGCGCAACAAGCTGTGTGCTTCCAGGCCTTTGTTTTGGAAGAGGAGGGCGCGTGCCAGCCCCAGCAAACACTCCGGGTTGCCAGGGCTTTGTTGGAGGAGCTTGCGATACATTTGTTCAGCATTTGCCCATTGACGCATGGAAAGCAGACCAGCGGCGCGCTCAATGGCCAGGCTGAGCGGGCTGGGTGGGGTGATCTTGCTGAGGAATTCGCGAATGCGAGATTCGGGCAGCAGGCCAACAAATTCTGATACAACTTCACCTTGACTGAAGGCTTTAATGGTTGGCAGGCTGCGCACGGCATAGCGCAGAGCAACGTTGGGGTTTTGGTCTGTGTTAAGACGAGCCAGCCGAAAGCCACCATCGCTTTCGATGGCAAGCGTTTCGAGCAGGGGGCTGAGTGTCTTGCAGGGACGGCACCATGGTGCCCAAAAATCTACGACAACAGGTGTGTTCTGTGAGTAGTTAATTACATCGTACTCGAATGAAACTTCAGTTACATCGAGGATGTCTTTGGGTGCCATGGTTCACTCTCCGCCCTCGTCGTCATCGGCGCTCAGGCTTGGTTGACGGATTTCGATAATTTCGCCATGCAGGTTGACGACAATGCGCAGGCCCATCATGCCCAGGTACGCACGAGCATCCTCGGGAATGCCGGTTTGAAAGATTTGTTCAATTTGTTGATCGAGGTGCTTGAGCTGATTGAGAATCACAGCACGGGTGAAAATATCTTCTTGCCCCAACATGCGGGCTGTTTGTTCGCTGACAATATCTTCATGTCCTTCTATTTGCTGCGTCATTTCTTTTAGCACTTGCCGATCTACCTCTTCAGCCAAGATATGGCGGCGAAAACCGGCGTCATTGACGACGTAAAAAGCATCGCTGCCGACCCAGGTGACTTCGACCGGGCGATCTTGTTCATCTATTACCAGACCTGCAAATAAAGCATTTTGAGCCATTGTGTTTATTATATCAATCTTTCGGTTTGAGAAATGGTTTTTGGGCAGGCTTATTCGTGGACGTTGACCAAATCCCCAACGGACAGGAAATCAAATATCCAGCCGGCATCTTCGGTTCGGAAATTGACACAACCATGGCTCATTGGAACGCCAAAATTGTTATGCCAGTAGGTGCCATGGAGACCATAACCTTTGTAAAAGTACATGACGTAGGGAACATCGGGCAAGTAGTAACCTGGGCCAGCCATGTCGGCATACCGGTATTTGACATAGATGTGGTACTGTCCAATTACTGTAGGGGTTTGCCATGTGCCAGTGGAAACGATAAAGGAATTGATCACCTGATCGCCTTCATAGAGGGTGGCGCTTTGGTCGCTCAGGTCAATATCAATCCAGCGTCCAGCAAAATCAGCCGGGGGCGGTTCTGTGGTTGGCAAAGGAGTTTCGGTGGGCGTTGGGGTGGCTGTTGGCAGAGGGGTGTGGGTTGGTGTGAAAGTTGGCGTGGCTGTGGGGGTTGGGGTGATGGTGGGAGTAAGGGTGGGCGTTGGGGTGAAGGTGGGTTTGAGGAACATACTGAGCGGGCGCGGGGCACTGAAATCTTTGGCGGTGACCTGATGCACAACTGGGCGGCTAAACCAAACCAGCAGGCTGACCAGTGTGGCAAGCAAGATGGCTGTGAGTGGGATGGTCAGACGGTGTTGCGCAAGTTTTTGGAGTGTCGAGGTGGGTGGGAGAGGTGCGGCAATGATGGTTGGAGACGGCGTGGTTTGGTTTGCCAATCGGCGCTCGGCCCACTGAATGGCCTGCAGGGCGCGTGGACTGTTGGGTGCAACACGCAGGGCGCGGCGGGCATAGGAAAGACTGGCTTTGGGATCGGCCACTGCGGCAAGGATTAACCAGGGGTCTTCCATCTCGGGGGCAATGCGTGCTGCTTGTGATGCGAACTGGCGAGCGGTAATGCGGTCATGTTTGCGCACGGCAAGCATGGCTTGTTGAAGCAGGGCGCGCAGTTCAGTTTCTGAGGTCATGGAGATGGCGGCAGGGTGGCAGTGGGTTGCACAAGACTTTCATTGCGAATGTAGCACAGAATTCCGGCAACGACACCGTCTGCGATCAGGTCTGGGTTTTGGGTGAGCAGGGCGCGGTCGGTGCCCGAGCCGAGGAAACCAGTTTCAATAATGGCAGCGGTGGTATCGGTGTGAATTTCATTGAAGGTGTGATAGCTGGTCATGTCATTGGTGATGGTGCTGGCGTGGAAGGGGAGACTGGTGACCGTTTGATACCGTTGTACCAGACATTCACGCAGGCGGGTGGCTTTTTCGGGGTAGGCGCTGGAGGCAGCAGCGGCGACTTTGAAGCCGGTGAATTCTGGGCCGAGCGCTTCGCATGTGTCGTTGTGGATGGAAACCAGGGCCAGGCCGCGGTAACCGGCCAGGCGCGGGTCAAATTCTTGCAGCAGATCTACCTGATACCCTTGCTCGCTTAATTTTTGGTGCACTCGACTTGCAATGCTTAAGTTGACTTGCACTTCGGTCAAGCCATCGGGGCAAACTGCGCCCGAATCGTTGCCATAGTGACCAGCGACGATTCCGATGCGTGGGGCCGGTAGAGGGGTTGGGGTGGGGTAGGTAGGCAACGATTCAGCCTGCCAGGCACGAAATAGTTGATCAATCATTTCATTGGAAAAAACATTGGATGGTGTGAGCAGGGTAAACAAGGATGCAAGTAGCAAGCTGGTGCCAAGAATGGGCGCCAGAATATGAAAAAGGTTCCATTTGCTTGTTTTGGGGGCAGGTGGGGGTTGTGGTTTGGGATCTAACAGAGTGGGGTGTTGTTCTGTCATTATGTATTGGCCTGATTCAAAATAGGATAGCAGTGCTTGACTTCCATTCTTAATCACAGTATAACCTAAATGGACAAAAGATGGGATGTTTTGAGCGCGTAAAATTTGTGTTTTTGGGAGTGAGATGATGGTTGAAAAGAATGATTTTTTACGTAAGGTGATGCGACATTGGACAACAGGGGTTGCTGTGGTGAGCAGTGCCTGGGATGGGCAGCGGCATGGCTTAACGGCCAATTCGTTGACCTCAGTTTCGTTGGAACCTCCACTGGTGACGGTAACATTGGCACGCTCATCGCGAACACATGCTTTGGTTGAGCAATCGCAGGTGTTTGGTGTGAGTATTTTGGCGGCAGATCAGGATGAAGTGGCGGCGCGCTTTGCTGGACACGGAGAATGGGATGATCGCTTTTCTGGTTTGGAGGTGTTTACATTGGAGACGGGGGTTCCCTTGTTGGTTGGCGGGTTGGCACACCTGGATTGTCGGGTCGAGTTTCACTATCCAATGCCGGGTTCTACTCTTTTTTTGGGGCGGGCGGTTGCATTTCGGCTGATGGGGGATGGGCAGCCATTGGTGTATCATCAGCGCAAGTATTATCGAGGTTGCTATGAGTAGTAGGCCGTTGACGGAGCAGGAAAAGACTTGTTTACTATGCCTGGCGCGACAGACAATTGAGGTGGGCGTTGCTGGAAAATCTTTGCCGATCCTGATGGCAGATCAATTCTCTCCGGCTTTGATGGAATGGGGTGCGAGCTTCGTTACGTTGATGCAGGCGGATGGCGCGTTGCGAGGCTGCGTGGGAGCATTGGAGGCGTATCAGCCTTTGGTTGAGGATGTGCGTGAACATGCATTGGCGGCAGCGTTGGAAGATTATCGGTTTGAGCCAGTACATCCGAGTGAGCTGCCTTTGCTGCGGATTGAAATTTCGCGGCTGATGCCAACCTTTCCGTTGAATTATGATGGGCCTGATGACTTGCTGCTCAAGTTGCGTCCCGGGGTGGATGGGGTTGTGTTGAGTGATGGGATGCGCCGTGCTACGTTTTTGCCGCAAGTTTGGCAAAAATTGCCCCGCACTGAGCAATTTTTGACCCATCTTTGTAATAAGATGGGTGCGGATGGAAATTTGTGGCGGCGTAAGCCTCTGACGGTTCTGGTGTATCAGGTGGAAGAGTTTGCTGAACAGGGATGAGACCACCGGCCTTCATTGGAGATAAAGGCCGGTGGTGGAATTGAGGTTTGCCCCGATTTAAGCCCGTGGTTTCATGCGAGCAAAATATTCTATTACTGCTCGGTCGTTATACATCACAAGGGCAAGGATACCAGCGATTAACGAAATAACATTGCCCGTGACAATGCAGCAGATCTCCATAACAGCCAGGGTTTGATTGGGTTTGACTGGTTGTGGTGGGGTGGCAAGTAGTTTGAGACCATAAACCATCTCAAAAACACCCAGAATGATGGGGAGCGCCAGAAATGGCAGACAAACCAGGCCGACAAAGAATGTGCCAAGGATGATCATGACAGCGACAATCAGACCATAGAAGATATTGATTACACCGCTGACCAAAGTTGTGATGCCGAGGGCTGTGATGCCGCCGGGGCGTAGTTCTATTGTTGGTTGGTAAGATGGTTGCTGTTCCATGTTCCCTTAGAGAGCGGGCGGCAGGTTGTTTGTGGCATCATAGGACATGCTAGAAAGCGGGGTGGCTTTGTTCAGTGTGGCCTGGGCGTAAGCCTGTCCATACAGATGTCCAATGATAGCCATTGCATAGGCTGTGGTGAGCAGGGCACCAATGCCACAGGCAATTGAGCCAAGAGGCGCAATGATGATGCCAGCCAACAGCGAACCAAGCAGGGCTAGAATGAAGGAGCCAAAGGCAGACTTTAAGAGCGAGAAGATTTCTCGAACTTTGAGCGCCGAGCCAATGTTGCCTTCTACTGCAATGCGAGTATAGATTGCGGGGGTGATCAAGGTGAGGAAGATGCTGTAGAGGATGACCAGGATAACTGTGCAGGCAGAGAGGATGCCGATGATTGCAGCAGCTGTTTCACCATCCATGCCCATGGCGCCCGCAATGGCAGTGACGATGATGAGCGGTAGGTAGAAGATGAAGAGTGGCAGAGCATAAACCAGGTAGGCAACAAAGGCTTTGAAGCCATCACCAAGCTGCTTGCCAAAGTCAAGGTCGGGCAAAAGAGGCTGCCGATCACCGTTGGCAACTTTGCGGCTAATTTCCATCAGCCAGCCAATGAGGACAAATTGGCCAAGCAGGGGAATGAGGGAAACGAGGGCGATGATGAGGATCTTCTTGAACCAGTCGGTATCTTTGAAGATGTACGAAAAAGAAAGTCCGAAATCCATGATCTTCTCCTTGAGAAAAAATGATGCGATGGGAAAAACCCACCGTGATTACAAATGATATACGTTCATGCCAGTTAAAAGTTGCTAGAAATGAACGTATTGGTCTACATTAACGACGAAGATGGTCGCGCGATGTGTGTTGGGTTCGGCTGGACCAAGGTTGGTGCGGATGATCTCTAATGCATGGGGTGTTTGTTCATCTTCCAGGCCGATGAGCAGAGTGGTATTGCCGCGGCGTAGAAATCCGCCAGTAGAGGCGACCTGGGTAACGCGCAAATCGGCTGCGGTGAGGGCATGTGAGATGGAATCGGTATCGGCATCTCGGACAATGGCAATGATTAGTTTCATGGTTATAGCTCCTCGTAGTGTTCAATTTCCAGGGCAAAAATGGTCGCCCCGCCGATGGTGATGGGGGTTGGGGCAGGCAATGGCAGGGGCGCGCTTTCAAGAGGGACAGCAATGTATTCGACGCGCTGACGACAATTTTCATGCAATGCCTGAAGAGCAGCTTCACGCTGGGATTCTGGCAGGCCGATGAGCAGGGTGGCGTTGCGTCGTCCTAGAAATCCGCCTACACTGGGCAGTCGGGTGATGGTGTAGCCAATTTTTGCCAGTGCGCTCTGGGCATTTTCGGCATCCTGTGCCTGGACAACGGCAAGCAATAAACGGTTGCAAGTGGTGAATTCTTCAGCCATACGGCTACCTCCTCCAAAAAGTGTAAGCAGGGTGGCCTAACGAGTAATCTTGTGCAGACCGGGAGTGGAGATTGTGATGAGTTCTGCACCGGGAAAGGCCACCTCGCTGACATTGGGACGAAATGTGACTTTCGTTCCCTGATATTGTACCGTAATTGGACGCAAAAAGGGACTGAAATTTTGCAAAATTACGGAATTGGCGGAAATTTGTTGTAAGCCAAGTGTCTTGAGGAAGAGTCCAAGCGGGGGGAGGCTGTTGAGGGCATTGGCTTCTGTGCTGGTAACAGGCATTTGTTGGGTGCATAGAGGGGTGCGAAAGGCGGAGGTTTGGCGTAGGGCTGGAAGAGCGGCAGTGAGTAAGGTGGTGCAAAGTTCAGCCGCCTGGGCGCGTAGACCATAGGCAAGTAATCCTTCGCCGAGCAGAGCGTTCCAAATGGGCATGACTCCGGCTTGAGCTGGTGATGGCAGTGTGGCAAAACCACAGGCCGTGTGATATCGTTCTAGCAGGGTATGTCGAATTATTTTTTCGGCGCGGGGAGGGTCTGGGATGGTAGCCCAAAGGGGCAGGAGCAGGCTGATATCTTCTTGGGTGTAATCAATGGTACGCAAGATGCCAGTGTCTTCGGAATGGAATTGAAGAATTTCGAGCCGTTCGATGGTTGTGAAAACATTTCGGCTTGTGGCGCGTCCCAGGCCTTGCAGCCAATGGAATTGCCTTGGGCCAAGTTCTTCAATTACTTTGCCGTGCGGGGTGTTGCCGTGGATTCGGATCAGGCTCATTTGTGTGGCACTGCTTTGGCTGTAGAGCAAGATCTGTAAGCGGCGAGCGGGGCTAAATTTGCGCCGTATTCGGAAAGATGCACTGCCTTGAAATTGCAACAGTTCTTCTCCGGCGGGAGAGCAATGGGTATCGGTATCTTGATAGCGATAAGTGACAGCTGCTTCATCCCAGGTTTGTTCGATGTCCTGACGCAGCGTGGACATGCGCGCAGTGAGCCAGGGTAAATCCTGTTCGCGCTTGAGCAGGCGTGCAATTTCGCTCAGACAATGGCATTCCTGGAAGAGCATGGCGCCCAGGCTTGGGCATTCGAGCGCCCAAATTTCAACCCCTTGACCGGTTGGTGACCAGCGGTCATAGATGGGGGCCTGTTCGAGGCCAGTTTGCAAGGCGTGATCCCATTCGGGATATCCGTTCTGGTCGTGGTCATGATCTTCGAACCAATGATGGAGAAAACGCAGAAGAGATGGGTAGATTTTCTCCAACCAATTGGGTTGGGGGGCTGTCTGGTGAATTTGCCATGCGGTGATTGCCAGGAAGGGTTGTGCCAGATAACGGCTGCGTTGACCGGCAAGGCCTGGCTTCCAGTCAATGAAACCGCTTTCTTCCATGACATGGATGAAATTTTCAAGCAGGCCACGGGCCAGGTGAGGCGCTGAAGGCAGAAGCAGGCTGGTAAGATACCAGGTATCCAGGGCAGTTTGACCGTTCCAAAGGTGATGATAATCGCTTCCATCGCCGCGCAGGGAAAAGCCGTGTTCTGGCTGGCGGGCAAGGACGAAGGAAGGTTTGGGGAGGTGCGAACTTTCAGGCATGAGTAGCCGTCGGGCAGTGACTTGCGTTAGGGCCAATGCTGTGTCCCAGTCGCGATTACCGGTCTCAATTTGTAGTTGCTGACTGGCATTCACCATTTCAATGTGACTTATTTCGGCGTGCCACAAGCGGGCGGTTGTCAGTCGGGCGAGTTGAACGGCATCTTCCAAGTTGGGCAAAATGCTTAGCGCCCAGGTGAATTGTTGTTGACGGGCAGGGTAAAGATCCAGATCAAGACGTAGGGCCGGGAAGGGGCCGGTGCTGGGGGCTGGCGACCCGGTTAAGTAAAGGATGGCGGTTTGCTTGCCAAACTCAGCTGAAAGGATGGGGGAAGCTCCATAGGTGTTGGTTTGAAAGTTGCTACCTTCTGTTAAGGGGGAGAGTAGTGCACATAGTTCAATGCTGAGGTTTTCTCGTAAAATGCTGCTGTTATAGGCGGTTATGCGTCCAGCAAGGTTGTTGGACGCAGATACCCAGTATTCAAATGTCAGGTCGAGGCCATTGAAGGGCGCACAGGTGAGAGCAATGTAGTTGGGGTAAATTTGGCGAACAGAGACGGGGTTGGAAAATTCAAGCGGGTCATTCAGAAAGCTTTCGTCACGGCGGAAGCGCGGGAAGATTCGCAGGCTACGCACTTGCAAACCGGCGGTTGTTTCAATGGAAAGGGCTGGTGGTGAACCTCCGCCAGGGTTGATTTGCCAGATAATGTCGTTGGCATATTGAACAGGGCCAATGCGCACATCACTGGAAAGAGTTAAAGTGATTGGATCGCCGGGTAGTAAATTTAAATTCTTCACAGATTTGATTGTACGAGGAGTTGGCAGATAGGTCAAATCAAAAATGGTTAAAATCCGATCAGCGCATTTGAAATTGCTGCACAGGAACTTTTGTGGGCTGTTGGACGTCCCATTTTGTGCTAGAATGATAAAAAATTCTTGTATAGGTTGTGATGAATGAGTGAAAATCCGCAAATCCCCCCACCATCTGAAGAAACCTCAAAACCAGCCGACCGTTTGCGCCGATTGGTGGAAGCCAGCGAGGAGGCTGAGCGCGCCGCAGAAGAAAGCACGCAGGTGCTGAGATCTCAACCTGCTGAGACAGAGAATCCATTTTTGCGTTATCAGGCACCGGCACCCACAGCGAGTTGGGATGAGTCAACAGTTGGGGATACTCAGGCGGTTGACCGGCATCCGACCGGGACGCCAGAGATGACAGGTGGATGGTATGGTGGGCTAGATGAAACACAGCCAGCGCCAACACAAGCACAATCGGTGGATGATAACCCATTTGGGCGATATGACAGCGCCTTGACCGGGGTATGGGATTCGGGCGTTTCGTCACAACCCGGACCAGCAGCTGAGGTAACGCAGGCTGCTGCCGCGCAATCGGTGCCGCCATTTACAGATTTTCCCACGCCGCCGAACCAGCCCTTGCCGCAACGGGTGGAAGAGGTGGATTTGAATGCGACCCGTGTCACTCCAACTGCTTATCGTCCAGTGCAATCACAACGTGTGCCTCCTCCGCCTGTGCCGCTACGCGGTTCACAAACCACAGCACAAATTGCAGAACTGGGCCCTGCGGTTCCGCCTCCTCCGATTGTGAATGATGCACAAACGGGGCGACGTTCGAATGCGCGTCGAACTTTGGGCTGTTTTGTGCGTTCGCTGGTGATTGGGGCGTTTGTGGTGGTTTTGGGGATTGTTTTGGTGGTGACATTGGGGGTGCTGCAATATTATCGAGTGGCTCGTTCGTTGCCGAGTGTGGATGATTTGAGATCTCATGCTTCGCAATTTGAAACAACCCGCATTCTTGACCGTAATAACAATGTCATTTATGAGATTGTTGATCCCAACGCAGGGCGGCGCACGTCGGTACCGCTGGAAAGAATTTCTCCTTATTTGATAGCTGCAACTCTGGCAACGGAGGATAAGGAGTTTTTTAATCATCCAGGGTTTGATCCAATTGCTATTGCACGTGCTTTTTGGCAAAATTATACCAATGGAGAAGTTGTCTCGGGTGCTTCGACGATTACACAACAACTGGCGCGCAATTTATTGCTCTCTCCCGAAGAACGATATGAGCAAACTTTTGAACGCAAGACGCGTGAAATTGTGCTAGCGGCAGAAATTACCCGGCAGTATAGCAAGGAAGAGATTCTTGAACTATATTTGAACGAGGCCTATTATGGAAATATGGCCTATGGAATTGAGGCAGCAGCTGAGACCTATTTTGGAACAACTGCGGATCAACTTACTCCAGCACAGGCTAGTTTTTTGGCTGGATTGCCGCAATCGCCAGCTGTGTATGATATTTACACCAATCGGGATGCAGCATTGGGGCGGCATCTTGATGTGCTAACTTTGATGTACCAGACCAGCGAGGAAAAGGGTTGCATTGAGGTTGGAAATGGTCAGCCGCGTGTGTGCGTGGATGAGGCTTTGGTGACGCAGGCAATGGTTGAGGTGCAGAATTACCCGTTCCAATTGACATATGGCCGTATTCAATATCCGCATTGGGTGGATTATGTGCGTTCTGAGTTGGAGGCAAAGTTTGACCCGCAGACCATTTACCGCAGTGGTTTCACTGTGTATACGACGCTTGACCCGGCGATGCAACAGCAAGCCGAGTGGCTGGTGAATCAGCAGGCGGCAACTCTGGCGGATCGCAATGTAAAGAATGGCGCGTTGGTTGCCATGCGACCATCAACGGGGGAAATTTTGGCAATGGTTGGGTCGCCTGATTATTACAATGATCTGATTGCTGGACAAATTAACATGGCCGTACAGCCTCGTCAGCCTGGGTCTTCTATTAAGCCGTTGACCTATGCCGCTGCATTTGAGAAGGGCTGGACCCCTGCAACGCTCATTTGGGATGTGCCAACGGATTTTCCAGCTTCTGGACAACCAAATGACCCGAATGTTTATTCTCCGGTTAATTACGATGGGCGCTTTCATGGGCCGGTGACCGTTCGTTCTGCTCTGGCAAACTCATACAACATTCCAGCAGTGCGAGCTTTGCAATTTGTTGGAATTTATGATGATCCTACTACTCCGCAATTGGATGGATTGTTGAATTTTGCCCGACGGCTGGGAATACAATCGTTTACGCGCTCAGATTATGGCCTGGCGCTGACATTGGGTGGTGGTGAAACGACTTTGATGGAAATGACGAATGCCTATGCAACATTTGCCAACGGTGGGCGGTATTTGAAACCGGTGGTAATTACCAAAATTGTAGATTATCGCGGTAATGTTGTGTACGAATATGAGCCGAAAACGGGTGAGCAGGTGATGCGCGCAGAACATGCTTACTTAATCAGTTCCATTTTATCGGATAACGAAGCGCGCTCGCCTATGTTTGGCAGTAATTCGGTGCTTCAGTTGCCATTCCAGGCGGCAGTTAAGACAGGAACCACGAATGATTTTCGTGATAACTGGACGATTGGGTACACACCTGATCTGGCGGTGGGGGTATGGTTTGGCAATGCAGATTATACGCCCATGGTGAATACAACAGGGTTGACCGGTGCTGCGCCGGTTTGGGCGCAGTTTATGCAATTTGCACAGCCGCTGGCCTCAGGGGGTGCGGTGACGCCATTCACGCGCCCCGCTGGGATTGTGGACCGGGTGATTTGTGCAATTTCGGGTAGTGAACCTTCTCCATGGTGTGGTTCGCAGCGATCGGAAATTTTTGCTGCCGATCAATTGCCGTTGCCTGCCGAAGAGGATTTCTGGAAGAAGGTGCGGGTGGATACGTGGACTGGACTATCGGCTTCGTCTGCCTGTCCAGAATTTGTTCAGGAACAATTCGTGTTGAATGTTACGGATCCGGCTGGCGTGCGCTGGATTCGGGAAACAGGGGAGGGTCGGTCATGGGCTGAGAGTATTGGTTTTGAGCCGCCCTTTTTATTTGTGCCAGAGCGTGAATGTGCTTTGACAGATCCTCGTCCGCAGATTTTATTTGCCGGGTTGCAGGATGGACAGACGATTATTGCCAGTCCGTTGGATATTTATGCGGTTGTGTACATAGCAAATGACTTTAAACGCTTTCATTTGGAATGGGGGCCGGGGCATGACCCGGCTAGTTGGGTACCGTTGGTGGAGAATGTGGAGCAGGCGTATCAAAATCCGCAGCTCATTTATGTGTGGGATGTTTCGCAATTGCCGGCAGGGCCAGTCACATTGCGAATTGTGCTTGAGAGCGATCGAGATACTCAGGCCGAGCGGAGGATTCGGTTAAATTTGTTGCTGCCCACAGCAACAACAACGCCAACGGCTTTGCCAACCGCAACACCGACTCTTACGTGGACGCCAACACCAACTGAAACACCAATGCCCTCGGCAACGCCTACACAGACACCAACACCAACTGAAACGCTGGCCCCGACACCTTAGTTAAAAGATGGTCATTTGCGTGGCTTTCTCCCAACGTGGCGGATCTGCATTGAGCAGTCTGTCCCACTCTTCAAGAGTTACATCGGGACGTTCTGCAAGTTGCCGTAGATGACGAAATTTGAGGAATTGCCAGTTTTGTGCTGCACGGTTTAGCCTGGGGTCGCGATCGAGTTTGAAGCGCAATAGATTGGATCGTCCGCCGGGCAGGACAATGATATTGTGTGGTGCGGGCGGTGGGGCATAGACAAATCGGCTGATGATGCTGGATGCAACAATGTGGAAAGCATAGTGCGGTTTTCCATTTTGATCCAGCCAAAGCAGGGGAGAGTTTCCGCTTTGCGTATAGCCAAATCGGGATCCCAAATGACACAGAAGTTTGTGGGCAGTTTGGATGTGATTGCGGCGCAGAGACGGCAATTCCTGACTTTGTAGGCGCCAGGTTTCAGGTGTGTTGGGAAGCGGCTCGGCATACGATTCCAGGATGGCCTGGATGAGGTTGGCTGGTGGGGTGAGCAAGCCAGGGAAAGCCTGGGCAAGCATTTGGTGAAGCCGTGTCAATGATTCTTCGGGTTGTTTGAGCAAAAAGCGAATGATTTGCATTTCAACCTGATCGGCCAGGGGGGAAAGTTCTGGATTGGGTGGAACCGTCAATTCCCACCAGCCAGTTTCAACGCTGCCGCCTGTGGGATCACTGCGGCGAAAGGCGGTGTCTTGCAGGGTTTGGTGGAGTGCCGTTTGAAAGCGATTTAATTGGTCAGTTGGCGGTTCGGAAGCTGTAAAAAGGGCGTTTTGCTGAACAAGTGCGGTGAAGCCTGCCGTGTAGAGTTGGAGGTAGGCAGCTGGTTCCTGACGTTCTTGTAGACATTCTTGTAGCGCAGGATGGAGGATCGCCGAAAAGGTAGGTGGATGTTGAAGGGGGGATGGTTGTGATGAGGAGATGTGCCATTCGGTTTGTAAAGTTTCCTGGTCTCTGCGAAGGGCCATGCCTTGCAATTGCAAGCCGGCAGCATGGGCAGATGAAAGAATGGCACCGATGAAACCAGGGGCAATTTCGGGAATATGGGCCAGGATTGGTACTGTGGGGGGGAGATGTTTTTGCAAGGTAGACCAAACCTGGTAGAGCGCGGCGGTGTGCCAGGCCCAATCGTAGCGGCGGCGCTCAAGAGCGATTTTGAGTGATTGAACTGCTTCGCGACCCCATAGCCAGCCAGACCAAAGTGCAGAGAGCGTCCAGAACGCCTGATTGGGGCGTGGAAGTACAGTCAGTATGGCCTGAATTGGGGGAATGTTTGGCAGTGGAAAGAGCGTGCGTATCCGCCCTGGGTAAATGCAAATTCCACCGCTTTCGGGTGGTTTTTCGGGCCAACGAGTGCAATGGATAGGCCGGGGCGGACTGGCCTGTGCCCATACTTCAACAGCTTCTTCCAGTGCCAGCCAGAGATTGTTCTCGCGATATTGGGGCGGAACGGTGAGTTGACGTGGACGTGTGCGAGCATTGGGCCAGGGCCAAAGTGTGTTGGCAGCATCGCAGGTGTGCAGTAACAGGGCTTCCAGCAGGCGGCGACGGTCGGGCGATAATTGAATGCCCTCGCTTTTGTTAATCAATGTGGAAAGCAAATAGAGGGCGCGTTCGGGGTAGGTTTCCAGTGTTTTTTCAATTGCCTGGTGAATTTCGCCCTCGCCGGGATTGCTAACGCGGGCCAGGGCACGGGCGCGCGTTAGGGCTGTGCTGCCGGGAAGTATCTGGTTTTGCAGGTCTTCGGGGCAGATTGGCTTTTCGGCTTCCAATCCGCAGGATGAACACTTTAAGAGACGGGCAAAGGGGGAATCTTGCCCGGCGTTCCATAGATAGGCCGTAACGGTGGCGGTGGCATTGCAGACGGGGCAGGGAGATTCATAACTGGAACGAATGGCGCGTTCGAGGCGTTCATCGGCACGGCGGGTACTCCCCAATTCGGTCAGGATGGATTGGAAGGCTTCGCGCTGAGGTGCTGAGGCGATGGTTTCGAGCAGATGAGCCAGGATGGGGTTGTTGACTGCAACCAGAATGCGCATGCCGGCCTGGGCAGCTTCAATTGCCAGTGCAGGTTGTGCGCCGAATGGGTCTAGCAGCCAACTTCCTTTGGGGATTGAGTGCATTTTCAGCCATTCGGTTAATGCACCATGCGGCAGTGGTGGTAGGTATCGTTGCAGCGGTAGGTGGTATTCTTTGCTTCCAGCGTGGAAGGGACGGGCAAATGGTTCAAGCATGATTTCATTATAAAGACTTTTGTCTTTTTGGCAATTGACTTTACAGATGGTCGGCTTTTCCATATACTTGAGGAAACTTTTAAAAAGGAGTGAATTATGCGGGAGAATGGCTATCTGGCACAGGCAAAGGTAGGACGGAATGATTTTTGGCGTTATTTGCTCGTGAATGGGGCTGTGATTGGCGTCTCGATTGTGGTTTCGGTGGTATTGGTGATGGCTGCTTTTCTTGTTGAGGGGACATTGGATTACCGGCAATTTTCGCCGTTAACAATGCTGCTTGCGGCGATGTTGCCTTTCCCATTCGCGTTGCTGACATTGTGGATTGGGGTGCGCTTTTTGCATGGACGTTCGATGCGCTCGTTGCTTACTGTTGCACCGCACATTCAATGGCGGCGCTTCCTTTTTTCGGCGTTGGTATGGTTTGTTGTGTCCGGGCTGGTAGATGGGGTCTTATCCTTGTTGCAGCCGGGCAATTATCAGTTTTCGTTTAATCTCGAGCGTTCTTTGCCCTATTTTCTGGTAGCGCTGATTTTAATTCCGTTGCAGACTTCAACGGAGGAATTGATCTTCCGCGGCTATTTGCCGCAGAGTCTGGGGTTGCTCACTTCTGGCATTTGGCTGCCCTGGATTGTTCCAGCAATAGTTTTTGGATTGTTGCATGGAATGAATCCTGAAGTGGGGCTATATGGGATGGCGTTGATGCTGCCAAGTTATATTCTGATGGGGTTGTTATTGGGCTGGATTACTCTGCGTTCACAGGGCTTGGAACTGGCTTTGGGGCTGCATTTGGCAAATAATTTATATGCTGGGTTGATGGTAACATTTCCGGGTTCCTCCCTGACCTCGCCGGCGATATTTTCCATTCGAGAATTTGATGTTCTGGCGGCCACTGTCGGGTTGTTGGTTTCAATGGCCGTTTATTTGGGGGTTGCCTATGGACTGGGTGCTCTGCGCCCCCCAAAACTTTAATGGCTTACAAAATTGTGGGCTTTTTTGAGATGTGTTAAACAACAAACAGGGTATAATACTTATATCCTTTTCAATGGATGAGGCGCATGCCGAAGTCTTGGTACGTATTGAATAGTCATCCCCATAAAGAGAACGCTGTTTGGCAGTACCTGCTCTCTAAGGAGATTGAGGTATATTATCCGCGCCTGCGGGTGAAACCAGTTAATCCACGTTCTCGGCATACTCGTCCCTATTTCCCGGGCTATTTGTTTGTGGCTTGCGATTTGGACTTGATGGGCCAAAACTTTTTTGATTGGATGCCCGGAGCTAGAGGATTGGTTACCTTTGATGGTATGCCAGCAAGCCTGGATGAGGATTTGATTGTTTTTCTGCGTAAGCGAATTGGAGAGGTTTCGCAAGCCGGGGTGGAATTCTGTGAGGATCTGCATCCAGGGGAATTGGTTTGGGTAAAGGCAGGCCCATTCAATGGATATGAGGCGATTTTTGATACTTATCTTTCTGGGGAGGAACGGGCGCGGGTTTTGCTGGTGATGCTCAATCAGCGACGTGTGCCAGTGGAATTGCAGGCAGGATATCTTGAGAAAAAAAACCGATGCTCAACTGCCAGGCCTTTGTGGAGATGATGATGACGCAAGAAAAACGAGTTCCTGAACAATCTTTTTCGTTCCTTAAACAACCTCGCCGCGAACGCATCTTCCAGATGCTGGCTGTTATTTACATGATCCCGGCCCTGATTGTGGTGCTTGTTGCGCCAATTTTGGCTGCTGATTGGGTTGCGCAACCTTTTATTGGTGGGCTGGTTGAGCAAAGCATGGTTTTCAATGGCAGCAATTCTACAGTGTCTCCTTCTCCATGGCAAATGCTGCGCATGAACGTTGAATTCGGCAATCAATTAACCGCAATTGATGGTCAGACAGTGCGCAGCGCAAGGGATGTGCGTCAGGTCTTGCAGGCGTATGAGGTGGGGGATTTGGTGGATTTAACAATCAAAACGCCGCAGGGAGATGAGCAAGTTTTTACAATCTCTTTGATTCGATTTCCTGCTGCCGATTTTTGGGCATATTTTATTGTGCCTTATTTGGTTGGGGTGATTTATCTGGCAAGCGCGGCCTGGATGGTTTTAAGACGCCGATCGGAGGGGGCGGCGCGCAGTTTTGTCATGTTTGGCGTTTCTGTCTCATTGGCGACGGCCGGTTTGTTTGATTTGAATACAACCCATGTCTTTTCCTGGTTATGGGTTTTGGGAATAGCAAATTCTGGGGCGGGGCTATTGAATGTCTCACTCTATTTTCCGAGTGAAATTCATATCTATCGCCGGCGACCCTGGTTGCACTTAATCTTGTATGGGGTTGGCGTGGCATTGGCAATTGTTTGCTGGGCGACGATGTATAACCTGGATCGTCCAGCAGCCTATTTGTGGCCCTGGCGCATGGCTTATTTCTTTACTGGTTTGTGCGGCATTCTGGCATTTGGGCGTTTGGTAGCGCGTTATGTGCGCACAACCTCTCCAATGGAGCGGGAGCAAATTCGGCTTGTTTTGGTGGGAGCGGGATTGTCCTTTATTCCGCCAGCAACATGGCTTTTTGCTGCGCCTTTCCTGCAAGCTCAAATCGGGTTTAGCCCATTTATTATCTTTCCTTTGATTGTGTTCCCAATTGTGACGGGCTATTCGATCCAGCGTTATCGAATGCTGTATACTGATTACGTTTTCAGCCGGGTATTTTTGTATGGTGTGATGGCGGTGCTTGTAGCGGTCGGTTATGCAATGCTCAGCAGTGGACTGGGATTGGTGCTGAAACCGTTGGTGGGTGAGGATAGCCCTCTCATTGCCGGCCTGGCCTTTTTCTTTCTGGCGTTAATGTTTATGCCCATTCGCAATTGGTTGTGGCGTTTGGTGGAACGAATTTTCTTTCGCAGTGATCGGGCTTATGAGGAACGATTATCTGGTTTTACGGCGGCCTTGACTGAGGTTGTGGATTTGAAGGGCATTGTTGCTTTGCTGAAAAAGACAGTTGGTGATACTTTGCAACCCAGTCAATTGCATGTGTTTTTGTTTGATTCGCTGAGTGAGCAATATATAGCAACGGAAGATGCACAAGGGCAACCGACAAGTGATTTGCGATTCCCGGCGAATAGTGCATTGGTGCAAACTTTGGGCATTCGCACTCAGGGGGCGTTGTTTATCAGTTCTTTTGGAGATGTTCCGCAGGCTTTGCAGTCGGAACGGTCGCGCCTGAAGATTTTGGGCGCACAACTCTTTGTGCATTTGCCGGGGCGACAACGTTTATCGGGTTGGATAGCGATGGGCAGCCGGCTCTCGGGCGAGCCTTATACATCTCATGATGTGAATTTTGTTGAGAGCCTGGCTGATCAGGCTGCGCTGGCAATTGAGAGAGCGCAAGTGGTGGCAAATATGGAGCGGCGCGTGCGCGAAATGAATGTTCTGACCCGGGTTGCTCAGGGCATCAATATTACCATCAGCCTGGATGATATTTTTGAATTGACATATGCGCAGGCTAGCCAATTGGTGGAAGCGGATGATGTGCGCCTGATGTTGACGGATGCAATTACAGGCGATTTGCGGCAGGTGTTTTATATTGAGCAAGATGAGCGTATTTGGGAGCAGGAGAATCGCTTGGTGCCGCCAGGCAAGGCGCTTGAATATGAAGTGGTGCGCAGCCGTAGAATTTTGATCACAGATGATTATGCGCGGGAATTTCAACGCCGTGGAATGGATGTGCCGCAGACAAATCTATATGCCTGGATGGGCGTGCCGTTGAATGCTGGGGCTGGCACGATTGGCGCATTGAGCCTTGCGACTCGCAACCCATCGGTGATCTATACACGTGAACAGGCAGATTTGGTGCAGGCAATTGCTGATCAGGTGGCGGGCGCAATTGTCAAGGCGCGCCTGATTGAAGAAACGGAGCGCCGTGCTCGACAACTTGCCACATTGAATGATGTTACCCGACAATTAACTTCAACAGTGGACCTGGAACTGCTGCTGGAAACGATTTTGCAAAGTGCAGTCAATATTTTGAATTGCGAGGCAGGTAGCTTGCTGCTCGTGGATGCACAAACGGATGAGCTGGTGTTTCGGGTGGTGGATAGCCCGGTTGCTAATGATTTGGTCGGTAAACGTTTGCCGCCCGGTTCGGGTGTGGTGGGGCGGGCTGTACGCTCGATGCAACCGGTGATTGTGAACGATGTGGCTAGTTCGCCAGACTGGTTTTCTAAAACAGACCGGCAAACGGGGTTTGTAACCCGTGCTTTGTTGGTTGTGCCGTTATTGGTCAAAGAGCGAGTAATTGGTGTGATTGAAGTCATCAATCGTAAGGATGGCGTGCCTTTTACAGCAGAAGACGAGAATTTGTTGATGGCATTTGCGGCGCAGGCGGCCATTGCGATTGAAAATGCTCGGCTATTTACAATGACAGATCAGGCATTGGCAGAGCGCGTGGAAGAACTTTCGGTGATGCAGCGGATTGATCGCGAGCTGAATACGACACTCGATGCAAGCCGGGCGATGCGCATTACATTGGAGTGGGCAATGCGTCAATCCAAGGCGACTGCTGGGCTGGTGGGGATTGTCTACTCAGATGGTTTGCAAATCATTGCTTCGCAGGGATATGAAGATGAATTAAATGCGTTCCTGGAAACTGCGTTGCCGACTGGAACCTATGGTTTGCAAGATGCGATTCATACCGGGCAACCTGTTCAACGCGCAGCCGGGATGGAAGGCGCTTTGTTGAAGGGGGGAGTTGTGCAGGTGTTGCTTCCGTTGCGTCGCGAAGGTGCAACCAATGGGCTGATTTTGTTGGAAAGCCGAGAAAGTAATCCCATTTCGCAGGATGTGCTTGAGTTCTTGACCCGCTTGTGCGATCATGCTTCTATTGCAATTGCCAACGCACAATTGTATGCAGCTGTGCAGGCTGCCAATGTGGCAAAGAGCGAGTTTGTTTCACTGGTCGCACATGAATTAAAGAACCCCATGACCTCGATCAAGGGGTATACCGACTTTTTGGCAAAGGGTGCGGTTGGGCCGATTAATGAGATGCAGGCCAACTTCCTGGCGATCATTCGATCAAACATTGACCGAATGAATACATTGGTTTCTGATCTCAATGATCTTTCTAAGATTGAGGCTGGCCGTTTGAAAATGGAATTCAAAGACCATGTCTTGGCCGATTTGGTGGAAGAAGTTGTCCGTTCGCTGAAACGACAAATTGATGAGAAGGAGCAGGTGCTTGAGATTGACTTGCCAGAGAGTTTGCCGAGGGTCTGGGCCGATCGGGTTCGAATTGTGCAAGTGTTGATTAATCTGGTTAGTAATGCTTATAAATACACCGACCGCGGGGGAAGCATTTACCTGGGAGCAGAGCGTTGCGAGAATGTTTGGGATCCGAACGGGCCGCGGCAGGTTGTTCATATTTGGGTGCGCGATAGTGGTATTGGCATTTCGCCTGAGGATCAGAAAAAGATCTTTCAACGCTTCTTCCGTTCAGAGGATCAAAAGGCGCGAGAATCCCCGGGTACTGGCCTGGGTTTGAACATTACCCGCAGCCTGGTTGAAATGCAGGGCGGCAAAATTTGGTTTGAGAGCGAGTTCCGAAAAGGAACAACGTTCCATTTTACAGTGCCGATTGCAGAGGGATAAAGGAGATGCGCAGAGGATGAACACAGCAATTGGTTTGGCGCATGGTTTGGAGGGACGTGAGGCGGGGTTGAGCGCCGCTCAACAGGCATTGGGACAGCTTGCTGCTGGGCGGCCAGCACTTGGACTTGTGTTTGCCTCTCAAGAATTTAATATGACGGATGTGCTGAATGGTGTGACCAGTTTGCTGCCCAATTTGCCATGGTGGGGGTTCAGTACCATGCGGGTGCTGATGGCAGAAGGAGAAGAAACCCGGAGCGTGGTTGTGGTATTGGTGTCAGGTACTGACCTGCGCGCTCAGGCACATTGGATGGGAACGTATTCCGAGAAAAGCATTGCTGCCGCACAACAGTTGGGGCAACTTTTGAATGAGGATACCGGACCTGTGCAGGGGTTGTTGTTGGCGCTGGATGGCTTAAATGGTGATCCGCTGGCTGTTTCAACGGCTTTTGAGCGAGTGCAAATGCCAGTGGCGGGTGGGATGGCAGATGGCGATGGGCAGGCAAAGACCTACCAACTGGCAGGTTCGCAATGTGGAAGCGGTGCAATGGCGGTTTTGTGCCTGGGTGGGCGGTTTCGGCTCGGTGTCGGGGCAGCCCATGGATGGAAGCCTGTGGGGGTATATTTTCGGGTTACGAAGGCACGCGGAACATGGGTGCAGGAATTGGATGGGGTGTCACCGGCAGAGGCCTATGGCCGTGTCTTTGGATATGCGCCGCGCGATTGGGGCTTTCCACCCCTTAAGAATTTGATTCGGCTCTATCCGCTGGCTTTGGAAGGGCTTGAGGAACGCCCGCGCACGCCTTTGCATGTGGAAGTGAATGGTAGTTTGCGTATGAATATTCCACTAAAAGAAGGACAGCGGATGCGTTTGATGGTGGGCGATGTGGCAGCCTGTTTGGACGCGGCGCGTCGGGCTAGCAGGCAGGCATTGCAGGGGATGGGGAAGGCACGTCCGGGTGTGGCGTTGGTGTTTGTGGATAAAGCATGGCGAACGTTGTTTGAATTGAACCGGACGGAGATTGTTGAGGCTCTTCAGTCCGAATTGGGTGACCTGCCAATGGTTTGTTTGTATACGCTGGGACAACTTGCGGCGCCGGTTGCCAGCCAGGCGATATTTGCCAATATGCTGGTAACAGTGGCAATTTTGGGCGAGACAACAGACTAGGCAGTTGCAGCAGGTGGCGTAGGTGGTTGATAATCGCCGAGGCGATTTTGCAATGCAATCTGGCCGTGCGTTGCCTGAACCCACGCAATGATCAGCAAGCAGCCAAGCAAAATTGCCGCAATGCCAATCAGTCCAGCTTCGGGGCCAAAGGCACCGCCTGTCATCGAGTCTGGGCCTAGTTGTTGAATTTCAATAAAACTAGCGCCCGATTTGCTGCCACTAACCGGAAATCCAAAGATAACACCCTGGAAGAAATTCCAGGTAATGTGGATTCCAATGGGGATGGCAAGTTCACCTGTCAACACATACCCGAGACCCAGAAAAATGCCGGCGAGGATGAGATTGATCGTGCTGATCCAGGTGCTATTCGGGTTGCCAAGGTGCAGGAAGCCAAAGACGCTGGAAGAGATAAGCCAACCAATGAGCAGGCCATAAAAGCCTTTGCGTCCCAAAAAGCCAAAACCTTCGGCGATGTTACGCAATTGATACCCACGAGAGAAGATTTCCTCGTAGAAGCCAACCGCGATGAAATGGATAAGAATGACCAGTGATGTGGTCCATAGGCCAGGGTTAGGCGGATCTTTGAAGAAATTATTGGTGATTTTGATCCATCCCAGAGCTTGTTCAACAAGAAAGATAATCAACATTAACAATGCGCCGAGGGCCAGGCCGAAACCAAAATCCATCCACCAACGACGATTGAAGTGAAATCCAAAATCGGCAAAGGGTCGGCGATCGAGGATATGAGCGGCAATGATGAGGCAAAGAAAGGCGGCAACGATGTCGCCAATGTGATTTGTGACGCGAGCAGTGATTGCTGCTGCATTGGATGGTAGCAAAAGCAGGGTGAAGGTGCGCACCAATTGGGCAAATCCGGCACTGACGGCCATCAGGATGCCAAACAGCAAAGCCTGAAGGATAATACGCCAAAGGGCGCGTAAACGACGGTGTTCAAAGTTCCAGAATAGGGAGGCGAAGGTTTTCAAGGGATGCTCCTTATTGGGGATGGGTAGTTATTTGCGGGGAGGCAAAATGGTCGTTTTGAATTTGCTGCCAGGTTTCTTCGGGGTTGCATTCGAGAAGTGGAGATAGCAATGGGCAGACAGATGCAATTTGTTCTGCCATGCGTTGTGCCAGGCGTCGGATAGAGAAGTGGGCATTGGGTGCGCTGCGTAGTTTGATGAGGTGAATGGCGCTGCGGAGGTTGGTTTGTAGCAACAGGCGACGATTGAATGCATTTGGCAATAAATAGGCGGCGACATGTGGCCCTAGCGTTTCAGCAATTTCGCCCCATGTTTGGGCGGCAATGTGCATGGCGGCCTGATAGGTAGATTGTAAGCCGGCGGTGATGATGCGTTGTGGCAAAGCATAACCGAGGTGGGGAGTAAACGGTTGAGGTGTTTGGGTCATCATGCGATGCCGTTTGAGCTCAAAATAAGCGCCTTGGTCAATGCATAGATCAAAGGTGAAGGAAGCGTATTCTAGTTCGCGGATGGGAGCGGTGTGTTTATTAAGTTCGTAACCGAGAGCATCCACAATTTGACGTTTTTGGTCAGGAGATGCGAGTGTAATTTGTTGCCTGCACTGCGTATAGTCAATATTGACGTGACGATAGAGAGCTGCGGCAAGAATTTGATCTTCGGCTTGCGGTGTGTACTCGATCAATTGACACCAATCATGAGTTTCTGTTGTTGAGGAACCCAAGAATTGAGGCGGCAGGACCTGGGAAAGATGGATAAGGTTGGGGAGCGCGTCGGCATATTTGACCAGGGTTGGGACAGCGGTTTGTGTGATGCGCTTCATTTCTTCGCCCAGGCTGCGCACTTCTTGCAAAGGGTGAGAGAGCATTTTGCTGATGGCGTGTTCGAGGGCGCGAGCGTTGATGGTGATGCCGACATTGGCAAGTGAGGCCGCAGGTAATAGAAAGCGACAGACATCAATTGCCTGTGATCGTATGCGGCGTTCCCAGACCGTGGGGGTTTCTTCTGCTGTTGGCGGGCAATCGTTTGCGATGCATTGTTGAACAATTTGCAGGCTGACGGTATAGGCGTTGAATAATTGTTGGCAGGCTTGTTGGTAGTGTTTGTGCAGTGTTGGATATTCAAGTAGTTCGGCCGGCTGATAAAATGCGTCGTCATCCCATTGCTGATAGCGGGTGGATTTTTCGGTGTAGGATGCAAGTCGGTTTGATTCGAGGCATTCAACTGCAAGGCGCGAAAGGTTTTCGACAGCAATGTGCAACACGGCGTGTTCGGCAACAGAGGAATGACCATACCCGACAACCCATTTCTGATGGAAATTTGCGCTTTGGGTGTCGCTTAGTTCAGCTGCAATCTCTCGAAAAGATAGAGGGGAACGAGAGGTTTTGGCGAAGGTGACGGCAATGGTTTCGGGGCTGAGTTGCTTGGGGTCGAGTAGATAGATTTGTCTCTCACGCGGCATTGTGAAATACCTTACGGGCGGAAAGTGAATCTTGTTGAATTTGCTGAATGAGTTGTCCGGGTGTGTCGAATCGTTTTTCGGGTCGAAGATAATGCAAAAGCTCGATGCGCAGGGGCTGTCCGTACAGGTCACCATCAAAATCGAGTAGATGGGTTTCAACGCGCATCTGCGGGGCGCGCGGTTCAAAAGTGGGGCGTAATCCGATATTGGTGATGGATGGCCAGCAGCCTTGGGGTGTGTAAGCCAGGGTGGCATAAACACCATTGCGAGGCAGAAGCCGCTCGCTCCACACTTCAATGTTTGCGGTGGGGTAACCAATGGTTCTGCCGCGCTGATTTCCTGTAACAACCGTGCCACTCAGGTCATAAGGCCGTCCCAGCCAGCGCTCTGCTTGCTCAACCTGTCCATTTTGTAGTGCCTGACGGATGAGAGTAGAGGAGACTATTTGACCTTCGATTTCAACAGGTGGGATGACGCGTAGCGTGTAGGGTACTTTGTGGATGCTGATTTCTTGCAGGGTTTGGATGTCACCGTGCCGGTTGTGTCCGAGGGCGAAATCATGACCAACCCATAAGCAGCACATATCGAGGCTTTGTTTGAGTTGTTGGATGAATGGTTCGGCTTGCAGTCGGGCAAGTTGTTGTGTGAAGGGCAGTGTGATAACCCAATCTACATCAAGTTTGCCAATCAGGCTGGCTCTTTCTTCGGGGGTGGTTAGATAGAATGGGCCGCTCAAACCGCGCAATACTGCAGCTGGGTGGGGGTAGAAGGTGAGAACGACAGCTGGCGCTCCAGCCTGATGGGCCGCAGACACCAGGTTGTTAATAATTGCCTGGTGCCCAAGGTGTACGCCATCAAATGAACCGATGGTTACCCATGCGCCGTGCAGGGGGAGGGAAGAAAGGGTTTGTACGTGGCGCATGAGCGAATTTTGCTTAAGAGAAGAATACTTTTTTCGGTTGCCATTCGTGCGTTTCGGCATCAAATTCTAGCAGGGCAACCAGTTCACCCTGTTGGCTGATGCCGCGGACGCGGAAGCCTGCTTCGCCATGTCCGGGGACGCGATGTCCGTGCCGAACTTCTTCAACCTGATCGTGATTTAATTCAATGGCAGGCCAGTCGCTTAATGCCTCGGCAGCAGGGATAAGGTATTGATACCAGTTGCCAAGGTCAAACGATTCGCGTAGTTTGCGCAATGGTACGGCATCGCGCAGGGTAAAACGGCCACTTTTTGTGCGCCGTAGACCGATCAGGTGCGCGCCACAGCCCAGCTTTTCGCCCAGGTCGTTTGCCAGGGAGCGAACATAGGTGCCAGAAGAGCAATAGACATCAATTACAGCTTCCGGTGGATCCCATTCAAGCAACTCGAGGCTATAAACCTGGATGGTGCGGGGAGCGAGGTCTACTTCTTCGCCTTGACGAGCCATTTCATAGGCCTTGCGTCCGCCAACTTTGACGGCGGAATAGGGTGGTGGAACCTGCGTGATTTCGCCAACAAAGCTGCTAAGGGCCTGGGTAAATTCTTCTTCTGTGACATTGACGGGAGCCGAGTTGACAATTTGCCCTTCAGCGTCATAGGTGTCGGTGCTGGATCCAAGCTCAAGGACGGCCTGGTAGCGCTTGTCGGACGCGGCAACATATTCGCTGAGACGTACGGCTGGGCCAAGCAGCACAACCAACACGCCAGAGGCGCGCGGGTCAAGGGTGCCGGTGTGTCCTGCGCGGCGGATGCGGGTTCCTTTGCGAATGATTTGCACCACGTCATGTGATGTTAGACCAATTGGCTTGTCTACCACCAGGACGCCAGAAATGGCATTCTTTACATCATAATCATTATGCATATCAGTTTACCCCGGAAAGAGTTTTGTTAATTGTACCTTGTTTTTGTTGAATTGTGTTTTGCATCCAGGATAGAGTTGCCTGGAGGATGCGCTCTTGTACTTGCAGCAGACTGCCGGAGATGTCGGCCCCTGCTGCAGGTGCATGTCCGCCACCACCCAACTGCAATGCCAGTGCTGAGACATCCCAGCCGGGTTGGGCGCGCCAACTAACTTTGACGGTGCCATTTTTTTGTTCAACGAACAAAAGTGTGATTTCGCATTCTTCAATGCTAGAAAGCAGGTTGTTCAGGTCGGCATCATCATTTCCGCTGTAGCCGCTGGCTTGCCGGTCTTCAAGGGTTAAACTTGTCCATGCCAGGCTGCCTTGACGCTGTAAACGGGAAAGTGCTTGCCCCCAATAGACGGCTGATGAATAGGAACGGGTGCTGAGGGCGCGGCGATATAATTCGGGCAGGTCGGCGCCTTGTTCCATCAGGTTGGCGGCCAGGCGCAGGGTGGCGGGGGTCATATTGGAAGTGCGAAAACCGATGGTGTCGGTGAGGATGCCGGTTAGCAGGGCCTGTGCCGCAACGGGTGGGAGCGGGAGACCCCAGCGTGGCAACGATTCGGCGATCATTGCGGCTGTGGCAACGGCATCAGGTTCGACGAGATTGATACGAGCGTAGTTCAGGTTGGTTATGTGGTGGTCAATGTTGATGTCGGGTTGCCTACCATTGAGCAATCCGCCAATCCGGTCGGGGTCAGAGGCATCCAATGCAACCCATACCTCAGCAGTGCTGCTGTTGACACTTTGCACCTGATGATACCCGGCAAGGTGACGAAAGTTGTGCGGGACGCCATCGCGCAGAACCATTTCAACCGACTTTCCAAGGGCTTGTAGTGCCAGCCCAAGGCCAAGTAACGAACCAATGGCATCGCCATCGGGTCGAACATGAGAAAACAGAGCAATGCTATTGGCTTGTTGGAGTGTGGAACGAATTTGTTCGTGTGCTGAATCGTTCATTAATCTGCTTCCTGATGGGGCTGTTCAGGTTGTTGCCGGCGTAGTTCGGCAAGCAGGGTTTCAATGCGGTCTGCGCGTTCGGGGGTTGGATCCCAATGAAAACGCAGGCGCGGGAAGGATCGTAATTGAATTTGCTGTGCTAACATGCGGCGGATGAAGCCAGATGCACTTTCAAGACCTTCAAGGATCGAAGCGCTTCGTTCAACACCTTCAATGGCTGACACATAGATATCTGCACAGGTTAATTCGCGGTCTACCCTTACATCCGTGATTGAGATTCCCTCCAGGCGTGGGTCGTGAATCTGGTTCAGGACCAGCATTTCAGATAGGTCCTGGCGAATGCGGTCTGCAATTCTTTGAATACGGAGTTTGGATGGCATGATGTTTCTTCCGATTTAGAGCGGGCTGTTCTTTTCCAGCACGTAGCATTCGATGATGTCGCCAACGGAGAAGTTGTTGTAGCTTTTGAAGGAAATTCCACAATCAAAACCCTGGCGGACTTCGCGAACATCATCTTTTTCGTGTTTCAGGCTGCTGATTTCGCCTTCGTGGACTGGCTGCCCACCACGCAATAGGCGGACTTTTGCATTGCGGCGAATTTCTCCGTGAGTGACTCGGCAACCAGCAATATCACCAACTTTGGAGATGTGAAAGACTGCCTGTACCTCGGCGCGCCCCAGGACGACTTCTTTGAATTCAGGCATGAGCATACCTTTGAGCGCTTTTTCAATGTCTTCCAACATGCGATAAATGATGTTATAGAGGCGAATGGAAATGCCTTCGGCTTCAGCCAGTCGGCGTGCCGGGGTGTCGGCTTGCACATTAAAACCAAGGATGATGGCCTTTGAGGCGGCAGCAAGCATGACATCGTTTTCGCTGATGTTTCCTGTTTCGGCGTGCAGGACATTGATTTTGATTTCGCCTTGTTTGTTCAAATCATTGAGCGAATTCACAATTGGCTCGAGTGAGCCTTGCACATCCACTTTGAGGATCAGACGCAGTTCTTTGACTTCGCCTGATTGGAAGCGGCTGAAAAGTTCTTCAAGGCTGAGGCGAGCGGTAGCTTGTTGCTGGTGGGCGGCTACCTTGCGCTCATCTACCAGGAGACGGGCTTCTTTTTCGCTGGGTAGCACCTGGAATAAATCACCGGCGCTGGGAACATCACTGAGACCCATGATCAAAACAGGGGTAGAAGGGCCTGCCTTGCGCAGTTTGCGACCGCGATGATCGAACATGGCCCGTACTCGTCCACATGCCATGCCAGCAAGAACGACATCGCCCATTTCCAATGAGCCGTTTTGCACCAATAATGTGGCAACAACACCTTTGGCCCGGTCAATTTTCGCTTCGATGACGGTTCCAATGACTCGTCCGTTGGGATTGGCCTGGATATTCATGCTATCTGCGACCAATAAGATGGCTTCCAGCAAGTCTTCGATGCCGAGTTTTTGTTTGGCTGAGACTGGGACAACAATGGTGTCGCCATCCCATTCGTCGGGAACCAGGCCGTTTTCGGAGAGTTGTCGTTTGACGTAATCGGGATTGGCGCCATCAAGGTCAATTTTATTCATTGCAACAATGATGGGGACGCGTGCGGCTTTGGCGTGGGCAATGGCTTCACGGGTTTGGGGCATGACGCCATCATTGGCTGCGACAACCAGGACGACGATATCGGCACCCTGTGCGCCGCGTGCGCGCATGGCAGTGAATGCGGCATGTCCAGGGGTATCGAGAAAGGTGATAGGGCGGCCTTTGTGTTCAACTTGATAGGCGCCAATGTGTTGGGTAATGCCGCCCGCTTCTCCCCCGGCGACATTGGTGTGACGAATGGCGTCCAGGAGGGTGGTTTTGCCGTGATCTACATGGCCTAGAATGGTGATAACGGGTGCGCGGTCGGTTAATTTACTTTGGTCTTCGTTGGCAATCATTTGTCGCCAAAGGGGGATTTCGCCAGTTTCTTTCTCTTCGATGACTTCGGGCATTTGGAGATGAGCTTCAAAGCCCATTTCGGAGGCGACAATTGCGGCGGTATCAAAATCAATTGTTTGGTTGATGTGCGCCATCACTCCATTGGACATCAGGATTTTGATGACCTGAATGGGGCTGGATTGCATTTGCTGAGCCAGTTCCCGAACCGTAATGGAAACGGGCAGCTCGATGGTTTTTGAATTGCTGTTGCTCATAGGCACCTCCTGTAAATGGCGCCCCCGCCCGAACGCTGCGGACGGGGAGTGCGCAGCAGCCTGTGGTGGGGAGGCCTACCGTGGGATTGGGTTCTTAAGGGACGAGATGTTCATCTTGTAGATGGGGGCGAGGGGTCGGGCGCTTCTTCGGGGATGCGCTGCATATACGCTTTGAGCAGCGCCCGATCTTCCTCGGTAAACTCAACTTTCAATGCACGGGCTAAGGACCCTTTGATGGCAAGTTCCCAACAGCTGCGTAGGCTGTGCAAGTAGGCACCGCGCCCTGGTGCTTTGCCAGTCGCATCGAATTGGACGCCTTGCGGCCCATAGACGATGCGAACCAGGCCGCGTTTTGCTTGCGCAGCGTGACATCCGACGCAGGTGCGCTGGGGGATGTGCCGAGGATGCTTAGATGGCTTCGGACTCATGAAAAATCCTTCAATGGAGGGGTTAGCTCCAATCCCAACCGCTCTCATCGTCCCCACGTTTATGTTTTTTGTGGACGATGGTGAGATCTTTATCGGGATCATATTCGATCTGAACTTTATTCGCGCGGCGTTTCTTCTTCTCTTTCTTTTTCTTGGGTGTGTCGAGGTCTTCTTCCTCTTCTTCTTCGATGACAGGAGTGTCAATGGCGGAAATGGTGAACATATCGCCAAAGTTTTCTTCTTCTGTGCCAGAGAGGATTGGCATGGCAACGGCCGTTTCAGTTTCGCCTGGTTCTTGAGCCGGGACGTTGATAACAGCTTCTGGCTCAGCTTCCAAGATCACAGGTTCGGGCGTGGTCTCAACAACGGTTTCTGGTTCTTCTATCGCAACAGGTTCAGGTGTTTCTGTAGCTTCTGGGGTTTCAATTGCTTCAGCAGTTTTTTGTTCATCTAGACGACTGAGGAGTTTCTGAATTTCGGACATGGCTTTGGGGCCAATTCCGTTAAGCCGCAGGATGTCGTCTGGTCGAGTCTTCATTTGCAGGGCAAGTTCACCACTATTGGTGTACCCGGCTTCTTGAAGGATGTAGGCTACATGTTCTGGTAAGCCGCTATCCAGAATGTCGGTGCTGAAGGCTGAGGCCGGAATGCTGCTGCGGGCTTCGCTGATGGCGGCAGCTTCTGCGGCTTGTTTTTCGGGTTGGCGGCGGGAGGAGCGGTTTTCAACCCGGTCAATGAACTTAACCATGAAGTCATACTCTTCGGGGGTAAGCATACGGCCTTCGGCTTTTCGACTTAGCATGTCGCGGACGCGTGGCATGGAGTCCTGTTCAAGGTCGGCGATGAGGGCCAGGCTTTCATCGGTTTCAAGACGATGCAGGGCTTCGCTGGTGGCCTCGGGCAGGCTTTTGATATCAATGCGCCAACCGGTTAATTTTGCTGCCAGGCGCGCGTTTTGTCCGTCGCGACCAATAGCAAGGCTCAACTGGTCTTCTGGGACGATGACGGTTGCGGTTTTGCCGCCGGCAGCGCGCTCGTTTAGGTAGACGTTGCTAACCCGCGCCGGGCTGATCGCTTTGGAGATGAAGATTCCTGGGTCTGGGTTCCACTCAATTACATCAATTTTTTCATCGTGCAATTCACGGACAATCGCCTGGATGCGGACGCCGCGAATGCCAACGCAGGCACCAACTGGGTCAATGCCAGATTGGGTGGCTGAGACAGCTACTTTGGCACGTTCGCCCGGTTCGCGGGCAATGGAACGGATTTCGACAATGCCATGATAGATTTCAGGAACTTCGGTTTCGAGCAGTCGGCGCAAGAAGTTTCGATGGGTGCGGGAGAGGATGATTTGTGGGCCGCGCGGATTGTCTTTTACTTCGGCAAGCAGGGCGCGAACGCGGTCATGAATGCGGAAGCGTTCACCCGGGATCATTTCTTTGCGCGGCATATTGCCTTCGGCTTTCATTTCGAGGCCAATTGTGAGGCCTTGAGCATTGATTGCCTGTACATTGCCGCTGATGATTTCCCCGATTTGTTGCTCAAAATGTTCAATCTGAGCTTGTCGTTCTGCGTCGCGGATGCGCTGCTGAATGACCTGCCGGGCTGTTTGAGCGGGAACGCGACCAAAGTCTTTCGGTGTGCTTTCGACAATTAACATTTGACCAAGTTCGGCGCTTAGATCGTAGCGGTGTGCTTCAACAAGTGACACTTCGGTGTGGGGGTCTTGTACATCTTCGACGACTTCTTTTTCGGCATAGATGGTGACCTTGCCAGTTTCCATGTCAATGCGGGCATCTACATGTTGCGCATTGGATGCGTTGACCGAGCGACGATAGGCAGATACCATCGCTGCTTCAAGCGCTTTAACGATGATCTCTCGGGGGAGCTGACGCTCTTCCAATACTTCGTTGAAAGCCAGAACGAATTCATTCTTCATGACAATCAATTTCTCCAGCAGAATCTTTTTGTGTTTATATATGCAGAAAAGTGGGGAGCGCCCACTTTTCGGTGTTGACGGCTATGTAACTACGAACGGCTTTATTTTAGCACGGTTTTGTTCCAGAGGCAAGGATTTGATAACGAGAATCGTTGTATCTCAATACAAAAACAGGGGATTGTTTCATTACAATTGGGTTGGGAGCTGAACTTTTTGTCGCGAATCGGTAATTTTCCGGATTTCAGGTCAGTCTAAGACCTTGATTAAAAGCGATGGCGCGGCTATACTTACTGCCCCCGCCACGGGAGAATGAATTTGGGTGTTGAGAAAGATGGATAAACAACAAGACAATCAAGATGTACAATTTGTTCAGCCAAGAGCAACGGTGGAATTGCATTTGCCGGATGGACGCGTTCTGAATGGACGACGCGGGATGCGGGTAGGCGATTTTTTGAAAGCACTGCCTGAGTTTTCTAACCCATTGGTGATGGGGGCTGTGGTTAATAGTGAATTGCGCGAGCTGAGTTATCCGATTGAAATGGATTGCCATGTTCAGCCGGTGACGATGATGGAAGCGGATGGGGCGCGGATTTATCGTCGTTCGGTGACCTTTTTGCTGGAAGCCGCTTTTGAAGAGTTGTTCCCGCAAGCCGGGTTGGCGGTTGATCATTCGGTAGCTTCGGGCGGCTATTTTTGTCAGGTGATGGGCCGTGGGCCGCTAACAGAGGATGAATTACATTCCTTGGAGCAGCGGATGATTGAACTGGTTAACCTGGATTTGCCATTGGAACGCAAAGAGGTGGCCTTGGAGGAAGCTGTTGCTTACTTTCAGGCGCGCGGATATGTGGATAAGTTGCGTTTGTTGCAATATCGTAATAAGCCAAGTTTGGTGCTGTATCGTTTGTTGGATCATCGCGATTATCATCATGGGTATATGGTGCCTTCGACGGGCTTTTTGCGTTGGTTTTCGCTTCGTTCACTGAGTGAGGGATTCGTGCTTCAATATCCTCGCCGCCATTCTCCAACGCAGTTGGGTCCCATGCCAGAATATCCCAAGTTGTTGAATACATTCCGGCAATATGGGCGTTGGTTGGCAAATCTTGAGATTGAGAGTGTGGGCGCATTGAATGATGCTGTGCGTGCAGGACGAGCACGCGAGGTGATTCTGGTTTCTGAGGCGCTGCATGAGCGGCAGATTGCAGAAATTGCGGAACAAATTGTGAAGCATCGCGAGGCGCGGATTGTTTTAATTGCCGGTCCTTCTTCTTCGGGAAAGACTACCTTTTCGAAACGATTGGCTGTGCAGCTTTTGGCGCAAGGGCTTTCACCTGTGCCAATTGAGATGGATAATTATTTTGTTGATCGAGATAAGACACCGATGGATGAAAGAGGTGAGCGTGATTTTGAGTCGCTCCTGGCTTTGAATGTTGCGCGCCTGGCTGCGGATTTGCGCAGTTTGATTGCCGGAGAAGAGGTGCAATTACCTCACTATAATTTTAAGTCCGGCTTGAGCGAAGCAGGAGAGATGGTGCGGGTGGGGCGTGAACAGATTCTAATTTTGGAGGGAATTCATGGCCTGAACCCTGGTTTGTTGCCGGATATTCCGACAACACAGACTTTTCGGGTTTATGTCTCTTGTCTGACGCAACTCAACCTTGATCGTTACAATCGTGTTTCAACAACGGATACCCGGTTGATTCGGCGGATTGTACGTGACGCGCGGGAGCGTGGCTATACGGCGTTACAAACAATTCAGCGCTGGGAGTCGGTGCGACGTGGCGAGAAGCGACATATTTTCCCATATCAAGAAAACGCAGATGCGATGTTTAATTCGGCGTTGGTGTTTGAACTTTCTGTGTTGCGACAATGGGTTGAGCCTTTGTTGCGTCAAGTGCCATTTGGACGCCCTGAATATATTGAGGCGAAGCGTTTATTGGCATTTTTGCAATGGTTTTTGCCGATCGAAGAGGCGATTATTCCTGATAATTCTTTGTTGCGCGAGTTTGTTGGTGGTTCTATTTTGCGAGAATTTAAGCTTTGGCAAAATGGTAATTAACTAGATTCTGCCAATGCTAGTGGAGAGAAGCAGGCGCATGCGACGGTCCAGGGGGGTGAGAACGTTGACAATGGCGGTTTCTTCTGCTTCGCCAGCAAAAATTTGTTTCCAGATGGTATGGAGGGCGGTGGTGAGTTCGTTTTCAACTCGCCCCCATAACTTCATGGGAACATGACTGCGGCCTTTGCGCAGCGCTTGTTCAATGGTTCCGGTAATGGGGCTGTTGGCATGGGGCAGAGATGGGAAAGCGTCGAGTCGGGTAGGCCCACCGAAATTAAAATTGAACTGACATTGCATTTCTTTACTTACCAACATACTTGCCAGGGCTACAGCGGCATGTTCTCGTTCGGGGTTATCCTGGGTGTGTCGCCAAATGATGAGATTGTCGCCCCCCACCCAGGGGATTCCGGGGAGAGCAGCAATGCCCAGGTTTTCAATGACTTCGGGAGCAGCATTGCCTCGCAGATAGTAGAAGGGTTGATCAACGCCAGTGACAATCATGGCTGCTTGGCCGGTGCGGAAGAGATCAATAATTTCTCCATCTTCGAGGCCGCGCGTTTGGGCTGCAAGGAAACGGCCCAGTCGGTAATAGGCTTTTAGGCCAGCAATGGTTTGTGGTCGGAGGAAAGCCGGGTTTTCTTCTTCGGTGACGAAATCCCCCCCCGCTCCCCAAACCCAGGCGGAAACTTGGTGTAGGGTGTTAACATGACGGCTGCCGGAGCGCATTAACCAGGGGGTGGAAATGCCTGCTTTTTGTAGCTGTTCGATGGTTTGGTCGAGGGCTGTTGCGCTGCTGAAGGCTTGTTTTTCTTCAATTCCTGCTTTGGCAAGCAGGTCGCGGCGGTAACAAATGACGAATGTGTAAGATGTCCAGGGCAAAGCCCAGGTGCCGGGGATAGCGGTGCTTTGGGTGCTTTGCCATGAGGCGGGTAAGAAGGCTGATTCTCCACCCAGCGCCTCGATTTCGGGGCGTCGGAAAGGACGCAGGGCATTCATTGCTACCAGGCTGCTGACCCAGGTCGCGCCCAGGTGTGAAACGTCTGGAGCATGTCCATGGAGTGCAAAAGAAACTAGCTCTGTCCAGCCAGTGGCCCATGGAACAGGGCGCACATGGACAGTTACGCCGGTTTGTTGTTTAAACCGTTCTAGCTGTTCGTAAACAGAGGAAGATGGTTGATCAAGGGTGGAAAATTCAAGTTCGATTTTCACGCAGCATACCTGATTCCAGAATGAGCGAATTCAGTATATCACAATTTGTAGATAAAAAGTGAGCGCGCCGGAAAAACTTTTCGGCGCGCTCATGGGTTCAATAGAGTTTAGAGACGTTTCCGCAGGACGCGCCCCAGCCGTGCAATGCCTTCGTTGATCAGTTCGGGGCGGCAGTAGGAGAAGTTGAGCCGCATGGTGTTTTCTCCGCCTCCGCAGGGGAAGAACGACTCGCCAGGGACAAAGGCCACGCGTTCGGTGACTGCCTCGCGAAAGATTTCAGTAGAACGCATTTGTTCTGGTAGGGTAATCCACAAGAAGAGACCGCCCAGGGGGTGAGTCCATTGGATGCCGGTGGGCATATGTTCGCTGAGTGAGTCGAGCATGGCGTCGCGCCGTTCTCGGTAAACTGCATTAATGACCTGAACGTGTTTGTCAATGAAGCCACCATGTCCTACTTCATAGGCAACAACCTGGTTAAATGTGGCCGTGTGCAGGTCAGCACCTTGCTTGGCAAGGACGACTTTTCGAATTACTTCTGGCGGTGCAATGATCCATGCCAGACGCAAACCGGGGGCCAGAATTTTGGAGAACGTGCTGAGGTAGATGACGTTGCCGGTATAGGTTCCGCTTTGGTCGCGCAGTTTATTATCCAGCATCAAAACAGATGGAAGATGTTCACCTTCAAAGCGAAGCTGGCCGTAGGGGTCATCTTCGATGATTGGGACGCCGTAGCGATCTGCCAGTTCAACCAGTTTTAGGCGGCGTTCGAGAGACATGGTGACGCCGGTGGGGTTTTGGAAATTGGGGAGGACGTAAATGAATTTTGGCCCCGTACGCAGAGCCTGTTCAAGGGCATCCGTGCGCATGCCATCCTGATCCGATTCGACAGGGACATATTCTGCGCCATAGGCATTCCAGGCTTGTAGGGCGCCCAGGTAGGTGGGCGCTTCTACCAGGATGCGATCACCATGATTGATGAGGATTTTTCCCAACAGATCGAGCGCCTGTTGTGAACCAGAGGTGATGAGAATGTTATCGGCTGTGACACCAAAATCGAGACGGGCGGCATGGCGGGCAATCATTTCGCGCAGAGGTTGGTAGCCTTCCGATGCGCCGTATTGCAATGCCTGATGTCCATTTGTATCCAGAACTCGGATGCAAGCTGCTTTGAATTCTTCAATTGGGAAGACATCGGGTGCGGGCAGACCGCCAGCAAATGAGATGATGTCGGGTTGTTCAACCAATTTGAGCAGTTCTCGAATGGCTGAACCTTTCATGCGCTGGGTGCGCTGAGCGTAACGATGGTCCCATTGGGTGTGTTGCATGAGGATTTTCTCCTTGAGAAGAAATGTTTTTGGGCGCACGCCCAAGTGCGCCCAAAAAGTGGTTTAAAGCTTTGGAAAGCGGCTGATGACAACTGCGGAGGTGGGCAGTGTAACGCGATCGCCGGTTTGTAATTCGGCTGGTGCTTTGCCGGAATTCTTGGACGCGCCCTGATAGATGGCGATGGGGGTGCCTTCGAGGGCCGATTTTCGTTCCAGGGAGGCCTGACCGGTTAGATACCCTTCTATATCAATTGCACAACTGGTGACAACGCCAATCACCTTACCTTTGATATCCAGAATGGGGTCGTGCAGATGCGCCATGCGCACGCCTTTTTCGTTGAAGCGGAAGCGCACAACGACTGTGTTGCGCCGGGCTTCGCGGGTTAGATAGGCTTGACGACCGATGAACCAGGGTTTGTAGGTTTTGACATAGGAGCCAAAACCAGCTTCAGCGACACCGAGGCCCAAATCACCGCCCATCTCATGCCCGTAGAGTGGCAGGCCCGCTTCGGTTCGCAACGAGTCGCGGGCGCCAAGACCGCATGGCTTGAGACCTTGTGATTGTCCGCTTTGCATGAGTGCATTCCATAGATCAACCGCTCGATCGGGGTGAACGAAGAGTTCAAAGGCCATTTTTTCGCCGGTGTACCCTGTGCGGGAAACAACTAATTCGAACCCGCCAACGGTGGCGTCGCAGAGCTGCGTGCGTTTGAGCGCCATGATGCGTTTGCGAGTTTTTGCATCACAGCCAAGAGCGAGCAGAATATCGCGCGATTTTGGCCCTTGGAGTGCGATGTCAATCAACATGTCGGTTCCTTCTTGAGGGGAGCGCAGGTTGCGCAGGCTGACGTTTCGGCCAAAGGCTTTTGCCCAGGGGCGTTGACGATCTATCAGGACCTGTCCTTGACGAACAGCATTGAGCCATGCCCAATCTTTATCGTCATTCGATGCGTTGACAACAACCAGAAAGCGTTCTTCGGCACGGCGATAGACCAGGGTGTCGTCAATTACATTGGCGTCTGGGTCCAGGAAATGTGTGTAACAAGATTCTCCTACATCAAGGCCGGAAATATCATTGGCGCAAACGCTGTCGAGAAATACGGCTGCTTCAGGTCCTTCGGCCTGGTAGACGCCCATGTGAGATACATCGAACAATCCGGCTGCCTGACGCGTGGCAAGGTGTTCCTCGATGACGGATGTGTACCAAACGGGCATTTCCCACCCAGCAAAGGGAATGATGCGGGCGCCGAGGGCCTTGTGGGTTTCATAGAGCGGGGTGCGGCGCAGGGTGCTTTCTTGTTCTTGCCAGGTGAATTCGGGCAAGGGATTGTCTTCCGATGCTTCAATGCCTATGTAGAGCGGTTTGGGGTGGGCAATTTGTTCACCAGTGGCAATTGTGACGGGGGGAGTAGCTGATTCGGTGACAAGTACAGGCCCGGGCAGGCGGCGAGTGGGGTCAGCGTCGAATTGAACATAGCCGTCTGAGAGATCGCGCAACCAGGTGATGCCCAGCCCAACATGTTCGGCGGGCAGGCTAAAGCGGAAGTGCTGTGCGGCGACACAGGTCAGGAAGCCATCCATGCTGCCTTTGGGTGTGTTTAGGCGGGTGGGCTGGCTCTGGCCGGGCTGCAGGGCTTCAACATCGCTGCTGAAGACATAATTGACAAATGTGCGCACGTTGCGTCCTTGCAGGTCGTAACAGGCCCAATCTCCTGAGCGGGATGGGCGGTCATCTATGTAGAAGAAGTGCGGATATCCATGCTGTCCAGTTTCGATATCGCAGCCTGCTTTGTGGGCCAGGGCGCGCACGCGTAATTTTGCATCTTCCAGTACACCGAAATCTATCTTGGCACGTTGGGCTGGTCCCTGGCGGGTTTCGACGCTATACGGAACGGTTGCTTGGAGGATATCGGCCATAATGTTTGCTACGTCGTGCATATCGCCTTCATCCAGGCCACGTTGGGTCATCCAGGGTGTTCCAAAGCGAATACCGGAGGCGTTGAGGGCGGTTTTGTCACCTGGAATGGTATTGCGGTTGAGAACCAGGCCGGCAAGATCCAGGATGCGGGCAGCCATATCGCCAGAAAGCGGGGTGCCATCTGGGCCGATGATGGTTTTGCAATCCAGGTTGGCAAGATGGGTATTGGTTCCACCATAAGGGATGCGGAAGCCGCGTTCTTGCAGGCGTTGGGTGAGCGCGGTGCAGTTGCGCAGGATGGATGCTTGTAATTGTCGGAAGGTGTCGGTTTGGGCGATTTTGAAGGTGGTGGCAAGGGCAGCAAAGACGTGAACATGTGGGCCGCCTTGTTCTCCAGGGAAGACAGCGCGATCAATTTTGCGTCCCATGGCTGCATCCTGAGTGATGATGCAGGCACCGCGCGGGCCGCACAGGGTTTTATGAGTGGTGAAGGTGATGATGTGGGCGTGACCGATGGGGCTGGGAATGACACTGCCTGCAATGAGGCCTGCAATGTGAGAGACATCGGCCAGCAGAATTGCACCGACCGAGTCGGCAATTGCGCGATAGCGCGCCCAATCGGGTACCCAGGGATAGGATGAGTAACCAGCGATGATGATTTTGGGTTTGTGTTCTTGGGCCAGGGCTTGCATGGTGTCGTAATTGATTTGCTCGGTGGCTGAGTCTACATTGTAATGGATGATTTTGTAGAGCTTGCCGGAGCGATTAACAGAGGATCCATGTGTTAGATGGCCGCCATGCAGCAGGTTCATGCCCAGGACGGTGTCGCCAGGGTTGATGAGGGCATGATAGACGGCATTATTGGCCGGGGCACCAGAGAGGGCCTGAATATTGACATAGAGTTGGTCGGCTGAGACTGTTGGGGTGGCAAAGGCCTCGGCGCAACGGCGGCGAGCCAGTGATTCAACGATGTCGGCATATTCGACACCTTTATAGTAACGCGGGTCGGCATATCGGCGATAGTGAGCAAGCCGGGCGGGATAATCGAGAATCTCTTCTTCGTTCATCCAACGGGTATCTTCATCCGGATAGCCTTCAGCATACAGGTTTTGAAAAACAGAGCCAAGGGCATCGCGCACAGCAAGTGGGGCGGTGCTCTCACTGGGGATGAGGATGAGTTTTCGCATTTGGCGCTCTGCCTCAATTTGGATCAGTTGTTCAACTGCCGGATCGAGTTGTGCCAGCGAGCCACGAAACAGGTAATCAGCCATAGATCAGTCTCCTTTATATCAATTTTCCCAAAAAGCCTGCAACACGCGGTAAGCAATGGAGTGGCTTACCGCGTGTTAACTTTGGTGTAGTTTGATTGTAGCCGGGAGGATGAGACCCGGCAAGTGAAGTTTGTAGCTATTTAGACTGTGAAGTTACACGTTTGAGGCGGTGGTTGATTTTTCCTGATGCTTCATCCATTCCAGGATGGAGGTGATAATCTCGGCTTTGTTTGGCTCATTGTGCAATTCGTGATAGCCGCCTTTCCATTCGCGATAGGACAAGCGTTCGGCTGGAACGCGTGTTGCCATTTGGCGAATTGCAGTAAGACTGACGAGACGATCTTCTGTTCCAACGGTAAGCAGTAGAGGAAGGGGAAACTCGCTGGCGTGTTCCAGAACCCATTTTCCATTTTGGAGCATGTCCAGTCCAAGTCGGGCCGAAATTTTGGAGTGAACAAGGGAATCGGCCTGATAACGGCGGATGACTTCAGGATCATTGGATAGACCGGCCAGGTCGAGGCCGTTTTCAACTTGCATGGTGGGCATGAGGCGATAGGCCAGGCGGGCTGTGAGGAGAGTTGCTCCGCTGGGAGGTTTGGCTGGGGCAAGACCCGGACTGGTAGCAATGATGCCAGTTAGTGTTGGGCGGCGGTTGAGGGCATAATAAAGGACAAGTGCGGCCCCCATGCTGTGGCCGTAGAGGAAGATGGGTTGACCTGCATGCAGTCGGGTGGTTTCCTCAAGCAGGTAATCTATATCTTGCATGGCAATCTCATACGATGGAATGTGGCCGAGTTGTCCTCCGGTTTTACCGTGTCCGCGCAGGTCAAAGGCCAAGACGCCATAGCCAGCGGTGTTGAAAGCATCAGCCAGCGCTGCATACCGTCCGCTATGTTCGCCGATGCCATGAACCAGGGCAATTGCGCCGCGCGCCGTGGTGCTGGGCTGCCATTCCTGCGCGTAGAGCTTTTGACCATCACGGGCACGCCATGAAAATTCAGTATGGGGCATAATTTTTCCTCCAGTAGAGATGATTTTTGTAACGCTCGGGTTTATAATCAAAGCATGAATTGAGTGTATACCTTTTCGGTTTTTTGAGCAAGCGCTCAAGCAAACGCAATTGGCCAAAATTCAAACAGGAGGCAGAGATGAAAGACGAGCGAATTGAAAAACTGGCAGAACTGCTGGTGCGTTATTCGGTGGATGTGCAGCCAGGACAAAAGGTGATGTTGCGTTCTTCGCCAGAGGCAAAGCCATTGTTCTTGGCGGTGTATCGGCAGGTGTTGATGGCGGGTGGGTTGCCAGTGACGATGCTGAACTTTCCTGAGGAAGCGGAACTGTTTTATGCGTTTGCTAACGAGCAACAATTGGGATATCTTTCTGAGCCGTTGATGCTGGCGATGGAAACATTTGATGTTTCGATTTCGATTATGGCGGAGACGAATACGCGGCATTTAAGCGGCGCAGACCCGGAAAAGATGGTGAAAGCCAGTCGGGCGCGGCGTAAGCTGTTTCAGACGTTTATGCAACGTTCGGCAAGTGGGGCGCTGAAATGGACAACGACGCTTTTTCCCACACAGGCGCATGCTCAGGATGCAGATATGAGCTTGACTGAATTTGAAGATTTTGTGTATGCTGCGTGCTTGCCAGATTTACATGATCCAATTGGCTACTGGCGATCGTTTTCGACCCGACAGCAAAAAATTGTGGATTGGCTGAAGGGACGGCAGACTGTGCATGTGGTTGGCCCGGATACCGATTTGACTTTGAGCATTGCTGGGCGAACGTTCATCAACTGTGATTGTCGAGCAAATGTGCCAGATGGGGAAATTTTCACTGGCCCGGTTGAGAATAGTGTTAATGGCGTGGTTTCTTTTTCCTATCCGGCGATTTTTAACGGGCGCGAGGTAACCGGCGTGCGTTTGTGGTTCGAGAATGGACGGGTGGTGAAGGCAACGGCAACCAAAAACGAAGAATTTTTGCTGCATGTATTGGATACGGATGCCGGGGCGCGTTATGTGGGTGAGTTTGCAATTGGTACAAATGAAGCAATTACTCGCTTTACGCGCGAGATTTTGTTCGATGAGAAAATTGGCGGAAGTTTTCACATGGCGTTGGGTGCTGGGTATCCTGAAACGGGCAGCCGCAATGAGTCTTCTCTGCATTGGGATATGATTTGTGATTTGCGCAATGGCGGCGAAATTTGGGTAGATGGCGAGCTTTTGTATCAAAATGGTAAGTTTGTGATAGAGTAGAAGGAGCAAAGAATGAGCGAAATGCCTGAAAACACAGCCGCAATGCAACGTGAGCGTGGTTGTGGGCTGGTGACATTGCTGGTTTTGACAGTTGTGTGGGTGTTTTCGTCCACGCTGGCGGTGACGGCAATAAGCTGGGTGGTGGAGCAGGGGCTGTTTGAGGGTTCGCTGCCAGTGCCTGATTTTCGCTGGCTGCTTGGGGTGGGATATGTTGTGATGCTGGGTGTGCCTTTGGGTGTGTTAACCTTCGCTGTGCGCTCACCTCGTAGCCGGGCGGTCTATCGCACCTGGCTGATGGCCGTTTTGTTTGGGCTGGCGTTGCTGCCTGTGCGTGTGATTCGGATTACGGACGCGCAGACGGCTGCAGTGCTGCAAGTTTTGGGCATGGGGTTATATTTGTTGCTGCTGTTGCGTTGGTTGCGCCATACCTATCCTTCGCGGTTTGTTAAGGCAGGTGCTGAGGGTAGTTTGTGGCTGGCGTTATTGGCGGTTCCACTGTTGCTGGTGGGGTGGGTGTTGTGGGGGGCAGCAGGTTCGCCGATGGATGTGTTTCTGAATATTGTCGTGGTGGTTTTGTTGGGGCTTTGCGCAAGCCTTACGTTGCAGGGAGGTTTGCTTCTGGCGACGCAGAGTGGGGAACACCCCTATCGTTTGGGGGATGTGGTTTCTGATAGCTTTAGTGCATTGGTGGCTTTGTTGATTCTTTCGGCTGGGATTGGGCAGGTTGGGATGCAGCCCGTCCTGCTCCTGGTTTTGCCGCTTTTGGCTCCGGCGGTTGTAGTACTTAGCTTATGGGGACACGGGCAAGGGGGCGGCGCTCGCTGGATGGAAACAGCCTTTCTGTTAGCTGGAGCGGTGCTTGGGCCACTGGTGTTTGTAGACCCGGATGAAATGATGCTGGTGACCAGTATGGGGATGGGGGATTTGATCAGTTGGGTTTTTAGGGCTGCTGGCTTGCAGGTCTTGATGATTGTGGTGATAGATTTGCTGGCCCTTTCCTGGATGAGACGGGTGATGGAGGGTGGGAAAGTTCCAATGCGTTTGCGCGGTTTGGCGGGGTTGGCCTGGGTGGTGCTGGTTTTGGCCTATGTATTTGGCGGACAACCAGGATTTTATGGGGATCGCTTATTTGTAATATTGAAGGATCAGGCAGATTTAACGTCTGTGGCTGCAATTGCTGATCCGACGCAGCGCAGGGCTGAAGCTTACCGCGTGTTGACTGCTCATGCCGAACAGACACAAGCAGAACTGCGAAAGGCTTTGGGGCAGGTCGGATTTTCCTATCAGCCGTATTATCTTGTCAATGCTTTGGAAGTGCAGGGTGGCCCATTGCTGCGTTTGTGGCTGATGGGACGGCCGGAGGTAGATCGTGTGTTGGATAGCCCGCGCCTGCGACCATTACCGGCTGAATTGCCGGCCAGTGAGGGAATGGCAGTATCTGCACCCCAAGAGCCGGGATGGAATCTGACGATGATTGGTGCGGATCGGGTTTGGGAAGAATTGGGCGTGCGAGGCGCTGGAATTGTGATTGGAGAATCGGATTCGGGTGTGCAGGGAGATCATCCTGAGGTGGCAGATAGTTATTTGGGGCGGGATGGGCAACATGATTATCGTTGGTATGATCCCTGGTATGGAACGCCGCAGCCAACGGATTGGGGAGGGCATGGCACACATACAACTGGTAGCATGGTAGGCAATTCGGTTGGGGTTGCACCGGATGCAGACTGGATTGGTTGTGTCAATTTGGGACGGAATTTGGGGAACCCGGCTTTATATCTGGATTGCTGGCAATTCATGCTGGCGCCGTTTCCGCAGTGGGGCGATGCTTTTCGGGATGGTGAGCCGGAGCTTGGCGCGCATGTATTGAATAATTCCTGGGGCTGTCCGTGGGTTGAAGGCTGTGATTTGCAGGTATATGCGCCAGCAGTTTCTGCTCTTCGGACAGCCGGGGTATTTGTGGTGGCCTCGGCGGGTAATTCTGGTTATTTGGGGTGTGCAAGTGTCAAGGATCCGCCGGCAATCTATGATGATGTTTTCTCGGTTGGGGCAGTGAATGGTATCGGCGATTTGGCGGAGTTCAGCAGCCTGGGTCCTTCTTTGCTGGATGGTAAGCCCAAGCCAGATATTCTTGCGCCTGGGGAAGGGGTTTTCTCTTCCTATCCGGGTGGAACCTATACAACTGCAAGTGGAACTTCGATGGCTGGGCCGCATGTGGCGGGTGTGGTGGCGCTTATTTGGTCTGCGAATCCGGATCTGATTGGTGATGTGGAACGTACAGAGCAAATTTTGATTGAAACGGCCCGCCCGTATGAGGGGGCTTTGCCAGTTTGTGTGCAGGAGGGGGGAAACCTGCAAAATGCCTATGGGGCAGGGATTGTGGATGCATATGCTGCGGTGCAGCGCGCTCTATCCTTGAGGTGAGAAACTTTGCGCGACATACGGTGTTTTAAATGACAAAGCTTCAAGATGCCGGTGACGATCTTGCGGTCTCCGATCTGGAGGCGGTAGAGCGGGCTGCTGTTGGGGAAGCAGATGCGTTTCGTGTTTTGTATGAACGCTATTTGAACCGCATCTACAATTACATTTTCTATCGCACAGGTGTTCCGTATGAGGCTGAAGATTTGACCGAGCGCGTCTTTGATCGCGCGTTTGGACATATCCGCAGTTATCGGCATATGGGGCTGCCGTTTTCGGCCTGGTTGTATCGGATAGCGCATAATTTGGTGGCAAACTGGCATCGAGACAATAGCCGTCGGCGTGAGGTGCCGCTGGATACACACGATTATCTGGTGCAGCGTTCGGATGGGCCGGAGGCGGCATTGATGCAAGGCCAGGAGATGGATCGCTTGTTGAGGGCTATTCGCACTCTTTCGGAGGAGCGGCAGCATTTGCTGGTGCTGAAGTTTGTTGAAGATTTGCCGAATGCCGAGATTGCAATCATTATGGGCCGGAGTGAGGGCGCGGTGAAGAGCCTCTATCACCGCACTTTGTTAGCGCTGCGGGATGTTTTGGAGGAGGCGTAAAAATGTGGAGGTTGGCCTATGTTGCGGGTTGTGACGGATGCAGCGGCGGATATGCCGCTGGAATGGTTAGAGGAGCATAAGGTTGATGTTTTGCCGCTCTATATTCGCTTTGGTGAAGAAAGTTACTTGAGCGATGGTCGTTCAGATGTGGCAACATTCTATCAACGTGTTTTGGAGCGTCGTGCTGCGCCAAAGACTTCTTTGCCATCTCCCGAGCAGGTGAAGGCTTTTTATCGAAAAATTGCGCAAAAGGGGGATGTAATTATTTCTTTGCATGTTGCAAGTAAAATGTCGGGAACTTTTTCGGTGGTGCAGACAGCGGCGAGCGAGTTAAAGCGCGAATTTGAGATTTATGTTTTTGATTCGCAGGCTGGATCGGCTGCCTTGGGGTTGATGTGTCGGGAGGTTCGGCGACTGGAGGCAGTTGGTTTGTTGCCCAGGCAGATTATTGAACGGCTGGAAGTGCTACGGCAACAAGTTACGGTTATTTTTACGCTTAATACGCTTGATTTTGCCTATTTAAGTGGGCGAGTGAGTGCTTTGCAGAATGCAATGTCGGTATTGTTGAAAATTAAACCGGTGATCGTATTGCGGGATGGGGTCTTACAGATGACGGAGAAGGTGCGAACGCGCCAGAATGCCTTGCAGCGAGTTTTGGCAATGGTGGAAGAAAAGTTGCAAGGTCAGTTGGCTGATGTGGTGGTGGTGCATGCAAATGATTTGCTGGCTGCGCAGCATTTGCTTTCTGTGGTTAAGCAGGTGTTGCGGGTTCGGGGTGGATGGGTGAGTGAGCTTTCTTTGCCAGTTGCTGCCAATTTGGGGCCTGGTACGATTGGAATTGTGGCTTTGCCAATTGGGGAGGAGGCAGGATGAATTTTGCGATGACGGATTTGGATGTATTGGAACGGGATTTGCGTAATTCGATGCGCCCTGTGCAGCCGCGCCGCGAGTTTGTCGAGCATTTGGAACGCCGCTTGACGCGCGCACCGCGCACAGTTTTAGAGGATCGCTCGGGCCAGATGGCGTGGCTGATGGGGGTGGTTGGGTTATTGATTGGTTTGATGTTGGTGATGTGGTTGCGCAAGCGTGCTTAAACAAGGCCTAGTTTTTGTTTGAGTTTTAATTCTGAAGGCTCAACCAGAATGGTGCCATCGGGAAAAACAATGGTTGGCACACTGCGAAAGCCATGGTTGGTTTTTTCGACAAAGCTGCGAGCCTCAAGGTCAAGGTCAATATCTATCCACTGATAGACGATGCCATTTTGGTCAAGAACAGAACGGGCGCGACGAGTGTCGCCACACCATTGGGTGCCGTACAGGATGATTGTGGTGTTTTCAGTCATTGGGGTCTCCAGAGGTTGAATTTTGAGTAATTGTTGGATGATTTTGCTTGCCGCTGCAAGCGGGTCTTGTGCAGAGGGAAGGGAAAAATTGGTGTCTACGCGTGTGAGCAGGGTTTGGAGGGCTTGGATTAATTCACCGGGCAGGTTGGGTTGTTGTAACAGCCATGCAAGTGCAGCAAATGCGCTACTTGGTGCGGGGAGGTTGTTTTGTTGCGCATAGGCAAGGGCTGCTAGCCCTGCGGCACGACGGGCGCAAACCCTGGCGCGTCCTTCGAGGCCTGCCTGACGGGCGGCGATAGCCTGGTTAAATTCGGCCTGAATGGTGTGTTGATGATATTGCTCCATGAATCAATTCTAATCTGCCAGGGGGGATTTGCCAAGTTATTTGCAACAGGTTTTTGGGGTGGGAGAACGAACGATTTACATGATGCAAAAAAGAAGGTGTGTTATAATTTCTAGAATTGTTTTTGGCTTGGAGGCAGATATGAAAATGTCTATTGAACAGCAAGTAGCCTATTTAATGCAAGGCACGGAGTATGGTGATGCGACGATTCAGCAAACGATGACGGATGAGCTTCGCCAACGGTTGATTGAAGCAGAGAAGGAAGGCCGTCCGTTGCGTGTTTATTGTGGCTATGATCCGCGCAAGCCTGATTTGCATTTGGGACATACAGTGACCATGCGCAAATTGCGTCAGTTTCAGGAATTGGGGCATGAGGTAATTTTTGTCGTCGGCACATACACTTCGCTGATTGGTGATCCTTCGGATAAGGACGTGTTACGTCCGCGCCTTTCTACTGAAGAGGTGGAGGACAATGCCCGTACCTATGCTGAACAAGCCTTTCGGATTCTGGATCGTGAAAAGACGCAGGTGCGTTTCAATGCGGAGTGGCTAGCTGGGCTGAGCTTTGCGGAGCTGATTCAATTGGCATCTAATTTTACGGTACAGCAGTTCTTGACGCGCGAGAATTTTAAGCTGCGTTGGGAACGCGCAGAGGCAATTTACTTGCATGAGTTGTTCTACTCGTTGATGCAGGGGTACGATGCATACTATTTGAATGTGGATGTGCAGGTTGGTGGAACGGATCAGTTCTTCAACATTGTGACGGCTTCGCGCAAGCTGATGAGCTTTTTGGGGCGCAAGCCGAATGTGGCGGTGATTCTTTCCATTCTTCCGGGGACGGATGGGGTGGTGAAGATGAGCAAGTCGCTTGGCAATCACATCCCGATCAATACAGATGCTGAAGATATGTACGGTAAGGTGATGAGTGTGCCAGATGCGGCGATGGGACAGTTTGCCCGTTTGGTGACACGTTGGCTACCAGAAGAAGTGGCAGTCTTCGAAAAGGATGTACAATCCGGGTCTCTGCACCCGCGTGATGCAAAGATGAAGTTGGCAAAAGAAATTGTTGCCAGCTTCTATGGCGAAGAGGATGCGGGGCGCGCTCAGGAGGCCTTTGTGCGGTTGTTCCAGCAGCGTCAGGTGCCAGAGGAGATGCCGGATTTTCGCATTCAGTTGGGACAAACAGTTTTGGATGTGATGATGGCAGCAGAATTGGTTGCCAGCAAAAGCGAAGGGCGAAGGTTGATTGCGCAACGTGGCGTTAAGCTAGATGGTGTGGTATTGGAAGATGCCAGTCAGGCTTTATCACAGGGCGGTGTGCTGCAAGTTGGCAAACGTCATTTTGTGCGGTTGATTGTTTAGGGCTGTCCGCTGAGCAGGTCTTGCCAGAACTGGTGTCCCAGTTGGGCAGCTTCTGTTGGCTCGGCATCTTCAAGAACCAGAACAAGTGTGAATGGATTGCCTTGCCAGGTCGGTTGACTTCCGGAGAGATACCAGGCGATGGGCTCTTGCTCATCGCCTGATGCGCTTGCGCTGGTTTCCCAAATGGGCAAGTCGGGTGCTGCAAGCATTGGCCAAGCGCGCACAATGCCATTGGATGGCAGGGCTGTTTGGCCTTGTTGATTGGCAAAGACAATCCAGCTTTGGGCTGGTGTGTTGATGGCTAGTCCAAGGCGAGGGGCTGGGCGGATGCCTTGTTGTGTGAGTGCGGCGGAGGCGAGGGCCATTTGTAGTGGGCTGATGCGCAGACCGTCCTGACCGAGAGCAGAGAGCTTGGGGTCTATTTGTCCGATGGGGAGGATGGGACTGCTGACGGGAAGAGGGAGAGTGGGCGGTTGAGTGAAGCCGAGCCTTTCATACAGCTGTTGAAAATCCTGGTTGGTTTTGCCTTCGCCTAAGCGCAGAGCGGCACCAGGGCAACCCTGACGCAGGATTGTATTCCAATTGGTCTGAGGATCTGGAAGCGTGGCGCAGGAAAAAGTTTGACCTTGGATGGTATAGGTGAGCGAAGCGGGAAAGTTGGGGAGGTCGGTATTGGAAAGCCGTTCGGATAGTAAAAAGGGTAGTAGTGCTCGTCCGGGGGGGTAAAGACCTTGAACTGCGCGGTTTAGCAAGGGGGCGCGTGGGTCTGCAATCCATGTTTGCCATTCGGACTCAATTTGATTCGGATCAAATGAGGGGGAGGAAGACATGGCGAGGATTTCGCCTGTGTTGCTATTGAGCAAGATCAGGCTGCCAGTTTTCCCTTCCAACAAGTTGGAAGCCTGTGTTTGCAGGTCTAAGTCGAGGCTGAGACGGACATCCAGGCCGAGAGGCGGTTGACTGTATAGCAGGCTATGATACCAGATGAGAGATGTTGGTGTGCCCTCCAGTCCGCGCAGATAGTTATTGAAGCCAAATTCGGCGCCTGCTTGTCCGTAGATGGAATTGTGGTATCCAGTCACCGGGGCGGTGACTGGATTTGGAATGCGGCGAATATATTGGCCGGGTTGGCCGTCGGTGAATGCTAAAACGTGATTGCTTCGGTCCAGCAATTGGCCGCGCGCCACATATCGGTCGGCAATGATACTGCGTGGGTTGTCTGGGCGAGCAGCCAGATCTTGCGAGCGGATGATTCCCCACCAGCCTTGAAGGAGGGCAAGCGCCAGCAACCCGCTGAGCAGCAGGGCGCCGATTGTGATGTAAGGGCCGGGGTGACGTAGTGGTGCAGGCTGGTCTTGTGTCTCATTGCTGATGCGTAGTAGAAGCAAGAGAGAAATGAACGAGATGAGCAGAGAGGAACCGCCATACGAGACGAAAGGCAGGGTGACGCCAGTGAGTGGCAGGAGGCGTAAATTTCCGCCAATGATTAGGATGCTTTGCGAAATGAGGTAAATGGTGATGCCGCCAGCCAGCAGCCGTTGATAGGCGTTTTGGGCGCTCAGGGCTGTTTGGAACCCACGCACGGTGAGAATGCCGAGTAGTAAGAGAAGACCAATACCGCCAAGCAGGCCGCTCTCTTCTCCAATGGCGGTGAAGATAAAATCGGAATGGGCTACTGGGACAACACCGGGGCTGCCTAGTCCGGGGCCGCTGCCCAAAAATCCTCCAGAGGCAAAAGCCAGCAGGGATTGAACGATCTGAAAAGAGCGTCCTGCTGAATCTGGCCAGGGGTTGAGCCAGGCGTCAACACGCAAGCGAATGACATCGAACATGCGATAGCCAATGAAACCGGCGCAGATCAGCAGCAGGCTACTGATTATCAGGACACGGCGCTTGCCTGTTGCCAGGTAGATGATGAGGGTGAAGAGTGCGATGAGCAATGAGGCTGCACCCAGGTCACGCTGGACAGCGAGAAGGGTGATGGAAGAGCCAACGAGAAGTAGAGCGGGTGTGAGAATTTGCAGCAGACCGATGGTGGTTGCCTGACGTTCGGCCATGTATGCGGCGAGATAGATGACAAGCAATAGTTTTAACGCTTCGGAGGGCTGAAAGTAGATGCCGCAGCAGCCCAGCCAAAGGCGAGGCCCAAGCCCGCCTGGATAGGCTCCGAACAGAAGGGTCAGGGCGGTGAGGAGCAGGATTCCGCTCAGGGACAGATATTTATAACGCCGCAATTCTTCAAGCAGATGTGGGCGTTTTAGCCCAAACCAGAACAGTGCCTGGCAGAGCAGTAGCCATAAGGTTTGACGCAAGCCAAAAGCCGGGTCGAGCCGCCAGATGGTTAAAAGTCCCCATCCGCTAAGCAGGGCGAGGATTGGCAGCAAGTAAGGATCGCGCTCTGGGGTTTGGTGACGGGTTTGACGATGAAGAATAGCGAATCCAATCAGCCAGGCCAGCACACCACCCCAGTGATTCCAACGATAAGGGACTGTCCAGGTATGCAGTCGAACGGCAGGGGCAAGCGTGAGAATGGTGGAATAGACGAATATGAATCCTGCTGCCCAGGACATGAGCTGTGATTGGAGGCGGTCTTTGGTTTCGCCAGAGGAAGGGAAGAAAAGTTTCACGCTGGAATGTATTTGCCAATCAACCAGGACATTTTGTTGCGCGTTTCGGCGGAAACGCAATCTGGTGCGGTGATGATGGCATCAGCAAGTGCGTGATGACAGGCGCAATCCTCTTCTGGCAGTGTTTCAACCAGTTGTTGAATGGCAAGTTGGGCAAGATGTGTGTTTTGCATCAGGGTGCGAATGACAATTTCCACGCTGACGGGTTCTTCGCTGATGTGCCAGACATCGTAATCAGTGACATGGGCCATGGTGACGTAGCAAAGCTCGGCTTCACGAGCCAGGAATGCTTCGGGACAGGCTGTCATGCCGATGATGGATATTCCCCAGGATCGGTAGAGATTGGATTCGCCGCGAGTGGAAAAGCGCGGCCCTTCGATGGTGATGAGGCTGCCGCCTTTATGCAGAATGCCGCCTGATTGTTGAACAACTTCGGCTACTTTGGCGGCGAGTTGTCCGCAGAAGGGTTCTGCTACACCAATATGGGCTACAATGCCGTCGCCAAAGAAGGTGCGTTGTCGGTTACGGGTAAAATCTACCAGTTGATCGGGAATGACAATGTGGCCTGGGGCGTAATCTTCGCGCAATGAGCCGCAAGCGCTAATGCTGACGATGCGACGTACGCCGATTGATTTGAGAGCATAAATATTGGCGCGGTAGTTGACTTCCGTTGGGGAGATGAAATGGCCGATTCCATGCCGGGCAAGAAAGGCAACCCGCTTGCCGGAAAGGCTGCCGACAAGGATCGGTGAACTGGGTGGGCCGTAGGGAGTGGTTTGCTGAATGGTCGTGATGTCTTGCAGGGCGGGGAAGTTATACAATCCGGAGCCGCCGATGATGCCGAGGATGGGAGTAGGATGGGGCATACTGCTTCCTTTCATTCGTGAGCGTTCGATTTTAGATGCTGATGGTTAATACGACTTGTCCGCAGCGCAGTTCATCGCCGTTGACCAGGACGGTAGCGGATTCGATGCGCTGATCGTTCAAATAGGTGCCATTGGTGGTTTGCAAATCTTCAACCCACCATTGATTGTGGTGAAAGCTGATGCGGGCGTGGCGGGCAGAAACGGTTTCGTTGTTCAATACGAGGTGGGCTGCAGGGTCGCGTCCGAGGATCACTTCAGGCAAGGACAGTTGCGTTTCTTGTTGAGGTGCACCATCCAGAATCGTTAATCGTAGAGCGGGGGCTTGTTGCGGGTGGATGAGTTGGGTGTGGGCGCGTAATTCTCGCCATAAAGTGATGAGCGCCCAAATGAGAAAGCCATATAAACAGATGGATAGGAGAACGCGCAAAATGAGAATGAGGATGCCGCTCATCGAGTTTCCTTTCCTAGGCAGGCGGGGTGCATTCTTCGCTGTAGATGAGTAAATAGCCAGCAAGGGAGATGACATCGCCGGGGCGCAGTGTATGCTGGCTAACCCGTTGTCCGTTGATGTAGGTGCCGCCGCTGGAATTAAGATCAAAAAGAATATAATGTCCGCGCACGATGCGCAATTGAATGTGGGTGCGCGAAACGCGCGGGTCTGGCAAGACGAGGTGATTGTCGGGGCGGCGACCAATATTGAATACGGGTTGGGTCAGTGAGTAGGTTTGCTGATCGGGAGTGATGAGGCACGCGCCCAGGGGGATGGCGGGCTGTGGAGCAGTGGGCAAGGCTGGCATGATGGCTGTTTGTCCGCTGAGGTCGTTTTCGATGGCCTGTACGCGCATTTGACCGGGGACGAGTTGCGGGTCGGAGAGAACGTGCAAAGTGGGAGGGGTGGCAAATGAAATTCCGCTGTTTTGGGCGCTGTGTTGCAGGGCGCTGGCGAGTGATTGCAGAGTGGTTTCATCCATTTGCCAGGCAGCAGTGCTTTCAGGATGGATGTAAATGGTGTATTGGGAAGGTGCCGTGGTGCGCCCGTCGGGGGCTGTGCTGAGATTGTTGCGGACGGCTTGCACGAGTTGATGTGTGAGGTTGAGTGCCGGGTCCATCCAGGGCAAGCGGGTGGCGCTATTTTCGATCCAGTGTTGCAAACGGGTTTCAATTTCATCCAGATGTGACTTCATAACAATATAATTATAAAGCGTTTTTGATCTTTGCAGACCTTTTGGTTTGGGAACATTCGATGAGGGTATTATGAAGCGCCGCACGCTTTCACAGATGTCAATGCTGTGGTTGAGGCGATGTGCGGAGCTGAAATTGTTCGAAAGGTCCGGTAGCGGTGATTCGGGGCTAATCGTCCTCATTCTCGCTGGGTTGACTAATTGGGGCAATGCGGGCACGGGTCAATTCTATCAGCGCGTTAACAGGGAGGCGGATATTCAGTCCACGTTGACCGCCAGAGATGTGAATTTGTTGCTCGCTCTGACAGGCAGAGTCCAGGATGATTTGAAAGCCTTTGTTTAGCAAGGCCAGGGGTGAAATGCCGCCGGCTTGTAATCCGGTCAGTTGTTCGGCCTCGCGTTGGGTAGGCAAATGGACTTTCTTTTCTCCCAGCTGTGCAGCGAGGGTCTTCAAGTCTACCTGATGATCGCCAGGGATCACAGCCAGGATTGGCTTGCCGGGCTTTTCACGCAGGATGACGATCGTTTTGTAGATGATATGCGGCGAAACCCCAAGGGTCAGCGCGGTTTGACGGGCGCTGTGTTTCTCGGCAGATAGTTCAAAGGCTGTATAAGGAATTTTTCGGGAATCAAGCAGACGGGTGACGTTGTTTGTGGTCATTTGCGGATATAGATTGGGTTGCTGAAAATCCAGGCACGCAGACGCCCAAGATAGGGTTGGTAACATTCAACGCGATATACCCCTGGTTGATTGATGAGCAGGGTGTGCGTTTCACCTTCTCGCCAGGATTGAAAGCGTTCACCGTTGCGAATTAAGTAGCAGAGACAAGGCTCTGGGAGGTGGATTTGAAGGGTAATGCCGCTGTTGAGGGAAATTTCATCGCCGGGAATGGCAATTGGGCCGCGTCCCTGGGCAGTAAATTGAAAACCGGTGGTTGGTGCAGGTAAATCATAGCCGATGAAGAGGTGTCCCTGACGAAGGGCATTGAGAATGGCGTTTCGATCGGTGACTGGATCGCCGCTGAGGGGTTGTGCCAGGTAGAGATGGTTGTTGATGGCGCGGAAATGGAATTCGTAGGGATAGAGAATGCGGCGGAAGGGGCCCATACGGGCGGAGAGGGCGTGGGCATCGCTGCCGGCAATGGCAATGATGCGTTTGCCGGCGTTTAGTAATTCATCCCATTTTTGAATGGCCTCGCGGCGTGGGCCAACTGCAACTGTGTTTGGGAAGAGTGAGTAAAAGAGGGCATGGAGTGGGGAACGGATGCGGCTCTTCAATTCGCTCATTGCGTTCCAAATTTCCAGGCCGTCAAAACCTTGCACTTCCCAATTGCGCCAGGAAATATCCGGTTCGTGAAATGCGGGCAGGGCATCTTCATAGGGGTGTGCAATGAAGGATAGGCCGCCCGCTTGTTGCACCTGTCGGATGAGGTTTTGTGGGTCGCTGGCAAAGGGGGCGAGTTCACGAGCGGCGCCAAAAACGAGCAGGTGGTTTTGAGGCGGTACGCATTGAACATCATGGATTTCTTCTCCGGTGAGGAGGAGGGTGCGTTTTTTGTTGAGCTTGTAATAGGATTCCGCTCCCTGTACAAGCACATTGTGGTCTGTAACCAGGATGGAGTCTACTTCGGCCTGCAGAGCAGCGCGTGCGATTTCGGCGTGCGTTGAGCGGCCATCGGAGTAACGAGAATGGATATGGAGGTTGAGGGTGATTTCTTGCATAGTCATTGACGATTTAGGGTATAGGACGGTATAATCTGAACGTTTGAAATCTACAGGAGGTTCGTGTGATCAGTTTCTTTGACATTGCGTTGATTATAATCTCAATTGCACTGATTGCCAGTGTAATCTTGCAGAGCAAGGGTGTGGGGCTTGGCGGTTTGACCGGTGTGCAGTCCGACGTGGCGTTTTCGGCGCGGCGCGGTGTGGAACGAACGCTGTTCTTTGGCACAATTGGTTTGGCCGTTGCTTTTTTCATTCTCACACTGGTAACGGTAGCAATCGGCCAAAAATAGGTTTGGCCCTCAGTTTGAACAACCGATCGTAATTTTGCTGGCTGGAAGGGCGATCCGCTCGTGAAGAGGGGAGTTCGCTCTTTTGGCTTTTGAGGCCCTGAAATGGCAGAAAGCGGTGTAATAGGATGAAAAAACTACGCTGGCAATTGCTGATTATTTTCTTGACCGGGTTGGTAGTGGGGATTTTGCTGCTGAGCGAGCAGCCGATTGATTTGCCGACTATCGAACTCAAACCGGATGAAAAAGGTAGTTATACCGAGGCTTTGGTTGGTTCAATGCAGCGCTTAAACCCGGTGCTGGATTTCTATAATCCGGTTGATCGCGATGTGAACCGATTGTTGTATGGTGCTTTGCTGCGCTTTGATACGCGCGGCAACCCTATCCCAGACCTTGCCGAATCGTGGGGGATTGCGGAGGATGGGACGGTGTACAACTTTTTGCTTCGTGAGGATGCAAAATGGCATGATGGTCAACCGGTGACAGCTGAAGATGTTATCTTCACTGTGGAGATGCTGCGGCAGGGGGAAGAAGCTGTACCGGAGGATTTGCGCGCTTTTTGGCAAGCGGTTGAGGTAAGTGGCAAAGGAAGGGATGTGCAGTTCTTGCTGCCAGAGCCATTTGCTCCGTTTTTGGATTATTTGACTTTTGGTGTGTTGCCCAGCCATTTGTTGGCTGAGAAGAGTTTTGCCGAACTTCGGGATGATGCGTTTAATTTGCAGCCAGTTGGCAGTGGGCCGTATCGTTTGCAGCGCTGGATTGTTGAGAATGAGCAGATCCAGGGGGTGGTGCTGGAGGCCAATCCAGACTATTATGGGGTTGAGCCGAGTATTGAGACAATTGTATTTCGTTACTATCCTGATGCAACAAGTGCTTTACAGGCCTATCGAGAGGGTGTGGTGCAAGGGATTAGTGAGGTGACTGTGGATGTGCTACCCGATGCAATGCGCGAGCCGGGGCTTTCGCTGTATACGGGGCGTCGTCCGGAGATGAGTCTGGTGCTGTTTAACTTGAAAGATCAACAGGCGATGTTCTTGCAGTCGAAGGAGATGCGTCGAGCATTGTATCTGGCGATTAACCGCACTGCGTTGATTAATGATGTGTTACAGGGGCAGGCGCTGATGGCAAATGGTGTGGTGCTGCCGGGCACCTGGGCGTATTATGATGGTTTGCCTGTGGCCGGATATGACCCTGAAAAGGCTTTGAGCTTAATTAAACAGGCCGGATATGTGCTGGCAGAAGAGGGAGACACAGTGCGACGCAAAGGGGATGAGGAATTGCGGCTGACGCTGATTTACCCAGAAACACCGATGCATCAGGCGCTGGCGGAGCGGATTGCTGCTGATTGGGAGAAAGTGGGCGTTGGTGTGACATTGGAGGCGTTGCCATATGATCAATTGGTGGCTGAGCGCTTAACCCCGCGCGCATATCAGGCTGCACTGGTAGATTTGAATCTGGCTGGCTCGCCTGATCCAGACCCCTACCCATTTTGGGACCAGGTGCAGGCTGAAACGGGACAAAATTATTCGCAATGGGATAACCGAACGGCAAGTGAATATCTGGAACAGGCACGCGTGACGCTTAATCGCTCGGAACGTGAGCGGCTCTATCGTAATTTTCAGGTAATTTTTGCCGATGAATTGCCGGCGCTCCCTCTTTTTTATCCAGTATATACCTATGGGGTAAGCGATGCGATTTACAATGTTCGGATGGGGCCATTATTTGATACGGGCGATCGTTTTGCGACCGTTTTGGAGTGGAGTCTGGCAAAACGCGCTCCGGTTGAAAGCACCCCCACCCCTTAGGCAATGAACACTGCACTGGATTGGGCTATGCTGCGAGTTGCAGCGCAAGAGATGGAAGCCTATTTGTTGTCTGGGCAGCAGTCATGGCCGGTTCGGGGTGATGCCCGCTTAACGCCGGGGGGATGGCTGTTAAGCAGTAGATGTTTGCAGGCTTTGCCGTTATCGGTGCTGGAAGTTGCAGAGCGAGATGGCTTGATTGCAGCAGCTGAGCGAACGCGACAGCGCTGGCGGGCAGCATGGCGGAAGAAGGCATTGGCAGATGCTCGACAACGGGTAACCGTATGGCGGGCTTATTTGCAAGATGTGTTGTTGGAGGAAAGGCCTTCTGTGGCCGAATATGCGGTGCAGGTACGTGGGCGGGCAATGTTAACGTTGCTGGAGCAAAGTGGTGATCTTGGCGCAATGGAGCAACGCGAATGCCTGGCATTGGATGCACAATTGCGGCAGCATGGTAGACCGGGGGTATTTGTTTGGGAGGCTGATTGTGCGGCAGGGTTTGATGTGCAGCAGTTTTGGTATTTATATTATTGTTTAAAAGGGTAACCTGCAATGCTGTATGATCGGATTTATGAGGCGGTACGGCAAATTCCAACCGGGCGAGTTACCTCGTATGGTCAGGTGGCCCGGATGGTTGGCGGTTGCACGGCGCGCATGGTGGGATATGCATTGGCTGCGCTGAAAGAAGGTTGTGATGTTCCGTGGCAGCGGGTGATTAACCGACAGGGGAAGATTAGTCCACATGGATATGGGCTGGGCAGCCTGGTGCAGCGAGAGCTATTGGAAGCAGAAGGTGTGGTTTTTGATGCACAGGGGCGCGTGGATTGGCAAATCTTTGGCTGGTGGATGGAGGAAAAATGAGCAAGTTCTATACGCGACGTGGAGATGATGGGACAACCGGGGTGTTGGGAGAGGGGCGAGTAACGAAGTATGATTTGCGCATGGAGGTTTTGGGGGCTGTGGATGAGGCGACTGCGGCACTTGGCATGGCCCGCTCTTTGGCAAAAACTACTGCTGTGCGCGGATTGTTGTTGAATATTCAGCGAGATTTGTACTTGTTGATGGCTGAGTCGGCGGCGACAGAGGAAAATGAGGAGCGGTTTCACGCAGTGAATGAAGATAAGGTAACCTGGCTTGAAGAGCAGACAGACGCGCTGGCTGGTCAGGTGACATTACCAAAGGAGTTTATTGTGCCGGGGGATACGCTGGCTGGGGCGACATTGGATATGGCGCGCACGATTACCCGGCGGGCTGAACGGCGAATGGCAGAATGGCAGGCACGGGGGGGGAATCAGAATCCTGATTTGTTGCGGTACTTGAACCGACTGTCCTCGCTGTTGTTTGTGTTGGAGTTTGTGGAGAATCAGGCGGTGGGGATGGATTCACCCACGCGCGCCAAGGGCTAAATTATGGGGACGCTACTCAATGTCATTACGGTTTTGGTGGGCGGACTGTTGGGGCTTTTAATGGGAACGCGCTTGCCTGATCGTTTGCGTCAGACCGTGGTGACTGGTTTGGGGTTGTTTACATTGGCCTATGGTTTGCAGATGTTTTTCAAGACCCAAAATGCTCTTGTTGTTCTGGGGAGTTTGTTGATTGGGGCTGTTTTGGGGGAATGGTGGAAGATTGAGGAGCGGCTGATAGATGTTGGGCGATGGCTTGAGTTGCGTTTTGTGCGCTCGCAGGGGATTGCTCGTGGTTTTTTGACGGCTTCGCTGGTGTTTTGTGTTGGGCCAATGACGATTTTGGGGGCGATTCAGGATGGTCTGACAGGCGATTATTCAACCCTGGCGGTAAAGGCTGTGTTGGATGGTTTTGCTGCATTGGCGCTTGCTTCCAGTTTGGGGGTGGGGGTGCTTTTTTCAGCAGTGGTTATTCTTGTTTATCAAGGGGCGTTGACTTTGTTGGCTGTGCAGGTTCAAGCCTGGGTTTCTCCGGCGATGATGAATGAAATGAGTGCAACAGGTGGGGTCATTTTGCTGGCGATTGCGATTGGTAGTTTGTTGGAACTGCGGCCAATTCGGGCTGCAAGTTTTCTTCCGGCATTGATAATTGCGCCAATTCTGGCGAGTTGGGTGTTTTAGGCCTCTGTGGGTAGGGAATCTGTGCGCGCCAGGTCGAGGGTTTCGACGGCATGGCGCAAGTGGGGGATGACAATGCTGCCGCCGACAATCAGAGCAACATTGAATGCTTCGTAAAGTTCTGCGTCGCTCCACCCGGCAGACACGCATTGTAGAATGTGGTAATCAATGCAATCATTGCAACGCAAGACCATTGAGGCAACCAGCCCAAGCAATTCTTTGGTTTTGGAGTCAAGAGCGCTGTCTTTATAAGCGGCTGTATCCAGATTGAAGAAACGTTTAATGCCGAGGTGTTCAATGCTCAGGACGCGTTCATTCATGCGGGAGCGGTAGGATTGAAATTCTTGTAAGCGATTGGTCATGGTTTTATCTTTCGGGTGTAGACGGGAAAAGTGCTGCCTGTGCGAAGGAAGCCGACGCTTTCATATAGCTGGAGCGATTGAAGGTTGGTGTTTTGGGTGTTGACGCTGATAGTTGGGACGCCGAGGTTCTGACAGTGTTGCAGCATATCCAGAACAAGCGTCTTGCCAATGCCTTGCCCTTGGCAGTTGGGGGCGACAGCCAGCCTGCCAAGATGAGCATTGAGTGTGTGAATTGATGTAATTTGAAAACCAACAATTTGGCCTGCCTTTTCGGCTATGGTTGCATATCCGCTTTGCAAACAGGCTTGCTGAATGCTTTCGAGTGAATTGATCCACAAGGGTTCAAAAGTTTCTTCATCAATTCTGGCGAGGGCAGGTATATCCTGAGGTAGGACAGTGCGAATTTGGATGCCGGGGCAGGTTGGGCTTTGGGGGAGAGGCTGATGGCTGCGTTCCAACATGACAATTTTTTGATGAAGCAGAAAACCATGATCGCACAGCAGATCAGAAAACCAGTGGAAGAGTGAGACGGCGGCTATTTGTTGGGCTTGAGGGTGGCTGTGAATGATCGCTTCCAGGATGGATGGGAAGAGAGAAGACCAGGCAAGTTGGGGAGCGACGTTGGTGTGAAAAAGGCGTACCCAGGCGATGGACGGTGGAGTGGGCGTGCAATCGAGTGCGGCCAGGACGGATTGATGGTCTTCGAGGAGCCAGAAAGTGGTTTGCCCAATGTGAGCAAGCGCATCAACCCAATCAAGGTGTTGGTGACGGTAAAAAGCATTTTGTAAGAAAGCAGAAAGCCGCCCGCAATCGGCGGGGGTTGTTGGCCGGGCTTGCAAAATGATCCTCAGCGCGGGGTGCTGAGTTTGCCAACCAATCTCAGCAGCCAGAGCAGGAAGCGATCTTTTAGATCGAGACGGGTTTGTGCATTCAGGGCATCTACCATGGTTGACATGGCTTCTGCACGGCGCTTGTTGCGAAATTGCATATTTGAAATGCGCTTTAGCACCAGAGCGTGCAAGTCGCGTTCGCCGAGTTGTTGAAAAATGGATGCTGACTGCTGATAGATGGACAATGCCTCTTCATATTTTTTGAGATCATCCAGTGCGCTGGCCTGGTTGCCAAGCGCCATTGCCTGGCGGCGCGGGTCGTTGGCCTGGGCAAAGATTTCTGGCGTGCCAAGAACGGCATCGAGAGCAGCCTGGGCATTGCCAGCTTTGAGCAAGGCAACGCTGCAATTGTTTGCCATCTCGGCGGCATTCAGTGGATCGTTGGCTTGCAGGTAGGCTGTCTGTGCGGATTTAAAGGCGGCAGCGGCCTGCGTGAATTCCTCTGCTTCGTAGGCGGCTTTTGCTTGAGTAATTTGTTCTTGTAGGGTGAGGGTTGATTCAGTCATGGTTAGTAGGTAATCTCCAATAATCCTTCAGCAACGGAGCGCAGCTTTTCAACGGAAAGCTCACTCAGACGCATTGCCAGATCGAGGTAGGGACGGTTGACAGGTTTGCAGATAAAATTCTGAATGTCTTGGGGGAGGTCAAGAAATTTTTGAATGGCCTGCTGCTGTGCGCGCCAATTGCCGATAGGCCCGCGCCGGTCGAAGAATTCTTCCACTCGCATATCAAGGGCTGATGCGAGTAATTCTAAATCAGGCAGGGGGATGGCAGTTTCTCCTGCTTCATAGCTGCGTAATTGAACTTCGGGAATACCGCTTTTTTCGCTCAATTCACGTTGAGAAATATTCTGGCGATTGCGAGCCAAGCGCAATGAGGTGCCGATGATGCGCTGTCGAATTTGATTGAGGCGTCCAGCCTGTTGAATTGCGCCGCCAATCGGCGTTTCGTTCAGGGATTGGTGGCTCCAGAAATGTTCGAGGGGGATGTCGAGAAAGAAGGCTAATGCTTCGATTTCTGGCAGGGAGGGAGCTTCAAGGCCTTTTTCGTACTGGCTGAGCTTTTGGGCTGCAATGCCCATTGCCTGGGCGCATTCCTCAAGTGATTTGCGCGAAGCAATGCGCGCGTCGTACATCAGCAGGCCAAGCTTTTTGGTGCGTATTTTTGCAAGTTTCTTTTGTGTGTTCATTCACCTCGTCCTGAGTGAGTGATGGGCTATCTTTTTTATTATTATAGCATCACTCGACAAAAGTGGTTTAACGGCGACGGCTCATCATTTCGCCCAGATTGGCACCAAAGATTTCGGGGCCGAGCTTGAGGCCGGCAGCCTCGAGACGGGGCGAAAAGAGGGGGCGAATGCCGGTGGGTTTCAGGTCGCCAAGTACTTTTCCGTCTGGTGAGGTGCCGGTTTGCTCAAAGCGGAAGATGTCAGTCATGACGACAGTGTCACCTTCCATGCCGGCGATTTCAGTGATTGAGGTTACTTTGCGGCTGCCATCTTTGAGACGGCTTTGTTGAATGATGAGGTCAATAGCAGAGGCAATTTGCTCGCGGATGACGCGCACTGGCAAATCCATGCCGGCCATCATGCACATGGTTTCCAGGCGCGAGATGCTATCGCGCGGGGTATTGGCGTGTAGGGTGGTAAGCGAACCATCGTGCCCTGTGTTCATTGCCTGGAGCATGTCGAGTGATTCGCCGCCGCGCACTTCGCCTACGATGATACGATCGGGGCGCATCCGCAAGGAGTTTCGCACCATATCGCGGATGGTGACGGAGTTGCGGCCTTCGCTGTTGGCCGGTTTCGATTCCATTCGCACAACGTGATCCTGTTGCATTTTGAGTTCTGCTGCGTCTTCGATGGTGACGATTCGTTCGTCCTCGGGAATAAAACTGGAGAGGACGTTGAGCAGGGTGGTTTTTCCAGAACCGGTGCCACCGGAGATGATGATATTTAGCCGGGCCATGACGCAGGCACGAATGAAATCGGCCATGTTTTTGGTCAGGGAGCCAAATTGAATTAGTTGTTCAACGGAGAGCTTGCCTTTTTGAAATTTTCGGATTGTGATGGTGGGGCCATCAATCGCTACGGGTGGAATGACGGCGTTAACGCGTGAGCCATCGGGCAAACGTGCATCTACCATTGGGCTATCGGCATCAATGCGGCGCCCCAGGGGAAGAATGATTTTTTCAATGATTCGCAGCACCTGTGCATCGTTCTCAAAGGTGATGTTGGTTTTTGTTAATTTGCCTTTGCGCTCGACATAGATTCGTTTGGGGCCGTTGACCATCACTTCACTGATGTCGGGGTCATCAAGCAGGGGCTGAAGGGGACCAAAGCCCAGCATATCATCTACGATGTCATGAAAGAGTTGATCGCGCAGGGTGGTTGGCAAATTGACGCGCAGGTTATTATATTCACGCTGCATGATTTGGGTGATGGCCTGCCGACGCTCCTGCATGGGCGGGGCAAGTGCTTCAAGCTCGCGTGAGATCAGGCTGATTAAGTGTTCTTTAAGGCGTGCTAAATCGGCGGCGCGAATTGCTTGAGCGCTTTGAGGGTTGTTCATAGACTTTCCTCCGAACGGATTTCTTCATCGGGAACAACCCAAATGATTTGGCTGCGGTGAATGAGGATGAGATTGGTGCGGATGATAAGTTTGCCGGTGGAATCATAAGCTTCAGCATCTGTGATGGCAAGGAAGGTTTCTTCCAGGTTGTCCAGCGCACTTTTAACGCGTTCATCGGGACGGATGTGGATGTTGCCATGAATCTGGTGAAGGGCAGTTTGGAGTGTGACTGGGATGGGGGTTTTGGAGACGACAGGAGTGAAAATTTTTCCTTTTTCGTCGAAATGAGTAAGCATGGAACGGGTTTCCTTTCTAGCTATGATTCTTTTTCGATTGGTGGCATGAGATACCCCAGGCCGGAGCGCGTGACAATGTGTTGCGGGCTATGGGGGTTATCTTCTAATTTTTGGCGTAGACGGGCGATACTGACCCATAAAATTTCTTTGTCTTCGCGATAGTGTTCGCCCCAGACAGCGGAAAGAAGCTCTTCGGGGGTTAGCACTTTGCCCAGGCTTTGCGCAAAGTGAATGAGCAGACGGTACTCAGTTGCTGAGAGATAGATTGGTTTTTCGTCTTTCCAGACTTCGGCACGGGCAAAATCAATCCGCAAGTTGCCATGGGTAAAATATCGCTGTTGTGTGGAGTGCTCTTGTGGGCTAAATCGCCGGAGGACGGCTCGTACGCGGGCGATTAATTCAGTGGCGGAAAAAGGTTTGGCGATGTAGTCATCGGCGCCAATGTTGAGGCCGCGCACTCGATCTTGTTCTTCTGCTTTGCCTGTGAGCATGATGATGGGAACATTGGAAAACTGCCGGATGCGTTCACAGGCGGTGAAACCATCCAAGCGGGGCATCATTACATCGAGGATGACCAGATCCGGTTGACTGTTTGCTACAAATTCTACGGCGCTTTCGCCGTCACTGCATGTGCTAACGGAATAGCCTTCGGCTTGAAGGTTGACACGCAATAGATGTTGGTATTGCACTTCGTCATCTACAACCAAAATATGGGCACTCATTGTACCTCCGACGTTGTGCTTGGGGTGGATGGGCAAGGCAAAAGAATGTGGACGCAGGTTCCTTGTCCGGGTTGCGAGGTGATGAAAATTTGTCCGTGATGGGCAAGGACGATTTGCCGACAGATGAAGAGACCAAGGCCAGAGCCGTCGGCGCGTACTGCTTGTTCGGGGCCGCGAAAGAATCGCTCAAAGACCATTGGTAGATATTCGGTGGGGATGCCGGGGCCTTCGTCTTGGAAACGCAGTTCAATTTGATCTGCGTTTCGGGTGGCGTGGACATGAACGGGAGAATGAGGGGCGTATTTGATGGCGTTGACAAGAATATTATCGAATACTTGTGAGAGCCGACGCGGGTCACCCTGGATGAGCGGAAGGGATTGTTCGATGTGTAATTCAATTTCCAGTTCCGGATGATGGGGACGAAAGCGCAACACCATGTCGTGTAACAATGCTTCAACGCGTACGGGTTGCCAATCTATTTGCACTTGGCCAGATTCCCATTGGGCGGAATCGAGTAAGTTTTGAAGCAGGTTCTCCATGCGGTCGGTTTCTTGTTCAATAATTTGCAAAAATTGTAGTTGGGTTGGTCTATCCCACTCAGCATCTGGACGTAGCAGGGTTGTGGTGTAGCCTTTAATAAAGCCAAGCGGGCTACGAATTTCATGCGAAAGGGTGGCGATGAAATCACCTTGGGCGCGTAGTGTGCGCCGCAGGGATTCGACGGTGGAGAGTTCCTGTTCTTTGCTTTGGCAGGTGATTGTTATGGCGAGTGTGGAGGCTAGATATTCGGCGAACTGGATGTGGGGCTGGGTGAAAGCCGGGCCTCCAAAACGGATGAAGACAATTGCGCCAATGATTTCTTCGCGAATTTGTAGCGGCGCGGCGAGCAGGTAGGGGCGTTGTAGGCGCTCCTCGGTTGTGTTATCTGGTTCTTGTAAGATGCTGGTGCGGGCTTGTACTACTTGCCCGGAGATGATTTCTCCCCATGCTACTTCGGCTTCGGCAGAATGCCCACGTCCTGTGGCTCGGGCATAGCTTACTTCCATGACGTTGAGGCGGGGGTCCAGCAGGTAGACAACCAGATTATCAAAAATGAATGCTGGGCGAATGCAGCGGATGATGGTATCAAGAGCCGATTTCCAGTCGCTGGCACGCGTTAAGACCTGCCCGATGGCATAAATATCAGAAAGCTCAATCGAGGGATTGGATTTGCTCATGAGCAAGTGCCTGTTTTCATTATACGCTATCTTTCATCATTCTCGACCGTTTTCAGACGGAAAAAGAAACGACTTCCTTTTCCTGGTTGTGACGTGAGGGATAGGATGCTGTGATGTGCCTGAACGATGGTTTGAGCCAGGGCCAGGCCCAGGCCGGTGCCGCCTTGTTTGCGGGTTGAAGAACCGTCCAATTGTCGAAAGGGTTCAAATACAGCTGTTTGTTGATCGGCTGGAATGCCGATTCCGGTGTCTTGAATGGCGATTTCAATTTCGCTGCCCAGTTGGAGTAATTCTAGCATGATGAGACCGCCGGGCTCGGTGAATTTAATGGCGTTATCCAAGAGGTGCAAAATTACCCAGGAAATGCGCTCTTCATCTGCCATGACGTTGGGAAGTTCGGCTGCGGCTTTGAATTGCAATTGAATGTTCTTTTCGCGTGCTTTTGGGTAGGATCGGTCGAGGTTGAGTTGACAGAGGAGGTTGAGATTGAGCGCGTGCGGGAAGATTTGCAATTCGCCGCGTTCGGAGAGTGAAAAAAGGATCAAGTCATCAATCAGGCGTCCCAGGCGATCGGCAGAGCGGAGCATGACACTCAGGCCACGCGTTTGCTCGGCAGAAAGTGTTCCCAGGTCTCCGGCCATGAAAAGTTCCAGGTAGCCGCGAATGTGGGTTAGTGGGGTGCGCAACTCGTGCGAGATGTTTGCAACAAAGTTGCTTTTGAGCTGATTGACTTCTGCCAGTTGCTGCATGGCATCTTCTAGCTCTGCGGTGCGTTCCTGAACGCGTAATTCAAGTGAGCGATTGCTTTCTTCCAGTGCGGAGCGCAGCCGCAAAATTTGCTCTGTTACGGCGCGGTCGAGGGTGGGGCGATCAATGAAGCCCATTTCAACCAGTAATTGACCAAGTAACTGATGACGCCCTTGTTTGCGCAGGATGGCTTGTTGTTCAAGAGCCAGTTTCAGGTTGATTTCTGATAGCAGGCCGCTTTCAACCAGATAATCACCGAGTCGGGTGACTAGAATTTCGGGGGCAAGGGGGATTTGGTCGCTCATCCGATCTCCTGTTGGTTTTCAGGCTCGCCAGACCCATTGCCCCCCAAACAGGACAGCAGCGGGTTGGAGGTGGGGTAGGTCGTTAGAGGGTAAGGTAAATGGATTTTTGGGTAAGACGATTAGATCGGCGAGGAATCCTGGGGAAAGGCGACCGAGATGGTTTTGCATTCCGGCTGCGTAGGCAGGACCGGTTGTGTAGGCGGCCAGAGCAGCATGCAGGCTGATAGCTTGCGCAGTTCGCCAACCGGGTTGAGTGGGGTTGGTGGCTGGGCAGCGGGTGAGGGCTGCATGAAGCCCCAGGAAGGGGTTGGGGGATTCGACCGGGGAATCAGAACCAAAGGCAAGCAAGGTTCCTTGTTCAAGGAGAGATTGCCAGGCATAGGAGAGGGCGGCTCGTTCACCCCAATAGCGGTCTGCGATAAGCATATCGGATGTGGCGTGAATTGGCTGCATGGAGGCGATGATATGCAGTGTGGCAAGGCGTGGCAGGTCAGTGGGATGTAGCACCTGGACATGCTCAATGCGGTGGCGAAGGTGGGGCAAGTTTTGTTGGCTTTCGTAGGCGCGTAGTTGTTCATAGGCATTAAGAACTTCGTGGTTGGCGCGGTCGCCAATGGCATGAATTGCAAGGGCAAAGCCGCCTTGTGCAGCCAGTTGGCCGATTTCAACAATTTGCTCACTATCCAGGAATGCGAGGCCGGCTTCTTTGCTGTTTTCGTAGGGTTCAAGCATTGCGGCGGTTTGTGGCCCCAATGCGCCATCGGCGAAGATTTTGACATTGCCAATGCGCAGTGTGTCGTTCCCAAAACCGGCGCGCAACCCAATGGAAAGAGCCGCAGGCAGGTCTTCGACGGGTAAGCTTTTTAGAACGCGGAGGTGGAGTTCGCCGGCTTGTTGCATTTCTTGTAAGGTAGAAAAACATAGTGCGCGGTCAAAATCGTGGCAGCCAGTGATCCCCATTTGCCAAAGGCGAGGTTGAGCGGCCTGGATGGCCTGACGCACGCTTTGTTGATCGGGTTTGGGCAGTATATTGCTCATCAGGTCCATAGCGCTTTCATAGAGGATGCCATTGGGTTTGCCATCCGGCAGCCGCCCAATTTTTCCATCTTGCGGGTCCGGGGTTTGGGCTGTGATCCCTGCTGCAAGCAGGGCTGTTGTGTTGGCCCACGAAGCATGTAAGGATTTGGCGGTGAGATAGACCGGGTTGTGGGGAGCAATAGCGTCCAGATCATCCGCACAGCCAAAACCTTCCGGCCACAAGTTTTGATTCCAGCCATGTCCCAACACCCATTGTCCGGCAGGGGTGCTTGCAGAGCGTTCCTGGACGCGCCGTAGGCATTCGACACGGGTTGTGGTTTCGCAATCTATCAATTGCAGACTAAGGGCGTAGTGTTGCAAGTGGATGTGGGCATCTGTCAGACCCGGCAAAATGGTTTGGCCGTTCATGTCCTGTATGGTAGTGCGCCGACCAGCCAGGGCCAGGATGTCGGTTGATTCTCCCATGGCGAGAATGCGTTGGTCGCGGATGGCAATTGCTTGAACCAGCGGCTGAATGGGATCTTGGGTGTAGATACGGGCGTTATGGAGAATGAGCATTTTTATTCCTTGAGCAGGTGTGTCAGGAGTGAGTCTAGCTCTTCTTGTGAATAATAACGGATGGTGATTGCACCACCATTTGTTCCGTGTTTGAGCGTGACGCGTGTGCCCAGTGCGCTTTCAAGACGTTGTTCAATGGAGCGTAATTCGGGGGACATGGGTGGGCGTGGGGCAAGAACAGTGCGTTCGCCCTTTAACCGGCGTACAAGTTCTTCGGTCTGACGTACGCTGAGGTCATTTTTTAGTAAAATTTCAAGGGCGGATTCTTGGGCTTGTGGGGCGGGTAGCCCTTTCAGGGCGCGGGCGTGACCTTCGCTGATGCGCCCTTCTGCCAGTGCCTGGCGCACGGCGGGGGCCAGTTTGAGCAGGCCCAGTGTGTTGGTGATGGCTTCGCGGCTTTTACCAACTCGTTGGGCGATTTCTTCGTGTGAGAGACCAAATTCTTCGGCCAGGTGTGCGTAGGCTTCGGCTGTTTCGAGTGGGGAAAGGTTGGCGCGTTGAATGTTTTCGATCAGTGCCAGTTCGAGGCGTTCCTGGTCACTGGCGCTGCGCACGATGACTGGAACGGTTTGCAAGCCAATCAGTTGTGCGGCGCGCCAGCGGCGTTCGCCGGCAATCAGGGTGTAGTGGTCGGCAGCCGGGTCGTACGAGACAACCAGCGGTTGCAAAATGCCATGTATGCGAATGGATTCGGCCAAGTTTTGCAGTTCAGCGGGGATGATTTCGTTGCGCGGTTGACGCGGGTTGGGGCTAATTTTGTTCAGTGGAACGTAATTTGCGCTACTTTCGGCGCTGAAGTTACCTGGGATGAGTGCATCGAGTCCTTTGCCGAGGCCGGTTTTACGCGCCATGATCAGCTCCTTCGGTTTTTAAATCGGGAATGTGGATTCCGTCTTGTTCAAGAATTTCGCGTGCCAGGTTGGAAAAGGCGCGTGCTGCTGGGCTTTCGGGGGCATAGAGTGAGATGGGGAGGCCGCGCGAAGGGGCTTCGGCCAGGCGAATGCTGCGCGGAATGAGGTTTTGAAAGACTTGACTGGGAAAATGACGCCGAACTTCGTTAACAACATCTACAGCCAGGTTGGTACGACTATCATACATGGTGAGGATGACGCCGCGCACGTGTAATTCGGGTAGTAGCGATGCTTGTACTCGACTGATGGTTTGGGTGAGTTGGCTGAGCCCTTCCAACGCCAGGTATTCGCACTGGACGGGGATGATGACACCACTGCGCCCGGCAACCAGGCCATTGATGGTGAGTAAGCTGAGCGATGGTGGACAATCAATGAGGATGTAATCATAGCGTTCTGCGATAGGGGCGAGGGCGTTTTTGAGACGTTGCTCGCGCTGAGATAACTCAATTAATTCAATTTCTGCTCCGGCCAGGGCGGGAGAGGAGGGGAGGATGGAAAGTTTGAGACGTGGGTTGTGGAGAATGTGGGCGTTAATGCCGGTTGCGCCGATGAGAACCTCGTAGGTGCCGTTCTTGACGGTGCGCTTATCAATACCCAGCGAGGATGTGGCATTGGCCTGTGGATCCAGGTCAATGAGCAGGACGCGTTGTCCATAATAGCCAAGATAGGCGCCTAAATTGATGGCGCAGGTGGTTTTACCAACGCCGCCTTTTTGATTGACGAGGGTATAGATACGAGTCATGTTTACGTTCCTGGAATGATTTCGACCAGGTAATCCTGGATTTCGAACGGGGTGGGGATGCCCTGAATGGCGGGGCGGGTGACAGAACGAGCTGCAACAAGGGTAGCAAAGCGGGCGGCTTCCCATGGGTTGTGGGTAGCGTGAAACCGAATAAAGAAACTGGCGGCAAAAATATCACCAGCACCAGTGGGGTCAATTTCGTTGACAAGAGGGGGGCGAAAGTAACGAATATCTCCGTTCCAATACAGCCGGGCTCCGGACGCGCCCTCCGTTACGACGAGGACGCGCACTGCACTGGCAATTTCTTCAATTCGCTGTTCACTATGTTGGATATCTTCTACGCTGAGAATGGCAGCGGTGGCGCGCTCAAGGACAAAACTGGATTCGGGCCATTCGCTGAAATGCACACTGCCGTCTTGATGCCATGAGCGCATCCAGCCTTGGGGGGTGATGCCGATGAATGCTTGCGGAAAGCGACGTATCAGGGTTGGGTCCACTTCTTGGGCAATGGGCGCTAAATGAACAATGGATGTTTGTCGCCATGCAGGGGGAATGTGTTCGTATCCAAGCGGCTCGGCCAGGCCATGCAAAAATTGCTGGCGTCCCTTTGAGGTTTGGATGTTTTCGAAGGTAGTGCTTTTGGGGGCAGGGTGGTTAATGATCTGGATGCCCTGCAGGGCAGATATTTCTGCATCTGTGGCGTGAGAGGTGACAATCCCAACCCGCAGGCCGCAAGCCTGGGCTGTGAGGGCGGCATAGGCAGCGGTTCCGCCCAGTTGTATACCTTGAGGGGTCAAATCCTGGCTGATGTGACCAATGATGAGGTATTCTACTGGCGCGACGGGTAATAACGATCCTATCATGATGGGTCATCCTCTGGTTTTGTGCTGGTAGGTTCGATGGGGAGAGTTTGTAAGGCTTCATCCAGGGTGAGGTTGTCGCGACGCATGCCAGGGGCTGGTGTGACGCAATGGGGGCAAAGATCCCAGGGAAGTTCCATCAATTTGCCACATTGATGACAGCGTTTGCGCAGTCGGGTGTGGCATGTGGGACAGGCGATCCAATCGGGTGCAATCCGTCTGCTGCATCCTGGGCAGAGAGATGGCTCTTCAATGGTTTGAAGAATGGCTTCTTCTTCCAGGGTTTGTTGATATTCTTCCTCGATGGTGCGTTGGGGGCGTAAGATGATGTAGATGAGAAGGCCAGGAAGGAAGAGGATGGCAACAACCAGCGTGGCCAGGACGCGCACCAGCGGGTCGCGCGTGCGACGGCGATTGTCACGATATGTCCAAAAGATGAGACTTAACCAGAGGGCGGCCAAAAAGGCGGCGCCAAAAGCAGCGCCAACAGTGGCAAGGGTTTTGCTGATTAGTGCGGCATCGGGCATGAATGATTCTCCAATGCTGAAATTATAGCATGGATGCGACGTTGGGGATGAGGATTGTCGCAGCTGTTTTGCGCTTGACATATATTCGGGCAATGGGGATAATGATACAAAGTTTGATTGTTGGGAGGTGGAGCGATGGTGCGCGAGAGTGGGAGTGGCTATCGAATTTTGGATTTGGAACAGGGTGATCGCCCGCGTGAACGAATGGCACAGGTTGGGCCAGGGGGCCTGAGCAATTCCGAATTATTGGCGATTTTGTTGCGTACTGGTTTGCAGGGAGAAAATGCGGTACAGTTGGCACAACGTCTGTTGCAGGAGTGTGGTGGATTGCGCGGCCTGGCACAGCGTTCAATGACGGAGCTAGCTTCGTTAAGGGGGTTGGGGTTGGCAAAGGCGGCACAGATTAAAGCTGGGTTTGAGTTGGGACGACGGATGGCCTCTTTTTCTCCAGAAGAGCGGGTGAGTATCCATAGTCCACAGGATGCAGCTGCGTTGGTGCAATATGAGATGTCTGCTCTGGTGCAGGAGCATTTGTGGGTATTGGTATTGGACACGCGCAACAGGGTTCTTGCGATTGAGAAACTGTATGTTGGCTCGTTGAATGCATCCACTGTGCGTGTGGCAGAGGTGTTTAAGCCTGCGATTCAACGCAATGCGGCATCATTGGTGGTGGTTCACAATCATCCAAGCGGTGACCCAACACCCAGCCCGGAGGATGTGGCGCTGACGCGGGCGTTGGTGCAGGCTGGCAAATTGTTGGATATTGAGGTTTTGGATCATCTGGTGATTGGGGCGGCGCGATATGCTTCACTTAAGGAACGCGGCATGGGTTTTTGATTGGTTGACAAAAAAAAGCCTGCGTAGTAGAATATGGGCTGTCTGGCGAGGTAGCTCAGTGGTAGAGCAGGGGACTCATAAGCCCTTGGTCGTGAGTTCAACCCTCACCCTCGCCACTCATTTCTTGCCCTCCTCGTGAGAGGAGAGAAGTCCCCGCCGAACCTGCCGCAAGGCAGGTTTTTTTATTCTTCTTCTTGGGGCAGGTATGGACGTGCGAAACGTTGGTCGTATACGCCGTTTCGTTTCAGCTGACCATTCCAATAGAAGTTGAACACAGGGAGCTTGATGGCGAGTTTGAAGATTGGGATCATCCAGGCAGGGTAGCGTTCTGGAGTGGCGATGGAGCGTAATAAAGTTGAATCTAGTTTTCCCTGGGCGGCAAACTTTTGTCCGAGTTGATGGAATTGCCCAAAAAGTTTGCGATTTGCCTGTTCTGGCATGGCGCCAATGGCTTCTCCACCGCCTTTAACGATGGTGCCAAGGTAGGGGCTACCCAAACGGGAGGCCAGTTTTTGTAAGTAGCGCTCTATGTAACGGATGTGGAGCGATTCTGGAAATCCACATTGCACCAGGAAGCCCAGCGGTGGGTTGTTGGGCCGGCCAATAAACGGGCGCAGGGTTTCAATCCATTCTTTGACAATCGAGGGCATCGAATCGGTATAGAGCGGAAAACCGAGCCATAGACATTCCGCATTGGCAAATGCTTGTGATAGAGCTATGGGATCGCTGCGCCGTAGAGTAATCAACTCGTATTCGTTTCCTGGCTTGGAGGAGAAGCCATCCAGAAACTTTTTGAGCATGAGCAAGGTGCCACCTTTTAAGCCGCGCGGAGAGCCGTTTAGGGCCGTGATATGGTGGGGCGGAGTGATGGTTTGCCCGGCTAGCGCCTCGAGATGGGGTGAAGATCGGGTTGGTTGGTAGGTTTGTGCAAAAGTAATTTCTTTGACGATGCTTTCGGCAGAGATGGGCAGGCTATGACAAAAGAGGAGGTGGGATTTCATGTTAATGGCAGTGCGGCTGAAAACAGCTTGAATGATTTCCAGATCGGTTGGGTCTGTATCGGTTTCTGGTTGTAGAAGCATGCCAAGGAGCGGGTAGTGTGGATAGCGAGGACGGTGGTGCGCCTCGCCCTGGTCTACTGCAAAGTAGGGGTGGATGAGGGGAATGGATTTGTCGAGTGCCAGTTTGAGCAGTGCATTGGGAAAGCCCATTTGGATTGGGGCTGCCCAAAGGACAAAATCGGCCTGGATGACACTGCGGCAAATTTCACAAGAGTCGTCAGCAGACAGGCATTCACCAGGTTTTTTTACCCAACAGCCAAAGCAGCCAGTGCAGGGGGTTAGCTTTAACATGCGTAGTGAAATGAGATTGACCTGATGATGCTGTGCGAGTAGCCTGGCGGATAGTTCTTCGAGCAGGGCGTTGAGGGGGGTGGCTGCGGGATTTGGGTCAGCATTCAGAATGGTGATTTTCATCAGAAACTCCTGGGAAATTTATTTTCCGGATCGAAAGGTGAAGAGAATGGCCTTGCTTGGGCAGCCATCGGCGCAATTGGCGCAAAGGATGCATTCGCTATGCTCCATCTTGCCGCTTTTGACCATGCTGGTTACATCCAGGCTCATGGGACAGTTCCGAGTGCATTTTTGGCAACTTGTGCAATTTTGTGGAATGGAGAGCAGACGGAGTGAGGGCCAGGCAAAGAGGTTGCGCAATTTGCGCCCAAGAATCATAAAGGGGGCCATCCAGCAAATGGTGTGACAGCCTGCGCGCCGACCTACCAGCAAGGCCAGTGTGACAAAAATGCCAATGACAATGTAATAAATGATGTAGGCCATTGGCTGGGTGACAGATACACCGCTTTCGGTGAGATGAAAGAAGTTGATGGTTTGGTACCCTCCGGACTGGATGGCGAGGAAGAGGATCAGTCCAAGCCATGGCAGCCAGATGGTCCATTTGATCCAATCCGTTTTTGTTAGATTGACAGGTTTGTTTTGGATTGGGATGCAGACTTCTCCCATGCCGCCGCCGGGGCAAAGCCAGGCACACCATAGACGCCCCAGAAATAGAGCGGAGATGAACAGGACGCTGAAGAGGATGAAACTGGCATTGATGATGCCTTGTGAAGACGCGTCCAGGATAACATAAGGGGATAAGTAGTTCATCGTAATTGGGAAGAGCAGTAGACTGATTAATAGGATGGCTCGGCGTACATTTTGGCGAGAGGACATGAGAAACTCCTTTGGTTATTGGGGTGGGATTTGTCCGGCGCGCAGGCGCTGTAGGACGCTTTCACTCCATTCCAGCAGGGCGCGAGCTGAATAAATGCCCATTTCCAGGGTTAGAAACCAGCAAAAGGCCTCGCGAGGAGATTGGATGCTTTCAACATACGGTTGGGCCTGCTGTGGGACGACATCGTAGCGTTCAAGAGTGGTGCGGGCAATTGCAGAGATGGTTTCAAATTTTTGAATAAGTTGTTCGTTGCTGAGTTGTGCGGAGAAGAAAATTTGCACGAGCGGCGCACTGCGCGAATCCTGGATGGGAATAGGGCCATTGATCCATTCGAGCAAGGCTTCTTTTCCTTGGGGGGTGATATGATAGATTTTTCGGTCGGGGCGACTGGTTTGCTCGATGACTTCTACCTGAACCCATTTTTGCTTAGCCAGGCGTGCAAGGATGCGGTAAATCTGGCTTTGGTCAGCAGTCCAAAAATGTTGCACGGAGGTGTCGAACATTTTCTTCAGGTCGTAGCCGGAGAGGGGGCGGTAGTTCAGGAATCCTAGAATGGCGTAGTCTAAAGACATATTTGCTTTGTCCTATATATGATTTGTATTATAATAATGCGGTGTTCAATTTCTGTCAAGAGATAAAAAAGCCCGCTTTTGAGGCGGGCTTTGACTGCAGTGTTTCATGCGTTCTCACGCAGCACTTTTCAGTAATTGTTCAATTTGCGCTTCAATTTCAAGATTGTCAGCATTCAACCTCTGCTTCTGAGGCTCTGTTTCGGAAAGTCTGGCCTCGCTGGCTTTTAGTTTTTCAACATAACGAAAGCGCAGTTCTCCTTCAGCTCCCTGATCTTTGAGTGCTTGCAAGTTGCTGCGCATTTGTTCTTGTGCTTTATAAATTTTGCCTTCTTCTATTTCAATTTGTTTGATTTTTTCTTTGTTGGTGGCTAGTCGTTCCCATAAGGTGAGAAATTGTGTGAGCAGAGCATGCGATTGAGGATTCAGCAAACCGCGTTTAAGCAGGTCGTTAATGGTTGTCGGTGTTTGGTGTTCAATCTTTTCTCTGCGTTGTCTCAGGCTGCGTTGCTGAATGGTGAATTTAGTGGTCTTGTGTGCTTCTGATTTGATTTCAAAGCGCAACTGCCCTGGTGCAATTTCGGCGGCCCGGGGGGTGTTGAACAGTTCTTGTTCTGCACCATGGGGGTGTTCGATTGTGACGATTTCGCTACGGTCGGTTTTATTGATAATCGTGTAGGTGGTTTTTTTTATATCCCAATCCTCAAATACTAGATAGTAGCCGCTAATATGTAGACGATACAGTTCCTGGCTTTCTTCGATAAAGTGCGTGATTTTGATGCCCAACTCTACAGCATAGGCAAGAAAGATTTCGCTATTGGGCGGGCTAAAAGGCAAGATTGCCTCTCCAACATATTCATCGTCTTCGATGATGGTGACGGGGCCACGTTCCAGAGTTAGCTCTGTTTTGTTTCTGAAACGCAGAACGGCATGTGGATGGTTGAGGTTATGAACAGAATTGAATAATAAAACTTTTTGGCAAGATAGAGTGTTGGCGAGGATTGGAGCCATTGCAGATTGGCCGCGTCCAACTGTGACAGGGGTGCTGATACGATATTGGAAAAGTTCCCCAAGGTTTTTGGATTCTACGTTTGGGGTAATATTGTTGACCATATTTTTCATTTGGGGCCGGCCTTGCGCAGGGGCGGGAGCGATTGCTCTGAAGCCCAAATCCACTTCAAATGGCTTTTCTGCGACAGCTTCTGGCGTGGACTCGGCGTAGCTGGCAATTAGAGCGGCGGTGCGCTGTTCTTCTTGCAGGGTGGGGCGTTGGGGGGTATAGGGGGTAAAAAGGTCGTAGATGAAGGATACAGGCATGCCGGCTGTGAGAGCAAGGCGGATGTTTTTGAGATCTTCTTCCAGGTTGTTGTCGAAGATGCCCCAGCCCAGGATGAGGGCCTCTTTTTGGCTTGGATTGTATACCATGCGATAGCTGACGCGCCAGGTTGGGGCGGCAGTGAGATAATGGATGGAGAGCTTGTGCTTTCCAGGGCTGAGGTGAACACGTACCCGACAGTCATTTTCCTGTTGGGTGGCTGTTTCGAGGAAGAAACGCAAATCGTTGATGGCATTTTCATCCAGGATGGTGATGCTTTGTATGTCGTTGAGAAGGCGCGTTTCGACCTGCGCTGTTTTGTCAAGCAGAATGGAGATTAAAATATCGGGCAATTGTAAATTGGCGGAGAATTCATCCAGACCCAAGAGTTGTCCGGTTAAATCCATTGCATCTGGATCTTTGGTGTGTAGTGCAATGTGTCTTCCGCGTAGTTGAGAAATGAGGTCGCGCAGGCTGCGGACCTCATCCAGGTTGATGGTGCAGCCAGCCAATCGTTGCAGTTTGGATTTTGGGGTTGGGTATTCAATGCTGAGGATTTTTCCATCGCCTTGTTCAAGAATGGTAAGGCTTTTTAATGCGTCGTTCATTTCGTTGCTGCGAAAGACGAGATCGAGAACCTCGCCTTCACACTCGGCCTGGCGTTCATAAAAACCGACCCCATGTTTGTATAGGGTCATGGCAGTTATGGGAGGAAGGTTCATGTGGGAACTCCTGTTGGATGTGGTTTGAATACGCCCAAAACGATGCCGATGATTTTTTCTGGGCTGCCGGGATGAGGGATAAAGGGAAGGGGCTGATGTTTGGGATTGTGGCTTTCGGGTAATAGCTCGGCGCCTTTACCATCTGGGCGCAGGCGGAAGCGTTTGATGACCAGACCAAGCCCACGCTCCTGGATAATTTGGGCAATCACAATGTCTCCAGATTGGGCCTGGTCATGAAGTTGTACCAGTACGTAATCTCGGTCGTGAAGACCGGTGCGATTCATGCTATCCCCTTTGATGCGCCAAATGAGGTATTTTTTGGCTCGACCAAGCCGTAATAATTGACGGTTGGCGGTTTTGTTGTTACGGCCTGGGAGGGCGAAGAGACTCCAACTGCGGTCTTTGAACTTCCAGTCTTGGAAATCGCTCTCTGGCAGGCGCAGGCGTTGAACGGGCGTTTGAAATTCAATTATTTCAGTTGGTGGGCCTGCGGATGGGAGCAGGTCTTCAAAGACACCAATAATGGTGGATGGAGAACTGTTTTGAATCAGAAGGGGGGCTGCATCAGAGCGCACATCGGAAATTGGGGTAGCGGCCTGATTAGGGAGAGAGCTATCTTTGGTGGGTGGCTTTGTGAGCAGGTTGTTGATTTTGCTGTGCTGCCTGTGCACCAGTGTGCGGTAGTGTTGGGGGTCGAGTGTGTGGGCGTGTGTTGTAATACGTTTGAAGATTTCCTGGCTTGCTTGCCAGCACTGTAAAATTTCTGAGAGTTTTTGCCCTTCTTGCAGATAGAGGCAGCCGCGCATCCACCACGCCATGCCCAGGTGGTGTTGTGTGGCGGGGGTGTGGTAGCAATTGTTCAAGATTTCAATGGTGGTTTGCAGTTCGGTATCAGCTCGCCAGAAGCTATCTGTTTCTTTGCTGCGCATGAGCAGCACGGTGAGAAAAAGATGCCCCAATGCGGCATCGAGCGGATATTGTTCGACAGGACAGGCTTCGACGATATAGCGGATGCGCTCGCTCCAGTTTGCAACATCGAGAGCCTTTCGTCCAGAAAGGGATTTTAGTAATTGTTGGTAGGGATGGCGCGTGATATCACTCAACTGCTGACAGCAGTTTTCCATGCGCAGTTCGCGAAAGGCGCTTTCAACCGAATCCATACAGTACCCCGGGTGGAAGCTGGAACATACTATCATCATACAACAAAAATCAATTATGGACAAGTAAAATAGTGCTGAAAACGAGTTTGAGAAGAGGTGCTTTTTGCGAAATTGGGGGCTTGACAAAATTATTAACTGGTTGTATATTTTTCTGTGTAATTATTAACTCGTGGAGTGTTTTCTGGGATGCCAGTCCGTCATGCTTTACTTGGCTTACTGAGTCAGCAACCTCGTCATGGATATGAACTTCATGCGGCTTTTGAGGCATTGGTGGGTGGTCAACAGAATTGGGATTTGAAACCTGCTCAGGTATACACAACCCTTGTGCGACTTGAAGAGGCCGGGTTGGTGCGGTTGCGGGAAGATGATTCGGAAACAGACCGACGCTTGTTTGAGATTACTTTACAAGGTCGGCAGGAGTTGGAAAGCTGGTTGCATGCTGAGATGGTCTTGGAACCGCAACGGGACGCTTTCTATCTGAAGCTGATGTTGGCGTTAATGATTGGTAAGACGATTGACCCGATTTTGCGTGTGCAGCGCGCTGCTTTGTACCGACAATTGCATCAGTTAACCACGCAGCGTCAACAAGCGGATCCGCATCGAGAATTGGCAAAAATTTTGTTGATGGATAAGGCTGTGATGCACCTGGAGGCTGATTTGCGTTGGTTGGATATGATTGAGGCGCGCCTGGATGATGTTTGCCGGCAACCTTTGCCGCAGCCTGAACTTCGCCGACGTGGGCGACCGCGCGGTAGTTGATTTTTCACAAAGGAGTATTTGGTATGGAAACAATTGTTCGTGTTAAAGAGTTGAGCCGTATTTATGGTGATGGTGATGCCGCGGTGGTCGCGCTCGACCGGGTAAATGCGGAAGTTGGTGCGGGCGAGTTTGTAGCGGTGATGGGGCCAAGCGGCTGTGGAAAATCTACTTTGCTGCATTTGATTGGTGGGTTGGATCGCCCAAGTGGTGGGCAGGTTGAGATTGAAGGACATGTTCTTTCACAATTAGATGATGAGCGATTGACTGAATTGCGACGGCGGCGGATGGGGTTCGTGTTCCAATTCTTTAATTTGTTACCAGTGCTGACGGCATTGGAGAACGCTGCTTTGCCGCTTTTGCTGGATGGTGTGAAGCCGAAACGAGCGAATGAATTGGCAATGCATTGGTTTAACTTGTTGGGGTTGCAAGAACGCAGTGCGCATTATCCGCATCAGCTATCGGGAGGGCAGCAGCAACGGGTGGCAATTGCACGAGCGATGGTGACTGAGCCTGCTTTGTTGTTGGCTGATGAGCCAACGGGCAATTTGGATTCGCGCGCATCGGATGAGATTGCGGGTTTGCTGCGCAAAGCTGCAAGCGATTGGAGGCGAACTGTGGTGATGGTGACGCATGATCCGCGCATTGCAGCCTTTGCGGATCGAATTGTGTTTTTAAAGGATGGACGGATTGTGGATGAGACGCGGCTGAGTGCGAACGGGCATGAGGACGTAAAATTGGTAAAGGAACGAATGGAGGCGTTATGAGCATCGCATGGCGTTTGGCTTGGCGGTATTTGAGTGGGCGCAAATTGCGTTCATTTTTGACTACCCTGGCGATTGCCCTTGGGGTTATGTTAATTTTCGGGCTAAATGGTTTGTTGCCCGGGATGTTACAGGCGTTGCGTTTGACAACATTGGCTTCAGCTGGACAGGTAGATTTAACGATTACCAATCAGGCAAAGGGGCCATTTGACGCACAGATTCTGGGGGTGGTGAATGAAACCCCGGGCGTAGCGGTTGCCGCGGGGGTGCTGCGGCAGAATGTGATTCTGCCGGCGGGTCTCAATCCAGACTTCCCAACCGATCCAGTGCAGGCGGTTAATTCTCTGTTACTGGTTGGGGTTGTGCCGAATGAGGTGCAAAAGGTGCATTTATATCCCTTGTTGGAAGGGCGCTTTTTGCGGGAAGGGGAAAGTGGAAAAATATTAATTAGCAGCCGTCTGGCCGGGAAGACGAACTTGAAGATTGGTGGTGTGCTTGCTTTGCCATCTACTCGCGGGCAGGCGGATTTTGAAGTTGTTGGCATCCTTTCCCTTCCGCCGGCAGCTGGGACGGAAGAGGTGTTTGTTTTGCTTGAGGATGCGCAGCAATTGCTCAATCGGACGGGGCAAATTAATGTAATTGAAGTAGTGTTCGATGCATCCGCAGATCGTGACGCTGTGCAGGCAGATGTGCTGGCGCGTTTGGGTGAGGATCGGTTTCGCTCTGGTGGGTTGGAACTGGGTACAGAATTGCTGGCGGCGCTGGATATGGGCTATGTGGCGTTTTCGCTGTTTGGGTTAATGGCGCTGGCGATGGGTGGGTTTATTATCTTCAATACCTTTCGCACATTGGTGGCTGAGCGACGCCGCGATCTGGGAATGATGCGTGCCATTGGGGCAAATCGTCGAACCGTGGTTGGGACAATTGTATTGGAAAGCCTGATTCAGGGAATTGTTGGCACAATTGCTGGGCTGGTGTTGGGGTTCCTTTTTTCGACCTTGATGATGGCAGCTGTGCGCCCGGTGAGCGGCATGTATTTGCACATTGATATTGGGCAACCTGTTTTCACATCAGGTAACTGGTTGCTTTCGATCCTTTCGGGTTTGGGGGTGACCTTGTTGGCGGGGCTGGTTCCTGCACTTTCAACAACTCGCTTGCAGCCTTTGGAGGCCATTCGGCCCACTTTGCCGGTGGTTGAGACGCGGCGCTCGGCGCGTCGTGCCATGGTTGGGGCTGGATTGATTGTTTTGGCGGCATTGGGGCTGGTTTCGGGGCAGATCAATCTGGCCGCTTTAGGAACTTTGCTTTTCCTGGTGGGGTTGATTATGATCGCCCCGGTCTTGGTGCTTCCTCTGGGCCGTTTACTTGGCAGGCTATTGGTGTTGTTTTTTGCGCAGGAGGGGCGACTGGCGGAGGGCAATCTGGCGCGGCAGCCTGGCAGAGCAACAGTGACTGCTTCGGCTTTGATGATTGCTTTGGCGATTGTGGTTTCGCTGGCTGGAGTGGTGGCTAGTATTACAATTGGTTTTCGTAGTTACATTGAACGCAGTTTGTCAGCAGATTACTTGATCATGCCTTCATCGCTTTTGTTGAGCGGGGGCAATTTGGGCGCTGGCCCAGAATTGGCGGATGAATTGCGTCAAATGCCGGGGATTGAGGCGGTTTCTTCCCTTCGCCTGGCTTCTGGTCGGGTGGATGGAGCGGATGTGCAAGTTATTGGGATTGACCCGATCACTTATGCCCAGGTTTCGGGATTGGAGTTTGCTCCGGGGAGTGAGGAAGAGGCCTTTGCATTGCTAGGGGAAGGGCGGACGATGATCCTGAATGGGATTTATGCGGCACAGACTCGCGCTCAGGTTGGGGATGATGTGCAGATTCTGACGGCAGAGGGTGAACAAACTTATCGTGTGGTGGCCATTGGTTCAGATTATCTGAATGCGAAGTTGGCAACGGTTTACGTCTCGCAGGAAAATTTGGCGCGGGATTTTCATCAGACAACGGATGTGTTGTTGATGGCAAATCGATTTGTAGATGCGGATGAAGTTCAGTTGCAGGGGGCGGTGGCTGTGCTGGTAGAGGCGTATCCAGCTTTTACATTGATTGATTCAAAAAGTTTTTTGGATAATCAAATGGTTGCAATGAATGCGGCAATGAGCATGATGTATGTGTTGATGGCGGCAATGGCTTTGCCTGGTTTGATTGCAATGATGAATACCTTGGCAATCAATGTCATTGAGCGCACGCGTGAAATTGGTATGCTGAGAGCAGTGGGCAGTACACGCCGGCAGGTGCGACGGATGGTGCTTGCAGAGAGTTTGCTGCTGGCCTTGTTTGGTACCTTGTTTGGCGTTTTGGCGGGGCTGTGGTTGGGCTATGTGTTGGTGAGCGCAATGAACAGCAGTGGCTTTTCCATGCCGTATGTCTTCCCACTGGGTGGTGTTTTGGGTGCCGCTGTGGTGGGGATTGTGTTTGGCCTACTTGCTGCCGGGGAGCCGGCGCGGCAGGCAGCGAATTTGAATGTAATTGCTGCCTTGCAATACGACTAGTTGCGGCGTCGGCGTATCAACACAATGCCAAAAAGCAAGGGGACGAAACCGGCAACCAACCAAAAAATTGCTGTGGAAGATTGCGGGTTAGCCTCAAACCTGCTGAGGGTGATGGCGGTTGGTGAAAAACGCCACTCGTAATCTTCCACTTCACCATTGCTAGCTTTGCCGTTTGGAATGGGGAATTCGGGGTAACCGCCATAGAGCCGGAAACGGGCGTAGATCGTACGTCCAGTTTGGTAGCTGGCGGGCAGGAGGATGGGGTGTGTGCTGCTGCCTTCAGGCAGGTTGCCGAAGCGAATTTATTCGTCGCTGTCATCCAGGTCGCCGTCGCCGTTCCAGTCAAACCAGCCAACCAGGTGGCCTCCAACCCCCTGAACGGTGACATTGATGTGTACTGTGTTGCCGGGCTGCCAGGTTTCGCCTAGTTGGCGCTGGATACCATCTTCGTCGTTTTCGTTTGTGTCATTGTCGTGGTTTCCTGCGCTTGAAATGGTGTTGTTTTCAGCATCTATCAAATTTCCAAATCGCAGGTTGCCAATCAGGTGCCGGGCGCCATTCTGGGCTAATGTAGTAGGGTAGCTGTTTGGCAGGTCGCCATAATCATATTGCAAGATGCGTGTTTCATCTATGCTGATATCGTTGCTGGCATTGTTATTTCGAATGTTGGTGATGGATGCGGTCGCGATGACAATTGGAGCTATCTGTTCATTGGGAATGACGGATACTTCAACCGGGGGCAGAGAGCCACCGGGTGAGGTGTTTTGGGTTATGGTGCAGGTAATTTGTTGTTCGTTTTGGGTACAGTTCCAATCAGGAGCCAATATGCCGTTAACGATCAGGTTTTCTGGGATGGAGATGCTCAAGGTTGTTTGTCGGTTATTGTTTTGCGAACCGGAGTTGGTGACAATTGCCTGATAAATGCCTGGGATACCAATCTCAAAATCGCCGGAATGAGACAGCGCTACAGCCATATCACGATTAATAACAGGGACAATGGATAGTGTCTTAGAAATGGTTTCGCTTGGGTAGAATGCCCAAAGATCCAGGCCTTTGTTGTTGCCAAATCCATTGTTGGTGTCATCGCCATAAGAGCGCTGATTCGTGCTGCTATCAAACCCGGTGACTGGATCGCTGCGATTGATGGTTGGAGGATTGTTGCCGGGCAGCGTGTTATTTAGTGTGCCAACGATCGTGCCGATGGATGTACGATAGCCACGATCATCATAAAATGCGGTGGTGCAACCGAGTGGACAAATGCCGCCAGGTGGGTTGAGCATGGTGATGCGCGGGCTTCCATTGCGGCTGTTCTCTACATCCAGCATGGGGAAGTGATATTCGCCAGCATGTAAGTTGATGCGGTAATTAAAATCGCCTTGTGGAAAGGCATTGCCGCTGTTATCAAGCCCATCCCAGGTGAGGGATTGCTGACCAGCGAGGGAGACGCTGCGCAACACGCGGTTTTGTGGGGCGGTTGGGTCGAAGTTTACGCCATCACGACTGATGATAATTTCTGTAATTCCACCAACGTTGCCGTGATAGGTAAATTCGCCACCTAAATTGACGTAGGTGCTTTCACTGCCGGCTGCTCCAATAAATACGATGTTTTGCAGAGTGGGAATTTGGGGGATGGGTGCAATGGTATTGGGCAGATCGGATGCGGGCAGGGCAAAGAAAATGCGCGCATTTGGTGGCGCCAGAGTTACACCCCCTTGAGGGGTGGTTAGGTTGCTGTCTGATGCGACCAGGTTGTGGTAGAGTGGGCTACCATCGGGGTTGAGATAACCAACGTCATTGGCGTAGATGATGTAGCCATAGGGGTCAAGACCATCCAGGTCTACTTTGTATTTAAAACCATCACGGGTGATAATGTAAAGGGAGGAATAGATGCGATTATTGGCGCCATTGCCTGCCATGATTTGAGATAGATAATCGGTAAATACGCGTCCTGAATATTCGCTGAAACCAGGGGCGTTATTATTTCGAACGGTGATATCCCAGATGGAAACACCGGTATTTTGACTGACAGTGATGTTGGGTGAATTGATCGTTCCGGCATTCCCGTCACGATCTGTTGCGGGTTGTGGGCCATCAGGGCCGAAAAAGGCTACCCAATGAATACCGGTTGTGGTGACAGAGTAGATACAGGGATCATAGCCTCCAGGATTGGGGAGGGGACCTGCAATTTCAAGTGCACGCGAGTTGATGAGGCCTTTTCCGGGTTGTTCTGTGGAACATTGTAGCGTGGGTGCGGGTAGGCTGTCGAAGAGAAGTTGAGAGGTGGCAAAATCATTGATTAAGCCGGGTTGCCAGAGAGCGATATCGCCTTGTCCGAGGCCGATAGCGCTCGAACCGAGATTAATCACTTCGCCAGAACGGGCATAGACTTGAAAGAAAGTACGCCTGCGTAAGAGGTTGCCGTAATTGGTGGTGCGCCATTCGGTGAGCGGACGGTTGACACCGCCATTGGCGACAATTTCGCGGCTACCTTCGGCTGAGACAAAAGTGGGTGTGAATAGAAAGCCGAACAATGTGGGGAAAATAAGAATGGAAATGAGCAATATCTTCCAATAGAACCTAATAAAAGAGGCCTTTTTCATCGTCTTTTTATTTAATCCTTTGAATACATTTATAACATTTGATTTTGGGCTTTTCCATACTTGGGGATATTTTTGTATAAGGTTTCGAAAACAAAAAACGGCTGCATTGGGCAGCCGTTAAGAAGAAGGTGAATAGAAAAGGGGAGTCTAGGCTTCGGTAATCGCGATGCTTTTTAGTTGAGCGCCGGGATGTGAGGGGCGTGAAGGATCGCGTTCTGGGATGGAGAGCAGGATGTCCATGCCCTGGATGACTTCACCAAAGACGCTGTGTTTGTTATCCAGCCAGGGAGTGGCGCGATGGGTGATGAAAAATTGCGATCCATTTGTGCCGGGGCCAGCGTTTGCCATTGAAAGGATGCCCGGCTTGTCGTGTTTGAGGGTGGGGTGGAATTCATCTGCAAAGCGATAACCGGGGCCACCTGTGCCGCTTCCGGTGGGGTCGCCGCCCTGGGCCATGAAATCGGCGATTACTCGATGGAAAATGGTGCCATTATAGAAGCCTTGACGGGCGAGAAAGACGAAATTATTTACCGTGCGCGGCGCACGGTCTGCAAACAGGCGAATGACAATGTCGCCGTATTCGGTGTTGAGTGTGGCGGTGTAGCTTTTTTGAGGGTCAATTTGCATTTCGGGCGGGGTGGCCCAGCGCTGAGTGGACATGTGGACTCCTTGTAGGGTGAGGTTAAATTGATTGTAACATGGAATGCTTAATCAGCGGGTACGCTTGCGATAGGTTTTTAATGCGATGCGCAAAAAATTAATTGTGTGACGGAGTGGCTGGATGTGACTGCCCTGGTCGCCGTAGATGGTGCGAATGGGAACCCAGCTTAAGGGCCAGTGATTTTGCACGCAGCGGGCAATCATTTCAACCTCAAACTCAAAACCATTTTCCTGGCTGTCAAGCAACGCTTGCATGAGGCGACGGCTGATGAGACGGTAGCCAGATTGATTGTCTTGAATTGGGCAGCCAAGTGCCCAGGAAAAGATATGTTGCCCCAGTGTGTTGGCCAGGCGGCGGGAGAAAGGCATCTGCTCAAAATTGCGCGCTCCGATGATAAGGTCGTTTGACCTGGCATGCCATGCGGCTAGAAAATTTGGAATTTCGGCAGGGTCATGTTGTCCATCGGCATCAAGGGTCAGGATGGCTTCGTAGCCTGCATCCAGCGCATATTGAAAACCAGCGCGCAGAGCTGCGCCTTTGCCCTGGTTGGGTTTTTGACAGAGGACGAGGGCGGCCATGTTTTTGGCAATAGTGGCGGTATCATCGCTTGATCCATCATCTACAACCAGTACAGTTAGATGAAGTTGTGTACCATACAGAGTGGGGCGAATCCGCTTGGCCTCATTGTACGCAGGAATGAGCGCTAAAATGGGAGAAGAGGGTGATTGAAGCATAGGTTATATTATACTTGAGATTGGATATTTCTTTCTCATTGCATTCTAATCTTTTTCTCATTGTTTTTTAATTTTTTATTAATCTTTGAAGCGGATAATGTAATCACTAAATTCTGTTTGGAAGGAGACTGATTCAATGGCAAGTGTAACCTATGATCATGTTTTTAAGCGCTTTGGGGATTTTATTGCAGTGAATGATCTCAACATTCACATTGAGGATAAAGAGTTCCTGGTGCTGGTTGGGCCTTCGGGTTGTGGCAAGACAACAGCACTGCGCTGCCTGGCAGGCCTGGAAGAAATTTCGGATGGGCGGGTTTTGATTGGTGATACAGTAGTCAATGATGTTCCGCCCAAGGATCGTGACATTGCGATGGTGTTTCAGTCCTATGCGTTGTATCCACACATGACAGTGTTTGATAATATGGCCTTTGGACTTAAGCTGCGCAAGGTGCCACGTGAGGAAATCAAGCGTCGGGTTGAAGAGGCGGCTCAGATTTTGGGTATTGAAAAGCTGCTGAAGCGTAAACCGCGTGAGCTTTCGGGTGGTCAGCGGCAGCGTGTGGCAGTTGGTCGAGCCATTGTGCGCGAGCCGAAGGTTTTCCTCTTTGATGAGCCGCTCTCAAATCTGGATGCCAAGCTGCGTGTACAGACGCGTGCTGAAATTAGCAAGTTGCATCAGCGTTTGCAGACGACCTTTATTTATGTTACGCATGATCAGGTGGAAGCCATGACGATGGCGACCCGTATTGCAGTGATGAATAAAGGTATTTTGCAGCAATTGGATACACCGCAGAATCTGTATGATTCACCGGCGAATCAGTTTGTTGCGGGCTTCATTGGCTCGCCTTCGATGAACTTCTTCTCGGCTAAGCTACGAAAGGATGGCGGTAAGTTGTTTGTGGATGCTGGCGCCTTTAGTGTTGAAATTCCTGAAGGCCGTGTGTCGCCTTACCTGCCGTTTGCAGATAAGCAAGTTGTGTTTGGTATTCGCCCAGAAGATATTTACAACCCACAGTTCCTGCCCCCAGGCATCCATGCCGCGCCGATTGAGGCCCGTGTGGAGGTGACTGAATTGATGGGGAATGAAATCTTCCTCTACTTGGTGGCTGGTGATCATAATTTTGTTGCTCGTGTTGACCCGCGTACCCGCTTTGCCATTGGCGATAAAGTGGGCTTGGCGTTCAATATGGATAAGTTCCACATCTTTGATGCAACTGCCGATGCTGAAAATCCGCGAGCGATTCGTTAGTTTGAGTTCGGTACGATGAAAGCTATGCAGCGCAAGACTGGTCTTGCGCTGCATTGTTACTTGTGGTTGATACATTGTTGGGAATGCGATAGAATTGGACAAAACTGTTTGATGAGGAGGCAGAATGTATACGATTGTTTTGTTGCGGCATGGTGAAAGTGCCTGGAATCAGGAAAATCGCTTTACG
>CAYVRT010000010.1:0-104133 GCA_964453115.1 uncultured Anaerolinea sp. | reverse complement strand
AATCATCGTCTTTCGAACAAGTTATAACGCCACCAATTTCCACACAAAAATGCCCACTCGGATCCGTATACCGCAGCGGATTGTTCTCCACATCCGCATACCGATCCCACGCCGCAACGTTGCCCGGACGCGCAAAGTCGCTCATGTTCGAGTACTGCCCTGTGTCGGTGTGCTGCGTCGGCAGCGCTCCGCTGTTGTAGCGTGAACAGCACCCTGTAAAGGTCAGATGGTCGCCCAGAATGTAATTCAACGTGCCGCTGCCTGTCATCCGCTCCTCTCCACCAACGTGCTGCCAATCACGCTCTTCACGCGCTCGTTACCTGTGCCCTGTTCTGTAGGGTACTTCCATTATACACAAAACTCGCCCAAACAACCCCGTTCTTTTTCACCTCCAAAAGCCCATCTCGCTCGTTAAAGACAACATCGCCTCGCTCCTAAGATAAAACCTGTCATCGAAGCATCATGGGAAAATATATCTTTTGGGGTGGTGCCACAGAAACGAGCAATGCATTCGATTCACCGCCTCCCGGTGCCGGCGTGTACATAGTAACAGAGAATTCCCCGCCCAGCCAAAATAAGTACGAAGGAACAATGGCTCGTGCTTCAGTGCTTGAAATGATAACCGTTGGCAGATCAGCTCCATTCCAACGCACAACCGAATTCGCATAGAAGTCATGCCCACCAAGGGTTAACGCAAAAGTGGGAGCAAACGTTGGCTGGCTGGAAGGAGACAGGGTGATGAGCATGGGAATGGGTCTCGGAGCCATACAATCCCAAGGTGCTGGATGAGAAGTAGAGAATTCAGACGTGTTCCCTATCCAATCCGTCGTAGTAGCTGCCACATTCATAAAAGATAATGGGCAATAAGGCAGAAAAGCAAAATTTCCGCTGCTATCTGCGATCAAGTGATCCAGATAAAAGCGCCCCTGGTTTCCATCATCCAGAAACAATTCCACCTCGCAACCCGGGCAGGTTGTACCACTTCCGCCAGAGGCATTCAAGCTGAGGGTTGGCGCAGACAGATTAGCATTCGCTCCATTCCCCAGAGCAATGCCCTTGAAAGGATTGGCCCAGACCAAATTACGCCGGATGGTATTTTTTTGTGCACCGTCCAGATAGATACCCGCACTGATAGAATTGGCGATACGGTTCCCTTGAATAATATTGCCATCAAATGTGCTATACACATGGAAGTCGGCTGTCGAAAATGGCGTCACCCCATCTACAGCTAAGCCCATAAAATTACCGGCAATCACATTGTTCATAGACATCACTTTTATGTTATAAGCGTCATCGGCTGTTAAATAATTGGCCTCTTCCAGGGTTGCTCCACCAACAATTGTCCGAGTTACATCTTTCAATAGTATTCCACCCCCACCTTCCAAAACAGCTGTTCCAGCAGCATTTACCCCAACATGATTACCGACAATGCGCGTTTGCGCGCTAAAAGGAGCCACCACAAACACACCCTCAGGGTTTGCGATCACATTTCCCTCACCCAACGATGTTCCACCAATGCGCGTGTAACCAGCAAAGCCCACACCGATACCCGTGCTTGTCAGGTCAGGTAATGGTGTGTCCCCAGCCAAATTGGTTCCAATAAAGTTTCCAATCAGAATGTTGAAATCAGTCTCAAAATCCCAGACATACACCTCGGCAATTTTATTACCACTGATCAAATTGCCTTGAAGCAATGTGTTTGATGAACCACTCTCAATGTACACCCCGACACCCTGATTGCCCAAATTCAAGTTACCGGTGATATCCGTTCCCACCTTATTACCAATCACCTTATTTCCAATATTCGAGAAGCCATACAAGAGAATTCCAGCATCCTGATTTGCACTGACAATATTGTCTTCACCCGGGTTTAAGCTGCCAATGGTGTTATTAGCGACCTTATTAACTGATATTCCAATCCCTTGATTGGGGTATGCTTGCGTACCGGTCGAATCGAGACCCACGATATTGCCAAGGACCATATTCCCTTCTGCACCATCTTGAATAGATATTCCAGCCTGTCCATTGTTCCCTGACACCACATTTCCCTGTCCGGTTGGCCCACTGCCCACCAATCGAGACCCACCAATCACATTATGATTGCCAGAGATGGAGATGCCGACAGGGAAATTGCGCACTTGAAGCCCGCGAACAACATTGTTATTCGAAAAATAAATATTGATGCCCGGATCCCAAGTGCCTGGAACTGCGCTACCATCCAGAATCACGCCTGCGTTGGATGCATCAATGGTGATGTGGTGCTGTGTGATATTTGGCAGAGATTCGGGGCCGATAAAGATTGTGGCTGGGGCAGTGGGGGGAAAAACGCCCGGTGAGAAGATGATTAAATCTCCGCTGACCTGGTTTTCAAGACAATTACGCAGGGTGCCTGGGCCGGCATTTGCCGTAGAAGTGACGGTACAGGTGACAGCCGGACGTTCAGGCGCAACAGGTTGATTGATAGAAGGCAAGAGGTTTATTTCCTGCCGAGAATCTGACGGAACAACAGGAACAATTCCGGGATTGAATGCAGGGAGCGTTGGGACATGGCTCGGAGGTGGAACTGCGAAGGTTGTTTCAGTGAAAATCTGCAAACCACTTTCGCCGCTTGCGGCAGCCATTCGCCCGCCAGCCCAATCCAGCATCTGCACCGATCCGAGCACAGAGGCCTGATGATTAATCAGCAAGGGAGCAGCCGGATTGCTGATATCAAATACAGAAAATCCATACGGCCCTTGCGCGACATAGATGAGATTGCGATCATCATCCAAAACAAGCCAGGGATTTTCATTGAAAAGGAATGGAGTTACAGATACTTCAACAGGGGTGGCCGGCTCAGAGATATCCAGGACGCGCAATCCCCATGCCTCCGTGATATAGGCATACTGACCCGAGATCCCCACAGGTCCAAAAGTGAAAGAATCGTCCGCATTGAAAGATCCCACCAGGTGGATATCTGCCGGATTAGAAACATCAAGAATTTGCAACCCCTCAAATTGTTGGGTGACAAAAACCAGGCCATTGCGCACGGTCAGACCTCTGGTCTGGTTCAAAGGGTAGAAACCGATTAAATTCAAGGCTGGTGGGTTGTTCAGTTCATAAATCTTCAAACCATTTCCATCCGCTACGTAAATCATGTTCCCAGCAACCTCTATTGCCCTACATTCCATCGCATCCTGATAATAACCAATTTGTGTGGGATGAACCGGATCGCTGATATCCCATGCATAGAGCCCATTTTGGGGGCCACCTGTCATCGTGCCAGCAAACAACCGGTTACCAGAAACCTTAAGGGTATAAAAGAATCCTTCGGTTCGCAACAATCCAACTTCCACCGGATGAGCAGCATGCTCGAGATTGTAAATTCGGACACCATTAAACCCCGATGCAACATAGGCATACTCATCAGCGAATGCAACAGAATAGGCAAAGGAAAAAGTATTCCAATCTCCCCTTTGTAGCGGAGCAGTTGGATTGGAACCGTCCATCAATCGCAGTCCATTTTTCCGATCCGCAATCAGGATCTGCCCATTCGCAACTGCCACGCTGACAGCATTCGAACGATCCCAGGTTATACTTCCTTCTACAACAGGGTTTGCCGGGTTGCTGATATTAACGATCTGCAAACCACCAAAAGCTGCGGCGACATACACCATATTGCCAGAAACAAAAACATCCAATGCCCAGCCATCAAGCTGAGCGCTGCCAGACAAGGTCGGGTGAATGGGATTAGAAACATCCAGGATCACCAAACCCTTATACTCATCCGCCAGTACGACCTTGCTTCCAGCAGTTGCCACACTGCGCCCATAGCCGACCGTATCATATCTGCCAGCCTCAACCGGATACTGTGGGTTGGATATTTCAGCCACCAACAACCCTGCCCCATCGGCTGCAAGATAGGCATACCGTCCACCAATTGCCACATCAACAATGTAATTCATTGCAAAGGCGTTGGCAATTTCCGCCGGGTTGACCGGATCAGAAACATCCAAAACGCGCAATCCATCGGGCCCATCAGCCAGATAGGCAATGCTACCTGATACGGTTACATTCTCCGCAAAGCCAGGCGAATCCCATCTACTGACCACTGTGGGATTCGCAGGTATGGCAAGATCCATAATATACAAACCAGCAGAGCCAGCGGCAACATAAGCAAACGGGCCACTAACGGTCACGCCCTGGATAAAATAATCCAAAGGCATGGATGCGCCAACAGGATTCGGGTCTGTAGGATCAGAAATATCCAACACCACCAAACTGGAACCAACGCCCATATACACATAATTCCCTTGTGCGGCCAATCCCTGACTGGGCCCGCCCGCCTGACCAAGCAATTCCCAGCCCGCAGGTTGAGCTGGTAAAGATTTTTCGAGGGGGGCTGAAAAATGACTCAGCAGAAGAATTGGGATCAGGAGGATCTGAAGGTGTTTCAATAGCATAAAGGCCTCTAAAGGTTGATTTGTTTCAATTGAACTGTTTATAACTATATCACAAGGCAAAATTGCTGGTGACTTCTGGTCGGTGAGAATCTTGACCACCATTCACTGCATCCAATCGTGCGCTTTCCACGGATATGCCCCAGCTATTGACTTTTTATCTATAGCAACATATACTATAGAAAAAAAAAAGGAGAGCAAGCCACAAAAATGCCTGGAGGACTGGGACGCGGCGGCAGAAAAAAACTGTTCTTTTTACAATCCTGCCTGTTGGTGCTGTTGCACCAACAACCTGGCTATGGCTATAGCTTGATGGAAGGCCTGCAAGAATTCGGTTTCTCCACCACGGAGATGGATATCAGCATCCTCTACCGGGCCCTGCGCGACCTGGAAAACGCCGAATTGGTCATCAGTTCATGGAGTGAAAACAGCCTCGGCCCACAGCGCCGCATGTATACCATTACCCCGCTCGGCGAATCCACACTGGCCGGCTGGATGGCAGTTTTGCGTCAACGCCGCAAAGAAATTGAGCATCTGGAAGCTGCCTATGATGCCATCCCAAAATAAGCACATCTCCAAAACAATAAAAATCTTTGGCTCGGTATTCAAACCATCATAAACGAGGAAACAGAACATGAAAATTGCAATCACAGCCGAAAGCAACAATGGTCTCGACAGCCCGGTAGCTCAGCACTTTGGTCATGCTCCCTTCTTCATCCTGGTAGAAATTGAAAACGGTGAAGTGCGCACAGTGCAAGACGTTGCCAATCCCTTCCTGCAAGGGCATCAACCAGGGCAAATTCCGGATTTCATCCAACAACAAAAGGCCACCGTCATTCTCAGCGGCGGGATGGGCGGACGGGCGATTGAGTTTTTTGCGCAAGCCGGCATCCAGGCAGCAACCGGCGCAAGCGGAACCGTGCGCCAGGCCCTGGAGAATTACCTGGATGGCAAACAAAAAAACGCTGCACCGTGCGCTGAAAGCGTTGCCCACGGTCACGGTAGCTGATTTTCCGACACCGCAGCACAACGTTGCCATACATCTATTCTGCTCATCAATCCTCGCTACGTCACCATCCGCTACCCGGTTGGTTTAGTGACGCCAAACTCGGCCTGATGGTTGCCTGGGGGCCATTCAGCATTCCTGCCTTTGCCCCAACGGGCATCACCTCCAATCAATTGATCGTTCGTTCTGGCTGGCAAACATACTTCCACCACACCCCCTACGCCGAATGGTATGCCAATGCCATTCGGCTGCCCAACACACCGGCTCGCCGCTACCATCATCAAAAGTTTGGTGAAAATTTTGATTATCGAAACTTCGCCCTTCCTTTTCAGCAGGCCCTGCAAAGCTGGTCTGCACCGCTCTGGGCCGATCTTTTTGCCCAAAGTGGTGCAAGCTATGTTATCTCGTGGGCAAAGTTTCACGATGGCTTCCTGCTTTGGCCCAGCAACCACCGCCCGCCCCAACCCAACTGGTTCAGTCCGCGCAATATCCTTGCCGAACTTGCCCATGCTGTCCGGCAACGCGGCCTGCGCTTTGGCCTCTATTATTCCGGCGCGCTCGATTGGGCCTTTGGCACACCGCCCATTCGCGATCTGGTAGACTTGCTCACCAGCGGGCCCGGACACCGCACCTATGGGCGCTATGTAGATGCGCACTACCGGGAACTCATCCATTCCTTGCGCCCCGACATTTTATGGAACGATATTGGTTATCCGCCACAAGGCAATCGTGATGCCATTTTGGCTGAGTATTACAACCTTCAGCCAGAAGGCTGCATCAATGACCGATGGCTGCAATATGGTCCATGGATGCAGGTAACTCGCTTGCCGCTGCTGCGTGCGCTGGTCAATCAGGCCGGGCGGCGCGCCATGCAAGCCGGACAAACCGGCGCACCCTTACCAATTCACGCCGACTTCCTCACCCCTGAATTTACCACCTTTGCCAATACACAGCCAAAAAAATTTGAGGTCGTCATGAGTTTTGGCTGCTCGGTCGGCTACAATGCCCAGGAAACTGAGAACGACCTGCTCAGCGTGCAAGACATGATTCACCGCTTCTGCGATATCTTAAGCAAAAACGGCAACCTTCTGCTTGTTGTTGCCCCGCAAGCCGATGGTAGCATCTCCGAACCAATCCAACGCCGCCTCCTCGCCCTGGGTAATTGGGTTCGCCAACATACACCCGCCATCTTTGGCGCTCGCCCCTGGAAACAGAGCCAATCCACAACCGACGAAGGTATCCCCATCCGGTTCACCGCCACTCAAGACGCACTCTATTTGTTTCTTCTCGGTCACCCCAAACAAACGACCATCCACTTGCCCAATCTCCAACTTGCACCCAATGCCAGGGTTTCTCTGATCGGTCACCAACAGCCATTGCCCTGGCAAAATCAGCCCCAAGGCCTACACATTCAAATTCCGCAGCCGTTCCCTGCCAGCCCAGCCAGCGTTTTTCAGATCTGCCCTTGCCCCTAACGGATTAAGTCAATAAAAAATTATCCTCAAAACAAGCAACTCAATTGCAAAATTGGCGTATGCTTAATGATATTCTACGCAAGGTCTCAATATGTTTGAACTACGCTCCTCCATCCTTGAAGCCTATGATCAAGCGCTTGATCACCAGCACGGCCATCACGCTGCGTTGCTCAATCAGGCCATTGCACTTTTTAACCGGGCCATGTGGAAAGGACGCTTTGAACGCCTGCGCAGCCATTTGCTGCACCGTTCCTGTGCGCTCCTCAATCTGGAATGCATCCCCCGCCAGGCAATTCGCAACCAGCACTACGGCGGTCTGCACACAATCTCCTTAGAAGAAATCTGTGGCTCAATGGGACGCACCTATGATTTCGATCAACGGTTTCACCCACGCAACGAGCGCACGCGCCCGCGCTGGGTGAGTGTTGCCATTGCCCGCCGGCAAAACATTCCTCTGGATGCCGTGCAGTTAATTCAAGTTGGAAACTGTTATTTTGTTCAGGATGGACATCATCGCATCTCGGTTGCACACGCCCTGGGCGAAGCCGCCATCGAAGCGGAAATCACCATTTGGGAAATGAACACTTCCCCTTGCGACTCATTACAGCCCATCCTGAACAACGCGTCAGGAATGCCGTCTCAGCCGGTCATCAAGCCATCTTAGCGCCACACTCGGGGCAGAATTTAGCACCCGGTGCCAGTGCGCCGCATTGAGGGCATTTGCCGGAAGACTGAACTTCCATCTTGTTTCCGCAGTTCGGGCAGAATTTTGCACCCATCGTCTCGGCTCCACATTTCGGGCATGCCTGCCCGCTCGGCTGCTGCATGGCAGTGCCACATTCTGGGCAGAACTTGGTGCCAGGTGCAGCCAGTGTACCATCTACCGGGCAACGGGCCATTTGCTCTCCCGCCCGCCGGGCTGCATCTGCCGCCTGACGCAGTGAATCACCCGCATCACTGATGACGCTCCCCAAACCAAATGCGCTGGCAAGCCCTTTCAACGCTGCCCCGGCCTGCGCACCGCGTGCCTCCGCAATTTCTTCTGTGCGCGGGCTGTCTTCCTGGCAAAATCCACTTTTTGTGTCAAAGTCAGAAAGGCACACAATTCGCTGACAGGTTGGACACTCACGAAAATGCGGCTGAACCTGTTTCCAGGCCTCTTCCAACTGCGCCCCCTCCAGTTTATACGAATAGCGCGGGTCCTCGCCAGCCACACTGCTTGCGGCCGCCTGCCCCACGAGCGGAATCTTGCGCAGCAAGCCACCCACTGCCTGACGCCCTAAATCCTGCGAAACCGTTTTTGCCACATTCGGTTGGCTGCGAAATTCTCGTCCACACACATCACAGTAGAAAATAGCATAAGGCCCCGCGCCATCATTGCGAACATCATACCGGGGCATGTGCGTAAAACCAGACATGAGTCTCTCCTTTGGAACTTAATGAAAAAGGTTTGTGTATTGAGTTTATAGCCACTTTGCCCAAAAGTCAAGCCACTCAACCCGCGACAAATATTTGACAAAAATTATAAACAATGTAAAATCAGAGATATAACATTTAAATTTCTCAAAAAGGAGACACGATTAACATGTCCTGGAAAATTGACTCTGCTCACTCTGAAATCAACTTCGCCGTCCGACATTTGATGATCTCAAATGTGCGTGGGAGTTTTCAGACCTTTACCGGAACGGTTGAATTTGACCCTTCCAACCCGGCTGCCGCTTCTGTTCAGGTGGAAATTTCCGCCGAGAGCATCAACACACGCGAGCCGCAGCGCGATGCGCACCTACGTTCGCCCGATTTTCTCAACATTACTGAATTTCCAACCCTCACCTTCCAAAGCCACTCAATTGAAATCCTGTCAGAAACGCGCGGCCTTATTCATGGCAATCTGACCATCCGCGGCACCACCCGCCCGGTGACCCTTGAAACAGAGTTCAACGGGATTGTCAAAAGCCCATTTGGCTCAACCAACGCTGGCTTCAGCGCCACGACCACCATCAATCGCAAAGACTGGGGCCTGACCTGGAATGTCGCCCTGGAAACTGGCGGCTGGCTGGTTGGTGAAGAAATTAAAATCACGATCGAACTGGAGCTCATTCAACAATGAAACTATCCATCCCCCAACTTCTCTCCACCCTCGTGCTAAGCGCCATCGTCCTTGTCGGCTGTGCGCAAGGCAACACCCCAACCAGCGTTCCCTCACCCACCCAACCAGCGCTCCCCACCGCCACACCCCAACCAGCGCTCCCCACGCCCACCATTGCGCCAGAGGCAACCCAACCGGCCCCATCCGACTCACTCGTCACCTTCATCCTGCTGCCGGGAGAGAGCAAAGCCAGCTACAGCATTGACGAGGTCTTCATCAATCAAAACAATCGCCTCTTCACGGCTGTCGGCATCACCAGCGAAATTGAAGGTCAAATGCAGTTAAACTATGCCGCCCCAACCTCCTCGCGCTTTGGCCTCTTCACAGTCAACATCAGCACACTCACCAGCGATTCCTCACGCCGTGATAATGCCATTCGCTCCAACTGGCTCGAATCGTCAAAATATCCACTTGCCACCTTCCTGGTCACCGAAGTCAAAAACTTTCCCGAGAACCCCCAGGAAGGCCAAGATATCACCTTCCAATTGCTCGGTGATTTAACCATTCGCGAGACAACCCTCCCCATCACCTGGGATGTGACTGCCCGGCTGGAAGGCGACCGTTTAATCGGCAACGCCACCACCCTCATCTTGTTAGTAGATTTTGATGTTGAACCGCCCAGCATCGCCGGCGTGCTAACCGTCACCGATGGTGCGACCCTCAAGCTCGAATTTGTCTTAGAGGCTCAGCGCTGATCTCGTTTGCCGGCCATTCCTACGGGCTGCCCTCAAAAAAGGCAGCCCGTTTTTCAAAACAGGTTATACAAACGAATGGTCTTTTTGTACAAATATGGTACAAATAAACATGTAAATACTTATTCTATCCAGGAGGAAGCATCTGATGAACAAAAAGATCATCGTCATTGGCAGCGGGTTCGGGGGGCTGGCAACAGCCGTGCGCCTTGCAGGGCGCGGTTTTGATGTTGAACTATATGAAAAACGGGATAAGCTTGGCGGGCGCGGTTACCTGTATGAAATTAATGGCTTCAAATTTGATGGTGGTCCAACTGTCATCACTGCGCCCTTCATGTTCGACGATATTTTCGCTGCCGCAGGACGCCGACGCGAAGACTACTTCAAGATGGTACCCGTGGATCCTTTCTACCGCATCTTTGATCACAACAAGCGCCCGTTCAACTACAACGGCAACCCACAATTCATTCATGAGCAAATTGCGCGCATCAATCCAGACGATGTTGAAAACTATCAACGCTTCATCGCTACCACCAAAGCCATTTTTGAAAAAGGCTTTCTTGAATTGGCAGACAAGTCATTCCTGCACTTTGGCGATATGTTAAAAGTTGCACCGGATTTAATCCGACTTCAATCTTACCGCAGCGTCTACAACTATGTTTCGCAGTTTGTCCAAAACGATTTTCTGCGCCAGGTCTTTTCCTTCCATCCCCTGCTGGTTGGAGGCAACCCCTTCGACACCACCAGTATCTACGCCATGATTCACTACCTTGAACGGGAATGGGGCGTACATTATGCCATTGGCGGCACCGGTGCCATTGTTGCCGCTCTTGGCAAACTATTCCAGGAATTAGGCGGCAAAGTGCACCTCAACACCGAGGTAAAAGAAATCCTCGTCCAGGGGCGGCGTGTTACCGGAATTCGACTGGGCGATGGCAGCGTGCAAAACGCCGACATTGTCATCTCGAACGCAGATGTTGGCTGGACATACCGTTACCTCATCCCTGAGGCCTACCGCCGCATCTACAGCAACCGCCGGGTTGAAAACATGCGCTACAGCATGTCACTGTTTGTCATCTATTTTGGCACCCGCCGCCGTTACACCGATTCAGGGCTTGCGCACCACAACATCATCCTCAGCCAGCGTTACAAACCCCTGCTTGAGGATATTTTCCACAAAAAGGTCCTGGCAGACGATTTTTCACTCTACCTGCACATGCCCACCCTCACGGACCCCACCATGGCGCCCGAAGGAAACGAAGCTTTCTACGTCCTTTCGCCCGTCCCCAACCTGGAATCGCCAACCGATTGGACGAAAATGGCTCGGCCCTACCGTGACCGCATCATGCAATTTCTTGAGGAAAACTATCTGCCCGACCTGCGTGCCAACCTGGTTGCTGAACATTACATTGACCCGCTGCACTTCCGCGACACGCTCAACAGCCTCAAGGGAGCGGCCTTCTCGGTTGAACCCATCCTCACCCAATCGGCCTGGTTCCGCCCGCACAATCAATCGGAAGAATTTTCCAACCTCTATTTTGTCGGTGCTGGCACACACCCCGGTGCGGGCTTGCCGGGCGTGCTTTCATCGGCTAAAATAGCCGAAGACTTAATTACAAAGGCCGCATAACCCCGGCTGAAAGGTTATCATGCTGACGACTGCTTCCAGTCCCACCCTTTCCCAAGCCTGGAATGAAGTACACGACATCATTCGTGTCAATTCCAAAACTTTCTACGTCGCCACCGCATTGCTGCCCATCGAACAACGCCGCGCCATTCGCGCCCTCTATGCCTTCTGCCGCGCCACCGATGATTTGGTAGACCGAGAAAACGCCACCGTGGAAATGCTGGAAGCATGGCGCTCCGAAGCAAATCTCCCGGCAAGCCAGCAAACCACCCCGGCGCTGGCTTGCTGGGCCGCCGTACGCGAACAATACCCCATTGACCGCCGCTATGAGCAAGAATTAATTGATGGCGTCAAGATGGATCTTCAGTTCCAGCCCTACCCCACCTGGCAGGCCTTAGAAACCTACTGCTACCATGTCGCCTCAACCGTTGGACTGCTTTCCATGCCCGTCATTGGTCTGGCAAAGAACGCCAACTTTGACCAGGCAGCCCCCTTCGCCATCCGGCTCGGCATCGCCCTGCAGTTAACCAATATCCTGCGCGATGTCGGTGAAGACGCACGCCGTGGGCGCGTCTACCTGCCAGTGGAAGACTTGCAGCGCTTTGGACTGACCGTTGAGGAAATTCGCCATCGCATCTATGACGAGCGCTTCACAGCACTGATGCAATTTGAAATTGCGCGCGCCCGCCAAATCTACCTTGAATCCTTGCCCGGCATTACCCTGCTGAGCCCTTCGGCCCGCCCGGCTGTTGGTGCGGCTGCCCTGCTCTACCGTGCCATTTTGGATGAAATCGAATCCATTCACTACCAGGTTCATGAGCAACGAGCCCACACCAGTGCCGGACGCAAACTGACCCTGCTCCCATCCATCTTCTGGACAATCAGCCGTCTGCGGCGTCCAGCACTTGAGCAATGACCCCAACCGCCGCCCTGTTTTGGATTGTGGCTGCTTTTCTCGCTGGCAGCCTGCCTCTTTCCCCCTGGCTGGGGCGACTGCTGCTCCAAACTGATATCCGTCGCTTTGGCGATGGCAATCCCGGCTCAACCAATGTTCTGCGCGCAGGTGGATTTGCCCCGGGATTGCTTGCCATGCTGCTCGATTTTTTCAAAGCGGCCTTACCCGTTGGCTATGTGTTTTTCTTTCACCGCCCACCCCTTGCCTGGATGGCTGCCATTGCAGTGGCCCCGGTCTTTGGTCACGCTTTTTCTCCGTTTCTCAAAGGAAAAGGTGGAAAAGCAGTTGCCGCCACCTTTGGCATTTGGGCTGGTTTGACCCTCGGCGAAATGCCCCTGCTGCTGGCCTTTGCCGTCATCACCTTTGCCCTCCTGCTAGATAGCAGTGCCTGGGCCATTGTGCTTGGCATGGCCGCCCTTCTGCCTCACCTGCTGATCAACCATTCTGCCAACCCGCTCCTGCTCAGCGTCTGGAGCGTCAATATAACCCTCTTGGTCTTCAAACACCGCAACGAGCTACCCTCAGGAGTGCATCTGCGCCATCAAACCCGCCCCAAGATTTGAGTCTTGAAAGCTGCTGCGGCAAATAGCGGCACCGGCAGGCTGATCATCAAACGTAAGTCATCACGAAAAGGTTGATCCTCATCCAAAAAAGAGAAAATCCGCTCAATCGGGTTGTTGCGAAACATCTGCGTAAACACCGCTGCACAGCGCCCGCCATGTCGCGTCATCACCTGTAGCATCACCCGGTCATAAAAGCGATAGCGTAGCGATGGTTGCGGCAAAGCAAATGGATGACGTTTTTGCAACAAAGATTGCACAATCGCCTGTGCCTCGTCTTGAATACGCAAAAAAGCATAGCCGGTCGAAGGCTTAACCCGACCACCCTTGGTGCCAATATTCAAAATGCGGAAGCCGTTCCGGCGCTGAAAAGGCCAATCCGTCATTGGAATAACGCCCTGTTCTTTTTCCACAATTGTGTAGCGCTGCAATTTCAGCACATCGGCAATGTAGCGAACGAGTGCTGCGTTGTATTCGTCCTCACTCAACAAGTGAGGAGAGAACAACGTGTATTCAACCAATGCCCGGCGCGGCGAAAAGGGCAAGATGTAGAAAAAGCGCATTGCTCCATCCTGCGGTGTGCGAAAATCAAACAGGGTTGGCAATTCCGGGTCAAAGACATCTTCCTCCGTTTCAATTTCCCAACCGCGAAAATGTTGCTTGACATCGTGATATTGATACGGGTCAATCGTCATATCCCCCGAGCGCAAAATGCTATCAAAAGCCCAAAACGCACTGTGCCACTCATCATTCAACATCACCCGCGCCACGCCAGCTGCATCCTGCAGGGGCGGCACCTCGCCGCGATAGAAGGCCACATTTGAGCGCCTCTGCAAATCTTGCAAGGTATGATTGTAAAAATCAATCCCCCGCACCATATTATAACGATACTCACCCAGGTCAAAAACCCGCTCAAAGCCTGGCGCGACAAAACGCAATTTGTGCCAGGAGCGGTAATAAATTGCATCATACAATGTCGGTCGCTTGCTCCAAAAACACCAGGTGCGGTCATTTTGCTTCTTGGTGTCGCGCTCTAGAATCAACATAGTGCAATCCGCCAATGGACTGTTCATCAATGCATAGGCCAGGCCCAATCCAGCAGCACCGCCACCCGCAATCAAAAAATCGTAGTGCTTTGTCACGCCAACCCTCCAATCCACATATCGCAAACCTCCATCCAGGCCGGCGGATTTGCCAAGGCCCCCGCCTTGATGTGCCCATCCGGCGCAAAAGCAGCAAATTGATTATCTATCCAAATCACAAGCGAGAGAGGCGGTCGGGGCGAAAGCACACTTTCATATACCGGCTGTCCATCCACAAACCAGCGCACCGCCTTCTCCTCCCATTTCAAACAATATTCATGCCAGGCTGTCTGATCCACTTGCAAACGAAATGCAGCCTCCCTCACCCAATGCCGCCCCAACCGACGCAGCAAACGCGCCAAAGGGGGCAATGCAAAGAGCGGCACCCCCACCCCCAGCAAAATGCCAGGAAACCAGCGTGCCGCAAACACCCCTGCCAGAAAGCCATTCGGCGCAAGGTCATCGCGCAAGGTCAGGTAATTTTCCGCACCGGCATGGAAAAACCAGGCCGCCTGCGGCAGGGTTGGCAGCCGGCGCACCATTCCATTCAGTCCCCATTGCGCAGTAAATGGATCGTTCCACAGGCCAAAGCCCCAGGTACCCGGTAAAGAAGCGGCCGAAACGCGCCCGCGCAGCGAGAGCCGCAAGGGTGGCCTCCAGGGCAGGTCACAGCGCAACACGTTCCAGCCATCGGCAATCTGCGCCAGGCGATAGACACGCCCACCCCCACCAGGAAGTTCAAAACGCCAGCCATTTGCCAGCGGCAACACCTGCCCACCACCACTGACCGAAACGCGTAGTTCCTGCCCCCTCATTCCGCCGCTGCCAGGGCTGGAAGATACACCAGGCCCTCCTCAGCATCCCCCACCACCATCAAGCGCTCCGGTGTGTGCGCAGCCAACCAGGCCATCCAGGCGGCGCACAAAGCATCCAGTTCCCCCTGCGCATACACTTTCTCAAATGGCAAAATGCCCTGCAAGAGGCGATGCCGCGTCACTTCTTCAAAGAAATCCATCGGGTCTGGCAAGTCCACCCCCTGCTCCACCAACATCAACTGTCGTTGCAGCCGCCCCTCCAGCGTCCCCGGCGCAAAAACGTGCCGGAGCAAAGCTGCAAAACAAGCCCCGGTATGCACTTCAAAATACTGGCGCGGCGCATCTACCTGTGGATAAGGCACATAGCCCAGGCGTTCCAACTGATCATAGAAAGCAAACCCCTGCCGCATCCAGGATGGACAATCCTTAAGCGCCGCCGGTGTGCGCGGCACATTCAAACCGCGCTGCTGCAATTGCCATTCCGAGAGGCGCAAATTTGCCGCCCGTCCACCAAACAAAGCCGGTTGCACATCATCCCGCGCCACACGCCCCAGGTTCAACCGCCGCGCCGCATGAACAGCCACCCATGCAGCGCTCTGCCCAGCAGCATACGCTGCTGCATCCTCCAGGCTGCCGCCCCCCAAAGCCAGCACATTCCACTCCTCACCCAGCGCCGCATAAGCAAATGTGCGCGTTTCCGCCATCAACACCACACCCAGGTAAGTTACAGGAAGTTTCTCCATAGCTTAAAGTGTAGCCCAAAACACGCAAAGACGCAACCAAAACTCGCCCCGAATTCCAATCTCAAAAAGCCATCCCCAAAAACGGGTTGCTTTTTCTCTCAAACTGGTATAATAATAACAATATTCTTTAGCGTTTGGGAGCTATTGTGACTGAACCTCAGGTTGTCTCCATGCTGAGTAACAAAAAGTCCCGCCGCACGATCGGTGTCTTTACCCCGCCCATGAACAATTGGTATGGACACCCTTTCCTCTCGGCACTCTCCGATTACGCCATTGAACACGACCTCAATCTGATTTGCTTTATGGGTCACAAACCCGATAAAGGATTGGTCTACCAAAACCCCGTCTACCGCCTGGCAAACGCCAAACGCGTAGACGGCTTGATTTTATTTGCCAGCCTGGGGCATGGCATCCCTGCTTCCGAACTGGAGGCGTTCTGCCGCTCCTTTGCCCCCTTGCCCATCGTCAATTTCGCCTTGCAAATCCCCGGTTTTCCCGCCGTCCTGGCCGACAGTTCGCTCGTCATGCGTCAAATGATGTCCCACCTGATTGAGGAACATGGCTACCAACGCGTTGCCTTCATTCGCGGCCCTGAGGGGCAAATGGAAGCGGAACTGCGTTATCAAGCCTATCGTGACGGATTGAATGAGCATAGCATCCCATTGGATGAACGGATTGTAGTGTCTGGAGATTACAGCAAAGAATCTGGCAACGAGGCAATGCGTCTCTTGCTTGACCGTTATGACGACATTCAGGCAGTTGTCGCCGCCAACGACAACATGGCAATCGGTGCGCTGGAAATGCTACAATCCGTTGGCAAGCGCGTTCCAAACGATTTTGCCATTACTGGCTTTGATGATTCGGGCGAAGCACGCCTGGTTAGCCCGCCGCTCACCACCATTCGGCAATCTTTCTACTCCTTAGGGCGTGCTTGTGCCGAATTGCTTAACCGCATCTGGCAAGGTGAAACTGTTGCTGATGTTGTTTCCGTCCCCTCCGATCTGGTTCTGCGCGAATCGTGCGGATGCAAGCCTTCGCTGCTACGCAATATCAGCCGCGAACAAATTCAGCTGGGACGCGAGGACTTCGTCAAAAAGCTGCGCGCCCAACGGGAACACGCCATCCGCGACATGATTGAGGCACTTGGCAAAGCAGCCGACGACGAAACCTCCTGGGGCTACAACGTTGAGCCACAATTAATTGAATACACCCTCGGTCAAATGTGGGATAGCTTTCTAAACGAAATCACCGGGCAACAACAAGATAGCTTCCTGCCCGCCTTTGACCAGGCACTTCAAATTCTGCAAGTCATCCGGCGTGACCGCGCCAAGTGGCACGAAGTCCTCTCCGCCATGCGCCAACGTTTCACACCCTATCTGGTAGATGTGCAAACCATGCAACGCGCCGAAACGCTGCTTCAACAAGCACGCTACATGGTCGGCGAAGCTGCCTTGCGCCGACAAATCTTTGAGCGTTTTGCCGTTGACCACTATGAAACCTTGTTCCAGAATTTTGACTATCGCATGTTATCGGCGCTCAACACCCGTGAACTTTCCAAAGCACTGGAAGAATTCCTGCCCGAACTATGGGTAGACCACGCTCATATCATTACCTTTACCAAAGAAATTGTCTCCAGTGCCGAAAACCCAAGTGCAATTGGCAAACGCGCCCGCCTTTTCCTGACCTATAACGAAGGCAAATCCATCCTGCAGCCCGAAGACGCGAGCTTCGACTCGATTCAACTGCTGCCCGAACGTCGCGTTCCCACCGGACGGCGTTACTCGTGGGTCATTGTTCCACTCTCTGTTGGTGATCGTCAGCTTGGCTTCCTGATTACAGAAGTCGGCCCGCTCAATTGGGAGGCCTATTCGCAACTGCGCGACCTGGTGAGCGGCACACTCTTCCGCACTTTGCTGATTGAGGAACAGCAGCAAACCCGTGAAAACATTGAAAAGCTGCTGCTGGAAGTAAATCAACGGGCCGAGGAATTGGCTGTTGCCAAAGCCCGTGCCGATGCCGCCAACCAACAATTGCAAACTGTGTTACAAGAAACCGAAGGCCTGTTTCACGCTGCCCAATCCATTCTCGGTGCAACCGACCCGCGCGACATCTGTCAAAAATTGGCGACCCAATTCAACGCCATTGTACAGGCTGACCGGATGTACATCTTCATTGTGGATCATGAGAAACAGGAAATTCTGGTCAGCGTCTATGCTGGCAGCGTAGATGATGACATCCTCACCAGCTATGATGAGCTATCCTCTGGCATCAGCGGAATGGTCTTCAGCAGCGCAAAACCAGTCCTCTCCATCAGTGCAGATGATGGAATTGAACCAGAAGAAACGCGCGAACGCCGCCGGCGGAGTGGCACCGGCAGCCTGATTGTTGCCCCACTAATTGACAAAGGGCGCGTCATTGGCACCGTCACTGCCGTCAACCGCATCAATCAGCGTCCCTTCAACGATCACGACGTTGACCTGTTAATGACCCTGGCAACCCAGGCCGGAGCAGCAATTGAAAATGCACGCCTGACCGCTGAACTGGCCCTCTTCAATCAAGAATTGGAACGCATGGTGCAGCAACGCACCGAAGAACTGCAAAACGCCTATAATCAGCTCGAACAGCTTGACCAGGCCAAATCCAAGTTCATCAGCGTCACCTCGCATGAATTGCGCACCCCCATCACAGTCATTCGCGGCTACAGTCAAATTCTGCAAAGCGCTTCCGTCATCAAAGCCGATGAAAACCTTTCCAACCTGGTGAAGGGCATCATCTCCGGCACCAGCCGCATGTATGAACTGGTCAACAGTATGCTCGACCTGGCGAAAATTGACAATCAATCCCTGCAACTAACAGTCGGTTCCGTTTACCTGGCCGTGTTGATCAAAGATCAAATCAGCGTCTTTGAAGAAGGGCTGCGCGACCGCAAGCTGACCATCACAGTCGAAGGGCTTGGCAGCTTGCCGCTCATTGAAGCAGACCCCGATGCGCTGAAAAAAGTCTTTTATCACATCATTGGCAACGCCATCAAATACACCCCGGATGGTGGAAAGATTACCATCCGCGGGCGCATCATCGCAGCTGGCGAAGAATTACCTGATGAAGCAGTCGAAGTTATCATTGAAGATAGCGGGATTGGCATTGAGCCAGCCTACCTGGAGCTAATCTTCACCAAATTCTTCCAAACCGGCGAAGTATCCCTGCATTCTACCAGCAAAACAAAGTTCAAAGGTGGCGGCCCGGGTCTGGGCCTGACCATTGCCCGCGGAATTGTTGTTGCACATGGCGGCAAACTGTGGGCCGAAAGCCCCGGTCACGATGAAAGCACCTGCCCTGGCAGCAAATTTCACATCATCCTGCCCATTCGCTATCGGCAACCCACGCTCTAGCTCGTTTCGGTCACCTTGCGCAACCCGCGCGGCGCGTCTGTATCAAAACCGCGTGACCGGGTCAGATAATAGCAAAAAAGCTGTGCGGGGAGAATATCAATCAACGGCGTCACCCATTCCGGCAGCCCTTCTGGTAAAGCAATCGGCGATTGTGCCAAACGCAAGGCATCTGCCTGATCCGAAATAACCAGCAATTCAGCCCGGCGCTGATCACGCAAACCAACTAGCAAATCCAGCATTCCCGCATACACTGCACCCGATGGCGCAACAGCCAACACCGGATACCCTTGCTCAACAATTGCAATTGGCCCATGTTGAAAATCTGCCGACGAGTAAGGCTCAGCCGCAACATAGGTCAGTTCTTTCAGCTTCAAAGACCATTCAAACGCCGTGCAATAATTAAACCCGCGCCCCAACACCACACATTGTTCCATAAACCGATACCGCTCGGCCATTCGTCCCAGTTCGCCATCCAAACGCAACATCTGCGCAGCCCATGCAGGAACATTTTCCAACACGCGCATCTGCTCAGTTGAACCGCTCAAGGCAGCTGAGAGCAACGCAATCGCCATCAATTCACCCGTGTAAGTTTTTGTTGCGGCCACTGCCGTTTCGCGTCCAGCCCCAATATCAATCACCACATCTGCCATCTGCGCCAGCGGAGAAGCAGCTGTATTGGTAATTGCCAGGGTTGGGCAACCCTGCCGGCGCCCCTCGGCCAAAACCCCCACAATATCCGGTGACTGGCCGGATTGTGAAATCCCCAACACCAGTGCGCCCTTCAAAGAAGGCGGAGATTGATAAAGTGAGAACAGCGAGGGGGTTGCCAGCGCAATCGGCAACCCATTGTATGCGCCCCACAAATACTGTGCATAGCGCCCGGCATTATCCGAAGTGCCACGTGCTGCCAAAAACACATACCGCACCTCATCCGAGAACAAACGAACTGCTTCTTCAATCGCCTTGCGCTGACCATCCAACAAACGCGCCAGCACCGCCGGCTGTTCAAAAATATCACTCTGCAAGCTCATCCTTCTCTCCTCTGATATACCCATTCTCCCGCCACCAGTGTCCCCAACACAGTGGCGTTCCGTTCCCAATCCAACAATGTTAGATCCGCTCGCCCACCCACACACAAACAACCACGATCCTCCAGGCCCAACATCTGTGCCGGACGGCTGCTAAACGCAGAAAGTGCCCGGGCAGCGCTCCAGCCCGTAAACTGTGCCAAATTCCAAACCGCTGCGTTGGCCGTCAAAACACTACCCGCCAACGTTCCATCTGCAAGGCGCGCCGAAACCGCATCTACCTGCACGTCAAAATCGCCCAAACGATAACAGCCAGGCGGCATGCCCAGTGCAGCCATTGCATCTGTCACCAAAATCAGCCCATCGGCATGCGCCGAGACAACCAGTTGCACCATTGCAGGCAAGACATGAATCCCATCCACAATCAAGCCAAAGGATACCCCAAACGTGGTTAACAACGCCCCAACCAGCCCGGGCGCCCGGCCTTCCAGCACAGGCATGGCATTGAACAAATGGGTCCCGCCGCGCACCCCCCAGGAAAAGGCCGCCTGCGCCTGCTCAAAAGTAGCCAGCGAATGCCCCGCGAACACCGTCACCCCCTGTCTGGTCAGGCGGCGCACCAATTGCTCAGCTCCAGGCAATTCTGGGGCCAGCGTCACCAGACGCACCCCATTTTGTGGCGACCAGTTTTGCCCATCATCCTCGGTTGGCAAGCGCAAATAGAGCGGATTGTGCGCCCCCTTTTTACCCGGGTTGAGAAATGGGCCTTCCAGGTGCAGCCCCAAGGGCCACGCCCCGCGCCAGCCATCTGGCGGCCCGGCTTTCCACACATCCAAAGCGCGCTGCACCGTCTCGAGGGGACTGGTGATGATGGTGGGCAAAAAACTGGTAATGCCATAACGCGGCAATTGTGCCGCTACCTGCCAAATGCTGTCCGGGTCATCGGTAAAATCACACCCAAAACCGCCGTTGATCTGAATCTCGACCAGCCCGGCAGCCAACACAGCCCCGCCGCAATCAAAGCAATTCACACCGGATGGCACATCCAGCGCTTCAGCCAGGCCAGCAATTTTTCCCTGCCGAATGTAGACCGTCAATGGCGTAAAACTACCATCCTCGTTTGCCTGTCGCGCATGGGTCAAATACAATTCATCCATCACAACCTCCTCAAGCCAGCATCATCAGCGCCCGGCGCAAAGCACCCTGCGCCGGTTCAACAGCCAATGTCACCGGCGACAAGCTCAAGCCAAACGCCCGTGAATGCTGCAAAAACGCCCCTCGCACCGATTCAGCATGGATCAATACCCCGCCAGCCAGTGCGCAGGCAAGCGGCGTGCCAGCCGAAAATTGCAAACGCCGCACAACGGCCTGTACCGCAAGGGCCAGTTCGAACCCGGCCCGATCCACAATTTGCTGTGCCGCAGCATCACCCGCCTGAGCTAGCTCATCCACCACCCGCGTCAGGCGCGCAATATAGCTGCGCGGCGCAGCCTGACCATAAATATGCGCAATCAATTGCTGAGGCTGCTGCAAACCACAAAATGCCAGCAACGGCTGCACCAGGCTGCGCCCTGCCTCCTCACGCCCATCTGTTGCCCGCGTCACCGCCCGCAATGCCGCCTGCCCAATCCAAAACCCGCTACCCTCGTCCCCCAACAAGTAGCCCCAGCCACTCGAACGCTCCATACCCTGCCCATCCAGGTTGCCAGCGTTTCGACCATACACAATCGCACCCGTGCCGCTGATGACTGCCAGCAAGCTGCCAGTATGCATCCCTGCTACCGGGTAATCCAGAACAATCTGTGCATCGTTAACAATTGCCAGCGCAGCATTGCCAAAAAAGTGTTTACTCCATGCCAGGCAAGGCGCCTGGTCTTCAGAACGGTCTACCCCTGAGAGGCCAAGTACCACAGAGCGCAATGGCGCAGGAGAAAGCCCGGCATCTGCAAATGCCGCCCGAACACATTCTTCCAACACCGCAAAGGTGCGCTCTGGCCCCAGCACATGAAAATTGGATGGGCCAGCCAATCCCCGCCCCAGCACTTGCCCGCTTTCATCCGCTAGCAAGGCCAGGGTTTTGCTTCCACCACCATCCAATCCCAAAATCATCTCAATGTCCTTCCAATGCCTGGCGCACCATTCCATGCGCACCCAGCAAACGTGATCGCGCCGTTTCCGCATCCAGCCCGGTCAACAAAGCCACAATTGCCGTCTTTGGCTCACCAGCACAGGCATCCAACATCTGCTGTGCTGCTGACTCGCTCACCGAACACGCCTCCGCCACAATGCGACAGGCACGCCGGCGCAGTTTGGCGTTCGTCTGCTGCACATCCACCATCAGGTTACCAAACGTCTTGCCCAGGCGAATCATGACTCCGGTCGAGAGCATATTCAACACCATTTTTTGCGCCGTGCCCGCCTTGAGACGCGTTGAACCAGTAACCACTTCCGGGCCAACCATCGGAGCAATGCCAAAATCGGCCAGTTCTTCAATCTTTGAAGGCCGATTGCAAGCCACACTCACCAGCAAGGCACCGCGTCGCCGCCCCTCTTGCAATGCACCCAAAACATAGGGGGTCGCGCCGCTTGCCGCAATGCCGACCAGGGTATCCAAAGCACCCAGCCCCAATGCTGCCACATCCGCAGCCCCCGCCCGATCATCATCTTCAGCATTCTCCACAGCCCCCGTCACCGCTAGGGGGCCACCTGCAATCACCCCCACAACCTGATCGGGCAGCGTGTTAAATGTAGGGGGACACTCTGAAGCATCCAAAATTCCAAGGCGTCCCGAAGTCCCTGCCCCCACATAGATGAGCCGGCCACCCTGTCGCATTCGCTCCGCAATGGCATCAATCGCCTTTGCCAGAGCAGGCAATTCGGCACGCACCGCCAGCGCCACGCGTTGATCCTCGCGGTTGATCCGTTCCACCATCTCTAACGTTGAAAGCTGATCAATATCCATGGTGTTTGGGTTACGCTGCTCAGTCAGACTTCCACCCGTTGAGGAAAAGAGCATCGGCCTGCCTGGCGTCCAATCGCCGAGCACCACCGCCTGCCGCGCACCAGTTGCCTGCGGCAAATTCCCCGCCCGTTCATGCCAGGTCTCATAAGCCAGCACCGCAAAGGCTGCGGCCTCCTTCACCTCCACCCCCATGCCAACCTCATCGGAGGTCCGCACAACCACCGGAGCCAGCAAACGCCGCAACCCATCCATCAGCAACGGGTTATGTGCCCCGCCCCCACTGACAATCACCTCATCCGGTTGAGCAGGCAGAAAATTTGCATAAGCATTTGCAATCGAGCGGCAAGTGAACTCGGTCAATGTTGCAATCACATCTGGGCCGCTCAGCCCATGCCGCAGCCCCTCCTCATACCAGGCATCTGCCAGCCCCACACCGAATAGCTCACGCCCAGTTGTCTTGGGCGGCTTCAAACGCAAATAGGGATGTTTCATCCAATCGGCTAGCAATGCCTCGTCCACCCGACCCCGTGCTGCCAGTGCTCCCCCCCAGTCACAGGTCTGCCGCCCCTGCGTCCAACGCCAAACAGCCCGGTCTATCATCATATTGCCCGGCCCGCTATCAAACGCAAATGCCTGCCCAACAGGTTTTTGCAACCCGGGAAGATAAGTCAGATTTGCAATCCCGCCAATGTTCTGCGTCACGCGAACCTTGTGCGGATGCGAAAAGAGCAGCACATCCACATAAGCGACCAACGGCGCCCCTTGCCCGCCAGCCGCCATATCGCGCGGGCGAAAATTACTCACCACCGGGATGCCTGTCCGCTCAGCAATCACCGCCGCTTCGCCAATTTGCAGAGTCGCATGGGCTTCGGGCGCGTGCCAAATCGTTTGCCCATGGCTGCCAATCAGTTGCACTTCTTGCGGCTGCAAGCCAGCCGCAGCAATTGCCTGCAAAGCAGCCTCTGCAAACCACTCCCCCACAGCAACGTTCGCCCGACAAATCTGCTCTGCGTTGCTGTGCACCGGGTCAAAAGAATCAAAAATCAGTTGTCGCTGTTCATTCATATAGGGCAAATGGCTATGGGCCAACACCTGCCATTGCAAGCTCGGTGGAACGCCCAAAATTTTGACCACTGCCGCATCAATTCCATCCGCCGAAGTGCCAGACATCAACCCAACAACAATCATGGCCGCCCCTCAAATGCCATTACCACCGCGCGATGCACCGCAACCCGCAGTTCCAAAATTCCACGGCCCTCGCGCCCACCATAGACTTCATTCGTCAACAAAGCAACCGTCAGCTGACGGTGCGGATCCATCCACAAGCTTGTACCAGTAAAACCGGTATGTCCAAAAGCCGAGGGAGAGAAAGGATTGCTGCTTGCCTCGGGATCAGCGCTCCACAACGCGAACCCCAACCCACGCCGCGTGCCTTCAAACTCGGCATGCACCTTGCACATTTCAGCCACCATCTGCGGCGACAACAAGCCCCCCCCACCCATCAAGAACAATTGCCCAAACGCCGCCACATCAGATGCCACTGAGAATAGCCCCGCATGTCCTGCCACACCGCCCAGGCGGGCAGCGCTTTCATCATGCACCTCCCCCACCACACGCCGGTTGCGCCAGCGGCAAAACTCGGTCGGCGCCACATTATCTGGCCGCCCCTCACCAATCGGCAAAAACCGGGTATGTTGCAGACCCAAAGGACGGGTAACTTGCTGTGCAATCACCTCATCCAGGCTGCTATCCGTCAATCGCTCCAATGCCATGCCGAGCAAAATCAGTCCCACATCACTGTAGACAATTCGCGTATCCGGCAGATAAGCAAACGTTGTCTCCAATGCCAAGCGGCGCGCAGCTTCAGCATCTGGCTGGTCTTTAAAGGCTCGCCAGGCTGGCAGCCCAGAAGTATGCGTCAACAATTGTTTGAATGTCGTTTGTCCGGCATCCACCGGCGGCAACTCGCCTTCTCCGCCAATGGAGACAAACGCTCCCCACTGCAATGGGTTTTCATAGGGGCGCACCGGACGCAAACCGGAAAACTCTGGCAACAAGCTGCAAACCGGCTGCTCCAGCCCGACCCGGCCCGCCTCCACCAGGCGCAAAAAAGCTGTTATTGTAAATAACTTGGTAACGGAAGCCAGGTCAAACAGGGTTTCATCATCCACCGGGTGTTGTTGCGCTTCATCCAACCAACCCAGCGAACGAGAAAAGACAACCTCCCCCCTCTCTCGCACCACCAATTGCGCAGCCGGTGTCAAGCAACGCGTCAGCACAATATCATCCAAAACAGCATTTAAATTGCAAATGGCATCATCAGACATTTTGAAAACTCTTCGCAAGCATGGTATATCTCCGATAAGGCTGAAAACCAAACCGGGCATATAAATCGAGCAGGCTCGTCCAATCAATTATACAGCCACGCACCCCGGCCCGCTGCACATGCCGAATGGCGGCATCTATCAATGCCCCACCCAGGCCCAGGCCGCGGCAGCCTTTGCCAACCCCCAAAGGGCCAATTTGCCCCCAGGGATGCGGTAATCGCTGCATGTAAAATCGTTCCAACGGGCGGACAGAATCCTCAAACGTCATCCAACAAAAGCCATCCAGCCCGGTGTGCGGTGTGCGCAACACCATATAATCGGTTGCCCGACCACCCTCGTTAAAATATTCCTCGACCTCATAGAGCCAGCGCCCAGGAAACTCGCGCCGCAAAAAGGCTAGCAATTCCGCCTCCTCGCCCATCTGCAAAGGGCGCAAATCAGCTCCCGCAACAGCCCCGACCGGGACATAATCGCTCAGGTCGCGCGCCACATCCCATTCATATTCATAGCCTGGCGTCATGCCATAGCCACGCTGAATGAAAAACGAAGCACTCTGCAAGGGGTCCGGCAACCCGGCCGCAAACGGTCGCAAGCCAGCCCCCAGCCTCGCCCGCTTCGCTTGACGTTCTTGCAGCCAGCCTTCAGCCCAATCCATCAAAGCCGAGCCAATGCCATGCCGCTGATACTGTGGATAGACCGAAATGCACTCCACCCACCCCTGACGTGGCGGCTGCTCGCCCATAGCCGCTCCAACAAACACAAATCCAACGGGTTGTTCATCCACATATGCCAACTGACCAGAGCGCTCAATTCCTGTCGAAGAACGCAAATTGTAGCCAATAAAGGTTGGGCTGACCATCAAATCCGGCCCACAAGCTGCATTCCAAATCGTTGCACACACCTCATGCACGCGCGCTTCCATCAAGTTTGCATCACGCAGTTCCATTGGTTCGCCTCCTCTAATTATTGTCCGCTCAGGCCAGGAATTTCAACCGGCAAATGACCGCTCGGCACCACCTCACCGCGCAGCACAGCCACCAGGGCTTGAATGGATGGAAAATTCAATCCATAACTCAAAATATAGGTTTGCACCTGTGGAAAAGCCAAAATATCGTAAGGGTTGCGCGCTGCTACAACAATCACCGGAGCACCGGCTGACAGCAAATCATTCACCAAATCGGCCTGTTCAGCCAATCGGTTTGCATCCGCAGTGACTACAATCACCTTCCGGCCATCGCGTGCCATTGAAAGCGCCAGCTTGATTTCTGCCTGGGTTGGCTCTGTGCCAGTTTGCAAATAGGTCGCATTCAGTGCTGCGGCCAAACCGCGCGCCCCGCTTGGTTCAATCACCAATAACGGTTCATTCGGCTGCAAAGGCAACAATCCCGCTCGATCGCGCAGCAAAGTAATAGATTGATCCGCAATGGAGCGCGCCAGTTCCAAATGTTCATGGGTGTATACCTGCTCCGCAACAGTACTCGGATCGGGAATCTGCGGCGCGAGCAGCCCAAAGCGCTGTTTGGCCCGCAAAATGCGCAGCACCGACTCATCCAACCAGGCCATCTTCAATGTGCCATTGGCTAACGCGGCCTTCATCTCAGCAATTGCTGCCTGATGCAAAGCATGATCACGATTAAACAACAGCAAGTCTGCACCAGCATCAAAAGCAGCCACCGCGGCCTTTGGCGGCGGATACCCCGCCTCACCCAAAGCCCCCATTTCAAGCGAATCGGTCGCAACCAGCCCCTGATAACCCAGTTCATTGCGCAACAAGCCGGTCAATACCGGCTGTGAAAGGGTTGCAGGGCGCCCCGGCTGCGGATCAATTGCCGGGAAAGTGACATGCGCCGACATAATTCCCGCCACATCGGCGCGCATTGCCGCCCGGAAGGGAGGCAACTCAACGAGTTCCAGTCGCTGCCGGTCATGCGCTACCAAAGGAAGCGAGACGTGCGAATCCACCCCCGTATCCCCATGCCCGGGAAAATGTTTTCCAAATGCCAGCACGCCATTCTCTTGCAGGCCCTCAATCGCCGCCACCCCAAACAGAATCACCTGTTGTGGATCGGAGCCAAATGAACGAATGCCAATCACCGGATTTTGTGGGTTGTTGTTCACATCCAAATCCGGAGCAAAATCCACATTAATTCCCACTGCGCGCATCTCAGCTGCCATGGCTGCATAAACGCGCTTTGCATTTTGTGGATCGCCTGTCGCCGCCATTGCCATGGCGCCCGGGAATTCAGTGAATCCCGTCTCGCGCGTCAGGCGAGCCACCCGTCCCCCCTCCTGATCAATTGCAATAAACAAACCGGGATGTCCACTTTCCAGTGCCGCAGTTTGCAAATCACGACAAAGCTGCGCCACCTGTTGCGGGCTTTCCACATTGCGCGCAAACAGAATCACCCCCCCGACATGATATTCAACAACCATCTGCCGCAGCGCCGGGTTCATCGTCGTGCCATCAAAACCAATCACAAAGGTCTGTCCCAGCTTCTGCTCTGGGGTCATTTTTTCCAGCCAGGCTTGCGCATCAGGCTGAGGGGTGGGAGTGAGAATGGGAGTGGAAGTAGGCATTGGTTTCACCATTGTACAGGCCGTTATCAGCAATATAAGAAAAAAAGAATAAATCCGTTTTAACATCATCCAGAAGTTGCAAAACATCGGGTTGGGGCAGGCCGTTAACGGCCTGCCCCAGGGGTACAACCAAAGGTTAGCGCAGATCGTAGCTTTCGGCAGCGCACGGAACGTATTCAGCATCCGCCCACATGTAATTGAACAGCGGAGGATACATAACGTTGTAGGATGGATTGCCAACCAAGGAAGGCAGGCTGTTGGCTGTGAAGTAATTCAAATCGTAGTTCGGGGGCTGAGGATACGGGTAGATGGTGTGGAAGGTGCCATCAGCGCCATCTGCCGGCTTCAACTCGCCGTTCAGCAGTTGAATCGCGATGTACAAATCAGCCTGATTGTTCTGGTAGATGGGGTCATCGAATGGCCGCCAGCCCACCACGCGCGTGCCCTGATTGACGACATCGGTCGAGTAGCGTTCAAACAACGCCAAAACCGGAAGTTCCTCATTCAGGATCAACGCCAGGTCGGCAATCGCCGGCTTCTGAGCTTCAAAATCGAAGCCCGTCGAAGCAGATTTGAGCAAATCGGGCAGGTAAACTTCTTTGCCATCTGGGCCAATTTGCTTCCAGGGCCAATTCATACCAACCAGACCATCGGTCGCCTCAGGATTGTTGCGCGGCGCAGTCATGTAGTAGTTAAAGGAAGTAAAGGGATGCGGCGGGTTGTAGTAAATGCTCAGGTCCACCAAAATCTCATACTTGCCTTCTTTTTGGGTCGTGGGACGTTCCGCAGAGGGATAGCCACGCACGGTCGCCTTGATACCAAAAGCATTCAACTGCTGGGCTGCATTTTCAGCAGCGCCCAACCAATCGGCAAAGTCTGCCGGCACCCACAGTTCAAAGTCGAGCGGAGCGCCCTTGTCATCCACCCAAATGCCATCCGCACCCTTGGTGCAGCCAGCTTTGGTGAGCAGTTCTTCGGCCTTGGCCCAATCCTTCTCATACTTATTCAGCTTGGCAATCACATCCGCTGGCAACCAGGCCGCAACCTGCAGGTCGGTGAAACCAGCTTCATACTCAATGGCCTTGCCAGCCGGGCCCATTGCCACTGTTGCGTTTTCTTCTCGGTCAATGATGTAGGCAAACGCCTGGCGAATTTCTTTCTTATTCAATGGATAGACATTGTTGTTGAACCATAACCCCGGACCAGTGCCGGTCGGGCCAGTCAGAATATCGAGGTTCTCGATCGTCTGGAACTGTTCCACATCCGAGGGGGTGTAGCCATGCGTGCTGTAGTCAATTTCATTCGCCAGCACCAATGGCACAGAAGAGGCCGTTTCACCCTGGTAGAGAACGATTTTCTCAAATGTAATCTTATCTGCATTGTAACCCATCGGGTTCTTCACCAGTTCAAGCTGCGCTTCGGTGACATTTTCGGTGTCAATGATGAACGGACCATAAACAACCAGCGTTTCGGGCTTGAAGGCATACAGGTCATCCAACAGCGCCTTACCCTCATCGCTATCGGCAGCCTTGCCATCTGCACGCAGTTTGGCCGAATCATCCATCCACTTGCTGTATTGCGAATAGGGCGCCATCTGATTGGAACGCAGGATCAAACGCAGGGCGCGCGGCGCCGGGGTGCTGATCCAGAACTCAACGGTGTAATCATCCACCGCCACAACGTCCTTCAAATAGGTCCAAACGCTGGATTTTTGCAGCCAGTAAATATTATAGGTGCCAACCAGGTCCTTGGCCGTCACCGGAGTACCATCACTCCACTTCAGGTCCGGGCGCAAGTTGATCGTCAGGATATTGGCAACGCCCTCGGGTAAGGGTTGCAGTTCAGCGGTTGGGGCAACCGTTGGAACTTCGGTTGGCTTGGGAGCCTCGGTTGGTTTCGGGGCTTCGGTTGGCACAGCCGTCGGCTTGGGGGCCTCCGTTGGGGTTTCTGTCGGTTGGGACGTGCAGGCACCAAGAACCATCGCCAACAGCACGACCACAATGAACAACTTCGAATACGTACGCATTTGCTTCTCCTCTAGAAAAGAATTGAAATTTTGGGTACAACTTTTCAGGATTTCATCCTGCAAACAAACAATTTTCTTAAGAACCAACCACCTCCTTTCAAACGATCCATTTTATCTTGACCTGCGAACGATAATCACAATCAACGCAATGAACACCAGGCCAACAATCAAGGTTGCAATTGTAATATAAAACTCGGCTGTACCAGGTGTTACCACAAGGAGCAAAAATAACGAAACCAGCGTCAGGAAGACCGCCACGCGAAACCAGGTGCGACCAAGCTCCGGGCTCATGCGCGCTCAGCCTGCCGCTGCTGACAAATGACATGACACGCCACTGCCGAGCCATCGCCAAAAGCTGTCATCTGCGGCACCTCCTGTTCGCATTTTTCACCCAGCCAAATGGGGCAGCGCGGGTGGAAACTACATCCCGAAGGCAAATTCAACAACCCCGGCAAATCCATGCTGCGCAACTCAATGTGCCGCTTCTTACGTGTCACATCTGGGTCTGCTTCTGGAATGGCAGCCAGCAGTGCTTGCGTATAGGGATGCTGTGGATGATCTACCAGATAGCGGGCCGGAGCAAGCTCTACCATCCGCCCCAAATACATCACCCCAATCCGCCCTTCCCAGGCAAAGTACTTTGCCAACGCCAAATCATGCGTGATGAACAGCACTGCCAACCCCATCTGATCCTTCAGTTTTAGCAACGTGTTCAATAAGCTGATGCGAATGGAAACATCCACCATCGAAACGGCCTCATCCGCCACAATAAACGAAGGATTTACCGTCAAGGCCCGCGCCACCGAGACGCGTTGTCGCTGCCCACCGCTCAATTGATGCGGATATTTATCCAGAAAATCACTGGCCGGGGTCAAATCCACCATTTCCAGCAGTTCAATGACCCGCTTACGCGTTGCCGCATCTCCTTTGGTAAAACCATGATGCTGAATCGGAGCGGCAATGGTATCGTAAATGGTAAAACTGGGGTTGAGCGATGCATACGGGTCCTGATGAACCAATTGAACGCCCAAACGATATTCTTTGTGTTGTTCTTTGGTCAGGTCACGCACATTGCGCCCGCGAAACAGCACCTGACCGGTCGTTGGCTTGAGCAACCCCACCATCATTCGCCCGGTTGTTGTCTTACCACACCCCGATTCGCCTACCAAACAAACAATCTCTCCTTCCTGTACCGAGAGCGAAATATCATCCACTGCTTTGATAAAAACATTCCGCCGCATCTGAAAGGCTCGCGAGACGTTCTTCAACTCAAGAATTGGCATCGGCATGATTAACCTCTCTCCTCAGTTCTTCTGTGCAAAACGCGGCATCTGTGAAATGCGCTCCCGCGCCGTCTTCCAGTGCCAGCAAGCCACTTTGTGATCTGCCCCGCCCGTATCTTCCAGCGGAGGCTCCTCCCGACGGCAACGCTCATCGGCCAATGGACAGCGCGGATGGAATTTACAACCCTCCGGCATCTGAATTAAATCTGGCGGAGAACCGGGTATCGAGCTGATATTATCCTTATGCGTGCCAAGTGTTGGCACCGCCTGAATCAGCCCAATCGTATAGGGGTGATGCGGGTTTTTGAAAGTTGTATACACATCACTAATTTCCACCACCGCTCCGGCATACATGGTAGCCACCCGGTCAGCCAATTCCGCTGCCAGCGAAAGGTCATGCGAGATGAAAACCATCGAAAAGCCCAATTTGGTGCGCAAATCTTTCAACACATCCATAATGTTGCGCTGTGTCAAAATATCCAATGCGGTTGTCGGCTCATCCAAAATCAACAGCTGCGGCTCCAGCAGCAATGCCAAAGCAATCAACACTCGCTGTCGCATTCCACCCGAAAGCTCATGTGGATAGGCCCGCCAAACCCGCTCCGATTCAAGCCGCACCAGTTCAAAAAGCTGCTTAGCGCGCTCTTCCAACCCCCGCCCGCTCAAATAACCATGCGCCCGTGCCGTATCCCCAAATTGCTCCGAGATGCGCAGCACCGGGTTAAAAGCATTCAGTGCCGCCTGAAAAACCATTGCGCATTCGCCCCAGCGAAAACGGCGCAATTCCTTTACCGAAAGTTTCAAAACATCCAGCGCAGGTAACTGTGCACCATTGCGGGGCGCTGGCTGATAAAGAATTTGGCCTTCGCTTACCCGCGCGTTGCTCGGCAACAACCGCACCACGCCCAGGCCCATCGTCGTCTTGCCCGAACCGCTTTCACCAATCAGCGCGAGCGCCTCGCCCCGACACACATCCAACGAAACATTGCGCACAGCCCGCACCCAGCCGCGTTTTGCCTGATAGGCAATCGAAAGCCCTCGCACCGAAAGCACAACATCCTTCGGCAAGGTCATTACATGCCCCGTCTGAACTGCTGTTTTTTCCATGCTTCACACTCCCAGGCGCAAGCGCGGGTTGAAAATTTCTTCCAGCGAGCGGGAAAATAACACCAGCCCAAGCTGCAAGAGAATAATACCGCCCATCGGCACCAACAAACTGGCAGCCGCATTCGGGTTGTAAATGGCATTTTTGGCATAAGCCAGGCTAAACATCACGCCCCAATTATTGCCAAACGGCACCACACCCAAAAACACCAACCCGGTTTGGGAATAGATCGCCCCGGCCATTGCCTGAATGAGGGCAATCATCACATAACTCATCATATTCGGCAGCATCTCACGGAAGATGATATGAGGCGTGCCAAGGTCGAGCAATTGCGCTGCCTCAACATACTCGCGGCGTTTGAGCGACAGGAATTGCGAACGCACCTGCCGCGCCAAACCAGGCCAACCAAACACAGCCAGGAAAACCGCCAGCATCCAGGCATCCTCCAATGCCACAATCGTTGCAATTACCACCAACAATAAAAAGCGCGGTAACGTCAACCAGATATCCGTAATGGTCATTAAGATGCTATCCACCTTGCCGCCCATAAACGCGCTGACGGCTCCAACCACAACCGCAATTGCAGTTGTAAACAGCCCCGCCAGAAAAGCCACCACCATTACCTCGCGCCCCCCATGCACAAACATAACCCAATTTTCACGGCCCATAAAATCTGTCCCAAGCGGATGCTCGACAGAAGGTGGTTTGTTGATCGCTTTGGTGTTGGCACGCGTTGCCGGCTCAATAAACAGCGGCCCAACAAATGAAATCAGCACCAGGGCTATAATCAGAAACAGCCCAAACAGCCCCACTTTATTGCGCGCCAGCAATTTCAAGTTCTTTCCAAAGGATTGCAATGCTCTCATCGCCTACTCCTCCTTATCCGAAACCACACGGATGCGCGGGTCAAGCCAGCCATACAACACATCTGCCAATGCAGTTGAAAGGATGACTGTGATGGTCGTCACCAGCAAAATTCCCTGCATAATTGGATAATCTCGTTTGCCAATGGCCTGCCCCAACAACAGGCCCACACCCTGATAGACAAAGATGCTCTCAATCAAAATTGAGCCGCCCACCACAAAACCTAGTGAAATTGCAAGGCTCGTCACCAGCGGCAAACTAGCATTCCGTCCAACATAAGCAGTAATGATGCGAAAATCAGGCAAACCGCGCGCCCGTGCTACATTGACATAATCATCCCCCAGCGTGCTGAGCGTGCTGCTGCGCATTGCCAGCAGCCAGCCGCCCAGTGTCGTCAACACATATACCGTCCCCGGTAATGCATAATGCTTTAACACATCCAGGAAAAAGACCGCTGTAAACCCGGGCTTAACCCCTGGCGAAAGCGAGCCACGAATGGCTGTCACCGGCAGCAATTTCCAATTCACCACCAGCAACAAAATGAGGATGATGGCTGTTAATGTATTCGGCACCGAGTCAATGAATGCACTCAGGTTGGTGAAAAGATAATCAATCCACGAATTGCGGCGATAGGCTGAAATCATCCCCAGCAACATTCCAATGGCAAAGCTAATTAACAACGCTGTGCCAACGCTAAAGAGCGTCCAGGGCAGGCGCGCCGCCACCAGTTCCATCACCGGGCGGTTGCGAGCCAGGACATAGGAATCGCCCAAATCCCCCTGGAGCAAATTGCCCATAAAATCCAAATACTGCGCATAGAGCGGCGCATCCAGGTCAATGCGCATCAATGCGGCAGCCCGTTGCCTTGCCTCATCCTCTGAAATACCCTGCGAATCCATCAGGTTCATCACCATAATATCCACCGGGTTGCCGGGCAAGGCACGAATAATTAAAAAGGTCAGGGTAACCACCACCCAGACAATGAAAACCTTTTTAACAATCGTCCGCAGCCAATAGTTTTTATAGATTCGCCGCAGCCAATCCACTGGACGGCCAATATCGTCCTTGCTCATCAATGCACCTCTCCTGAATAAATTGGTTCATAGACACGACAAAACAAGCTATCTGCCACAAATGCCGCAGCCGCCAACCGCCATTCGTCAAGCAATCGGTCTACCCCATCCCCAGTCCGCAAACAAGTGCGCAACGCTGCACCACCAGCCAACAAATCGAAATGCGGAGCATGTCCCTCCCAACTGGCTGGCAAAAAATCAATCGCCGCAGAAGCAGCCAGACAAGCCTCAATGCAACGCACACCTATCTCAAGCGAACGAATCTGCTCAGGTTCCTGAATGTGCGCATGAACCTGCACACCAGCACAGCTCTGACCAGCAAATTTACTGGCCGAAGGCGTGAACCAGACCGGACGAAAACGCGCCCCCCGGATAGCGCGCCGATTGAGTGATTCAGCCAGCGCCCAGGCATCCAAATCGGGGGCGCCAAACAGCTCAAAAGGCAGCGCTGTCCCCCGCCCCTCCGACACATTCAGCCCCTCAAACAAACACATGCCCGGGTAGAGCATCACCGTCGAAAGATGTGGCATGGCTGGAGAGGTGGGAACCCAGGGCAGCCCCGTCTGCTCAAAGAACATCGTCCGCTGCCAACCGCGCATTTGCACAACCTGCAAATCGGCTCCCAGAGCAGCCACCCGATTCAGCCAGTGCGCCAATTCACCAAACGTCAGCCCATGCCGAATGGGCAAAGCGGCTATACCAACAAAGGATTCAAAGCCCGGCTGCACCAAACCGCCTTCCACCACCACGCCACCCAACGGGTTTGGCCGGTCGGCGACAATCACCGGTTTGCCAGCAACAGCTGCGCCACGCAGCACATAAAATAGCGTGCTCAAATATGTATAAAAGCGCACCCCCACATCCTGCATATCAAACAACAGCACATCCACCCCATTTAGCATCTCAGGGGTTGGTTGTCGCGTTGCGCCGTATAAACTAAAGAGCGGCAGCCCCAAGCGTTGATCCACCCCATGCCCAACCGCTGCGCCATCCGCTGCGGCGCCAGAAAACCCATGCTCAGGGCCAAACAACGCCGTCAATTGCACGCCGGACTGAAGCAACGCATCGGCTGCGGGGGTAAAATCGGGCAGCACCGCAGCTGCATGGCTCACCAATCCAACCCGCCGCCCGGCTAGAAGGGAACGTTCTTCATGCAACAGCACATCCAGTCCCGTCCGCACAGTCATCGCACACCCTCCACCAGGCCATGCCGCACCACCTGCCGCATCGCGGCACTGCCAGCGCGCAACTCGGTGCGGAAGCGCACAAACCCGGGGCGCGCCACCCCGGTCACATATTCCACCGCTTCATCTTGCGCCGTGTAGGAAATCCGCTCTGAAAGCAACGCCGGCTGTCCTGCCAACACATCCAACAAATCTGCCGTCTGCCGATCCACTTCCCCCGCCTCAAGGAATTGCACTGCCCGAACCGGGAAAATATCGTAAAACTGCCGCAACACCTGATAAAGCGACTGTTCTTGCCTCAAATACCCATCCAGCCCCGGGAATCGCTCACAGGAGAGATGGGCGCGTTCCAGTGAGAGCGGAAAATCATCCGCAAGGCGCAGCCGCACAAGGCGGTATAATCGCGCCCCAAGCGAAAGACCAAGGATTTGCGCCATCGTTCGATCAGCCGCAATGATGTCAACCCCTATCAGACGTGTTGAAGGGCGCATACCCTGTGCCAAAATTTCTTCCGTCCATCCCATCAACGTTTGCAAATTTTGCTCAATGTGCGGGCTATTTGCCACAAATGTCCCCTTGCCCGGCACCGTATACAGCCAGCCCTCATTCATCAACGTTTGCAACGCTTGCCGCACAGTCATGCGGCTAACCCCCATAATGTCGCTCAGCTCAGCCGCCGAAGGCAATTTTTGCCCGGCATTCAGTTCCTGCTCACGGATCGCCTTAAGCAGAATACGCCGGATTTGCAAATACAATTGTTCCGAACTTTGTTTATCCAGAGTGGAAAAATCCATGCAAGCGACCTGTGATGAGTGGAGTATATCCAGTATAGCGCAGTCTAGACCGGTATGTCAATCATGAATTTTGTCACATTTCAATCATCCCTCTTGACTCATCTCCAAAACACTGTATAATTCGTGTATAAATCACACCAACCAAAGGCGGGAGTGCAACACTCCCGCCTTTCAAAAAGCCAGTTGTTGGTGTAAAAAATACACAAAAGGAGCTCTCAAAAAAAATGACCGCCGCTTCCCCTGTTTGGACCTTTGACCATGCTGTCGAGCAGGTTGGGTTTGGCCGCTTTCAAAAGCGCCTGATGATCCTGTGCGGGTTGGGTTGGGCCGCCGATGCAATGGAAGTCCTGCTCATTTCCTTTGCCCTGCCCGCCATCGGTCAGGAATGGGGACTGACCGCCGCACAAAAAGGACTGCTTGCCACAGCCATTTTCCTCGGCATGTTGGCCGGAGCCTGGCTCTGGGGCTACCTGAGCGATCGCATAGGTCGCAAAGCCGGGTTCATCAGTACTGTTGCCATTGATTCTATTTTTGGCCTGCTTTCTGCCTTTGCTCCCACCTTTGGCTGGCTCGTAGCGCTGCGCGCCCTGACAGGCTTTGGCGTAGGCGGCACGCTGCCCGTTGATTACAGTATCTTTGCCGAGTATCTGCCAACCCAAAAGCGTGGCCGCTATCTCGTCCTGTTGGAGGCCTTTTGGGCAATTGGCGCAATTGCCGCCGCCGGGCTGGCCTGGCTGATTGTGCCGCGCCTCGGCTGGCGTTGGCTGCTTGCCGTCTCTGCCCTGCCCGGCCTGATCATCTTCTTCATCCGTCGCAGCATCCCCGAATCCCCACGGTATTGGATGGTGCGCGGCGAAGCCGAACGCGCCACCCAAGTGTTGCGCCATGTTGCCGAACAAAACGGGCAGCCCTTGCCAAATTTCACCCTCCAGCCCCTGCCCGCTGCCCCACGTCCACGGCTCACCGATCTCTGGCGCAGTGGCCTGCGCCGCACCACCCTGCTGCTCTGGGTTATCTGGTTTACCATTTCACTCGGCTATTATGGGGTCTTTACATGGCTCCCCAATTACTTCCGCTCACAGGGCATGGCCTTGCTGCCCGTTTACCAAAATGCATTCATTCTCGCCCTGGCGCAGTTACCGGGTTATTTCTCGGCTGCCTACCTGGTGGAAAAATGGGGCCGTCGCCGCACACTGGCCTTCTACCTTCTTGCCAGCGGCCTCTTCACCTATTTGTTTGCCATCGTCAATTCTCTGAATTGGATTGTGGGTATGGGCATTTGGATGTCATTCTTCACCCTTGGCGCCTGGGGAGCGCTCTATGCCTTTACCCCTGAGGCCTACCCAACTGCCCTACGTGGGAGCGGGATGGGAGCCGCAAGCGGCATGACGCGCATTGCTGGCGCATTGGCGCCCAGTCTGGGGGCAGTGCTAATGACCGGCTCATCGCTTGCTCTTCCTCTCACACTCTATGCTGCCGCCTACGTCATCGGTAGCCTGGCCGCCCTTGGCCTGCCCCACGAAACGAGCCAGCAGCCACTCAACGATCTGTAAGCAATCGAACAGCCAGCTGATTCAGTTGCGAGTAACTGATTGGCTTAATCAACACAAAATCCGCCGCATCCTGATACAAATTAGCCAGCAAAGGGTCGGCAGTGGCAATCACCACCGTCGTTTCTTGCAGCTCCGGGGTGCGGCGGATTTCATGCAACAATTCAATTCCAGAAACGCCCACAAGATGCAAATCCAATACCACCAGCTTGGGCAAACAGTCATGCAATAATTGTCGTGCAAGGTTACCATCCAATGCTTTTTGCACCTCAAACCCGGCCCGTTCAACCGCCAGGGCATAAATCATTGCCAGATCAGGATCATCTTCAATGACCAATGCTGCTTTACATTCAATCATTTTGCCCCCCCTTGCGGCTTAAAAGGCAAAGTCACCCGGAAGGTACTGCCCCGCCCCGGTTCACTCTCCAGTTCAATGTTACCGCCCATCATTGTGGTCAAATGTTTGACAATTGCCAGGCCCAGCCCGGCTCCGCCATGCCGTCGCGTTGTTGATCCATCCAATTGTCGAAACGGCTCAAAGATTAGTTTGTGCTGCTCTGGTGCAATCCCCACACCCGTATCCTGCACCTCAATCACCCAATGCTCGGCATCGGCTCGGCGCAATTGAGCCCGCACCCAGCCTGCATCGGTAAACTTTACCGCATTATTGAGTAAATTAACCAGAATTTGCTGCAACCGCTTTTGATCGCCATGCAAAACAGGTGGCAATTGTGGGTCCATCGCTGAACGCAGTTCCAGCCCCTTATCGCGGGCCTGATTTTCGAGCATGGCACAGGCGCCATCCAACAAAGAACGCGCCGGGAAATGATCCAGATTGAGAACCAATCGCCCCTTCTCAATCAAGGATTGATCCAGTAAATCGTTAATGAAAATATTTAACTGCTGTGCACTGTACAACATTCGCTGTAGTGTATCCGACTGATCCGCATTCAAATCTCCCCATACACCACTACGCAACATCTCGGCATACCCCAACACAGCATTCAACGGCGTGCGCATCTCATGGCTAACATTGGCAATCAATTGTGTCTTGAGCAAACTGGCCTGCAAAGCCTGATCACGCGCCTCCGTCATCATCTCCTCAGCCTGTTTGCGCAGGTCAATATTCCGCAACACCAGGAGTTTGCCCAACAAACGCCCGTTGGACGCCCGAATCATCGTCATCCGCAGGTCATACCAGGCGGCTTGTTCATGCCCCAGGTTAATTTCAGTGCCCGTCTCACCACAATAGCCATAACATTCAAGCAAACGCGGGTGCGCAGCAAATGCTTCCTGCACACGTCGCCCAACAATTGCCTTAATCGTATTTCCCAACAAATTTGCCGCCGCCGGATTCAGATCCACGACATGATCTTGCCCATCCAATACCACCACCGCATCATCCATACTTTCCAATACCCGATCATGCGCCACAGGCACCACATTCAGTAGCTGAAAGCGGAACAAGCTAACCGAAAGCGCAATTGCAGTGATCATAAAAAACAACGGCGTTGAATCAACAGGCGTAATTTTCGAGATAAAGACAATGTTTCCAGCCCAGGGCGCCAACGCACCAATTAACAGCGGCACAACCTGCCCACGATACAGGTCAGGAGAACGCACCAATGCCTGCAAAATGAGCATCGTACCGGCCAAAATGAGCAAATAGGAATATCCCACATGCACCCAAAACATCAAACCATGCGAAACATCCAGAATAAACAAACCTTCTAAATTATGCGAAGAAACTGCCGGCCAAATGAGGCCATGTGCATCATTCGTCCACACAAACAGCATCACCAAAACCGGCTCAATTGCCAACCCAAACAAATAGCGCGGTGTCAACCATTGAAATCTTCCCGTATAGCTCAGTGCAAACCCCAACATACTGGCTGGCACCGTTGCAATCCCCAAATACTCAAGGCGCGCCCAGAACAAAGCCGTTTGCTGATCGTTTGCGCTCAATTCCATCGCATACCCAAAAGACCAAATAGCCAACCCACACAAAAACGCCAACACCGAGCGCGAACCAGGAGCTGGTTGTCGGCGCCAGACAAAAGCAATCAGCACGGCTGCAATCAGTACATTGAGCAATAACAAGTAGACATACGGATGATTTGACAAGGTCCCTCCCCAAACAAAAAAGGCTTTTGGGACTTCTCGAACGAGATAATCTCATTGTAGAACAAAAACTACGTTACGTCAACAAAATCTACCAAGAAACTTGTCTTTTTTTCATTCATTTCCCCGAATCAGGCGATAGCCACGCCCAGGCAAAGTCTGAATCGCTTGACTGCCAATCTTCTGCCGCAGGCGACGGACGAGTTGCGCCAGGCTATCATCCCGCACCCCCCGCTCAAACACCTGATCTTCGCGCCACACCATTCGAATTAAATCATCCTTCTCGCACACTTCTCCACTGTTTGCCCGCAAAGCCTCCAAAAGGCGATGTTCCAATGCAGTCAATTCCTCATCCGCCCGTCTGCTCAGCCAGGCGTGGTGTTCCAATCCAGAAAGGCGCAACGCTTCCGCATCTGGCTGATCGGCCCAAAACTCGTTTAAACGTGCCTGCACCGAGGGATTGAAACACAGCGCCCCCTCCTCAAGTTCAACCCCATCTGCAAAGGCCTCGCATATCGCTCGCAGCAAAGAGGCATACCCGCCGCTCAATTGATAAATACGCTCCTGTACTTCAATCGGCCAGTTCAGCCCTGCCCGATTAGCAAACTGAGCCACACTCCACAGGGCATCAGCCTGCGCCAACGGCCCAAGCCACAACATACCCGCAAAGAACAATTCAGCCAGTTCGCTATGCGCTGGCAGCGCCCGCCGCACCCCAACCACATAACCCAACTGATACTTAAACGAATCCCGCAGGGCGCGCAAATTACCTGCCACGAGTTCCATTTCGGCCTTAGGAAGCGCATCGAAGCGATCCATCACCAGGCACACACGCTGCTGCGGATTGTGCAACCGCTGCGACAAGACCGCCTCCACGTCAGAGACCTCATCCCCGCAGCCCAAACCAGCCCCCACCAACTGCCAAAATCCGGCTGCATCCACCCGTTGCAAGCGATTTCCATCCAACAACACCCATTCCAAATCCGGTACCTGCACCCGCCGTGCCAGAAAGCCAAGCAAATTGCTCTTTCCAGCCCCGCTCAAGCCAATCACTGCCACACAGCCCCCCCGCTGTATGGTCGCCAAAATTCGCTGCACTTCTGCCTGACGATATGTCGCCGGATACGATGCCCAGGTATTCATCCAAGCCTCCATGCGGAACTCCTGCATCCGCTACTACGTCTTAAGCTCAAATCGTGTACAATACAATAGATTATACTCAAAGTTGGAGCAATGGATATGAATCGCAAAACGCGCTGGATTTTGATTGCATTGGGCGCGGCCCTCCTTTTCATTGGGCTGCTGCTTCTATCCATCGTTCTCACCCCCATTGGCGATGCCATCCAACACGACATCACCCCGCTTGCGCCGACGCTCTTTTCCCCTCCAGGCGGCTAACGATGAAACGCTTGCTTCCCCCGCTCCTGATCGCACTTGCACTAATCATCCTGGTTGGCTGCTCAGCAACAGGAACCCCAAACGAATCCGCCAAAACTGAGCCAGTTGCCATTACAACCAGCGCTGTGGAACAGCCCGCGCCCACACAGGGCCTCCCCCCCCTCCCCACCACTGCCCAACGCCCCGAGCAACCCACTCAGGCCGTTGGGGAATGGGATGCTACACCCACCCCCCAAGACCAATCTGCCCCATCATTGCAAGAAGGCCGACTCGTTGAACTGGAGTGGCCGGCAGAAATGCACCTGGGCGAGTCCGATATCATTCGCCTGGCACTCATTCCCACCCGGGAAGGCTACGTAATCCAGGCTGAATTCCCCGAACATGCCATCACCACCCAATCAGCTGTCATTGAATATCGCTCCGGCTACAGCCTGATAGCCCGTGCCCGGCTCGATGCACTTAGCTTTGGCCTTTCCCCCGCTGCTGAGCAAACCATGGCGCTTGAACCAGGACAGCCGGTTGCCTTTCGCTGGATTCTGACACCGCAACAAACCGGTCAGCAACGGCTCTCGCTCAATTTATGGCTTGAATGGCAGCCATTGGATGGGCAAATGGGCAGCAGCCCCCAAACCCAGGTCTACGCCCGCAGTTTGAGCATTCAGGTACATTCATTCTTCGGTCTCAGCCGCCCGGTAGCACTTGGCACAGGCCTGTTTGCCCTGCTGCTCGGCAGTGGTTTTAGCCTGACAGGCCTGCTGCTGCGTTCCCCTGACCGACGCCCCCAGCTGCGTATTTTAAAGGCGAACCCGGCTGTGCAACTCGACCCGGGCGCATTGCAGCTTAGCAGCGAAGAGCGCAGTCTGCTGCAAGCCCTATTCCAACGCTATGCCCGTCTGCTGCTAAAAAGCGAATTCCTCTCCGGCTACTCTGGCGCACGCACCTTTCTTGCTTTGCCCATCCGCAACGATGGACAAAGTGATGCAGCCACAATCGTCAAACTCGGTGGGCGCAATGCAATTGAACGCGAATATCAAGCTTACGAAACCTATGTAAAAGACCGGTTACCGCCGATTACCGCCCGCATTCAACATACACCTGTCAGCCTGCCCAACAGTCAGCGCGCCGCCGTGCAATACACCTTCATTGGACGGCCAGGGGAGATCCCCGTCAGCCTGCGCCTTACCCTGCAACGCGACCCACGCCCGGAATGGCTCTGGCAATTGCTCGAAACCTTTGGCACCAACTGGTGGCTACAACGCCAACCCGCCACCTTCCGCTGGGGCGAAGAATACGACCGCTTTTTGCCCGTTCACCTCGTTCTCGAACCCACCGAGGGACGCTCCGCTGCACGCTGGTCTTTGAACGAACAAACCGCACCCTCCAATCTTCCACTTGCACCCGGCGACCTGGTCGAGATTGGCAATTTTTCGCAGGTTGAATTGCGCGCCGATGGATGTTCCTACAGCCTGACCGGCAAACCGCTGGTCGGCGGGCCACCACTGCGCCTGCGCTGGCTCTCACCCACCCCACCAACACATAGCCTGGCACGCGTGCAAGCCACCCGCACCAGCCTTTTAGAACAATGGACTGCCGGACTGGAAGCAACCGGGCTACCGAACCCTTTGCAAGAACTAAGTGAATGGTTAAATGAGACCATCCAGGCCAGTCGCTCCATCATTCATGGTGACCTCAACCTGGAGAATATCCTTGTGGGGCCTGGTGGGTTGATGTGGCTGATTGATTTCTCCGAAACTCGCCCCGGACATCCACTAGCCGACTTCTCACACCTGATGGCAGAAGTCATCGTTCATCTCTATGCTCCTCAGTTCCCCAACCCACTAGGCTATGCGCAAAAAATCCAAACGGGCGGCCTGCCGCTCTTGAACGCCCTGCAAGATATTGCCACCCATTGCCTGCTCTATCCTGCACAACAGCGTGAATTGTGGCTCTCGCTCACCTTTGGCTGTCTCGGCGCACTCAAATATCCGCAGCTCTCCAACCATGCCCGAAAGTTGCTCACCATCAGCGCCGCATTCTACGCCTCCTCACTCACCCGCTAAGGATACCTCACCACCTTCTGCCTGCGCAGCCTGTTCATCCAGCGGTGACCGGCTTTCGGCCAATGGCGACTCTTCCAACACAGCTGCCACCTGCTCCTTGATGCCCTTCTCATCCGCTTTCTTTCTGCCGCGCAGCCGATCCAAAAGTAATTTTGTCAGGCTGCGCGTAATTGCTTCCAACGAGGCGCGCGAAACCTTTTCCCCTCGCTCAAACCAGATAGCAGCTGCATAGCCCATCGCAACCGTCGTTGAAGCCGCAATTGCCGCACTCAATGCCCAGCCCGGCACACCACCCAGCTTGCTCAATTGTTGGAACAATGTCCGCCCCAAAAAGCCCAGCCCAAATGTCACCACCAATTCGCGGGCACGCTTTAAATCAATCGGGTAATTGTAAATGCGCGCAACGCCCAACACCATGCTTGCCTGCGTAACAACCAACGGGATGAAATCAATCACCGGCATTGGTGCCAGTGCAATCACCGCCGAAACAGAGGCTGCGCTGACGATCGAACGCCATGCCAGGCGCCAGCGATATTGCGGCATTGCCTGACCTAGCGCTGCCACAATCCCCGGCTCGGTCATTGAAATTGCAACAATCACCTGCGACAAGTTACGCCCATCTTTGGCTACCACCGGAATCACCTGCTCAGGCTCCAGATTCAGGTTTTTTGCCGCCAGGTTCACCACCTCATTCAACTCACGTCGCACCAAATCGGTCTTATTCAACACCACCACATACGGTTTATCCAGCGCCACCAAATCCTCATACAATTCCTGCTCAGTGCGCTTAATCCCTTGAATGGCATCAAACACAATCACCAACACATCGGCTTGCCGGGCCGCCTCAAACGCACGCGTCCGCTCCTCCTCTCCCACAGCCCCCACTGCGTCCGCGCCAGGTGTATCCACAATCGCAAACAACCCTGCATCCGCCAGTTGATTGATGCGCGTTGTCCCCGGTAGCGCACTCACCAGAGCACGATCTTCGCGCACTTGCACCAGTTGATTGTAAAGCGTTGATTTGCCAACATTCGCCGGGCCAACAATTGCCACACGCCGCTTCTGACCAAACGATAGACGCAATTGCTGCGTCGCCATCTTAAACAACATCCGCAACAGATTTGCATCCGAAGGAATGCCTTGCAACACCTTTTCCAGAATGGCGCGCTCGCTGCCCGGCATACCGCCCCAAATGAACTCAACCGTCTGCCGGGTATCTTCAGGTAATTTTTGCAGCAAATCATCCGATTTCATGACTGTTTCTCCTTATCACTCTTCCAGATTCGATTTCAAAGCACGGGCAATCTCTTCGGTAATCCCGCGCAGGCTAGTCAATTCTTCCATACTGGCATTCAAAATACCTTCAATCGAACCAAAATGCTTCAGCAATTGGGTGCGCCGCGCCGGGCCAATGCCGGGGATTTTATCCAGGCGCGAGGCCAACCCCTGCCGTGAGCGCAGGTTGCGATGCGCCGTGATGGCAAAACGGTGTGCCTCATCCCGAATGCGCTGCACCAAATACAGGCCCTGCGAATGACGTGGCAACAAAATCGAAGCACTTTGCCCCGGGATGAAGATTTCCTCCTGCTGTTTTGCCAGGCCAATCACCGGCACCCGGCCCAACAAACCAAATCGTTCCAGCACCGCAATGGCGCGTCCCAATTGCCCCTTGCCGCCATCCACCATCAACAAATCGGGCAACAACGAAAACGATGGATCTTGTTTTTGCCCAGGAGTCTGCACTATTTCCTGTGCTGCTTGCCAGCGTCGAAAACGTCGCGTTAACACTTCCTCCATGCTGGCAAAATCATCTGGCCCCTGGACACTCTGAATATTGAAACGCCGATACAAGCGCCGCGCTGGCACACCTTGTTCAAAAACAACCATGCTCCCAACCGAAGCTGTGCCCTGCGTATTCGAAATATCGTAACACTCAATCCGGTTCGGCGGGGCAACCAGCGAAAGTGCCTGCTGCAACTCTGCCAATGCCTCTGTCTGCCGGTTTGTATCTGCCTGCCACTGCACGCGCAGGGCGCGCAGTGTCTCGGACGCATTTTCGCTCGCCATTTGCAGCAATTCCTGCTGCGCCCCCTGGTGCGGGATTTTCAGTTCCACCTTACAGCCGCCGCGCGTCGTGTTCAACCATTGCTGAATAATTTGGGCCTCTTCCACTTCATTCGGCAGCAACACCTCACACGGCAAATTGGCCGCCTCGGCATAAAACTGCTTAATAAACTGCGTCAGAATCTCAGCATCACCGCTTTCCTCAGCTCCCTCCAGGACAAAATATTCGCGCCCAATCAACTTACCGCCCCGGATGAAGAAAATTTGCACACATGCCTCGCCATCCGCACGCGCCATCGCAATCACGTCCGAATCGGTCACCTCGGAAGAAATAATCTTCTGCTTTTCCACCACTCGATCAATGGCCTGAATTTGATCGCGCAGGGCGGCTGCTCGCTCAAAGCGCAGTTCCTCCGCCGCCCGTTCCATCTCCTGGCGCAGGCGCTGAACAATTGGCTCTGTACGGCCCTGCAAAAACTGACACAAATCCTCAATCATCTGCCGATAGTCTGCCTCTCCAATGGCACCAATACACGGCCCACCGCACAGCTTGATGTCGTAATACAGGCAAGGTCGTTCATCCTTGCCTGTAATCACCCGGTCACAGGTCAGGTATGGGAAAATCCGCCGCAACACATCCAGGGTTTGATGCACCGCCCAGGCACTGGTATATGGGCCAAAATAGCGCGCCCCATCTTGCAGCATCTGCCGCGTCACCGTCACCTTCGGAAACGGATCCGACCAATGCACCTTGATGTAAGGGTAACGTTTGTCGTCCTTCAAGCGGACATTGAAGCGCGGGCGATATTTCTTGATTAAATTCATCTCCAGAATCAGCGCTTCTAGCTCCGAGGCAACAAGAATCCACTCAATATCCGTAATTTGCCGCACAAGCTGCCGGGTTTTGTTATCGTGATCCGCACTATCGTGAAAGTAAGAGCGCACCCGGTTACGCAGATTAACTGCCTTACCAACGTAAATAATCTGCCCGTTGCTATTCTTCATCAAATAACAACCGGGTTTGGTTGGCAGGCTTTCCAGGATGTGTTGAATATGCTCGCTTGTCATTGTTTAGCCCACTGTCATTGCACAACCGTCGGCGCGCGGGTCACTGCCACCACACAGCACCCCACTCGGCTGCCGCAGAATCACCTGACCGCGCCCAAACAGGCTGCGCCCCATCCCGCTTACCGGACGAACACGATGCCCCATCTCAGCCAGTTCTGCCATCACCGGCAGCGGAATGCCCTCTTCCAATGCAACGGTAACCGGTGCGTCGGAACGCAGCGGCTCCAGGCAAAAGCGCGGGCGCTCCAATGCCGTCTGCGGATCCAGGCCATCCAAACATAAATTGACTGCCACCTGCACATGTCCCTGCGGCTGCATAAAACCACCCATTACACCAAACGGCCCCCATAGGCTGCCATCCAGTTCAGTCAACAACGCCGGAATGATGGTGTGATAGGGTCGTTTACCCGGCTGCAATCCATTCGGCGAGGCCGGGTCCAGAGAAAAGTTATGGCCTCGGTTTTGCAAGCTAAAGCCCCAGCCCCGCGGCACAATTCCCGTCCCAAAGCCCATATAATTGCTATTGATGAACGAACAAGCATTTCCCTCGCCATCCACAACACAGAAATAGACCGTGTCACTGACCGCCAGTGGTGCGCCATGCTCAACAACAGCACGCGCTCGATGCGGGTCAATGAGCCGGGCACGCCGTGCGCCATAGTCAGCATCCAGCAAACCACTCAAGGGCGCCGGGGCAAACACTGGGTCAGCAATGTAAGCAAATGCATCCGCAAACGCCAGGCGCAGCGCCTCAATTTGCAAATGCAGTCGCTGCACCGAAAACGGGGAAAGGCCCGTCAGATCAAAATTCGACAGGATATTGAGCGCAATCAATGCCGCCAGCCCCTGCCCATTCGGCGGACATTCCCACACCCGTCGCCCGCCAAACGCCAGGCTGATAGGTGTCTCCCAGGTTGAAGAATGCGCTGCCAGGTCAGCCTCGGTCAAACACCCCCCCGCCTCCTGAACAACCGATGCAATCGCCTCCGCAATCTCACCCTGATAAAATACCTGTTGACCGCCCTCCGCAATCCGGCGCAACGTACGCGCCAGGCCCGGGTTGCGAAAAATCTCGCCGGCCTGTGGTGCGCGCCCTTCCAGGGTCAATTCAATGCCATTACAGGCCTGCCGCAGCACACCCTGCGCCGAACGCTGCCAAAAATAGGACGTAATCGGGCTAACTGGAAAACCTTCCTCGGCCAACCGGATTGCAGGTGCCAGCACCTGCGCAAACGGCAACCGCCCCATGCGCTCATGCAAATCGCACCATCCAGCACAGGCTCCCGGCACCGTAATGGTCAGCGGATGCTGTGGCGGCCAATCTCCCACCAGGCCAGCTTGCTCTAAGCGCTCAAACGTCAGCGCAGAAGGTGCGCGCCCAGAGCCATTCAATGCGCTAACCTGCTGCGTATCCGCCCGATAATACAAGGCAAAACAATCCCCTCCCAAACCGGTCGAGGTCGGCTCCGTCACATTCAGCGCAGCAGCAACCGCAATCGCCGCATCAGCTGCACACCCTCCCAACCGCAGCATCTCAAGCCCAGCTGCAACCGCCAGCGGCTGCGAGGCAGCAACCATCCCTCGCTGCCCATAAACAGGGGAACGCTGCGAGCCAACCATTCGCATGGGGATCATGCTGTCCCTCCTTCATCTTCCGGAGGGGTCAACAGGTCAAAAACCCGCATAATATCCAACCCGGCATCAGCTGCGGCCCGCAATTCGCCGCTATCATGCAACCAACGCCCGTGCGCCTCAGCAGATGATGAAATCCTTGCCCAGTATGCATAGAAATCGGCCCACTTCTGATAATCAAAGCGTTGGGCATGAGCTGCCACCTGAAAGGCAATCACCAATGGCTCAAAGGCTGGCTCTGGCCCATGCACCCGAATCGGCTTGCGCGACAAATATTCCGTCTTACCCAGCAAATTGGTGCTACCAGCATACGGATCGCGAGCCGCATACACCAGGGCGCGCACACCAGACATGTAAAAAGCACCCATACACAATGGACAGGGTTCCAAAATGGAATACAACGTACAGGAATGCGGGACAATTTCAGCACGGTTCAATTGCAACAAAACATTCAGCTCCGCATGAGCCAGTTGACTGTTGCCCACCCGTCCAAACGGAGCCGGATCAGCAATGTGGTTACGCTCTCGCAACAGCAAACGCCCCTGCTCATCCAACAACGCCGCGCCAATTGGCAGTGAACCAACACAATAAGCAGCCCAGGCTTCTTCTAAACACACTTGCCATGCAAAAGAGAGATCAGACCACTTCAATGCCATCTCCTGTGAATGCTTCGCCTACCACCCAAACCGGTTGCTGGACGCGTTGCGCCTCCTCCAAAAACTCGTTCAGGCGTTGCGGTGGAACCGCCAAAAGCAGGCCGCCGCTCGTCTGCGGGTCAAAAAGCAGCATTCGGCTCGCCTCATCCAGAGCATCGCCAAACCGCACATGCGCCTCAAAATAGAGCCGATTATCAGCCGCCCCCCCCGGAAAGCACCACGCTTCAGCATAGCGCCGCGCCCCGCTCAGGAACGGGATTGCCTCGTAGAAAAAGCGCATTCCCAGCTGACTGGCAGCGGCCATTTCCCAGGCATGGCCCAGCAAGCTATACCCGGTAATGTCGGTTGCCGCGCGCAGTTCAAATTGCCGTGCCAATGCACTTGCCTGCTGATTGAGCCGCTTCATCCATTGCACCGCCTCCAACACATCGTTCTCCTCCGCCTGTTGACGTTTGAGCGCCGTCGTCGTCACCCCACCGCCAAGCGGCTTGGTCAACACAAGGCAATCCCCAGGGCGCACGCCTGCTTTGGTCAATATCCGCCGCGGATCAACAAACCCAATCACCACCAGCCCATACTTTGGCTCCTTATCCTGCACGGTATGCCCACCAGCAATGACCACCCCGGCCTGGCGAGCCACCTCTGCCCCGCCACGCAAAATTTCACTCATCACTTCAACCGGCAATTGCGGCGGCAGGGCAGCAATATTCAACGCCAAAACTGGCTGCCCACCCATCGCATACACATCTGAAAGGCTGTTGACTGCGGCAATCGCCCCATACTCATACGCATCATCCACAACCGGTGTGAAGAAATCGGTTGTCACAATCAGGGCACGCTCCGCATCCAATTTCCACACAGCGGCATCATCTGGCGCGTCTAAACCCACCAACAGATCGGGATAATCTGCCGGGTTGAATATCGTAGAAAGAGGGCGCAACACGTGCGCCAGCGTTTCCGCATTGAGCTTCGATGCTCAGCCAGCACAATTTGAATAGCTGGTAAGACGGATTTGACGAGCGCTTGGAGCAGGGGCAGAATCGGTCACAATTCACCTGTTTCAACTGGAATATTGCCTTATTATACAATAGACGACTCACCCTGCGTGCTATAATCAAACCATGAAAAAACTTGGCCTGTGCTTTCTGCTAGCATTGCTGTTGATCGGCTGCACAGCCCAACCCACCATCCCATTCGTCCCCACTCCAACGGCCCAAGAACAGCTACCCAAGGATGAATTTGGGCTCTGGCAAGGTGGTGTATGGCTACGCGGCGCCAACATCTACCAACGTCGCGTCTATCCCGAAGTGGATGGCGGCGAATTTCTTGGCCCGGGGCCATTTGGCCCACCCTACACCCAGGAAGACCTGAACCGCCTGTCTGAACAGGGCGCCAACTACATCAATCTATCCATCATGGGTTTGTTCAGCGTCGAACCGCCCTACTCTGTAGACGAGGAAGCAGTTGCTACCCTCGACCGCTGGATTGCAATGGCAACGGAGGCCGATTTATTTGTCGTAATCACTTTCCGCAGCGGGCCAGGGCGCAGCGAGTTTGCCATTTTGGGGCCGGCTGACTGGTTACCAGAAAACTATCTGGTTGAAACCATCTGGCAGGATGAAGCAGCACAGCATGCCTGGGCTGAGATGTGGCAGTTCACCGCCCAACGCTATCACGCGTCACCGGTTGTCATTGGCTACGACCTGATGTGCGAACCCAATTCCAATGCCAGCCTGAATGTATGGGATCCGGAAACGTTTCAAGCCACCTATGCAGGAACAAACTATGACTGGAATCAATGGTATCCTGACATTGTGCAGGCTATTCGCAGTGTGGATGCCGAAACGCCAATCCTGATTGGCGGTAATGGCTACAGCGACCCAGCCTGGCTGCCTCTCCTCAAACCGCTCGATGCGTCACACATCGTCTACACAATGCACGCCTACGCCCCTCATCCCTACACACACCAGGAAATTCCCAATCCCCTCCACACCTACCCCGGCTTCTTTGATGTAGACTATGACGGAAAACCAGACAGATTCGACCACGCTTGGCTGGAAGAATCGTTTGCAGAGGCACGCAATTTTCAACAACAACTCAACCTGACACTGGCCGTGAATGAATTTGGTCTGGTGCGCTGGGCACCCAATGCCCCGCACTATATCAGTGACGAAATTGCCCTGTTTGAACAATATGGCTGGAATTACGCCCTCTGGCAATGGTACCCCGCCTGGCTGCCACAGGCAGAAGGCGATCACGGCTTCAATTTTCGCTTTGGCAGCAATCCGCTCCAGCGCAGCGAACAAACCAACCCCCTCTGGGATACCTACCAACAGGCCTGGGCACGCAACACCCTGCGTCCCTCCAACTGGGTAAAAACAGCGCCAAACAACTAGCGGTTAACCGCAAATGCCGCAGCCCGCATCAAGTGCATATAATCCACGCGCGCCAGGTCATTTGTATCCATCTCCATCAATTTGCCATCCAATTCCAGGCGAGCATAGCGCGGCCCTTCAACCAGCGTCTGAAATTCCTCCAGCGTCAGGAGCGTGCTACCTGTATGGCAAGCATGGCGCTCACCAGAAGCGCGGCGATCCAATTCGCGCTGATAGAGAATATCGGTTTTGGCAGTGCAATAAAATTGCAAGAATTCGATGCGATAGCGTGCCTTCAAATCCAAGAAGCGCGCCGTCGCCAACTCATTCCAAAACGCAGTTTCCACAATCAAGGCCGGCACACCAGCCTGAATCTGCCGTTCCAAGAGCCGAAAGAGCGCCTCAAAACATGCCGCACCCAATTGCTGTGTCCAATCTGGCTGCACGTTGGGCAAGGCATCAAACAGAGCTTCTTTCAAGTCATCTTTGCTCAGCAATGGCAGGTTAAGGTCATGCGCCAGGCGACGGCTGAGCAACGTTTTGCCGCTCGCCGGCGGCCCATTAAAAATGATCATCAACGTTTTGTTCATACTTCCATCCAAATTGTAACCGGACCATCATTGATCAGCTCAACCAGCATGTGCGCACCAAATTCGCCTGTCTGTGTTGGCAGCCCCTGCTGCTGTAATGCAGCAACAAAAGAATCGCACAGGGGACGGGCAATCTCCGGTGGGGCAGCCTCGGTAAATGCCGGGCGATGGCCCTTGCGCGTATCGGCATAGAGCGTAAATTGTGAGACAACCAGCACCGCACCGCCCATATCGCGCACGGACAGGTTCATTTTTCCGTTTTCATCGCTAAAAATTCGCAAATGCGCCACTTTATAAGCCAGTTGCTGTGCCTGCGCCACATCATCGCCAGGGCCAACACCCAACAAGATCAGCAGTCCAGCGCCAATCTGCCCCACCAGGCCACCCTCCACAGTGACGCTTGCCTGCGTTACACGCTGAATGACAGCTCTCATCGCTGCATGGGCGCCAAACCAATCGCCGCGCGCACCTCTTCCATCGTCGCTTCAGCAAGTTGTCGGGCGCGCCGGGCACCATCATACAACACATCCCAAACCGCATCCGGCGTCTGGTCCAGCTCGGCGCGCCGCGCCCGAAAAGATGATAGGTGTGCATTCAAGTTCGCAGCAAAACGCTTCTTGCAATCCACACAGCCAATCCCCGCCCGGCGGCATTCGGTGTCAATCATGCTCACCTCCTCGGCCAGAGAAAACACCTTGTGCATCGTGAACACGTTGCAAACCTCCGGTCGCCCCGGGTCGCTGCGCCGCATCCGCTGCGGATCGGTGACCATGCTCATCACCCGCTGCGTTGTCTCCTGATCAGTTGCTGCCAGCTCAATGTGATTATCCAGGCTCTTGCCCATCTTTTGCTGCCCATCAATCCCCAACACCTTTGGCACCTCGGTCACCTTCATCTCCGGCTCAATTAAAGCGGTCGTTTGATAGCGATGATTGAACGAGCGCACCGTTTCACGCGCAAATTCAATATGCGGCGCCTGATCCACACCCACCGGCACCAACCCGGCCTTATAGAGAACAATATCGGCTGTCATCAGCACCGGATACCCAACCAGGCCATAATTGACATTGTTCGGCTGACTGCGCACCTTTTCCTTAAACGTTGGCAAATCGGTTAACTTGCCAAGCGGTGTGACCATGGAAAGAATGGTGTGCAGTTCCGTCACCTGCGGAACATGAGATTGAACAAACACAATGCTCTCCTCAGGACGAATCCCCACCGCCAACCAGTCAAGCGCCATCTCATAGGTGTTCTGACGCAATTCAAAGGTCGTCTCCAGCGTCGTCAGGGCGTGCAAATCCACAATGCAGTAAATACACTCATATTCGGCCTGCAAAGCCACATAATTTTTCATCGCCCCCAAATAATTACCAAGATGCTGCCGCCCGGTTGGGCGCGCACCGGAGAATACACGGCCTTTCTTTTGTGTCATAATCAACCTTCCTTGAGATAAGATTGCACCAGGCGCAGCACTTCGCCAGGCTCGGCATGACGCATGGTGGATAATTTCGAATATAGTAAACGATCATTGACTGTCACTTCAAACCGCCCACCATCCGATGGGATGAGGGCTAACGATTCAATCTGATCTTCAAGTCTGTTCAACAATTCTCCTGCCAGACTGGCAGCACGGGGCAGATAGTGTCAAACCGTGCAATAGGCAATTGTAATTTTCAGTTGCATGGTCGGCCTCCTAAAAATTGAATCAATTATCAAATGATTATAACGCACACGGTCAGTTTTTGGTACAATCAGGCTATGAGCAAATCTTTCTCTCTAGGCCTCAAGCGCATCCTGGATCTGTTGCTGGTTGTGTTATCCCTCCCCTTCAGCCTGCCGCTCATGGCCCTTGTTGCTCTGTTGGTGCGCGTGGGCCTGGGGTCACCGATCTTTTTTATCCAACCCCGCCCAGGCTACCAGGGACGCATTTTCCGCCTGTTCAAATTCCGCACAATGAGTAATGCCCAAGCAACAGATGGCAGCCCCCTGCCCGATGCAGAACGCCTGACGCGCCTGGGCCGTGTTTTGCGTGCCACCAGCCTGGATGAATTACCCGAGCTTTGGAACGTACTGCGCGGCGAAATGAGCCTGGTTGGGCCGCGCCCGCTGTTGGTGACCTATCTGAAACGCTACACCCCCGAACAAATGCGCCGTCACGAAGTGCCGCCCGGCATCACCGGCTGGGCCCAAATTCATGGCCGTAACGCCATCACCTGGGAAGAAAAATTCCGCCTGGATGTCTGGTACGTGGATCATCGTTCGCTATGGCTGGATATCAAAATTCTCTTCCTCACCATCTGGAAGGTACTGAAGCGCGAAGGCATTGAGCAGCCCGGACAGGCCACCGCCAGCGAATTTTTGGGAACCAATCCACCCGAGAAATAGATTTTCTACTGCGGCGAAAGCTCCACTACCGTCACATCCACTTCCCGCACCTTCTCAAAGCCCGCCCGCAATGCAGTTGCCGCCGAAGGCAGGTTGCGAGCAAAACAATGCCAGCCAACCTGTGCAACACCGCGCTGCTCAGCCTCTTCCAAAAAGGCTGTCGTCATCCAGGTTGCCAGGCCGCGCCGCTGATGCTGCTCAGTCGTCGCTATTCCAATCTCACACCCCAGCGAACAATTGTACTCCGACAGGCACCAGCCCACAATCGCACTCTGATGCAACAACACAAAGCCGAAGCTGTGTGCCAAAAAATCGGCCACCGAGCTACGTTCCGAACACAGTTCCTCTGCCAACGCGTCGATCCCCAACAAACCAGTCTGTGCCATCAAATCGGCATCCACCATGCGCAGTTCATAGCCCGGCTGCGTCAGTTCCGCAGCGCAAAAACGCCGTTGACGCAGCGCATATTGCGCGTGGCGCGTCTCATAGACCAGATGACCAGCCAGGCCCTCGGTCAAAGCCGCCTTCCAGCCCGGCTGCGGACAGTAAAAAATCAGCCCGCCCTCAGCCTGTGGAAGCGCAACCCGGCGCAGCCAATCGGCAAAAGCTATTGCCCCCGATTGCGGATTGCCAAGATAAACCCGGTGCCCCGTCCAAAGCAGTTGGCTATCCCCACATGCAAACCAACGCCCCGCTGCTCGCCCCTCCAAAACCGCCTGCACTGCCAAATGCCCATCCAATTCCGTTAAAAGCCCCGTTTTTTGCTCAACCCATCCCATCATTTCACTATCTCCTTTTCATTAATTGCCAAAACTTTTCAATTGTACACCAATCCACAAGAGAAAGTCCACTCGCTTTTGCAAGGCACAATCAACTTGTTTGGGATATAATGCAGAAAGACGATGCGATTGAAAAACAGTCCAAATCCTCATTCAAAGAAAGTTGAAACCATGCCCACTTACAACCTTGAGCTAGACCCCGTTTCTCAGATCAGCGTAGATGCCGTAGGACAACCCGGCGAACGTGTTTTCTACCTCCAGGGCAGAAAAGAGGACCAGGTCATTACCTTACTGGTTGAAAAAATCCAAATTCAAACCCTGGCTATTGGGATTGAAGAATTCCTGCTCGAAATTACCCAACGGCAGCCGGAACTGCCCAGCCCCACAGCCACCTACGACGAACTGCAAATGCACCTCCTACCGCCCTTCGACCCGCTCTTCCGGGTTGGAGAAATGGGCCTGGCCTACGATGAACTGCGCGACCAGATGTGCCTGATTGCCCGCGAAGTGCCAATCGGCACAGAAAACCCAGAAGACCGAAGCATTGTGCGTTTCTGGGCCACGCGCGCCCAAATGCTGGCACTGGCTCGCTGGAGTGTCGAACTCGCCAGCCGGGGACGCGCCATTTGCCCGCAATGCGGCGAACCCATCGCCCCCACCGGACATTTTTGTCCCAAGAAAAACGGCCACAAGCATTAGACGCCCCAAAGACCATGCCCGCTGAAGCGCTGCCCATCCTGCAAGAAGCTCCCGTACAACTGCGTGGGCAATTCGTCAACAGTTCCAACCACACCTTTCTGGTGGAAATGCAAAGCGCGACACCCTTTCTGGCTGTTTATAAGCCAACACGCGGTGAACGTCCGCTGTGGGATTTTCCCGCCCGCACCCTCACCCGCCGTGAAGTCGCTGCCTACCTGGTGAGCGAGTGTCTTGGCTGGCAGCTTGTCCCCGAAACAGTCTACCGCCGGCGCAAGCTGCCGCATGGCCCCGGCGCATTACAGCGCTTCATCGTTCACAACCCACAGCAGCATTACTTCACCCTGGATGCTGAACATCGCCAACGCCTGCGCCCCATTGCCCTCTTTGACCTGCTGCTCAACAATGCCGACCGCAAGGGCGGCCATCTGCTGCTGGACGAGAACGATCAATTATGGGCAATTGATCATGGCATTTGCTTTCACACCGAACCGAAACTACGCACTGTCATCTGGGATTTTGCCGGACAGCCCATCCCGATCGAATTGCTGAAGGATGTGCAGCGCCTGCTCGATGAAGAAGCCAACCTGCGCAGCACACTCTCCCCACTGCTACGTCCGGGCGAAATTCGGGCCCTGTTGCGCCGCGCCCACGGCCTGCTCAAAACGCAGACCTTTCCCCTGCCCAATCCTCACGAACGGTCCTATCCCTGGCCGCCGATTTGATTGAAGGAGTTTCCCATGCGTACTGTCACCCTCTGTCTGATTGGTTTTGGCAATGTTGGGCGAGCCTTTGCCCGGTTGCTGCTGCGAAAACAAAAAAGTCTGGAAGAAATGTTCGGGCTGCATTTTTCCGTCACCGGCATCCTCACTGCCCGACATGGACGTGCCATAGACCCGGGCGGCATCAACCTGAGCCGTGCGATTGAAATATCTGAAGATGGCCTGCCGCTACACATTCTTTCTAGCGTCTCCACACCACCCAATGAGGAAGAATTCATCTATGCCTGCCCAGCACAAGTGCTGCTCGAAAACACGCCCGTCAACCGCAGCAATGGGCAGCCCGCCATCACCTACCTGAAAACCGGGCTTGAAAAAGGTATGCACGCCATTACCGCCAACAAAGGCCCGGTCGTCTTTGGCCACGCACAGCTCAGTGCCATGGCTGAAGCACGCGGGCGGCGCTTCTTGTTCGAATCAGCCGTCATGGATGGCGCCCCGATCTTCTCCCTCTTTCGCGGCCCCCTGCCCGCCGCTGAACTGTTCGGCTTTCATGGCATCCTTAACTCTTGCACCAATTTGCTGCTTGAACAGATGGAAAACGGCAAAACCTACGCCGAAGCCATTGCCTATGCGCAGTCCATCGGCATCACCGAAACTGACCCCAGCGCCGATGTAGATGGCTGGGATGCTGCCATCAAGGTCGCCGCACTCTCCACCGTCCTCTTTGGCATCCCCCTCACCCCGCAGCAGGTCGAGCGCCAGGGCATCCGTGACCTGACCCCCGATCAGCTGAGCGCTGCCCGCCAGACCGGTCAACGCTGGAAACTTGTTTGTTCCGCCCGCCGAAAGGGTGGGCAATTGCTCTACGCCCGCGTCGCACCCGAGCAAATCGGCCCAGACTCCCCACTCTACAGCGTGCAAGGCACCAGTTCCTTCGTCCAGTTCCAAAGCGATGTGCTGCCGGGGCTTGGCATCCTTGAATCTAACCCCGGGCCCGAAACAACCGCCTATGGCCTGCTGGCCGACTTACTCAATGCCCTGCGCGGAGCCTGAAATGAGCGAAACCTATTGGCTCCTCAGCACATCCGCTCCAACCGCCGAACTGTCTGATGCCCTTAGCCAGGCTATGCACCGCGCCGGTATTCAACCACAATGGATTCTCGAACGCCATCAAATTGGCAATATCTCCCTCCCCGAAGAGCTGCCAACACCCGCTGCCTGTTACGCATGGCCCGTGCAACAACCAGCCGCCCAACGGCTACTCAACCTGCTAATCAGCAGTGTGCAACGCAATGACCCCGAATTGCTGCTAATTATCGAACAACTTGACCCCCATCAGCCCTGTACAGCTGCCCTGCTCGGCAGCCCAAGCGCAGCAGGGCGGCGCAACCTGCTGCCCCAGGCACGCCTGCACACCGAAACCGAAACACCCACCGAAAGTTTATCCAGATCCGGCCTGCTGCTGCCCCTGCATCAGGCGATTGCAGACCAGAAATCCGGTTCCCTCTCCTTCCACCCCGCCCTGTTCACCTATCTGGAGGTTCTATGAGCTGGCAACGCATCTATCTTGCTCTTGGCAGCAATCTGGGCAATCGGGCAGCCAACCTACAAGCAGCCTGCCGCGCCCTATCACCACAAGTGCTGATTGAGCGAATCTCACCCATCTACGAAACCGAACCCTGGGGCTATACCGATCAGCCGCCCTTCTATAATCAGGTGTTGCGCGCACGCACCGAAATGGAGCCACAGGCCTTGCTGCGTTTTGTCAAACAGCTTGAAACCCAGCTTGGACGGCAACCCTCTGTTCGCTATGGCCCGCGTTGTATTGATATAGATATTCTTTTCTACGCCGATCAGATCCTCGATACCCCCGAACTCTGCCTGCCACACCCACGCCTGCACGAACGCGCTTTTGTCCTCGTCCCGCTTGCTGACCTGGCCCCGGCCCTGATTCACCCACGTCTGGAACAAACAGTGCAAGAATTATGCCAGGGACTGGATTGCAGCAGCGTACACGCCAGCGAACTTCCCACCCCCCCCCTGCCCTGGGGCTGCCGCACTTTCATCATGGGCATTCTCAACATCACCCCCGACAGCTTCTCAGGGGATGGCTTGCTTGACAAGCAAGATGTGATTGCCGCCACGCTCGACCAGGCCTGGCAATTTGCTGCCGCTGGCGCCGATATTCTGGATATTGGCGGCGAAAGCACCCGCCCCGGTGCGCAACAAATCAGTGCCGAGGAAGAACAGCAACGCGTCCTGCCCATCCTCGAAGCCCTGCACCGCGCCGGTCCTGATGTGTTGCTCTCCATTGATACCTGTAAGGCCAGCGTCGCGCAGGCCGCCCTGCGCGCGGGCGTTCACTGGGTCAACGATGTGTGGGGGCTGCGCGCCGACCCCACCCTGGCTGAGGTGATTGCCCGCGCCGGCGTGCCGGTTGTGCTGATGCACAATCGCAGTCAACCTGCTACCGCCGAGTTACAAAACCGTCTGGGCGGGCGCTATGTAGGTGTTGAATATACCAGCCTGCTCGATGATGTGCGCGCCGAACTGCTGAAAAGCGTTGCACTGGCGCATCAGGCCGGCATTCCCGATGCACACATCATCCTCGACCCCGGAATCGGTTTCGGCAAAACCGTTGCCCAAAACCTGGAATTGCTGCGTCGGCTCGATGAAATCCGCTCCCTGGGCTACCCGTTGCTGCTCGGCCCCTCACGCAAATCGTTCATTGGCTACACGCTCAACCTGCCGCCCGCCGAACGCGTGGAAGGCACCCTGGCTGCCTGCGTACTGGGAATCGAACGCGGCGCCGACATCCTGCGCGTCCACGATGTGTCCGCTGTTGCCCGCGCCGCGCGCCTGACCGATTCAATTTTGCAACACTAGCCGCGAGCAATATCCACCGACTCAATCTTCCACACGCCATTCTCCTGCACCAATTGGAAGACCCGAATCGTCTGCCCGCCATTCAAGTTCAGCATCACCACCACCACCGCATTGGGTGGGTTGAGCGAGACCGAGCCCGACTGAATCAAAAACCCATCCAGTTCTCCATTCAATTGCGCCATGCCCGGCGCACCGCTGGCCGGCAAATTCGTCAATTGCTGCTGACTGAGGTAAGTTTGCATCTGCCGATGCTCACCCTCCGCATAGGCAACCAGAAAAGCATCCACCACTTCTTCCGCCGTCTGCGGATAGGCCGCAGGAACAACCATCGGCTGTGCAAGCGTTTCCGTCTGAGCCGGCGGCGCAACAACCACAGGCGACTCAACCGCCATGGATTGGGCCTCGAAGGTTGCGGTTGGATAGACCGGGACAATGGCCTCGATATTCGGCGGCGTCTGATCAGGTAGCGGCACAGGCGGCCCACTCACCTCGGTTGGCGTTTGGGTCTGACTCAAAAAAGCCGCACAACCATTCAGCAGCAAGCCCAACAGAACCAATGTCGCAATTGTTCGATTTTTCACAAAGTGATCCTTTTTATGGCGTTGTTTGATTGTAGAACCAATTATACGCATAATAGCCCAAATTGCTATCCATTCGAATGGCAATTCGGTCGCTGCCTTTGAAGCCATCAGGAATGGTGTACGTTTGTTGCTGAGCGCCGCCTGCCCCCGATTCAAACGTTGCCACTACCGGACCACCCAGCCCATAGGTTCCATAGCCCGCCATGCGCACCGTAAATGTCTGATTCGGCGGCAGATTTTTCGTCTGAATTGTCACCGTTGCATCGCGCACCACCGCCAAAACGCTAAAGGTCGGGTACCCCAGATAGCCAGTCGGCGGCGTGATGGGCATCGAACCATCCGTTGTCTGATTATAGAACCAGTTGAATGCATAATATCCCAAATTGCTATCCATACGGATGGCAATCTGATACCCCCCTTTCACCCCGTCCGGAATGGTGTAGGTCTGTTCCTGAGTGCCGCCACTTCCGGAATCGAAAGTGCCAATCACCGGCCCACCTTTGGCATAGCTGCCATACGCACCCATCCGCACCGTAAAGGTTTGATTGGGCGGCAAGTTATAGGTCTTGATGGTCACTTTTTCATCCCGCACCACGCTCAGAATATTGAACGTCGGATACCCCGAATAACCAGGCTGAGACGGCATAGCAACATTGTTATTATAGAACCAGTTGAACGCATAGTAGCCCAAATTACCATCTGCTCGAATCGCAATCATTGCCTTGTCCTTTAGCTGTGAGGGAATGCTAAAGGTTGCCTGCAACGTGCCACCCGTCCCGCTGCTCAAACTGCCAACCACATATCCGCCAATGCCATATGTCCCATAGTCCCCCATCCGCACCGTGAACGTCTGATTCGGAGGAAAATTAGCCGTCTGAATCGTTACTGTTTGATTGGGAACCACAGTGAGAATGCTGAAAGTTGGGATTGCCGTTGTTGGCCCTCCAGCCTGAACCGGAAGCGGCAGTGCTGCGCCCAAGGCCAGCACCAATGCAGCTGCAAATAGCAACCGCCAGGCCATCGAAACTGTGTGCCTTGACATCGAAATACCTCCTCCAAAAAATCAAAGAACGGATTTTGATTCGACTATACAACCGAATAAAAGCCCTGTCAAGCGAAGAAAAGGCGGTGTTTTGCCTGAGCAAAACACCGCCTCTCATCTCACACGAAACTAGGGCCGGTAGACATGCGGATACAGCCAGAAAATACGGTCATCGGTCGAATTGCTATTGTTATAAACTACCAGGTAGAACTGTACCGATTGACCATTGAATGAACTCAGGTCAATATCAGCCCGGTAGAAATTACCGTCCGATGTTTCTGTCCAGGTCGCCAGGTTTTGCACTGCTCCACCACCAATGCTGTAATTGATTTGCACCAGTGCATTGCAGGCCGAGCTTTTATCCATGCAACCCGCCACCACACGGAAACGGTCGCCCGTCTTGACAATGAAGGGCGGGAACTTGCCCTGGATCATACCACCATCCCCGCTGGCTGGCATGACAACAATCGCCGGTTCATTATCCTCATAGCCGCCTTCCAGCTTGGGGTTGTTTACCCGAACCACCGATCCGCTTGCGCCTTCCTGCTGCGGACAGGTGATGACGCCAATGTTGGTGCGCCATTCCGCCGCACAGTAATTATCAATCAGCACAAATGGTTGATTCGGGCTGGGCGTTGCTGCTGCTGGCACTTTGATTTTGACCCAAAACGGCTTGTCGGCAGTTGCGCCACCACCAAAAATGGCACCCGAAGCCGTGCGCATCTTCCAATTCCCCGTGTAGTCGCCCGATTGCGAAGGGCCAATCAGCGTCACCGAAAGGTCCACCGTGCTACCAGGGTTGACTGTGGTTGTCAAAGTCACCGAAGCCGGGCCGCCCATCGCATCACCGCTGGCAAATACCAATGCATAGCCGCTTGTCCAGGGGCAAGAACCCGCATTGCGAATGCGCCAGGTCTTGACAAAGGATGTACCTGGTTGGATCGTTGTGCCATCTGGAATGGTGACATCGGAAACAAATTGCAACCAGTTACAAGGCACCTGTGTCGGCTGCGGTGTTGCAGTTGGCATCGCGGTGAAGGTCGGCGTCCAGGTAAAGGTTGCCTGTGGCGTCGGGGGAGGCAGCGTTGCCGTTGGTGGCAAAGGCGTTGCTGTTGGCGGCAAAGATGTGGCCGTCACCACCCAGGGCGTCTCGGTTGGCTGCCCCGGTAGAGCAGTGTTGGCCTCTGTTGGCAAATTTCCCGGCTGCGTTGGTGCAATCAATGTCTCAAATGCCGATTGTGTCAGCATCGCCACAACGGTCTGCTGCACCTGCGTCGAAACCGTATCCACCTGCGGCCCTGGCAACAGGCTGCTGCACGCCCCCAACGAAAAGAGCAAAACCACGCTCAAAAAAACAAAGAATCTGTGTTTCATAGAACAACTCCTCTCCCTGCAAAGACGCTCAAGCCCATCCAATAGTTCCCTGATCAAACCGACAGGTCTTTTTCTTCCAATAACTGCCGTAGTTCAAGCTCCTGCTGATGCAACCGCCGGGCGACCCACCACAAGCGCAGCACATATAACCCCATCACCCCCAAAATGAAGCCATAGCCCAAATTCATAAAAAGCTGTGTATCCGGCACTGACATTGTTCCTCCTTTCAAACAGGTCATTCCTCCATACGCATCTTCAGCGCCTCCACCCGTTCTGCAAGCTGCGCCAAACGCAAACGGCGCCAGAACAGGTCAGCAAAAACGAACGAAAAAGCCAGCAAACTGGCAAAAAAGACCACCTGCATCGCCGGCGTGAAAGAGATTACCGGCATATCCCCACCACGAATGACAACCGGATGAATTGAATTAAACAAGCGGATCGAAAAAAATGTAATCGGAACACTGACAAACCCCAACAGTGCATAAACAGCCGCAAATCCTCGCCGCCGATCTGCGTCCTCCACACCCTGCCGCAAAATGCCATAGGCCAGATAAATCAGTTCCATGATGGTTGCCGTCGTCAAACGCACATCCCATGTCCACCAGGTATTCCAGGTTGGATAGGCCCAAATGGAACCGGAAACGATGTTGATCAGCATGAATACCAGACCAATTTCCACGCCAGCCACGCTAAAGCAATCCCAACGTGGGTCGCGGCGCGACAAATAAAGTGCGCTGCTCACCGCCGCAACCAAAAATCCCAGCATCCCCGTCCACCCGGCGGCAACATGAAAATAAAACACCTTCTGCACAGCACCCATTTGCGCCTCCAATGGCGCATAGAAAAACACCAACCCCGCCGCAGTTCCCAAAAACAGCAGTGTCAGTCCATCCAGAATCTTCAATCCAAGCGGTTTGCTCATCCTCACTCCTCTATGATAGCATCAAAAAGGAACAATGTTAACGCCAAAAAGACCAGATCATACACCGCCAATACAATCAGCCAGGGCATCAATTCACTCCTTGGCAGACCAAGCAACAGCGCACTGCTCGCCTTAACGCCAGCCACAAGCACCGGAATCAACACCGGAAAAAGCAGGATGGGTAGCAATACATCGCGAGTGCGGGTCTGTACCGCCATGCTTGCCAGCATTGTGCCCACCATTGTGTAGCCCAGTGTGCCAAGCAACACCACTCCCCAAACCCCGGGTCGCAACAAACGCGGGTCATAGAGAATGCTCAAAACCGGCAGCACAACCAGCAGCACCAACAGCAGGAATAGCCAGTTTGCCAGCACTTTGCCACAGAAAATTGCCAGCCGGTCCATAGGCGCAAGCAGCAAACCATCCCAACAACCACTTTCCTTTTCTTGTGCCAACGAACGATTCAGGCCAAGTGTGCCAGCGAACGCCAGGCTAACCCACAAAACCCCGGTCGAAAGCTCAGCCCGCAAGCGAGGGCTGAGCTCGAGCGCAAAATTAAACACCAGCACAACCGTCAATGCAAAGACAAACATCGCCGAAAGCACCTCGCGACTGCGCAATTCAGCCAGCAAGTCCTTCCAGACCAATGCCGCAACCGCACGCCCAAAACGCCAACGCCCGCTCATCCTGCCCCCGCCAGCGCCTGCCGGTAAAACCCAAGCAATCCATCCGTTCCCAGGTCGGCAGGCCGCGCCGAAGCGCAAATGCGCCCCCGGCTCAATACATCAAAGCGGTTCGCCAATGCTTGCACACGCACCAAATCGTGCGATGTCATCAACACCGTTCTTCCGCGCGCCGCAACCCGCCTCAGCACTTCATCCAACATTGTGCAGGCCTCCTGGTCCAACCCGGTATGCGGCTCATCCAACAGCAAAACCTGCGGATCGTGCAAAATGGCACGGCCAACCGCCAAACGCTGCTGCATCCCGCGCGAAAACGTGCGCAGCGGATCGGCACGCCGCCGTTCCAGTCCCACCAATTGCAAAATCTCCATCGCCCGCTGCTGCACATCGTCCAGGCCATACAAACGAGCGTAAAACCACAGGTTTTGCTCAGCGCTCAAATCGCCATATAGCAAAGGCAAATGCGAAACAAAGCCCAAACTCTGCCGCGCCAGCACTGCCTGACGCGGCAATTCATAGCCAGCCAACAACACCCGCCCTGCTGTTGGCCGAACCAACGCAGCCAAAATGCGCAGCAGGGTTGTCTTTCCGGCCCCATTGGGGCCCAACAAAGCCACAAACTCGCCCGACTGCACCTGCAAATCTACCCCATTCAACACAGTCCGCAGACCAAAGCGCCGCACCAGCCGACGGGCCTCAATCATGGCTTTCTCATTCCCCGCAATTGCTCTTTCAACTCCTCCCGGCGCTGCACATAAGCCCCCTCGCCAATCAATCCATCTCGATAGGCATCATCCAGTGCAATGATTGCGTCCAACAGTTCTTCCTGACTGGCATCATGCATCGGCTGTGAATCGCCATGTTTTTGCACCTGTTGTTTTTTGCGCCACTGCAAATAACTGGCAGTCAAGATCACACCAGCCAATGACAGACCCAACAGCCCCAATCCAAAGCCAAGGGTCGAACCCATATTCAATTGCACACTGCGGCGTGTTTTTCCGCTCACTTGCAACTCGAGCATAGATTGTTGCTTCAGGTTTTCTGCCAGATAAATATTGAACGACTGCCCTTCAATTGTCTGCTTTCCCATACTCGTCAGGGGGCCATCCACCGACAGCATACCCTCCGGCACAATCACCAATGCCGAAACCACTGGCAGCGGCATCGAAAGATTCAAAACCAGATCATCTTCGTAAGGCAATTCATATGCAAACAAAACCTGATACCCCGGCCCGGGCAAAATCGGTTCCAACACACCAAACCCATTTGGCATCATCATATAACGATTCGAAGAGGTATTCTCATCGAAGCGCAAATCGCTGGCCCCTTCTGGTAAAACAAATTGCAACACCGGGTGTCCATCCACCCCTGAACGCACCGTCACGCTTTGCGGATTGTTGATCGAAAACATTTCTACCACTTGCAGAGAATCTTCCGCTGCAAAATCAAGAAAAATGTGCAACCGACTCACCTGCAAATGATTCATATCCTCACTGGAATCGTATGTCTCAATCGGGCGGTTTACAAGACCATCATTCAACAATTCGCGCATCTCAACCGGCGAGGAAAGATAACCAACGCCCTGAAATGAGGTCTGGACAATATACATGCGTCCATCATTGACCGGCAAATTCTCAAATCGGTAATTTCCTTCGTCATCTGTAACCGACTCACTGGAATAAACCGGCTGTGTGGAGCGTGTCTCATAGCCCAGCAAAACAAGCGGCAAATTACGCTGCGGCTGCCCGGTCGTCAAATTCATCACCGTTCCGCCAATCGCTGCCCCTTGCGGCATGGGGGTGGCCGTGCTGCTACCTGCCACAACCGTTGGCTGCACTGCCTGCGAAACCTGGCGATCGAATGTCATCCAACGGATATACACTGCTGCCACTCGCAAATCATCTGGCAGCACACCCGCAGCATGAGGCGAACCATCCGGCATATTGACTGCCTTTGCCATTTGTACCAAATCCTCAACGGAGGCCTGCCCCAAAACCTGCACCTCGCGCCAATCCGGCAGTCGGCTTGGCAAATGCGCCGCGCCAGGCCCATCCCCTGCTCCCAACAGCCCATGGCAATTTTCACAGCGCTGCCTATACACCTCCCGCCCGCGCTGCAAGTTTTCCTCGCCAAATCCCAACCGATAGAGGTAGGCAACCACATCCCAAGAGTCGGTATTGGAAAGCACCTCTCCAAATCCTGGCATTGGGTTGCGTCCATCTCGAATAACTTGATACCATTGCTGAGGACTTGCCGCCTCATTGACGGCTGCATCTTGCAGTGAAAGCGGCGGCATGCCCAATGACGCTGCGCGTGGCCCATCCCCCAACCCCTGCTCACCATGGCAGCCCAGGCAATACGTCTGATAAATTTGTTGCCCCAGTTGACTATCCGGCACCGTCAGTGGAAAAGCTGGCGCTTGTGCCGTTTGCTGCTGCGCTCTTTGACTGCCATAATCCGGCGGCGGGGTCACATCTGCCGCTAATGAACAGCCAGATAACCCGCCAATCAGCAACCCTGCCAAAATCAACCATCCCCAACCCAAGGTTTGTTTCATCATCGCTCACGAAACATTCTTTAACGAAGTACCACAACCCGCACAAAAGCGGTCAGACTTTTGAACAGGTTTTCCACACTGCGGACAAAATCCGCCCGATTTCTCATTACGAGTCTGCCGTCTTGCGGCAATCAATTGCTCCAACTCATCCAAATCGCCCGAATGGCGCACCACCGGTGTGAACTGTGCTGCCACACGGGACACTTCCACTGCCTCCAGCGCCTGCAAGTCTTTCAAAACTACCTCACCTTTCAGCAGCCATTCCATCCGTTGCTGTTGATATTCATCGGACGGCAATTTACCCAGTTTTTCATCCATCTCTATTTCTTGCAACGCAACCAAAATGCGTTCCCGCTCAGCCAGAAGCCGCGAACGTCGCTGCTCCCTTTCACTGCGCAGAATCTGCCCCGCCACCATCCGCTCACTGAAAAACGGCAATGCCACATAGCCCCCGGCCAGCGCCAGAAGCATCAAAACCAACATCAATGCGCCCAAATCCATACCCGCCTCCTATTGCAAAGCTGAATCAACAGCCTGCACAATCTCTTGCACCGAGAAGAATGGTCCTATTTTAATGTAGGTTACCTGCCCATCTCGACCAATAATGTAGGTCTCCGGCACCCCATGAATGCGGTAAGCCTGTGAAATGAGCGTGCGCAAATCGGGGCCATTGGGATAGGTGACCTGATGTTGAGCCAGATAGCGCTTTGCCTCTGTTTCCGAATCCACATATGCTACCCCAACAAACATCACCTCCTCGCGCGGCTGATATTGCTGCCAGGCCTGCTCCAAAAAAGCTGCTTCCTCCGCGCAAGGGCTGCACCACGAAGCCCAAAAATTCAGCACCACTACCTTGCCCTGCAAATCCTCACTGTTCAAGACCTGCCCATCAAATGTCGTCAGCTGAAAAGCGGGTGCGGTGTCGCCCACCAGCACCGGCCCAGATTGAGCACGCTGCAAGCCCAGCCAGAGGAAGGCCAGAAAAACGATCAGCAACAAAAAGGCAATCCCTACCATCCAGGGCGAAACGGTGTGCCGCTCCTCACGATGCTCCATGATTCATTCTCCTTTTTGGCGCAGCGCCGCCTCAATTTCATTCAGCCGCTCCCGCTCAACCGCAGTCGGCGTGACAACGCTTGCAGTGACACGGCGCGCCCGCCACAACACCCGGATAACAACCCCTGCTCCCAGCAAAATCAGCCCTATTGGCACCCAATAGGCCAGCCAATTGAAACCCTGACGCGGCGGCTGCGACAAAACCCGGTTGCCATACTGCTCGGCAAAATAAGCCTCAATTTCTTCCTTGTTCCAGCCCAGCGCCAGCTTCTCGCGAATTTGTTCCCGCCAGTCCTTACAGGCCTCCGTCGGGCAAACATCAAGCGGCACGTTCTCACACACCGGGCAATACAAATCGCGCGCCACTTCATTCACCTCATCATCCGAAGGGGTTGGCTGCTGCGCCCAAACCGGCACCGTCCCAACCAGCACAACCAGCCCAACCAGCACACTCACCCACCCAAATTTTTTCACGCCGCACCTCCCGTTACTTCACGCTCCGGCCAAATTGCCACCACCGAACCCAGCAAAAAGACCAGCGAACCAACCCACAACCAGTTCACCAAAGGGTTATGATAGACCTTGAAGGTTGCCCCGTCCTCAGTGATGGGCTGCCAGTTAACCAAAATGACATATACATCATCCTCCATCGTGCTACGCAGCCCAGGAATGGTCATTGACTCCTGCGCCTCATAGTAATAATCGCGGCGCGGGTACACCTCACCCAAGAAACGGCCATCCTTTTCCACAGACATTACAGCCCGCGTCACATTTCGCCCATCCGGCGTGTCAAACTGCGCCAGTGAGCGATACGTCAGCCGATAACCAGACACTTCCAGGCTCTCGCCAGGACGTAGCAGACCCTGTGTGTCGGACTGGAAGGACTCAATGCCAAGGATGCCCAGCGCCATCAATACCACACCCAGGTGAATGATGTAACCGCCATAGCGGCGCCGATTGCGTCGCGCCAGCTGCCACAAAGCGAGCGGCAAACTTTCACCCTGGAACATATGCCGCAACCAAACCGCCCGCGCATATTCATACACCGTCACCAATCCCACCAGCGCCACCGCCCCAAACCCAATCAGCGCCCCGGGCTGCCGAACCCCGCCAACAAACAGCGCCACCAGCACCAGCACAGACACCAACGCCGGAAAGACCGCCCCGCGCCCTAACGTCTTCCAGGTGGAGCGCCCCCAGGCCGTCAGTGGAGCAACGCCCATCAGCAACAGCAAAGCAACCAGCAAAGGGCCAATGGCACGCTCATAAAACTGCGGCCCCATTGTCACTTTTTGCCCCGTCACCAGTTCCGAGAGAAGCGGGTAATTAATGCCCCAAAAGCAAATTGCCAGAATGGACATAAAAACCAGGTTATTCAACAAAAAGACCGTCTCGCGTGAAAGCAGGGCTTTCAATTGCCCCTCCGAGTGCAACGCACCCCAACGGTAGAAGATCAGACCTAAGGAAAAGGCAGCCATCAGGCCAATGAAGACAAAAAAAGCCGGCCCAAGGTCACTCTGTGCAAAAGCATGAACAGAGGAAAACACCCCCGAGCGGGTAAGGAACGTGCCATAAATAACCAGACCATACGTCAACGCAATCAGGAACACGTTCCAGCGCTTGAACAGACCGCGTTTCTCCTGAATCATCACCGAATGTAAAAATGCCGTCCCGCTCAACCAGGGGTTGAGCGCTGCCACCTCAACCGGGTCCCACCCCCAATACCCCCCCCAGCCCAGCACATCATAAGCCCAGCGCATGCCCAACACCAAACCCAGCGAGAGGAAGAGCCAGGCAGCCAGGGTCCAACGGCGCGTGATGCGAATCCAACGCACATCGCTGCGCCCGGTAATCAATGCCGCCATGGCAAATGCATATGGCACGACAAATGCCACAAACCCCAAATACAGCACGGGCGGATGAAAAATCATCCCCGGATGGCGCAGCAAGGGGCTCAAACCGCGCCCATCCAAAGGCAACAGTGGCAGCACATCCGCAGTATGAAACATGGCCGGCTGCAAAGGCTGCCCGGCGCGATTCTGCCAAAAACGCACGAATGGATTCGAATCTGCCGAGAACAACACCATGCCAATGAAAAAAGCCAGCGTTGTCAGTGTCACAACAATCACCCAGGGCAACAATTCACGGTCGCGTTCCCAGTTGCGAAACGCAGCCAGCGAAGCAAACGCAGACATCAACCAGCCCCAAAACAGAAGGGAACCCGCCTGCCCGCCCCACAAAGCCGTAATCTTCAGGTAGACGGGCATGCTCAGGTTGGTTGTATTGTATACATAAGCAACCTGAAAATCTCCCCTTAAAAGCAGCAGCAGCAAACACCCCAGCGACACACTGATCAACGGCCAGGTCAAACGCATGGCAGCCAATGCACTGCGCAGCCAGGTGGAATGGTTGCGCCAGGCAGCAATCAGACCAGCCAGAACACCATATCCGGCCACCAAAAACGCAACGACCAATGCGCCATAACCAATTTCAGGCAACATTCAGGCCTCCTCAGGGTTGGGTGGGCTGCGGCGCAGCCTCTTCGTAGCGGGTAGGGCATTTCAGCAACAATTCTTCCGCCTGAAACACACCATTTTCATCCATCCGCCCGGTCATAATCGCCTCCGCCTCATTCTTGAGCAAATCGGGGCGCACACCCTGATATTCCACCCGCAGGCGCGGCAGGCTCGAATCATAGACAGCATCATGCAACACCTGCGCCATTCCACCCTGACGCTCAATCTCATCCGGGTCGCTGGGAATGTGAACAACAGTGAACTGAATCAACAATGTTTGCGGGTCTTCAACAATCGTTTCACCCAACACTGCTCCCGAAAGCCGCACCGAGCGATCGCCAATCTCATCCTGCCGAGCCAGCAATTCTTCCACCGTCATCATATAGGCAGCGCCCTTTTGTGTTGCTCCAATCACCAACAGAACCACTGCCGCGAGAATGAGTAAAAGACCGACCAAAAACTTTGCCTGCATGTTGGCTCCTTTTGTCGAATCACCAAATTTCCTACCATCAAGGTGGATTATATCCTTTTTTATCTTTACCGGCAACAGCCGCCGATTGTTCATCACTGCGCAGCCCCAGAGGGTCTTGCCAGCGGGCATGATTGGGATCCAACACCTGTGCCAGGCTGCGCCGCCCAATGATGTGTTTCCCTGTCTTATCCAATGGGCCGCGTTGCGCTGCTGCCCATAGCAATTGTGCAGTGCGCTCGGCGGCGCGCGGCCGCCCCAAATGCTGCGCTCGCATTGCAACCCCTCGCAATTCATGCCGTCGGTCCAGCGTCCAATGTCGCAACGTCTCAAGCATCTGCATCGGGGTTTCCACCAACAAGCCTGCCCCATGATCCACCACATAGCGGGCATTGCCCTCTTCCTGCCCTGGCAACACATCCACCAGAATCAGCGGTAACCCGGCAGCAAGCCCTTCGGTTACAATCAAGCCGCCTGCCTTGCAGATCAACACATCCGCAGCGCGCATCATTTCCGGCATGTTGGCAACATATTCATAAAGATGCACCGGCACATGCCATTCCGTTTCGCACAGTTTGCGATACAAATCGGCATCTCGCCCGGCTGAAATTACCAGTTGAAGCGAATAACCAGCATGGTTCAACACATCCAACACCAATGGCAAATTTCCCACCCGTTTGCTGCCAACGGCCAAAAATGTCAAACGATTTGTCTCCCAGCCCAACATCTTGCGCAATTCACTGCGCGAGCGGGTTTCGGCAGCAATGGCCGGAGAAACCGGAATGCCGGTAATGTGAATGCGTCCCTCCGGCACACCCGCGCGCAGTGCAAGCTGCCGCACCGCCTCAGTTGGCACAAGGCATGCATCCACCTTGTCGTGAAACCACAACCGATGCACCGATACCAGGTCCGTCACCACCGTCAGCAACGGCACATAGTATCGCCGCACGGAAAAAATTGCGGTTAACACCGCCTGATAAATGGGGTACGTTGTGAGAATTGCATCCGGACGTTCCGTGCGCAGCACATCTTGCAGCACATCGAACAGCAGCACAACCAATGCACTTTCAACAATTGCGCTTGTCACCGGCAGTGCGCTTGTCTCATAGCCCAGCCGGTACAGTTCCGGCGCTTCACGCAGAATTCGGTCATAATCGGTTCCGCTCTCTCGCAGCAAGAGCGGGGTACGCCGATCGTCCAACGGGTTAAGAATCTTGACCGCACAATGCTCGCCATAGCGCGAACGCAACGCATCTGCCACTGCATTGGCAGCGCTGCGATGCCCAAACCCGGCATCTGCCGTTAGAATGAGAATCCGCTTTTGTTCTGTCATCACCATTTCCTCAGCCCGCCAGGCGCATAGGGCGTCCAGGCGTGCGCAGGCACCAGCTTGCCTCCGCCGCCCCCCAAATTAACTCGTAAAGATGCCCATGGGTCGTACGTACCAACCAATGCGTCCCGTCGCAATCCGTCCAGTGCCGCCCCCATTCTATGACTGAATGCAACTGTCCGCGCCAGAAAAAAGCGCGCGGCGCGCTGCTATCGCCCAACACTTCAACCGGTTGTTGCATGAACTTCCTCCCGCAAAGCAACCAGCAATTGCTCCAGCGCCCGCTCAGCGGAAAAAGTCTTGTTCTCCTGACGGTCACCCTGCCCTACAAATTGCCAGGCCTGTGCAGCGCGCCCCGGCAGGCTCAGCCCAACCCACACCAGCCCAACCGGTTTATCGGGTGTTGCCCCGCCTGGCCCGGCAATCCCACTCACCGAAAGCCCCACCACGCGCCCGGCCTCCTCACCCCCAAATGTCCGGCGCACCCCTTCGGCCATTTCCAGCACCGTCTCGCGGCTCACAGCCCCACAACGCAGCAGCGTTTCAACCCGCACCCCCAGCAAGCGTTCCTTCGCCGAATAGGCATATGCCGTAACACTACCCAGGTAATACGCTGAAGACCCAGACACATTTGTCAGCCGATGTCCAATCAACCCGCCCGTACAAGATTCCGCCACCGCCAGCATCCAACCCTTCTCCAACAGCCAGCGCCCAACTTCTGCTTCCAGTTCAATCGTCACTCTCTGCTCCTTGAACGTGCGTTTTCTGCTCCCTATTATAACGAAAAAGCAGATTTTCTCCCAACCCAAAACACCCGCTGTCGCCGAGTGGCAACCAGGAATCAAAAACCACCCGCGCACCGGCGCGGCTTTGCATCCCCTGACAAGCCTCCCTCAGACCGCTTTCAGCACCTGCACCGTAGGCCGAAAATCCAGCTCTTCAATCTTTCGGTTAAGTTCCTCATATGTCAGCACACGCCCCAGACCAGCATAGGCTGTTAACGCTGCCTCCATCATATTGGTGCCAAATGAACGCCCATCCAACACAGGGGTAGTCGTCACCAACATCCGAGCGCCGCGTTGCCGAAAAAGGTCTATATTCTCGCTGGTTGTTGTATTGGTGATGATGAATTTACCTTCCAAATCATCCGGCAAATGCTTGCGCATGTACAAAAAATCACCAGCTATCAAATCGCACTGCGCCCAAATCTTTTCATACTTGGGCCGAATGGGCTCATCCTTATAGCCCGGCGGGAAAATCATCTCAATGGGCAAATGGCTAACCAACGGCATCAACAGGCGCGCCACACGATAGAACGACTTTAGCCCATAGATTGGGAAAGGCAAGCCAAACGCCATCATCAAATCGCCCAGGATTACCTCATCGGCTACTTCAGACACTGCATGAGCCAGGCCCAGGCGGTCAACAGCCACCGGCACAAATGCCCGGCGAAAATGCGGCAATGTGCCGACTTGTGTGCGGATCAACTCAAACACCCTGCGCTCCAGGGTATGCTTCAGGCCGCTGCCATCCACAACGGGCGTATGCTTGACATCTTTCACCAATTGCAAGGCTGCCTTGAGCGGATAGCGCCGCCCGCCAATCGGCAAATATAAATCCACCCCACCAACGCTCAAACAATCCACCTGCCCATCCAATTCGGCAAACAAACGCTGTGCACGTGGCACATCGCCGCCGGTGCCAATCCGCTCGACGGAAATCTGCTCCCCATTCAGCGTGATAACCACTTTTTTATCTCGACTTGGGCTTCCAAGGCTAACACTAACTGCACGTTTCATCGGCAGCTCCTGCCCCGGCGTGGACGCTGAAGCAATAGCCCAATCAAAAGTGGCAGCAACACAAACACCGCCGCCGGCCACACCCAGGCCAGGTCACCCGGCCCGCCGCTCCCCGTACAAGGCGCAATCCGCCGCAGCCGAATGACCCGATATTCCTCGGTCAATTTTGCCAGGGCATCATCCTCCAGTTTGTAGGGGTCAATCCCCGCCGCAAACGAAGCAAAGCCGCTAGCAATCAGCACCTGCCGCAAAATAGCCAGGCGCGGCTCAGATTCCAACACCTCTTCGGCCTCCACTTTCCACCAGCCATTCGGCAACCAAACCTGGGCCTGTGAATTCGCCATCAAATTCCGGTACCAATCCGACTTTGCGCCAAACCCAGCCGTGCAATAGATTTCGTTCTCGACAATTGCATAATTCGCCGGTGTACGTCGCAGCTTGCCGCTTTTGCGCCCACAGTGCGAAATGACCAGAATCCGCCCACCCACCTTCGGCCAGGCATTCACCCATTCCCCCAGGCCCAGGCGCCACATCAATACCATGAAGCGATTAAGATACCGAAAGGCCTGCTGCAATTTGGGTTCCAATCGTTTGATCGTTTCTGCATCCATTCCAACCTCCACCATTTCAAGATACCCCATTATCGCGCCGAATGGCAAAAGGTGCAGCTGTTTTTGCCAGCCATTCAGACGTTTAATGCGAATGAAAAACGCTATCCTGATCCCAGGAATTATCTGGCCCCAGGAAAGACGCCAATCGCCCCAGCCGCCAACGGTGCAACGCCAACAGACAGGCCAAAAAAGTCGTAATCGGCACGGCTGCAAACAGCCCAATCGAGCCAACCAGGGTGCGCACAATTTCCTCGGCGATAAAACCGTTGTTAATCAGCAGCCCATAATTATGGCTATTGAGCGAAAAAAGCAACAGCATCGGCAGTGCAGCGCCGGTATAAGCCAACACCATCGTATTGACCGTCGCCGCCACATGATCTCGGCCAATATTCATCGCCCGGCGATAGAGCATGCGCAGCGTCAGGCGGTCATTGGCGGCGTGCAACTCAAAAACAGCCGAAGCCTGCCCAATCACCAGGTCATCCAACACGCCCAAAGAGCCAATCAAAATTCCGGCCAATAACAGCCCGCGCAAATCAATCGTCGCCGAAGCCTGCTGCATCAAAAACATGGCATTCTCATCACCCAGCCCCGTCAAACGCGTCAAATTGACTGCAAACAAAGCCAACAGGCCGGTAATCGTCAGGGCAATTGCCGTCCCCAAAACCGCCGCGTGCGTCTTCACCGTCCAGCCATAGACCATGTAGAGCGAAATGGATAAGAAAACAAATGCGCCAACAATGCTCGTCCAAACCGGGTCACGGCCATCCAGAATATTGGGCAAAATATAGAAAATGATCAGCATCAGGCTCAGGCCAATGCCCAACAAACTGCGCAACCCTTTCCAACCGCTGATTAAAATTGAAAAGGCAACAAACAGGATCAAGAGTAGCAGCAATCCACGCCCGCGCACAAAATCCACAAAATTGGCGTTGAGTGTACCATCCACCGGGCTAACCTCGGCCCAAATCAGCAGCTCATCGCCCACCCCGGGCAAAACGCTGGCCGAAACAACATAGCGCCGGCCATACTCCATCGGCAGCACCTGCCCGGCAAATTTTCCATCCAGAATTTCGATCTCCAGCAAGCGGTATGTCTGCTGCACCTGACCAAGTGTCACCGGCCCTTCCTCCAAAATGCGCACCACCCTGGCCCGGCTCGTTTCTCCCGGATAGCCAATTACAGCCTGCGGAGCCGGGTTCTGAAAGGCACGCAGGATATTCGGCAGCACCATCCACACCAACACCAAAAAGGCTGTAACACTCAGCGCCAGTCCACCCCAAAACATCCCTCGCTGATTTGCAGTTTCTTTTGACATGCTCTCTCGCTTTCGCTCACCTGGGTTCAATGACCCTATTCTACCATAGCCTCATACCCCAGTTCGCGCACCGCAACCCGGATCTCCTCCTCCGTCAACTGACGCTCATCGTATTCCACATCCATGCATGCCTTGCGATAACTCGCATCTACCGATACCACGCCTGGCAACCTATCTTCCAAAGCCTGCAAACGCATCGCACATGCCGCACAACTCATCCCTCCAATCACAAACCGTTGTCGTTTCATACCTTCCTCACCGAAAAACAATCTCACCGCTATACATGCCCATCGAGCAAGCATACGCCAGGCGACGGCCCGCCGGTTGAGGTGGCAAATCAATCAACACTTCACCGCTCACCGGCAGCATAGCCTCAACATTCAAAGCCGGAATGACAAATGCTCGCGTGCAGGAATAGATATCATCTGTCACCAAGTGCAAAGTCAAAGCCTGATTTGCCGGCGCCTCCAACCGCGCCGGTTCATAGCCCGTGTTTAAGACCCGCAGCGCAATCACGCCCTGCCCGCCCGGCAAAGTTGGAGTGGGCAGGGCCGGCCCGCCCGGCACAAGCGCCTCCGCCGCCGGCACGCGCCCTGGCACAGCGCCGCCTGGTTGCCAGGGCTGCTCGAATGCTCGTACCAAGCGCGCTGCCGAAACCGGCGACCCGGCCAGGTTCAGGCCATTCTCAACAGAAATCAGCCCCACCACCAACAGGCCAATTGCCACCAAACGCACAAAAACCCGTTCCAGACGCGCCCCCAACCGGGCCGCAAAATAACTGACTGCAAAAAACACCGGGCTGGCCCCAAGCACAAACGCACCCATCAACGCCGCCCCCTGCCAGGGGTTGCCGCTTGCCACTGCTGCGGCGAACATGGTTTGCGTCACCCCACAGGGAATGAGCAACGTCAGCGCACCCAACAGCACGGGCGTCAACCACCGCTGCTCGCGCGAGCGCCGACGAATGAAGCGCGTCAGGCGCGCTGGCGGCTCAAAGGTGAAAAAGCGAAACCAGGGATGGACATTCAACATCCGCAGTCCATTGCCAATCATAAACACGCCAATCACCAACAACAACCCGGCCCGAGCCCAGGGGCTGAGCTGAAAAAAAGACCCGAACCAGCCCAAAAGCGCGCCAAACAAGGTGTGCACCACCCACTTGGATAGCAAAAAAGCCACAATCGGCAGCGCCAGGTGTGCTTTTCCCTGCTCGCGCTCAATTTGCCCCGCCAACGAGGAGGCCAATAGCCCGCCCTGCACCGCAAGGCAGCTCAAGCCCCCCGCTGTCAACCCCGTCACAAACGCCAGCAAAATTTCAGGCATTCTATTTTCCTTTACAAAAACCATCTTTTATATCATATTAAGTCTATCGAGAAATTCCCACCCTGTCAAGCCTCAAATTCATCACCCAGGCACGAATCAAGGAGAATTTTTTTTGAATTTCAAGCATTTCTTCACATACATTTGCATAAAACTATGCTATCATTAAAAGGCAATCCAGTTCAACACTGAGAAAAACGAATGTCCACACCACCTTTGCTGATTGAAAACCTCTCGTTTCGCTATCGCAGCCGCAGCGAACTGGCGCTGAAGGATGTTAATTTGCGCGTCGAAGCCGGGCAAGTGTTGCTGATTGCTGGCGCAAGCGGGTGTGGCAAAACCACCCTGGCGCGCTGCATCAATGGCCTCATCCCACGCAGCTACAAAGGAGAATTGACCGGGCGCATCCTCATCCAGGGGCAAGAAATTCGCAGCCTCTCCCTGGCGCGCATCTCTCAACTGATTGGCACCGTTCTGCAAGACCCCGAACGCCAGATTCTCGGCACCAAAGTCCTCAATGAAGTTGCCTTTGGCCTGGAAAACCTCAGCCTCAGCAGAGACGAAATTTTGGAGCGTGCCGATGCAGCAATGCAACGCCTGAAGATCAGTCATTTGCGCCTGCGCGAGACCTTCCACCTCTCCGGCGGCGAAAAACAGAAAGTTGCCCTGGCCGGGGTGCTTGCCATGCAACCCTCCCTGCTGATGCTTGACGAGCCACTTGCCAGCCTCGACCCGGCCAGCGCCGAGGAAACACTCGCCATTGTCCGCCAATTGGCCGATGATGGCATGACCATTCTACTCATCGAGCACCGCGTCGAAGATGTTCTCCGCATCCATCCCGAGCAAACCATCTACATGACCGGTGGACAAATCCGCTACTTTGGCCCAACCGCCGGTCTGGAAGAAGTGGTAGATTATCACGAAATTAAACTACCCGCCGAAAAGGTGATTGAGCGCGCCGCCCGCAGCAAGCCCACCCCACCCACTGCACCGCGCCTCACCGGACGAGATCCTTCCGCACCGCCGATTGTGCGCTTTGAAAACGTCAGCTTCGGCTATGAGGCCGAGCGCAGTGTCCTGCAAGGCATCAACCTTGGCATTGGCCGCGGTGAAATCATCGCCATCCTTGGCCCCAATGGCGCCGGAAAGACCACCCTTGTCAAACATGCCATTGGTCTCCTCAAGCCCCAAAGCGGACACGTGTGGATTGATGAGCAAGACACACACACCCTCAGCGTGGCGCAAATCGCATCCCAACTTGGCTACGTCTTTCAAAGTCCCAGCCACATGCTCTTTGCCCCAACCGTGCGCGAGGAGCTTGCCTTTGGCCCGGCCAACCTGCGCCACAAGCCCCAGGCCATCACCCAACAAGTGCAACAGGCGCTGGAGATTGTCAACATGCAGGGCATGGAAGAAACCCCGCCCCTCTCACTTTCCTTCGGGCAGCAAAAACGCATCAGCATTGCCGCCATTCTTGCCATGCGCTCGCGCATCCTCGTCATGGATGAGCCAACCGCCGGGCAGGATTATCGCAATTACATGCAGTTCATGGATGCAATTGTGCAAATGCCCAATTTCGATGCCATCCTCTTCATCACCCACGATGTTGATATGGCGGTCATCTATGCCAACCGCGTCCTGCTCGTCAACCAGGGCCAGGTGGTTGCCGATGGTAGCCCAGCCGAGGTGTTGGGCGATTTTGACCGCCTGCGCGCCAATCGTGTCATCCCCACCTCGCTGCTGCATGCCAACCTGCAACGCCGCACACCATCTCAGTCGTTCAAACGAGCCGAAGAACTGGCTCTTGAAACATCATAAATCTTTTTTGGAGGTTCAAAGGATGAACAAAAAACTGCTGTCCATGATCGTCACCCTCGTTGCTGTGCTGGCCTTCTTCCTCGGCATCTGGCTAATTGGCCGCATCGTTGACCCTGACCTCGACCTGGACCAAACCGCCCTGCTGCGTTTCGTCTTTGTCGGCGTTGGCCTCTTGGCTGTCTTCATCACCTACTACCTGACCCGCACCAGTCAAATTTGGGAAGTGGGCACGCGCGAAGTTGTCTACATGGGCATTGGTGCAGCGCTCTATGCCCTGTTCTCCTTCCTCTTCAATGGCACGGTCTTCGTCGTTCCCTCGGTCAGCCAGGTTGCCTTGCGCCCGGCCATTGCCATCCCCATGTTTTTTGGCTTTGCCTTTGGCCCTTCGGTTGGCTTCTTCACCGGCGCAGTTGGCAACATGTTCGGCGATGCCCTGACCGGCTTCGGCCTCTCGCCACAATGGAGCGTTGGCAATGGACTGGTTGGCATGATTGCCGGGATGGTGCATCTATTCAAAGATAAGAAGAGCAGCCTGAATGTTGTCCTCGCCATCAGCTTCGTCCTCGCCGCCATTGCAACCGTCATTTTCCTGGTCAACCGCGATGTGCCGAACATGCTCTTCTTTGACGTGCCAAACAACGTTTTTGGCGATCAGCAAATCAGCATGTTTGCTGGCCTATCCGTCATCGTTGGCCTGGTGCTGGTCTTGATTGTGCGCTTCGCCTTCGCCAAAAACCTGGAAGTCGCCGCCGCCGTCACCTGGAGTATGCTGGGCAACCTGATTGGCCTGGGTTTTGCCGCCATCTCGGATGTGTGGATCAATGGCTTTCCCCTGCCGGTTGCCATTGTTGGTGAATTTCTGCCCGCTGCCGGACCCAATCTGCTGTTTGCTGCCATCCTCGTCCCCATCCTGGTAGCCGCCTACAATTCTGTGCAGCGCCAAACCGGACGCTAAACGGCCATGCTGGTCACCTGGCGCTATCGCAAGCGAAATTCCATCATCCAGAGCTTCGATCCTCGGGCATGGATTCTGTTCTTTGTCAGTTTCCTCGCCTCCACGCTCTTTTTCTGGGATCTGCGCTACCTGGCATTCTTCTTCGCCCTGGCTCTGTTTGTTGCCTTTCGCTCTGGCATTGCCTGGAAGGAAATGCGCCGCGCCTGGCTTTTCATCATCGGCTTTGTGCTGTTCTTTGCCCTGCTCACCTTCCTGACCGGACGGGGCGGCATTGAACTGTACAGCGAGGAACACGACCTGGCTGTTTTGAAGGCCGGGTTTGATATTCTTGGCTGGCAGCCCACACTGCGCATCACAGCCGAACGCACCATGTTCGCCTTCAGCATGATTGCGCGCGTCTCCAGCATCGCCATGATGACCATTCTCATCCCCTATTCGCTCAATCCATCCCTCTATGGCGTCACCTTTCGCGGCCTGGGCTTCTCGGATAAGATTGCCTATGCCATGGATTTGACCATGCGCTTCATCCCCACCTTTGGGCGCGACTTCACCCAAACAATGGATGCACAGCGGGCGCGCGGTTATGAGCTGGACAAGCTGCGCGGCGGCCTGCTGGATCAGGTTCGCCGACTTGCCCCGCTGGTTGTGCCAGTCACCATCCATGCCCTGAGCGGCAGTGAAGACATCATTGACGCAATGGACCTGCGCGCTTTCGGTGTTGGCCCGCGCACCTGGCTAGATGAGTTGCACTACACACGCCGCGATTATGCCCTGATTGCCTTTGGCATTGCATTGGTCGCTGTTTCGCTGGCGCTTGCCATGTGGGGCTTTGGCAAGTTTTGGGTGCCAGGCTTTTTGCTGGCCCTCGCCCAATAAGATTACCGGGGCTGCTCCTTTGAACAGCCCCGGTATTTTTCTAACCCTCGTCCAGCACGCTTGCTGCACCGCCCACCCCGGCCCGCAGCACCTTTTGCACCCCGGCAATATCCAGCAAACGAGAACACACCGTTGCGGCATGTTCTGCCAGGGTAAAGATATGCACATTCGGCCCGGCATCCAGGGTATAGCATACCGGCAAACCCTCTGCCCGCCAGGCTGGCACAAGCTGCATCAACAGCAGCGATGTTGGCTGCCAGTAAAACAAAGGCGGCGTTGAGGTCATCATCACTGCGTGCATCAATGTGCTATCCAGCTCAACCACCTGAGCCAGGGCATCGAAATCGCACTGCCGGATGGCTGTGCGGCAAAGCGCCAACCGGCGCGGTGCATCGGCGACCCGTGCAGCCTGCAACGGGCTGCTGCCCGCCAGGGCATGTCCCTGTGTTGAGCCAACAGCCTTATGCCCGGTAGCCACAACGGCCACACAATCTACCAAGGCCCAATGCTCGCGCCCAGCAATGCAAAAGGCATCGCTATCCTCATCGCCGGTTCCCGGCCTCCATTCCACAAACCCGCCCGGCACCGAACGGCAGGCCGACCCCGACCCACGCCGTGCCAGGCGCGAAAGCTGCGCCTCGCTCAAATGCAGCCCGGCTGCCCGGCTGCCTGCCAGGCTCAGCGCCGCAAACGCCGCCGCCGAAGAGGCGATCCCTGCCCCAATTGGAAAATTATTCTCGCTTTCCACGACAGCGCGTTGCTTCCTGCCGGCCATGGCACGCACCAGATCCAGAAAACGGCTCACCCGCTCCAGCGCTGCCCCCTCCTGCAACTGACCATTCAGCATCAGCCGATCCTGCTCCAGGTCGGGCGCGAATTGCACCCGCGTCCGGGCAAAAAGACCGTCCAGGTTAAACGAAATGGAACCGTTCGCCGGCAGGCGCAAGGCCTGCTGCCGATTGCCCCAATACTTAATCAGGGCAATGTTTGCACATGCTTGAGCGGTACAGGTGTCATGGGTCATGCACTATAATTCCTTGTCGTCATAGTGTATCACACTTTCAGTCCACGCCAAATTTCTTTCAATCCCCAATCCCCCACCACGCCAGCACGGCACAGCGCTTCCCCCGTCAGCTGCTTCAAAAACGCATCCAATGCCACACGCTCCGAGCAGCAGTGCCTTGTTAACGGCCCTTGCCATGCCTCACCGTCCTTCCGCCACCATCACCGGATGACGCAAAATCGTCTTCAGTTTTTCCGGTTGGGCGCGCAGCGGGTCACCCAAATAGATTTCGTGATGCAGTCCGCATTTCTGATATCCATGTTGTGCCGCAAAAGCATCCATCTTTTTCACCGTCTCCGGCTCGGTCTCATACGGCCCGACATGCAGCATTTGCATCGCCAGACCTTCGCAAAAGCGGTCCAACCTCAGACGAGCCAGGGCCGGTTGCTCGCCCTTCTTCTTGCGCAACTTTTCCAATGCCTCGGCCAGCAACTCGGCAGTCACCACCTCCGGCTGCAAAATCATCAGGCGATAGTGCCAGTTATCCTTCACCCGAATATCAAAGTGCCCATCTTCGACCCACCACAAGCCCTCCAACGCCATCACTGAATAATCCAACGCATCCACCACCCGCTGTTTAAGCATGAACTTGAGCGTGTAAGCCGTCCCATACAAAGCCTGCACATTCTCATGGAAGAGCGGCGAAGTCCCCGGTCCATGGCCCGGCTCAATTGCCCCATCCACCATCAAGAAATTCAAAGACGGTAGTTCAAGCACCTGCACCTGACGTGCAGAAGAACGATACATTGCGGCATACTGTTTTTTCAAATCCAAGCGTTCCATTTTCCTTCACCTTTCTTCGGTTGCATAGCGTTCAACCAGCTCTTTCAACCAATCGCGCACCAGCCGCCGCACCTCCGGCGGGTCCAGCACCTCCACCCAGGGGCCATAGGCCAACACCATGCTTGCAGCCCAATTCCAATCCGCAGCACCAAAACGCACCACAACCGAGCCATCCGCCTCCTGCTCGCAGGATTTCCAGGACGCCTGCTGATACAACGCCAGGCCAGCTGCGGATGCCGCAAAACGCATGGTTACCTGGACCGGTTCTTGTCCCTGCATGGCCGTTGCCAGAAAGGAATTCGGCTCAAAATCGGGCGGCGGCGCAAGCACTGCCATAGACAGGCGCTGAACCGCCTCCATGCGATCCAGGCGAAAGAAACGCAGCGCCTGCCGCAAATGACAAAAGCCGATCAAATACCACCAGCCAGCGCGGTACGCCAATGCATAGGGCGAGACTTCCCTTTCCACAAGCTGCCCGCTGCGATAGGTGAAGCGCACCCGCCGTTGTTCGCGCAGCGCAGCCCGCAACACTTCCAAAACTGGCATGAATTGCTGTGCATCAGCACGGTGCAGCCCGGCCACAATCAGGGCCTGTTGCGCCCAGGCCGCCTCCTCACGCTGCACCTCGGGCAGAATATGATCCAGCTTTGCCAGCGCGCCGTGTGCCGCATCATGATACAACCGCCCCCACAAGCGCTCCACCAATCCTAACCCGAGGTAGATGGCGGTCGCCTCCTGTGCATCCAGCATCAAGGGCGGCATCTTATAGCCGCGCAGCAATGAAAAACCGCCCTCCGGCCCGCGCTCACTGTAGATGGGAATGCCCATCTCCTCCAGCATGGAAAGATAACGGTGAATGGTGCGCACCGAAACGCCCAGAGCGGCTGCCAGGGCAGCCGCTTTTTGATTGGGCTGCCGCTGCAACAGCAGCAAAAGGGTGAACAAACGCGGCGCAGGACGAGACATGGCTGTTTCAAACTCCTGCCGCTATTCTACCGCATATTTATGTCATTTCATGTCATATACACTGTTTTAGAGTGCCAATCCGGCCTCGACCGCCAGCCAAAACAGCTGATTGCGCACCTCGCTGCGCGATTGCCAGCCGCGCCTGTCCCATTCCTCGCCGCTCAAATCGTCCCCCGCGTAGAGAATTTGCCCCAACTTCACCTTGCGAAACTGTGCCACAGCCAGCAAGCCAGACGCCTCCATCTCGACCGTCACACAGCCCTCCGCCCGGCGCGCCGCAATCATGGCCGGCGTCTCACGATAGGGCGCATCGGTCGTCCAGGTCTTGACGGTGCAAAACGGCAGTTTGCGACGGCTCAGCACCTCTGCCAGGCGCTGCACAACCTGCGCATCTGCCTCCACCCAACGCGCCGGCGGCAAATAGTGATAAGAAACGCCCTCGTCGCGCAATGCCGCCGAAACCAGCATCAAATTTCCAACCGCCACATCCTTTTGCAGCACCCCTGCCCCCCCAACGACAACAAACGTCCGGCAGCCGAAAGCAATCACCTCTTCCAGCAGCGCCGCAGAGAGCGCAGCGCCAACGCCCGGATGGGCAAAGGCAACCCGCTGCCCGGCATAGTCCAACTCATAAAGCGGATGGGGGCCGTCTTCCCAGCGATTGGCTACCGCAACCCGGGCCGGCTGCTCGGCCACCACCCGCTCAATCACCTCGCGGAAGAAACATAGCACACACACTTCCGGGACATCGCGCCGGGCAATGACACGTCCCGGCTCGATCTTGGCCTCGCCCCAATCATCATGCTCCAATAAGGGATAGGTCATTTTGCACCTCGAAACCTCAAAGTTAACAGCAGACCCGATTGTACCAAAAACAACCGCAAACCGGGCACAAATTGGTCAGAAAGGCTTGTCAAAAGCCTCAGAGGGGGGTATAATCCGCACACGTTCGGGGTGTGGCTCAGCCCGGTTAGAGCACACGGTTCGGGACCGTGAGGCCGGCGGTTCAAATCCGCCCGCCCCGACCATCACCACCACCAGTCACATGGCATGTAATTTTGACAAACCATGTGCCTGGTGGAACAGGTGAGACCTGAGGGACAGTAAAAACACTCCCACCACCATACACATGTTTTCCATCCAAGAGGCGCAAAAAAAAACGCTTTTTTAATTATCTAGAACTGATATTCGATTATCAGTTCTAAAAAAACTGGATCGGAAGACACATATGAAGACTATTAAATTCTCACAAGCTTTAATCGGGTATGAACTCTACGCCCGTGCACGACACCTCAGTTCTAACACCATCCGCGATTACCAAAACACCTATTATCGCTTCCAAAATTGGTTAGGGGATCAAGACCCCAATATAGACGAGATCACCCCCGAAACAATTTGCGAATTCATGGCCGAACAAGATGAAGTCTCTAACAAAACTCTGCTCAATTACCATGTCGGCTTGAGCGCCCTTTGGACATGGGCCCTCAACGAAAAACTCGCCAACGAGCACATTATTCACCGCGTCCCACGCCCCAAACCAGAAAAGCGCTCAGTTGTTCCATTTGAGGAACATGAAGTAAAGGCAATGCTCAATGTGCTGGGACGGTCCAAACCCTATCACCGACCTGGTTGCCGAACATCTGATCATTCCCTGCCAAATGTCGAGCGCAATCGAGCCATCATCTTGTTACTTGTGGATACCGGCATCCGCGCGTCCGAACTCTGCAGTGCCAAAATCCATTCAATAAACCTGCGCAATCGCAACCTGCAAGTTTTTGGCAAAGGCGCCATTGAACGCACTATCCCCTTCTGTCCCACAACCGGCAAGGCAATTTGGCGTTACCTCTCATCACGACCAGACACATCCCTGTCAGATCCCCTATTTGTAAACAGCATGAATCGCCCGCTTGACCGAACACAGCTATTCCATCTACTCAGCACCATCGCCGAACGCGCCCACGTCCAAGATTGCAATGTCCATAAATTTCGCCACACCTTTGCAATCAATTATCTGCGCAACGGCGGCAACCCCTATTCCCTGCAAGTGATGTTGGGACATTCCTCAATGGATATGGTCAGGCGTTACCTGAAAATCGCCGATGCCGATCTGGAACGTTTTCACCGTCAAGCCTCTCCAGTAGACAACTGGCGATTGTAGACAACAACAACCAACTGGCGCTGTCAAAACAGCGCCAGTTTCTTTTTCAGTTCTGATAATGCCGGTTATCGGCTATTTTGTTTCAGAAGCATCTGATTTGAATTTGGTTATATTTTTCACCCCTGCCCGTCTCTAAAACGGATAAAACCCCTCAAACGAACAGCGCTTCCCCCCAGAATTCGTCCACGGCAGCGCCGCCAGATCCTTGTAGCATATCGCACTTGTAGCTCCCTCGTTCACCACCACCATTGAAGGCGCTGACAAGACGCTGCCAGCGTCTTTACCCTGCCCCAACATCACCGCCACCACCCCGCTCCCACCATAACTCGCCGCCGCGATCGGCAGAGAGATCGTCAGCCCAGTGCCGTTACTCGTCCCATCCCCGTTATGCCGCACCAGCATCATGCAGCTGCGCCCAACCACCGCAAACCGATACACCGCAGGCGATGGATTAGCCGAGAACCCCGTCAACGTCGGCGTCCACCCGAACCAGCCTGGCCAGCCCACCGGCTGGAGTTGGTAACTGACCCCAACCTCACTGATCGCCCCACTCGCCAGGCTATAGTCGCTCCCCCCCGTCACCGTCACCGTCGTCACGCCGCCAACCCCAAAATTTGCCCCAACCACCACAAAATATCTCGCCGTGGCGGACTGCGTCAACCGCAGCCGCGCCCCGACCTGGTACATCGCAGATCGGTCGCCTTCCACGGCGAACGATGTCGCACTGACATACGTCAGCGTATCATCCACATCTAGCCACCCATCCTGCTCCAGCGCCCCCCTTATCCAGCCAATTACATGCGGTTTCAGGCGGCTTAGCATCTCCTGCAAATCTATCACACCTACCTCCTGCTAAAACTGCTAAAAATCCAGCAACTTCAGAGTGTCCTCGAGCGCTGGCTGCCCCCGGAACGCCACCTGCAACCTCCCATCTTGCCAGCGCACTCCCTCGACAAATTGCAGTTCCGGCTGCATCAGCCGCGTCGTATCTATCATCCCCGCCGGCAACACATCCTCCAACAGCATCCAGTTTCCGACCACTGATGGCGCAGCCCATACCTGTACCTGCGCCCCAGCAGCATCATACAGCTGCCCATGCACATCCATCGCATACACGGGCACCGGAGCAGGCTCCTCCCAGACCGTCACCCGCCGATCCGCTCCCACGGTCGCCAGCAAGCGCCGGTCATTCGGCCCCCCAATCTTCAACAGATTAAGAACTTCCGTCAACGCATCGGTTTTACCGTCTCGATAGCTCCTGCTCCATTCCCCTGACGCCACATCCAGCGTTACCCCCGAGAAAAACTGTCCATACATCGTCACCAGGTTGCGCACCTGCTCACTCGTCTCCACCAGGTTGTTCGCCCGCACATCAAACGTCAAATCTGCATCTGGCGAGCGACTCACCCAGCTGCTCCCGTTATAGATACGCAGCACCCCGCCGCTGTATCCAAGCCCCGTGTTGACCCCCACAGCATAATAGTTACTCGCATCCACTACTCCGCTCCGGCTCACCTGTATGGCATACTGTCCGCCTGCCAACAGAGGCACCTCGGTGCTCAGCGTCCCACCCACCCATGCCAGGGTGGGCGTTAACCCACTCCCGGCCAGTGTCACCGTTGCCAGAGCGCTCCCCGTTGGGGAGCCGCTGCTATCCAGCGCGTACAACCCCAACATTAAATTGTCGGCCGGACTGCCAACTCTCCGCGCATATATCCACAAATCACGCGCGTTCATCGCGTTTCCGCCGATCGTCACCTGCTGCATCAACCGCGTCGCCGCTGTCGCAGACCCAACAGCCTGCTCTGTTGCCGTAGTAGCGGTGTAGCTCACACCGCTCACACTCGCCACAGAGCCATACCGCCAGCCCAGCGTCCCCCACCACCCCACACAGCGCAGAGTAGCGCTCAAGCTGCGTTGATGCCCACTATACCCAACCCGCCCGCGAGGCGCGCCGAAATTTCCCGGATCCACACTCCCCTGTGGATACCGCCTACTCGCCAATATCGCCCCCCTGCGCGCCAACGCCGCCGCATCCGTCAAACCGTCCTGGCTGCTAATCCACTCTCGCCGGCCATACTCAGCAATACTATCGGCATCCTCAGCCCAGGGCGTCATCTTCTGCCGGCCCACCTGGCTGGTGCCAGGCGGGATATAGCTATACGTCACAGCCACAGCATTCACCAAATTGCTCAACCCAACACGCAACTCCAGCGCACCCACCCGCACCGTCACCTGGTCAATCATCCCCCACCACAGCCGATGCCCCACATCATCCCAAATTTCCACGCCACAGCGCAGCATCTCCATCAGCTTCCACAACGATTCCTCGTTCCCCATCGCCGTCAGAGATGCCTCAGCTGGTCCCCCAATCGCTGCCCATGTCATGTGATTAACTGCCATCTTCGGCAGCACACGCACAGCATCACTACCGTCACGATTGCTCACCACCACCTGATACGTCGTCATATCGTCCTCCAACGTGGACGATATGCAGCCGTCACAGTCAAATAGCGCGTGATGTCCGAGCCAGCACCATCCCACGCCAAAAACGCCAAACGGTTTTCCACCCCAGGCCACAGCCAAATGCCCGGGCCCAGCCGGCGCGTGAAAAACCTGCGCTGCGATCCCCCCCCCTGCTCGCGATAACTCTTCCCCTCGATCCAATCCTCCACCATCGTCTGACTGCTGCTGATCACAACACTATCCGACCGCGTCATCCATGCCCAGCTATCGAGTGGCATCATATACACCACATCCATCTCCAAGTTACCCCCCCCTGCATTGCTGCCCATCAGCCGCACTGTCACCGTTGCAGTCATATTGCTCGTAATCTCGGTTGGAGGCATCTGTCCCACCCCCAACATCTGCTGCATATCCGCCGTCAGGTACTGGCTCGGCAAGTCCTGCGACGTATCCCCCCCAATGTCCAAGCGCACTTGCAACCGCGTGTTGGCCGGGGGAGCACCGCGAAAGCGCGCCCACAGCATCAAATACTCCCGTCGAAACGCACCGTACGCAAACGGATAGTACAGCAACGCTGACATGCTACTACTCATCGCCACCCGTTTATAGCTCCCGTTGCTACACGCAGCGTCCGAATACGTCGTGCCACCAACCATACTCTCGGCTTCAACATGCCATGTCGTTGGCGTGACCCCTTTATACGCCCAATGCCCAACCATCACCCGGTTAATATTCGCACTGGGCTGACACGTCAACTTAATCGGCGCTGGCAGCGTCCCCATCAGCGCGCTCCCAGCAATCGTCAACATATTCTGCCGTTTGCTGGGCACACTCCCGCTCCCGTCATTGCAGTTATACACCCGCACCGATGTACCGCTGCCATTATAGCTACTCATCGTCAACGTCGCCAGATCCCCCTCCCAAAACGGCCACCGCTCCACGACCAGCGTAACCCGCACCCGCTCTGCGCGTATGTAACGCCCCAGAGCACCGTCAAACTCCAACGTCCCCCCGATCACTCGCGTCCGCGGCACCTCAGTCGCACCATCATCAGGGCTGTAGTGCAGATACACCCCATTCCACCCCTCCCGTTGCACCACACTATCACGCGCCTGCTCCAGCAGCGTCTCCAGAGCGCGCACTGACGCCACTATATCCGTCACGCTTTTCCCGCTGCCACTCACCACCCACAACGTAATCCGCTCCATCACACTGCCAGCATCAGAAACCGGCGCGTGCGGGTAAAACCCGTCCAAAACATGGTACGGATCCGCCATCAGATCTGTTTTTGTCGTTCCCTGCATCAGATAACACTGCATCTCACCTACCTCCTATCATCTCAGCCACCACGCGCGCCACACGGTAGATATCCTCCTCAGTCCGCACCACCAATTGCTCCACCACAACCGTCACCCCCCCAGGCACAACAGACGGCATCATCCCTGTTGCCGTCGCAACACCTGGCACCATCCCCATCACCGCCCCATCCACCTGCGCAGCCACACCACGCATCTCACGCTCAAACCCAGCGCCTAACCCCAACGCCAGGTTTTTGCCGATCTCCGCGAACACGGTGCTAGGCGACCGTATGCCCAAAAGGTCTTGCACCCCTCCAACCAGCCCAGACAAAAACGCCTGCCATTGCTCCTCCAGCCATCCCCCCTGGCTGCTGATCCCATCCCACAGCCCCGCAACGATATCCACGCCCGCGTCCACCAACGCCGGGATCAGTTCCGTGATCTGACGCACAATCACATCCACAATCTCAAACGTTGCGTCAATCAACTCCGGCAGCGCACCAATGATCCCCGTCACCAACGCCAAAATTATCTCCGGCGCCATCTCCACGATCACAGGCAGCAGCTCAATGATCGTGTCTATAATTGCATTTAAAATCTCAGGCACCATCTCAATCAGCTGCGGCAGAGCCTCCATCAAACCCTCAACCAGCGCCAAAATCATCTCCAATGCCGCCCGCACCAGTGCCGGCAACGCATCCAACAAACCCGTCACCAGCGTCAAGATAATCTCTGGTGCCATCTCAATCAGCTGCGGCAGAGCCTCCGTCAAACCCTCAACCAGCGCCAAAATCAGCGCCACCGCCGCCTCGATCAATTGCGGCAACATCTCCAGCAGCGCACCAACTAGCACCGGAATAATCCCAATCGCCATGCGCACCAGCTCGGGCAGAGCCTGAGCAATGCCGGTCACCAGCGCCACCAACAACTGCACACCCGCCTCGATCAAAATTGGCAGCGAGGTAACAACAAACTGCACCAACGCCTGCAACATCTGTACCACCGCCGGTATCAGCACTGGCAAACTACCAACGAGCGCATTGACAATCCCCGTCAATATCCCTAGCCCAGCCTGCAACATCTCTGGCCCCTGCTGCGCCAGGTCGCTAATAATCTTCCCCAACAGCGTCCCCACCCCCTGAGCCATCACGGCCAGGTCGCCATCCGCCCCGCGCACAATCGCCGAAAAATCGCCCAAATAAACTTTCGCCATATCTGCCAATCCCTGCAAACCCGGCAAAAACACCATCGCCAGCGTCCCCAACGTACCCTGCAAACCAGCCTGGAGCGCAGCGAGCGTATCACCAAACGCCTCCATCGCTGCAACATCCTCCTCCGACATCACCGCACCCACCTCATACGCCTCTCCTCGCAGCCGCTCCATCTCATCGGCTGATGTCGAGATCAACGGGTTCAGCTCCAACGCCGATCTCCCGAAAAGCTCCAGCGCCAGCGCATCCCGCTCCGTCTCGTTTCCCACCCCAGCCAGAGCGGCCAACGCATCTGTCATCACAGCCTCATTGTCCCGCAGCTTACCATCCGCATCCACCACACTCACGCCCAGCGTCGCAAACGCCGCCGCAGCGTCCTGATTCCCATTGCGCGCCGCCGACATGGATCGCGTCAACCGCGTAAAACTGCTTGTCAACGTCTCAGTAGATACACCCACCTGTTCACCGACATACGCCAACTCCTGCAACCGCGTGACTGAAATACCAGTTTTAAGTGACATATCAACCAGTTCACCGCTGGCTTTAGCCGTTGACAACACCAGAGACACAACCCCAGCACCAATAGCCACCACCCCAGCCACCACCCCAGCCACCACCCCAGCCAGGGCAGTCAACCCAGTTGCCAGCCCATCCACCACCCCACCAAAACCTGCCGTCTTATCCGCAGTCTCATCCTGTTTTTTCCCCAGTTCCTCCACCTGCCTGCCGGTTTCCTCGCTCTGTTTCCCCAGTTCATCCACCTGCCCGCCCGCCTGCTCACCCGCCTCGCGCATCTCAGATAGTTTTCCCTGAGTCGTTTGCAACTCCACCCCCATTTTTCCAAACGTTTCAGTTTCTCTATTGATCCGGATCTGCATATCCTGAGCCGCCCGGCTGTTCTCGCCCTGCGTCTCAGCTATCAGATCATACTCTGCCCGCAGCGCCTCGATTTTGCGCTGCTGCAAATCCATCGCAGCAGTCAGCGTCTGCGCCCGCATCTCCAGCCCGGTCGCCTGACGGCTCCAATCCCCCAACACTGCCGCCGACGCCCGAAACCCGCTTTCCAACAGCCTCATCTCGCGATTAATCTGCGCGACTCCGGCCTTAAAATCGGTCGTATCCAGGCTTATCGTACGTTCCAGGTCTGCCATATCTCACCAATCAATCTCATCGCAGTACACCGGTCGCGGCGCAGAACGCCCCTGCAACCGGCCCAAAAACATCATCACCGAGGCAACATCCGTCTCGTCCAGATCTCGCAGCGACCAACCCAACCGCTGCACCAATGTCACCTCCAAATCCAAAAGCGCCCCCAGAGCGTCCACCGGGCCATCACCTCTCGCATCCCCCGGGTCTACCCCGGCTATGTAGGGTTTCCGGTCCGCCCCCGAGCAATGCTCATAATTGCTGTCATCACTGCCAGCATCTGCCCCAGATCAGCGCCATTGTCAATTTCTTCCAGCGTCACCTGACCACCAAACGCATCCACCACCAGCATCGCCAGGTCATCCACCGTCTCCGCCGTCATCGTCTCCGGGTGCGCCAGATCAATTTTTCCCGCCAACATCACCGCACGTTTCAGTAACCTCCACGGCACAAACGACCGCCGCAACGTTTTCAACACCTCGTCATTCCCATCATAGATAGTCAACACCATCACATCGTTCATGACAACCTCCCAAAACGCTGGGCCGCGAGCCGCCCCGCGGCCCAGCCAAAGCCAAACTTACGCAGTTGTGAAATTCACTGCGCCCGCCAACGTCTGCCCGTAAACGTCCTTAACCAGGTAGACGATGATATACGCCGTCGCGGCCGTCAAGGGCGCCGCCGGGTCAATCGTGATCACCTTCCGCGCCGAGTCTATCGTCATCACAGACGTGATCACCACACCATCAGACGCCTTAATCAGCGTCACGTTGGTCAACGCGTCCGCATTCAGAGCGTTGTTGAACGTCAGCGTCTGGTTGGCCGACACACTCACACCAGTCGCAGCATCCGCCGGCGTGCTGCTGCTCAACGCCAGAGCGCTATACGACGCCACCGCAGGCGTCTGTACAGCCGCGAACCACGTCGTCCCGCTAAAATTCAGCGTATCCTCGTCACCCACGACCGATTTCGTTGCGTCCGTGATCCCTCCGCCCAACGAAAATTTATACATCGTGCGCATCGCCGTATACACGAGCTTGACCGTTTTGACCTCCGCTTTTTCGCCCCGCGTTGCAAACTCCTCCTTCGGCACCTCAAATTTCCCCTTCAGGAACTGATAATACCGAAATTTTCCGTTGCTTTTTCGAGAGCGGAAACTCAGCGCGATGTCTGGTGGTGTACCACCATAATCATACAACCGCCCACTCGTACTATCAAACCGTTTTCCCGTCAATTTCGCCAGCATCTCGAGCGGCACACCCGTCACAGTCAGCGTCACCTTCGTCGCTCCCTCGCTCGTCACAACGTCGAACGCCCCATCATCCGCATACTGCGTCTCGCTCGCCGTGCTGGGCTCCACCACCGCATCCGCCGCAGGCGCCAGCATTTCCGGCGTATCCGCGGTATACCCGCTCGAACTATCAGCCACCTGGGCGATATACAGGCTATCCAGCCCCACCCGGCTCTTATACTCTCCCGATGTTGCCGTAACAGGCATCTCACACCTCCAAAACACTATACTCCATCGCCAGACCATAATGGCCTGTGGATGGGTTATACGGCAGTTCCGTCCTGCGTCCGGCAATAAACCCAGCCGCAGTCATCGCCGTCTCCACATCAGGCATCCCGGTCAGTCCAGTCGTGCAGTAGTAACTCACCTGCACAAAATCCTCCCGGATCGCCTCCACATCATCCCCATGCTGCACTGGCACAGACGCAATCAGCGTATACACCAAATACGCATCCGGCAGCGCAGTCCCGCTATCCGTCAGCATCATGTTGGCAGCCACCGGCAACCCCAACCCATCCAGCGCATTCATGACCCGTTCCCAAATCATCCCTGTTGTATCCCTTTCAGCACCTCGCGCATCGCCCGCAATGCCTCAGCCCGGGCTGAGGCAAACCCGGCCCTGATATACGAGCGCGCAGGCATACTAGAAGTACCAAACTCCACCGCGTTACCATACCGCGCAGTGTCTGCATCTGTTTGCCTCACGCCCACCACCACCCAGTGCACATTGCCATCTTGCTCTGGGCCCAGTATGCGGATATGCGCCCGCAGATTGCCAGTCCTCACCGGCACCAACGACTGCATCTCAGCCTGCACAATCTCGGCGCCTGCCCGCAGCGCCTCATCCGCCACCGAATCCACGTCCAGCCCCATCTGCGCGAGATCTTCCAACATCGGCCCGAACCCCGTCGTCGTCATCGTTACGCTGGTGACCATCGCCGCACCTTCAGTTCCAACAACTGATCCCGATCCAGCACATTGTCAACAGACACGATCGCGTACCGCTGACCATCCATCAACAGCGACCACGTCGCATCCATGCCCGGCAAAAATCGCACCGTCACCGTTGCAGCCTGCTCATGCCCCAGCGCCGCCGCCTGCACCGCCTCAGCCCCATGAGCATTAACCCATTTCGCTTTTACAGTCGCAACCGTCGTCCACTGCGGCGATAGATGCCCACCAACATCCTGCACCATCTGCCGCTGCTGCATCGTCACCGTCGTGCGCATCTCACCCGGATTCCAGACCCGTCCACCGATGATCATAGCTCACCTGGTTTCAGGATGTAGGCCGTGTACCATGTGGCGCTCAGGTCATCCGCCGAACGCTGCTGGATCTGGTCATCCACACTGATCACGCTCTCGAACTTCGTGCTCTGGTCGCCCGAGACGCCAATCAGGCCGGTCAGGGTTCGCACAGTGTCACCCACGCGCACCCCGCTCAGCGAGATAGCCCCGGCGCCAGTGCGCCCGGCAAACTGACGGTAGCTCAGCGCACTCGCCTCCAACTGCGTCAGCGCTGCCCGCAGCCCGCCAGAAAGCACCTGGTTATCCTGCCCCAACCCGCCCGGGTTCTCATACCACTGCACCAGCAGCAGCCTGGCCGCCGCCTTTGCCTCCGGGCGGATCGGACTATCTAACGTCCAATCGCGCCCGGTTGCAGTACGCAGATAGGCATCCACCTGCGGCAGCAACGCTAGCATCACCGCATCGGTCGAAAGCACACGCAGCACATCAGCTGCTTCAGTCGCCGTCAAAACATTTGCCACAGGTGGAACCTCCTAAACCAGGTAGTACAAATCCAGCACTTTCGCACCGTTTGGAGTGCCGGATAGCGAGTACAAGTTTTTTTCCACCTCGTCGCTATCCACCGCTAGGCTACCGCCATCTGCTGAGCCATCAAACAGTTTCACCAACGCGCAGGCAGCATTCCGCACAATGTGCGGAATGCCAAATTTCTTGGCCATGCCAACACTCACGGTATCCGTCCCAACGTGCGTCTCCGCTGGCAGACGAATGCTCGTCACGGTACGGAACGCCTTCACACCCTCCACCTCAGCAGTTCCATTCAACGCAATCGTGTCCGTGATGACCTCATCCTCGATGTTCGTGCCGGTGATCACCACATTGCCGGTGATACCGGCCGCATTGCCCTTGACCGTCACCGTGCGCGGCACATCCGGGTTAGTGATCGCAGTCGTCACATCCTGCTCAGCACTCGTCAGCGTCACCGCTGCATGCACAGCAGTTGCACTAGATGTCGCCGGAGTGATGCGATAGTTTTGCACCAAGGCCGCCTTAAGCGCAGTCAGAGTTGGCGCACCAGGGCGGTCAATCGTCCCGTCCAGTGTGATTTTCCCGCCACTATCCACCACCAACTCCTCCCCGCCCCGTCTGTAATAGACCTTAATCCGTGCCATCAGATCATCCTTTCTCAAAACTCCAGGGTCAGCAGCGTCATCGCGCTGGCGTCAATCACCGCTTCGTCCAGGCGATAGATCGCCCGCACTTCCGTGTTATTGAGCCGCCACGCGTCGCCACCGATCGTGGTCACGGCCATTTCCAGCGCCTGGCGTTTGAACAGCGTCAGCCAGGCCTTGCCGTCGCCAATCGCCATGCGCGCCCGGTTCGGTGTGCCCAGGTTCGACCAGATGCGGTCAGCCAGCACAACCACCGGACGGCCAACCAGCCGGTAGGAGGTCGGCGCGCTGGGGTCGGGCTGCAAGAGCGGACGCCCCAAACCGTCAAGCTCCTGATCGAGCAGGTCGAGGCCGGTCTGGTTGGTGAAGATGGTCGCCCCCGCCGAGATCACCGGGTCCAACGTCTTGTTCAGCGCCGTCTTAATGGCCGCAAAGCGGTCATCCGTTGCGCCCACCGCTGTCGGGCTGATCGCATTGACAAAGGTCAGCACGCGGCTGGTATTGGTCAGGGCAATCTTTTTGGCGCACCAGCGGGCCAGGTAAGCCTGGATATTGACCGGGGTGTCGGCCAGCAAATCATTGCTGATCGGCAGGTAGCCGCCGTAGTCCACCATCGTGTAGGTCACTTTGTCGAACTTCGGCTGTTCCATCTCCGCCAGAGTGACGTTCTCGGTAATGGCCGCAAACGCCAGGCTGGCCGCAGCCTGCTCAACCGCCCGCCAGCCAGTGTAGGCCGTGACGGTTTCCACGTTGACATACGGGGCCAGGTCGGGGAACTGCCGCCCCAGCTCGTGGATCATGTTGTCGAAATCCTGCGGGAGCAGGAAGCCGCCATCTTCACCCGCCGGGCTGCCGCCCGTCTCGGTCAGGGCGCTCATCAGCACGCTGAAGCGCTCGCCGCTGTGCATCCCAGCCCGAATAGATTTCGGCGATGCCCCAGCCCGAACCGCATCCCAGAACGCAGCTGCGTACTGCGGCGTAGCGCGCAGTTCAGTCACGGCTCGTTTCTCCGGGTCGCCGCCCATCGGCACAAACCGGGCAGCCGGATCAGCGCCGCCGCCAGACGTGGCATCCTGCATGGACAGATAGAGCTGATGGGCTTCAGTCGCAGCCGCTTTGGCCTTGTCCAGTTCAGGGCGCATGGCCAGCGCCTCGTCATTGCGACCAGCATCAAACAACTCATTGATTTGCGCGGCGATAGACTGTACCCGCGCCTCGGCTGCATTTGCAGCATCAAAATACTTTTTGAGGTTCATGGGGTCTCCTTTCCTTTACCTCAAGCGAGAAGTTTGGCCTCGGCGCGGAGCCGATCAGCCAGGGGATTGTTATCCGGTGCTTCTGCGGTGGGCTGCTCCAGCAGCGCCCGCAAATCCGCCGGCAGATTCCGATAGTTGCGCAGGCCGTTCAGCATGGCCGCATTCTGGCCAGATCGCAGCCCAGCCTTGTTCGGGTTGTCCGTCACCACCTGGTCAACAAACCCGTATGACTGCGCCTCAGCCGCAGTCATCCAGGTTTCAGCGGTCATCAGCTTGCCAATCCGCTCAGCGTCCAGGTTCGACCGGCTGGTATAGGCTGCCACAATCCCGTCTTTCACGGTCTTCAGCAGCTCAATCACCGCCTTGAGATCCTCAACGCCGCCAATCGCCACCGTCCAGGGGTCATGGATCATCCAGAATGCCGTGTCCTGCATCAACACCCGGTCGCCAGAGACCGCCACCACCGTGGCCGCACTGGCGCACAGGCCGTCAACCCGGCAGGTCACCCGCCCCGGATAATCAATCAGGGTCGCCCGTAGCAGCGATGCCGCCGTCACGTCCCCACCTGGGCTGTTGATCCGCACCGTCACCGGCCCACCCTTGCCAATCCGGTACAGATCATCTTTGAACTGCTTCGGAGTGATGTCGCCCTCAAACCAGGCATACTCCGAAATCACCCCGTCAAACTGGATTTCCGGCTCGCCGCTCTCGCCCGCATTCACCACCCGCCAGTAGGGTTCACCCGGCCGGGCAGTGCCTTCAAAAATCCGCACGGCATTCATCATGCTTCATCCTCCTGCTCCTGAATCTGCTTTCCATCCACCCGCATCATGTTGGCCGGGATGTAGTAGCCATCTCCACCCTCATACGGGTTAAGATCATCAATCTGGCGGCCCTCATTCGGGGTCAAAACACCAGACAAAATCCGTTTTTCAATCACCTCCGCCCGCGTCTTTGCGTCCGTCCGCAGCAGCACGTCCCGATTGAAACGCAGGTAGGTGTAGTTCAATTCTTCCTCGCTCAGCCACTTCAGCGCCGCTTCCTGCTCAAACTGCACCAAATACGGATCCAGGGTGGTGCTCAAATAGTCCAGGTTCTGCTGCTCGTTGCTGTTGTAACTCTGCTTGCCCATGTTAAGTTTGTAGAGCGGCATTCCGAAAAAATTCGCTATCTGAGTATCATTGCGGTCCATACTCTCCAAAAACTGCATATCTACCGGACGCATGGTCACAGGCTCAAATTTAACAACTTTGCTGTCCAAAACAGCCAGGCGATATGCATTCGCACTTCCACTCATGGCCTCCTCATACGCCGAGCGCACTTTTTGCCGTGCCTCACGGCTCAGTTCACCACTATAAAATATGAGCCCAGCAGGATTAAGACCCTGTGCGTAAAACCGCGCCTGCGTCTCAAACGCCCCCATCTGCCGCCCCATCGTCTCACGGGCGTGCTCAATCACGCTATGGCCCAGGATCCCATCCGTCGCATTAATCCGCAGATGCATCACCTCCACATCTGGCAAATACTCGAGGCGATCCGCCGACCAGGTCACCCGGTACCACAGGTTCCCGTCTCTGTCATAGCCAGGCGTCACCAAATATGATGGCAGGATCATCAACTCCCTCAGCCCAGGCATCTGCCAAACATACGCATTGCCCCAACAGATCAACCACTGCATGATCGTCTTCTTCCAAACAAACGGCGACATCCAGCGGTTCGGCCTCACCTCCAAAAGCCAGGCCAAATTGGGCGCATACCCCATGCGGGGCCGCATCCGTTCAATCCGACCATCTCGCTGCAAAAACGTTTGCAGCGGCATTTTGGCCAAATCATCACTCAAAATATTAATGCACCGATCCGCAGTGTGCACGTTACGACTGGTCTCCGCCGTCACAACCTGCCCCGCTGCCGTCAGCCCACCCACCATCCCGGTCAACTCCGGCAAAGTCATCTCCGTGCGCGTCGAATCCTGCACCAAAGGCGCTGGATTTTTTCGAGCGAGCCGCAACAACCCATCCACAATCATCGGTCACCACCAATCGCAAAACCCAATATCACCGCAACCACCGCCCCAGCCAACCAGGTACCAACCGGCCAGACCTGGTACACAAACCACAGCGCCATCCCCAGTCCCGCCAGAATCAGCACATCACCGATAAGCGCCTTAATCGTTGCCATCACTCGTTGTTTATCCACGTCTCTCACCTCTCACATCCCATACTCCGGGTTCAGCACCGCAGCCGACAAATCCACACTCCCAGCATAGAACCGCGCCCGGCACATAGCCGTAATCCAGGCTGCCACCGGGTCAATTCGCTTTGTGCGCACCACAGATTTGCCCCGGTGTTCCTTCACAAACTTGATCAGCCCCTGGCCGTTGGTCGCAATGCTCGTATTGCCAAACGCCCACCGGGCCACCGGGCTGGGCTCGTGCGTCAGTCTCTTTTCCTTCATCAACACTTCAACCTGGTTCATCGGGTCGGTCAGGTTAGCGTAATTCTGCGGCACAGTCACCACCGTCAGCCCCGCCTGCTGCAACTCCTGGAGCAGCATGGTCGCAAACGCAGGGTCAGCAACCACTTCCCGCACCCGGTACAACATGGCCAGTTCCAAAATCCGGTCACGGATCGCCGTGTAATCAATCACGTTGCCCTCGGTCGGCGTCACCCAGCCGCCATCCGCCCACTGGTTGTAGGGCACATGGTCCTGGTTCACTCGCTCGGCCATGTTGTCTGCCGGAATCCACGTCTCCCACATCACCCGCCAGTCCAGCTGCACATCCTGTGGCGGAAACACCAAACTAATGGCCGACAGATCCGTCGTCGTAGACAGATCCAGCCCAATGTAACAGTCCCGGTCAATCTGCTCCGACTGCTTCCACGTACCCACCGTACTGTCCCACAACTCCAATGGCAGCCACGTCGTCAACTTACTCGTAATCCACTGATTCAGGCGCAGCCAGCGGAACAGCCGCTCATTCGCCTTGCTCTGCTGGGCCTTCGCAATCTCATCGGACAGGGCATCCTCCGAAATCGAAACCCCCAGGCTGGGGTTCGCCCTGGCAATTTTCTCCCTGTTGTAGATGTCATCGCCATCGTAACTAAAAATAACCGCATAGAAACGCGGGTCAATGATCTCTCCCGCCAGCACTTTAGACGCGTACTCATGCAGTTCCCAGCCAATGCTAACCCGGTCTGGGTCATCCCCTGCTGTGGTGATAGACCAGTAAATCGGCTGCGCCCTGGCCGCCCCGGTGCCGAATGTCATCACATCCCACAGCGCCCGGTTGGGCTGCGCATGGATCTCGTCAAAAATAACTGCGCTGATGTTGTAACCGTGTTTGCTGAACGCATCCGCCGAAACGACTTTGTAAATCGTCCCGCTGAGCCTATCCGTCACCGTTTTGGTGCTCAGGTTCAGTTTCGCCCGCTTTTTGAGCGCAGGGAGCTGGTCAATCATGTCCACGGCCACATCAAAAACAATCGAGGCCTGGCTTTTGTCCACGGCGCACCCGTACACCTCGCCGTTGCGCTCGCCATCCGCAAACGTGTGGAACAACCCGGCACCTGCTGCCAACTCCGACTTGCCGTTCTTCTTCGGGATCTCCACCCACACCGTGCGGATGATGCGCAGTCCCTGATCGTTCACCCGCCCATACACATCCCGCACAATATCGCGTTCCCAGGGCAGCAGCACAAACGGCTGCCCGTAGAATTTGCCCTTCGTGTGCTTCAAATGCTCGAAGAACGCCACCGCCCGGTCTGCCCGTCTGGCGTCAAACATGGCGCCCACCTGGCTGATCAGCATCACAGCAGCGAACAGGGCAAGCAGGAAGCGCCTCATTGACCATCGCTCCCCACAAACGCGGCAACCTCGCCCAGCAAACGATCCAATTCGTCAGGTGGCTCTGGCTCCTGTTTCTGCGCTGGCGCAGTGCCAGCGCGCGCCCTCGGCGTCAGGTACAAGCTCTGCCGCATTTGCAGAGCCAGTGCTCGTTTGCGGTCCGCCCGAGCATCAATTTTCGTCACCTGCTCCAGCGCATCAGCGGCCAACGCTTCCGCCTGGAGCAATTGCTCGTACGTTTCCGCGCTGCCTGACCGCTCAACAAACCGCCGCCAGAGCGCCACCTGGTGTTGCCGCATCTCATCCATCTCAGCCAGCTGCTCCATCAGCATGCAGTAATCCACCAGCAGATCTGCGTCCAGCCGGGTCACCACCTGGGCTTCCAGTTCGCCGTACAGGCGCATCAAGCGCCGCCAGGCCGCTCCCGCTACCGGGTGTCCTTGCAGTCGTGCCGGCGCGTTCATCGGTAACGCCCCGCCCGGGTTCACCGCCGATTCCTGCGCGTATCTCTCGGCTCGGTCGGCGGCCGTGTCGTGGCGTACAATCAGGCTTGCGGGCTTCCGGGCTGGCATTAACTGGATTCTCCACATTGGGAAGTTTTTTCACGCCGTTGGCCCACTACGCTCAACACACTCCCACCCAAAACTTGCTGAGGCCCCCTCCCCTCAGCCACTGTGGCTTTCGAGTGGCAGGAATGACACAGCGATTCCAAAGGGCTGCTGATAAACACATCCACATCACCACGGTGAGCCACCAGGTGATGCACATCTGTAGCCGGTGTGTGGATGCCCTGGCGCAAACACGCTGCGCACCAGGGATGCGCAGCCAACCAGGCTGCCCTGCGCTTGCCCCACCGGCGATCATAGAGACGATGGACCCGCTTATCACGCTGGACAGGTCCGCCCTGCTGATGCTGGGCACAACGCCCATGATCCACCAGCATAGAGCATCCAGGATGTGCGCATGGTTTCAAGGCAGCTCGGGGCATATCAGCTCACTGATAGACCACGCTGGCCTGGCCGGTCAGCAGGGCCCACATCAACGCTATCGCCAACACGCCCACCACTGGCAACGCCCAGGCCATAGCGCGCACCCAGGGCATCATACGCTCGATACCCTCTACTCTCGCCGTCAAACACGCCAGGTCACTCCTGACACGCTCCATCTGCTCCGTACCGAGAGCATCGCTGCGAGCACTCGAGCGCTCCAGCGACTGGACTCTGTCAGAGAGCCGCTCCAGCCCGCTTTTCACCTCTCCGATACGCTCCCCTTGCTGCTGCATCAGAGCCAGAATGGTTTCATACTGCGTTTGCAGCGATGCGCTAGCTGACGCTGGTGTCATACGTGCTGCTCACGAGACGATCATACGCAGTTGCCCGGGCCTGCAAACTCGCCAATCGCACCGCACGAGTCTGCGGAAGCACAACAAAAAGCCCTTGGTTAGACACGATAGCAGCCAGCCACGCCTCTGCCATCCCCAACACGCCGGCACGATCACACGTCACGCTCGTCCACCATCCCCAACACCCGCCGGCATAACTCACACCCGCCACCAACGTGAGCAGCACCAGCATGATCAAACGCTTGACCTCCGGCTGCAACGCCGCAAACCGGGTGGACAGGCCCGGGATGTATGAAAAACACATCGTGAGCAACGCACCTGCCGTAGCGGCCAAAAACTCTGATGTTAAAACATGATCCATCAAACACCTCCTGGGTTTAAAACGCAAAAACCGACACCATTAGGTGCCGGTGGCAATTCGGCGATCAGCCTGGAATCAGTATAGCAAACAGTGAATCCCCTGTCAAGTAGTTGCGCTCGGGTGAGGGGGGCACCCGAGCGCTGCAACACAGTATACCACATCAGCGCGGACGCCTGGCCCGCAAACAGCGAGCAGATAGCGCCCCCCGCACCAGCTTCACCCACGCCGACCACTCCCGGTCGCCTTGCTCATTAGGATGAGCGCGAGCAATCTCCGCCGCCCGCACCAGCTGCTCACTCGCTGACCAGCCAGCTTCGTCGCCCACCAGGTGCTGGTCGAGGATCATCTCAACCATCCGCCGCACCTCTACGGGCGATGGCCGACCAGGACGAGGGCGATCCCGCAGCGCATCCACATCCGCTTGGCTCAACAGCCAGGTACTGCCAATTTTCCTGCCGATGCCCAGCTGCTGGCACCAGCGGCGTACCATCCGCGCGCTGATGCCCAGCAGGGGACCGGCTGTCTCGGGCGTGTATAGATCCAGATCCATCATGTTTCCTCCATCTGGGGCGGGCCAATAACCCGCCCCAGCAGCCTCACGATCATAGCAGAGCGCTGAGCCTAGATACATAGCAGAGCGCTGAGCCTAGATAAAACCTCCGGGTCAGAGCTATACTGATTATACAAAAACTCGTACAAACACTCCTCGTCCTCGTCCGGGTTTTCGCCGTCCAGAATCCGTTCGGGGTCTAAATCGCCGTACGAGAACCGATCCCAAACGGGATCTCGTTGGTCATTTTGGTTCTGGGGGTTAGCCCAGTAGAATCCAATGTCCGTTGTCACGTCGAACCGAATCTCGAAATCAGAATGCGCCCCATCAACAACGAAGTGCTTGACGTACCATTTTGCCACCGCTCTCGCGGCCTCTCGTGCCAGAGCATCAAGAGCATCAACCTGTTTCTCGTTATCCTTAGTAGCCATTTTATCTCCTCAATTTTATTGGCGCCGGATTGCGCTCATGTATCAATTATACCGTTTTCGGTATAGTTTTACAGTGTCATTTGTCACATAATCCCCATGACAATAGCCCAGCCAGGGGGGGGGTTTTAAAACCCCAGATTAAACAAAACCCCTTAAGGACTACCCCCAAAAAAGGGGGTTTTAAAAGGTTTTAAAACCCTCATACCAGCAGGCTTAACGCTCCTGCCACAATCCAGCCTGCCCCCGGAACAAGCTCTGGAGATCCGTCACCAACGCCCCCGGCACCCACCCCGTAAACCTCTCCACAGCATACGGCCGCAGCGCACAGATCCCCAATTTCGCCCGCTCGTATCCCGCACACACCAGAGCGTTAGCCCATTTCCCGGCCTCCACTCGCTCCCGTCGCGCCCGCATCTCAACCTCAACATAGACCCGCTCCCCCTGCCGGAGCACCAACGCATCCGGCTGCCACCGCCAACGCACCCACGGCATCATCACAACCCGCCAGCCTCGCCGCCGCGCATGATACGCCAGCGCCAGGCACGCAGCTGCATGACGCACATACGTCTCCCCAGCATGCCGCTCCCGCAGCGTATCCCACTCACTGCGCTCCACCCGCACCCCCCGCAACTCGCACCACGCCCGCCCCGCATCACTGAGGCGCAAAACATGCAACGACCCACGACCAAACAGCCGCACGATCGTCACATCCATCAGTCCATCCGTCACCAGACTCGTCACCGCCCGCCCCAGAGCCCCGTTATGGATGTCTGTTCCATCCTGCCGTGCGATCACCTCCACCACCTCCGCCCGCAGGCTCAGCCCACCAGCCACCAACCGCATCGCCCGATCACGCCGGGCATCGCGACTAGTCACGCCCCCCTCCTGGTGGCAGGCATGTTACGCCCACACGCTCGATCAGTCGCTGCAGCAGGGCCTCGCTCATGGACCAATGAAACGGCTCACCACAAATACAACATCCATGTATTGATTGCACCACCACCCCGCCCGCCAGCAGGCGCGGCAACCCGTCAACCTCCACCTCCACCGCCAGCTCAGCACCGCACTGCCGGCACTGCACATCCTCCCGTTTGGTCATTGTTTTCATGTTCTCCTTGTGTCCTCCAACGCATTTGTTTTTCGCCTTACTCGCCTTGCTCGCCGTCCACCACCTTCCGGGCCACTGCC
>CAYVRT010000009.1:0-105952 GCA_964453115.1 uncultured Anaerolinea sp. | reverse complement strand
AGCATTACACGATGGCAGAAGTTGGGTGGGCCTGATACCGAGTTGTTCTGGTGGAATATGCTGGATACCGAGTTTGCTGAGGAGTTCAATCCGGCCCGATATTTGCAACAGCGTCTGGCAGCATGGAACGCTGCTCGTCCGCCTTATATTACGGTTTTGATTCATGAGAATAATTTTTATCGTCAGGGCGGCACACCTTGGGATTTCGTCTACTTCAGCGATACAAAGAAGTCAACAGTATTGCAGCCGCCCTATGATCTGACTGCACCGGATGCATCGCAACCACGCAGCGTTGAAAACCAGGCTCAGATTTGGGCTACGTATGAAGATCTCTTGTCCTATGCTGCGCAGAACTTGTTGGTTGTTACCTCGGAAGATTTGGTGCGCATGGCGAGTTCAAAATAACTCTGGATGGAGGTTGTGATGAAAAGGAGCTTGATGATTGTGGGTTTGATGGTGCTTTGGTTAGCCGCATGTAACGGCGGGTTTTCTGGACAAGGCGTGTGTGGTGATGGCAGATGCAGCAATCCAGAAAATGATCAAAATTGCCCGGCAGATTGTGCTGGCATTATGCCGCTTGCAGCAACGGATGGGCCGCAGGTGACGAATTTGTCCGAAGATGCACCATTTTTCATTACAACCATGACGCATATGGAAGGAAATTTCAATGATGATCAAAATCGGGCAGTGTTTGAGCGACATGTGAATGAATTGCGCTATGGGATGGATCTGGCTGAAGAATATGGGGCACTGTTGACAATTGAAAGCGAAAAGCCTTTTGCCCGAGCCAATACCCTTTGGAATTTGAATATGATGGCGGAAATTCGCGATCGGGGATTTGGGGTTGGGACGCATTGCGATATTGGTTACAAATCCGCTCCTATGCCGGTTGAGCAATATGCGCAGATGTTTCGCGAGAATAAGCAATTGGTGGATGAATTGGTTGGTGAAGAAAATAATTTGGGCTGTTCGGGTGGCGGATCGGTGAACGATTGGGCATTGGCTGCCAGTATGGCTGGGTTTCGATATTTGGATGGGATTGTAGCCATGCATTATCTTTCCATGCCAATTGAAAACCGGCCAGGTGTAAATTGGACGGATGAATTTATTCGGGATGGGCATTTTCATCTTAATGCCCCGGTTGACTTGAGTCAACGGATTTATCCAATTGGGGTATCGGATGCGAAAGACTTTGCGGAAGATGCAAACGCGGTGATCGTTGTTTCTTCTGGCGAGTTGGGTTTGCTTTCTGCGCTGGCAGAACGTGGTCGAGAGGTGGGGGGAGGCCCAATTTTATCTGATGATGAATATGTGTTTGACAAGGCGGACGTGGATCAATTGGTGGGGCAAATTAGATCATTGGCTGCCAGTCGAGACCGCAGCCGAGTGGCAAAGGTGACAGTATATTTACCGGTCTACTTCTTTTCTGAAAAATATGAGACGGAGTTGCGGTACTTTTTTGCACAGATGGAGGGGTTGCAGAATGAGGGAGTTGTGCAGTGGGCAACGCAGCGTCAAGTTTATGAGGCTTATATCGAGCGACGCTGATTTTTTACACGCGCGCAATTTGCAATAGAAGGCTTTGCCCGGGCTGGAGCGGAAGGGTGAAGCCTTCTTGCATCCAAGATGCACCCGAGCGGGCAAGTGGTTGACCTTCGACCATATAGAGGGTTTGGGGAGGCAATCCTTGCAGGCGAATGTGTAAGGGGTGGGCGGCGGCAGGGTTGGGGCTGCGGGTGCAGAAGGCAAACAATGCGCCATTTTCACGTTCTTGATCTAGATAGAGAAGGGCAGGATTGCCATCTTGTGCAAAGGAACGCAAACGATAAAGGTCTCCGCCCTGGATGATGGGCCGGAGGGCTTTGTACCGGGCAATGCAACGGGCAGCTGTCAGGCGTTCAGTGAGGCTCCAATTGAGCAGGTTGCCACCAATGCCCAGACTGCCGCACATGCTGACATGGAAGCGAAAATTGAGCGATAGGTTGTTGCGATCGGCATCGGTTACCCAGGATTCCATGACATTGGCTGGGTAGGCTTGCAAAAACCCTTCCTGGATGCGCAGACGGGCCAAGGCTGAGGTGTTGTCGGACGGCCAGATTTGATCGGCGAGCTGTAGGATGCCGGCATCGCTACGTCCACCACCGCCTGAGCAGGATTGCCAGATGATGTGGGGAAATTGTTGACGGAGGGTGTTCCAGACATGGTAGACGCCCTGTGTGTAGCGCACCCACACTTCGCGCGCTTGGCGTGGGGCGCCTGGCCACCCCGCTTCGCTGACGTTGCGATTCATATCCCATTTGATGAAAGCAATTTCGTTTTCTGCTAGCAATGTGCTGAGGGATTGAATCAGATATTCCTGAACATCTGGTCGGGCGAGATTGAGCATGAGCTGATTGCGTGCCAGTGTGTTTGGACGGGTTGGATAGTGGAATACCCAATCGGGATGGGTGCGGTAGAGGTTGCTATCCGGATTGACCATTTCGGGTTCAATCCACAAGCCAAAATCCATGCCAAGGTCTTGAACGCTGCGGATGAGCGGATAGAGTCCGTGTGGAAATTTGTCAGGGTCGGGGGTCCAATCACCAAGACCAGCAGAATCGTGATGCCGTCCGCAAAACCAGCCGTCATCCATTACAAAGCGCTCAACGCCAAGTTGGGCGGCAATTTGGGCCAGATGAGTCTGTCCATTGGCAGATACGTCAAATAGGGTTGCTTCCCAGGAGTTGTAGAGTACTTTGTGCAAGGTTGGGGCGTGCGGTAATTGGGAACGCAGGTAGGTGTGTAATAAGCGGCTGGCTGCGCCGAAGCCATTTTGCGTATAGCCAGCAAATGCATGTGGAGTAGAAAAGATTTCGCCTGGATCTAGTTGCCAGGCAAAGTCCCAATCGTTGATGCCGATCAGCAGTCGAAAGCGTTCAAGAGGGGTTGTTTCGGCGCAAAGCTTCCAACTTCCGCTCCAGGCCAACACGCCAAACCAAACTTCGCCATCCTGTTCATCGGCAAGACCGTTTTCGAGTGCAAACCAGGGGTTGTGTTGATGCCCGCTGGATAGACGACGGCTTTCAAGCTGAAAAACGCCGGGGGTGAGTGGCTGCCGGTAGAGGTTAAATTCATCGTTCCAGCGTCCACCCAAATGGCTGATGCGGCGAACTGAGGATGCGGGCAACTGCCATGCAGCAGACAGGGCGCGCTCAATTTGGATGGGTAATTCTCCTTGATTTTGCAGTTCGGCCCAGCGTTCGATCAGATCGTGATCTGGATGGATGCGATAGTGCAAATCAACAACCAGTGGATAGAAAGGATCATGCAGGTGTAGGATCAGGTGTTCCGGGGCAGGGTAGCTTGAAGACTGAAATTTGAGGCGCACATCGCGCACACCATCGGCAAAAGAGATTTTGAGGCAGGGTTCGTGGTAGTTCATTCCGCCGCTACACGGGTATTCTTCGGCGAGAACTTCAGAAGGTCCGTCAAAGGATGCCCAGCCATCGCTATCAGAGGGGCTGGGGTAATCGTGTTGGGCGGGCAGGCGATTGCCCCAATAGGTATGGACGAGGCGGCCAGAGCGATTGAACCCAAAGCCATAGGCGCTGTGTTCGGTTTCGAGAATCCATATTTGGTTGTTTTGATGAATGGGCATACGGTGTCCTCAGTGGGTAATTTGGAGCGCAGATTCGGGCAGCCAGCCTTCAACGCTACTGCCATCGGTCTTGTTTGCCTTCACTTTCCACCAATGAGCTTGTCGGGCCAAAACGCCGTTGAGCGGATGAGCGCTGATGGTAACAACTTGACCGGTAGATAGGGAGAAAAAGGGGGCGTAGTTATCGCCCGGGCCAACGCGCAGCTCGGCTATGTTGGAGAGGGTGATCACTTGTCCAACAGCAAGCGGGGTGGCGGAGTTTTGGCGGGGGGCGGCATAGGCCATCATCAATCCATTGACGACTGGGCGTTCACAGCCCATGGGGGTTTTGGTATCTCGGAAGTAGGTGACCGGGCTACCTTTGGGGCAGGCGTCGCTCGGGTTGTTCATTAACTGCCCATTGACAATCATGGTGGAGGAGCCGCCGCCATCCTGGTTGATGGCCCAGGTAACTTTTAGTTCGTTAATCAGGAACGTGGATAGTTCTTCGAGAGTCATCCCAATTGAAAAATCATCTCGACGACCATCAACAACAATAAAATAGATATACTGGTTGTTGAGAGCAATGGCGGTGCGCGGGTGGCGTTTGATGGCGCCGGTGGCATCGTAAGGGAAGAAACTTCCGTTGCGCACGAAGACCTGGGCGCCGCCTACGCCTGCATATAGATTTTGCCATGAAAGTTGTTCGGGGCCTTTGCAGTGAGGCCCGGCATCATGCAGGGCGAGACGGATAAAAAGCCCTTCGCCGGGTTTGAGGCGATTTTCCAGGTTGTTTTTCCAGGTTGTGGTGTTGAAAGATAGAATGACCTGATCGAATGGAATGGCATTTGCACCGCGAAAAGGGTATGTTTCGGTGACCGTGCCAATGACATAGCCGCGCGGGTTGGGTGAGAGGGGGGCATCGAGTGTGACGAGGATTTCACTACGATTGCTGGCAGGGGTGCGAGTTTCATAGTGACTGGTATAGAGGGCGACATCTGCTTCACCGGGGGCGGGGGAATTGATATGAGTTAAAGGAAAGCTGAGACCAAGGCCTGGGAATTCAATGATCTGCTCGCGGGGCAGGGCATCGGTGCAGAGACCAATGAATGCTTGCCGGTTTAAACCCCAGACAAAACCACTTCCGCTGCCACCTAACCATGCGGTTTGATAGGGTTTGACAAACCATGCGCCGTGAATTTGCCCGTTTTCGGGCAGACCATCTTTTTGGACAAAGGATCCATTGATGGCAACAACAACCTGCGTTCGGTTTCCGGATGGGCTGCCGGGGAGCGGCCAATTGTTGATGGATTCTTCATACAGCGCAGCACTGTCGCGAATTGTTTGAAATTCTCGACGTAACGCACCATGGTTTAAGCTGCTTTCAATAAAGGTGTTGCTGGATAATCGGTCTAATCTGGCGACATAAACTCGATTGGGCGTGGGGAGAATCCATTCGCGATACTCAATTCCAGGGGCAAGGGCCTGCCATCCATTGGCTGCGGAAAGGGTTTGTGCAAATGGCGCAGCTGTGGGAGCAAGGTTGGGTGCTGCTGCCTGGGCCATAGGAGCAGTGTGCGGGGGTGGTTGGGTAGTTGTATTTTGGATGGTAGGAAGGAAGAATGCCAGAGATAGCAAGGCGACAAAGAAAAGCAGGAAGCGAATGGTTCTGCTGGACATGGGTTAATTATGAGGCGGATACGGGTGAGTGTCAAGGGACTTGGTGATTGAAAGACGCTTTTGGGGTGTTTGATTCGGAATGTTCTAAAAATCTTAATTCGCGCAAGTAGTCACACAAGTCGTCTAGCGTGTTGAAGTGTTGAATGTTGTGGGTGTGGGGGTCTTCAAGGGAGGCACGCCATGCGGTTTGTGGTTCGCCCGTGGGCCAGAGACGGAGCATGAAAGCCTGGTAGGGTGTTTTCATGCTCTTTTTATATCAAACAGTCGTCAAAGAAACGTCAAAAAAAGGTGCTTTTTTTGTATAATAACAGGGAGATGAAAACATTAGCTCTTTTTGTATTGGGCGGGTTTCGATTGGTGCTGGATGGGCAGATGCTGGGTCTGGATGCTGATAAATCCAGAGCGCTGTTGGCATATCTGGCACTGGAGGGTGCTGCGCCACAGCCGCGCGAGCGGCTGGCAGCATTGTTGTGGAGTGATCAGCCCGAAGAAAAAGCCTTGCATAGCTTGCGGCAAACGCTATCCGGGCTGCGCAAGGTGTTGGCAGAGACGAATGAGGATCCATTTTTGCTGGTGACGCGCGAAGATGTCCAATTGAATCCGCAGAGCAAGATTTGGGTAGATGCATTGAGTTTTCAAAGGGACATGGAGCAGGTTTTTCGAGCGGAACGGCGTGCTTTGGGAGGCGGTGCTTTTGGCGGTAAGAAGCGATTGGATATTTGTGCTTTGTTGCATGCAGCAGAAATATATGGCGGTGTTTTGTTGGATGGGATTTCTTTGCAGGGCAGCGAATTATTTGATGAGTGGTTGGTGATTGAACGCGAGCGTTTGGGGAGAAAGGCAATAGAAGCATTTACATTGCTGGTGGAATATCATCAGCGGCGCGGTGAGTTTGGACGGGCGCGTGAACTGGCTGAGAAACTGGTGCGCTTGGCGCCCTGGGATGAAAACGCCCATCATTTATTGATCCGCTTGTTGGCGGTAGATGGGCAACCTTCGGCGGCATTGGCGCAGTATCAGGCGCTGAACCGTTACCTGATGCAGGAGATGGGTGCTGAGCCAACGCAGGAACTTCAGATATTGTATCAAGCCATTCGCCATAATGAGGTGGTGCAACCGGCTGTGCAGCCTGTTGCGCGTCCTCATTTGCCGCGTTTTGATTTGCCCTTTATTGGGCGAAGTCAGGCGTTGAACGAGCTTTCAAGCTTAATGGCGGATCCGGATTGTCGTTTGTTAACGTTGTTGGGGGCGGGTGGAATTGGAAAGACGCGTCTGGCGTTGGAGGTGTTGCAGGCACAGGTTGGTTTGTTTGCGGATGGGGTGTATTTTGTGGGCTTGACAGGGGTAATGGAGAGCCGTTTGCTGGCAAGTGTATTGGCAGAAGCCATTGGATACCGCTTTTTTGGGCCGGGTGACTTTGTGCCGCAATTGCTGAATTTTCTCAGTGGGAAGGAAATGCTGATTTTGCTGGATAATTATGAGCATTTGCTTCCGGTGGATGAGCAAGCGGAAGATGAGGCAATCCTGCTGATTGGGCAAATTTTGCACCAGGCAACTGGAGTTAAATTGCTTATTACTTCGCGTGCGCCATTGAATTTGCGTCCTGAGTGCATCTTTCGAGTGGAGGGGCTGGATGTGGGTGACGGGGCAAATGAAGCGCATTTGCTGTTTGAACAGGTGGCAAGGCGTATCGGAATCAATGTGCAGGCGGAGCGTGAGACGGTGAAGCAGATTTGTAATTTGTTGCAAGGGTCGCCATTGGCGATTGAACTGGCGGCAGCATGGACGCGTTCGTTAAGCTGCACAGAGATTTTGCAACAAGTGCGGGCTGATTTGGGGTTTGTGAGTGCAGCGCAGCGAGATGCGCTGGCGCGGCATCGCAGTTTGCGGGCTGTGTTTGACTATTCCTGGACGTTGTTGCCTTCCAGGTTGCGGGTGGTGTTGCAATCGTTTTCGGTTTTTCAAGGTGGTTTTACAATGCAGGCGGCTGCTCAGGTGGCTGGGGCAACACTGGATGATTTTCAGGCTTTAACAGAGTGGAGCCTGGTTCAGGCGGTGGGGGATGAACGGCTGGATTTGCACAGTCTGGTACGACAGTTTGCCGAGGAGAAATTGGCTGAGGAGCCTGAAGAGCAAGAAAATGTGATGCGCCGACATGCTGTTTATTATGCAAATTGGCTTGGTGAACGTTATCCATTGCTGATGCGGGATGAGCAATTACAAATCTTGGATGCAATTGGAATTGAGATGGAAAATATGCGTGCTGCCTGGGGGTGGGCAGTTGCAAACGGGGATGAGACGGTTCTTTGGCAGTCGGTGGATGGGCTGGAGCTGTTTTTAGAAATGCGAAGCTGGTACGCTGAAGGAGAACGGGTGTTTTCTGCACTGGTGACAGCTTGCGAGGGTGTTTCGGATGGATTGTTAGCGGTTGCGTTTAGCTATCAGGCGGTGTTTGCATTGCAGTTGGGCAAGTATGCCGAGGCGGTAGAATTGCTGGAGCGGGCGCTTCCGCGGTTAAGTGGTGCGCGACTTTCTTATGCCTGGATGGTGCGTGCAAGGGCAATGATTGATTTGCAGGATCAGCAGGCTATTGAAGTTTCATTGGATGAGGCGCTGCGCTTGAGCCGTGAAACCGGGCGATTGGATGTGGAGGCGATGGCATTGTTGCTGCGCGGCCATGCAACACGAGCCTTGGGGCAGTATGATGATGCGGAGGCAGATTATCAACAAAGTTTGATGATCTATCGTTCTTTGGGAGATCGGTGGGGAATTGCCAAGAATTTGGGAAATTTGGCGATCCTGGCTGGTGGGGCGGGGTGTCATGCGGAGGCAATGCGCTACCTGGAGGAAAGTTTGATGTTATACCGACAATTGGGCGACCGGGCGGGTATTGCGCGTAGTTTACATAATATTAGCAATGTGGTGTATTTGATGGAGGATTTTGAGCGTGTGCTGTTGCTGCGGCAGGAATGTTTGAGAATTTGCCGGGAAATTGGTTTTCGTTGGGGGGTGGCCAGCACACTGAAGCACTTGGGGGATGTGGAAAAGGTTTTGGGACATGTCCAGGTTGCTCAGGAACATTATCAAGAGGCATTGGGCCTTGCGGATCAATTACGTTCGAAAGAGTTGCGAGTTTCTATTTTGAACAGCCTGGGCAATTTGTTGTTGTTGAAAAAGACGGTTGGAGCAGCGCGCCGGATCTATGGCGAAGCATTGCAATTGGCATTGGAAACAGCAATGACGCCAGTTGGGGTGGACGTATTGGTTGGCCTGGCCGAAACTTTTGTGGAGGGTGGATGTGATGAACAGCCTTTGGGATGGTTGGAATTTGCTGTGGCTTTTCAGGGGAGCGATCAGCAAACGCGTGATAAGGCAAAGCTAGTTTTGGAGCGCTGTACGCAACGGTTGACTGCTGAGCGTGTGATGCTCTTGCAACAGCAATCCTTTGAAGTCGTGGCTGATGAGGCATTGAAACGGGTGCAGGGATCATGATTCGAATTAAAGACCTGGCACGTTCTTTAGGACTTTCGATTACAACCGTCTCTCGGGCGTTGGATGGGTATCCGGATGTGGCTGAGGAGACGCGCCGGCGGGTAGTGGCGGCGGCGCAGGCTTTGGGTTATGTGCCTTCGGCGGCAGCCCGGCAATTGCGCCGGCAGCGTGCCGATGCGGTGGGCTTTGTTTTGCCAGCCAGCACACCGCGTTTTTCCGATCCGTTTCATTCCATGTTTGTGGCGGGGTTGTGTGATGAGGCAGCTGTTTTGCGCATGGATGTGGTGGTTGCTTCAGCTGCGCCAGGCAGTCCCGAGGAGCAGTGGCTCTATCAACGCTGGGTAGAGGCACAGCGAGTGGATGGAGTGGTGCTGAACCGGGTGCGCGTGGATGATTGGCGAATCCGTTTTTTGCAGGAACGCAGCGTTCCTTTTGCAGCCTTGGGCGGGGCTTTGGATGCTGAGTATCCTTGTGTGGTGGTTAAGGAGCGCCAGGCCATGCAGCAGATGGTGGAGCATTTGTTGCTGCGTGGTTACCGACGAATTGGGTTTCTGGGTGGCCCATCTGACCTGTTGTTACAACAGGAACGTTTTGGCGGGTATTGCGATGGTTTGCGCTCAGCGGGGATGAAGATTGAACCGGCCTGGGTTGTAGCGGGAGACTTGACTGAGGATGGCGGTTATGCCGCGGCACAACATTTGTTGGACAAGATTCCTTATCCGATGGCTTTGATTGGTTGTAATGATTGGATGGCACTTGGTGCTTTGCGGGCAGTGGTGGAACGAGGGCTGTTTGTGGGCAGAGATGTGGCTGTGGGTGGATATGATGGTTTACGTGAGGGTGAGTTCTCAAATCCTCAACTGACAACTTTGGAGCAGCCAACGTATGAGATTGCGCGCCGATTGATGCGCCGTTTGCATGATTGGGTGTATGAGGAGAGACAACCAGAGCCGGTTGAAATTGTTGAGCCGGTTTTACGTGTGCGAGCTTCAACGTTGCCGCAAATGTCATGATATTGTCGTTTTGCTCAGAAAGGGCAGAGCTGTAAACACGAAATTAAGGTTAATAGACTTGACTTCGGGCAGTAAGTATTCTATAATGAAAATCAAGCGCTCCAAAACGTTTTGGATTGTAAGAAAGGAGGTTCGATGAAAACTGTTGTTGCTGGGGCATTGGGGGAATGTGTGCATGTGGCTGGCGTAAGTAATTTTTTGCGTCTGGCAGAGTCGGCAGGTTGGCGAACAATTTTCTTGGGCCCGGCAGTTTCAATTGAGCAGATGTTGGAGGCGGCACGACGTGAGAAAGCCGATTTGGTTGGGGTTTCTTATCGCCTCACACCGGAAACAGGGGAGCGTTTGTTGGGGCAGTTTGCTGAAGCCGCTGATGATTTGTATGCTGCCGGGGTGCGATTTGCGTTTGCGGGTACCCCGCCAGTGGCAGAGCGGGCTGCTCGTTTGGGTGGTTTCTTTGAGCGGGTTTTTGATGGTAGCGAGACACCAGAGATGGTGTTGGCGTATTTGAAGGGGCAAACCGCAGTAGAAATGACAGAGATGGATTTTCCACAAAATACGATAGACCGAATTCAGTGGAAATCGCCATATCCTTTGCTGCGGCATCATTTTGGGTTGCCGACGATGGAAGATAGTCTGCGGGGGGTGGAGAAGATTGCTGCCGCTGGTGCATTGGATGTAATTTCGTTGGGGATTGATCAGGATGCGCAGGAGAATTTTTATCATCCGGAGCGACAGGATCCGCGTAGGAAAGGGGCTGGGGGGGTGCCAGTGCGTTCAGAGGAGGATTACCGGGCGCTGTATCAGGCGAGCCGCAGGGGCAATTACCCGCTGATGCGCACCTATTCAGGGACGGATGATTTTATTCGTTTGGCGGAAATGTATGTGCGTACAATCCGTAATGCCTGGTGTGCCGTTCCATTGTTTTGGTTCAACCAAATGGACGGGCGTGGTCCCTGGGACTTAGAAGGCTCTATCCGCGAACATCAACAGGTGATGACATGGTATGGACAGCGCAACATGCCGGTTGAGTTAAATGAGCCGCATCACTGGGGAATGCGAGATGCTTCGGATGTGGTGTTTATTGTTTCGGGGTTTTTAGCAGCCTATAATGCGCGTGCGTTTGGGGTGCAGGATTATATCGCTCAATTGATGTTCAACAGTCCGCCTGGGCTTTCAGATGCTATGGACCTTGCGAAAATGCTTGCGCTCCTGGATCTGGTTGAGCCTTTGCAGGGTGAGAAGTTTCGCGTGTGGCGGCAGGTTCGCACTGGTTTGTTAAGCTATCCGTTGGATCCTGTGGCGGCGCGGGCGCATTTGGCGGCCAGCGTTTATGTGCAGATGGCGTTGCATCCGCATATTGTGCATGTTGTGGGACATACGGAGGCTGACCATGCGGCAACTGCTGAAGATGTGATTGAGGCTTGTGGGCTGGCGCGGCGGGTGATTGATAATGCTTTGCGCGGTGCGCCCGATATGACGGCGGATGCAGCTGTGCGCAAGCGCCGTGAGCATTTGGTGGGGGAGGCACAGCAAATGTTGGGTGCTATTCGCAAATTGGGGCAGCATGTTGCTGACCCGTGGACAGAGCCTGGTGTGCTGACTGCTGCTGTGACGAGTGGCATTCTGGATGCGCCGCAATTGCGTAATAACCGCTTTGGACGCGGGCAGGTGCGCACGCGAATTGTAGAGGGGGCTTGTGTGGCGGTGGATGGGAGCGGAAGTCCATTGAGTGAGGCGGACCGTTTTTTGAATTTGTAGTAGATGGAGGATTGTATGACACACAAAACACCTTATACGGTGATTGGGGCCGGGCATGGTGGCAAGGCAATGGCTGCACACCTGGCATTAATGGAATTTTCAACGACGTTGTATAACCGCACCCCGGAACGAATTGCGGCAATCAAAGAACTGGGTGGAATTGAACTGGAAAGCGGCGAATATGGCCCGCGCGGGTTTGGTCGGCTCGCATGTACGACTTCAAACATGGCGGAGGCACTGGACAAGGCAGAAATGATCATGGTGGTTGTGCCTTCTTCGGCACATGCCGATATTGCCAAATCGGCTGCGCCTTATTTGAAAGATGGTCAGATCCTCGTCTTGCATCCAGGGCGAACGTGTGGAGCGCTGGAATTTGTTAAGGTGTTGCAGGAGAATGGCTGCAAGGCGGATGTGACGGTGGCGGAGGCCGAGACTTTTATTTATGCTTCGCGCTCGGATGGGCCAGCGCAAGCACGCATTTTTCGGGTTAAGGAAGCGGTCCCGATCGCTGCGCTGCCCTCCAAACGGACAAGGCTGGTGTTGGATCGAATTCATGAAGCGTATCCACAATTTATTGATGGCGGCAACGTGTTACAGACCGGTTTGAACAATATGGGGGCTATTTTTCACCCGGCATTGACGCTGCTCAACGCAGGCTGGATTGAGGCAACGCATGGTGATTATCAGTTTTATATTGATGGGGTTACGCCTTCAGTGGCACGGGTCTTGGAAGTGTTGGACCGAGAGCGAGTGACCGTTGCGGCTTCATTGGGCATCCGGGCGCGCACGGCACAGGAATGGCTCAAACTGGCCTATGATACGGATGGTGAGAATCTGCACGATGCAATTCACAATCAGCCCGGATATTATGGAATTAAAGCGCCACCAACGCTCAACCATCGCTATATCTTTGAGGACGTGCCGATGAGCCTGGTGCCGATTGCATCTTTAGGACAGCATTATGGCGTTTCGGTTCGTGGGATGGATTCGATTATCCGGCTGGCATGCATTGTGCATCGCACCGATTACTGGCGACGTGGGCGGACGGTGGATCGCCTGGGGCTGGATAAATTGAGTGTGACGGAATTGACAACCTATGTGACGGAAGGAATTATGGCGGTTTAGCCGCAAAGGAGAGAACGATGGCCACAATTGCTGGAATTGCCGCACCGGGGGCTTTTGACCGGGTGTCGGAGGCTTTTCGTTGCAAGGCAACGGATCAGGATTTGACAATTGTTGAACGGCATGGTGTGACTTTGGGTGTACATGTAAATCGGCGGCAGGTGGGAGCGATCAATTTGCTGCTTGAGCGAGGGCTGGCGGAAGACTGGCGGTGTGATGGTCAATGGGCGCGGGCCTATACTTCTGTTGAGCATGGATTGGTGTTGAGCCGAGATGCGCTGGGGGTTGCTCCGTTGTATTGGGGAAAAACCAGTTCTGGAGAGATTTGTTTTGCTTCAGATGTGAAAGGTTTAATGCGATTGACAACACAGGTGCGCGAGCTTCCGCCTGGTGGAACGTTATGTGGTGGAAGTGTGCAAATGCAGAGTTTCCACGTGGAAGAGGAATATGATCTTGGGGTAGAGGAACTCATTTTGAAGTTGCGAGCTTTATTGGAAGAAGCCGCGGAAAACATGGTTGGGGATGGAGATGTAGCAGCGTGGCTTTCGGGTGGGGTGGATTCCAGCGCCTGGGCGGCGTTGGTCTGCCGTTTGGTGGGGCCGATTCATACATTCGCTGCTGGGTTGGAGGGTGCCCCGGACCTGGAATATGCACGCCTGGCAGCTGTGCATATGGGTGCGAAGCATCATGAAGTAAAAGTAACTATTTCGGATATTTTGCATATCTTGCCGCAGGTAGTTGAACATTTGGAAACATTTGATTCTTTGCTGATTCGGTCTTCGGTGATGAATTTTCTGGTTGCCAGAGCGGCGGCCCAGTATGCGCCAGCTGTGTTTTCGGGTGAGGGTGGAGATGAGCTGTTTGCTGGATATTCTTATTTGAAGGATGTGCCATCAGAAAATTTACAAGCGGAACTCTTGGATTTGATCGGTCGTTTGCATAATACAGCTCTACAACGCGTGGATCGCTGTACCAGGGCGTTTGGAACAACACCGCTGATCGGGTTTTTATGTCCACACGTTGTAGATTGTGCCTTGCGGATTCCAGCAAGCTATAAGATTTATAAAGGGGTTGAGAAATGGGTTTTACGCGAGGCGTTGAAAGGCTTGTTGCCTGAACCGGTTTTACACAGGCCAAAGGCGAAGTTTTGGGAGGGGGCCGGCGTGGAGGATTTGTTGAGTGATTATGCCGAAGAGCAGATTAGCGATGGCGATTTTCAAAGTTGTCGGCAATTATCAAACGGCTGGTTGCTAAACAGCAAAGAGGAGCTTTGGTACTATCGCCTGTTCTGTGAACATTTTGGGGAGCTGGATGTTTTGGACTGGATGGGCCGAACAAAACGGGTTGTTGAAATCTGATACCTCCATTTTGGTTTATAATTTAAGAATGGAGGATGGTATATGAATGGTGTTGCATTTGATTGGTATGCGTGGGTGGGGCTTCCGTTGATTATTTTTGTGGCGCGCATTTTTGATGTGACGTTGGGAACTGTACGTATTATCCTGGTTTCGCGCGGCAGGCGAAAACTTGCACCCATTCTGGGTTTTTTTGAGGTGCTGATTTGGATTGTGGTTGTTGGGCAGTTGGTGCAAAACTTGCAAAGTGTGACATCTTATTTGGGATATGCAGCAGGGTTTGCCGCTGGAAATTTTGTTGGTATGTTGCTGGAAGATAAAATTGCACTTGGCTCGGTCATTGTGCGTACGATTGTTGCTCAGCATGGTGTAGAACTTGCGCAAGAATTGCATGATCAGGGCTATGGTGTTACTTCTGTGGAGGGGGTTGGTGCGAATGGGCCAGTTTGTCTAGTATATACAACAGTGCGGCGCAAAGATTTACCGTCCGTTATGGCGATCATTCATCGCATTTGCCCAAAGGCATTTTGCACGGTGGAGGATGTTCGTTCTACGGAGGCGGGCATTTTCCCAAAGCGCAGTCGGCAGGACTTGAGACCTGATTCCAGTTTGAAGTAGAGAAGGAGCGTATACGATGTTCATGGTGATGTTTGTTTTGGATGATACGGACCGATTGGACGATCTTTTAAAAGCATGGGAAGAGGTGGGTGTGCGTGGAGCAACGATTGTAGACAGCACGGGCATTCATCGGCGATTGGGACGTGTGCCAATGCGTTTTTTGTATGGTTCAGCCAATGAAGAGGCTGCCAATCAGACGTTGTTTGCGGTTGTTGCGGATGAGCAACAGGCGGTGGCGTGTTTGCAGGCTGCGGAAGCGTTGTTTGGCGATTTGAATGGACCAAACACAGGGGTGTTTGCCGCCTGGCCATTGGCGTTCGTCAAGGGGCTATCTTCATTTGAGAACCGAGAGGGGTGAGCCAATGGTCTGGATTCTGTTTTTGGTGAGTGCTGCTTTGATTGTGTTTGCAGCAAACAAACTGGCAGCCTATGGGGATGTAATTGCTGAGCGCACACGGCTGGGTGGGATGTTTGTTGGCGTGTTGTTGCTGGCGGGGGCAACTTCTTTGCCAGAGATGTTGACTTCTTTAAGTGCTTTGCAATTGGGGTCCCCGAACCTGGCTGCGGGTAATTTGATGGGGAGTAACGCATTCAATATGTTGCTTCTGGCTGTGATGGATGCATTGCACAAAAATCAGCGAATTTTGCGTAAAGCAGCGCTTAAACACGCTCTTTCTGGTACCCTGGCGATTTTTTCGATTGGCCTGGTTGTGTTCTTTATGATGGCAAATGTTGACCTGCAAGTGGGTTGGGTGGGAGTAGATAGCTTATTGATTGTTGGATTCTATTTTGGTGGAGTGTGGTTGTTACAATCGCATGGTTCGTCGGGGGGGGACACGCAGGCCGAAATAGCAGAAGGGACGCCGCCATTGTGGGAGGGGTTGTTGGGGTTTGGGATTGCAGCAGCTTTGCTGGTATTGGTTACGCCGATTATGGTGCAGAGCAGTAATCAGATTGCAGAAATGACTGGTTTGGGAACGACATTTGTTGGCTCAACGCTTGTGGCGGCAGTGACATCATTGCCAGAATTGGTGACGACCCTGGCTGCAATTAAGATTGGGGCAAACGACATGGCAATCGGCAACCTGTTTGGAAGTAATTTTTTCAATATGTTTGCAGTTGGTTTAACAGACTTTTTCTATATGGATGGCCGATTTTTGGCGGCGATTAGCCCTTCCTTTTTGCTGGTGGGAATGTTGGGGTTGCTGATGACATGCCTGGCTTTGCTTGGCAATGTGGTGCAATTTCGCCGCCGGTTGCGTTTCATGGAGTTTGACGCTGCCCTGTTGGTCATTTTATACCTTGTTGGCATGTGGTTGCTTTATACACGGGGGATTGCCCCTTAGAAGACGATCGGCGTGCGTTTGACAATCTGCGGTTTGCGTGTTAAACTTGATTGGTTGTGAGCCTGTTTTACGAGAAGTGTGGATGCGTACCCTGGAGTGGGATGACACTCAACAAACCTTGCGACTGATTGATCAGCGCTGTTTGCCAGTTCGGCTGGATTTTTTGATTTGCGGAAATGCTTCACAGGTGGCTATTGCGATTGCGAATATGGCTGTTCGGGGTGCGCCCGCGATTGGTGTGGCGGCTGCTTTTGGCGTGGCATTGGCGGCGCTGAAATCGGGGGCTTCGACAACAGCGGGGCTGTTGTCGGATATTCGTCAGGGGGCCGAGCAATTATTGGCTGCCCGGCCAACTGCGGTTAACTTGGCCTGGGCAGTACAGCGAATGCTGCGGGTGGCGGAGATGCCGCTGCCAACGGTGGAAAAATTACAATTGCGCTTGCTGGCTGAGGCGCAGCGTATGGCTGAAGAAGATGTTTTGATCAATCGTCGGATGGCTGAATATGGTGCTGCTTTGTTGAGTGATGGCGACACAGTTTTGCATCACTGCAATACGGGCGCACTGGCAGCAGTAGATTGGGGGACAGCCTTGGGTGCCATTCGGCTCGCGCATGAGCAGGGCAAGCGATTGTTTGTACTGGTTGATGAGACGCGCCCGCGCTTGCAAGGGGCACGATTGACGGCATGGGAATTGGCGCAATATGGTATTCCTCATGCATTGATTGTAGATGGGGCAGCTGGCTATTTTTTGCGACGTGGCCAGGTACAGAAGGTGCTGTTTGGCGCTGATCGGGTGGCAGCCAATGGCGATGTGGCCAATAAGGTGGGAAGTTATCTTTTGGCACTGGCAGCCCATCATAATGATGTGCCGGTTTATTCTGTGATGCCTACGTCGACGATTGATATCAACTTGCCCGATGGGGACTTGATCCCGATTGAGGAACGCGATCCTCAGGAGATCTTGGGAATTGAACTGAATGGTGAACGGGTGACCCTGCCGACAACGCTAGCGCGCAACCCGGCTTTTGATGTGACGCCGCACGAGTTGTTGACAGCGCTGGTGACAGAGCGTGGGGTTGTGTATCCGCCTTTTGTTGAGAATTTGCGACATGTCTTTGATGCTGAAATGCCTGGAATGGTATCTTTTTCCTGAAGGAAGGTTTGGATGACAATTGTTTGTGCCGGTTCAATTGCGTTTGATTACTTGATGACGTTCCCGGGGTATTTTCGCGATCATATTCTGCCTGAAAAATTAGAAAGCATCAGCCTTTCCTTCCTGGTGGACTCGATGACGCGACAACGGGGTGGCACCGCGCCCAATATTGCGTATAATTTGGCCCTTTTGGGCGATCACCCGGCTATTTTTGGCGCAGCCGGACAAGATTTTGAGGAATATCGCGCCTGGCTCGAGGCTGCGGGGGTCAACACTCGTTATGTGCGTGTCATTTCTGATGAATACACGGCTTCTTTCTTTGCCAATACGGATGCGTCCAACGCTCAGATTGCTAGCTTTTATACCGGTGCAATGAAATATGCTGCGGAGATGTCTTTGGATGATTTAGTTGGCGAAGCAATTGATTTGATGGTGATTTCTCCTGATGATCCGCGTGCGATGCATCGTCATGTGACGGAGTGCCGCAAGTTGGGTGTGCCATATTTGTATGACCTTGGGCAACAAGTGGCCCGCGTATCGGTTGAGGATATGCGCTGTGGTGTGGAGGGGGCATGGGCATTGTTTGTGAACGAGTATGAATTTGAGTTGTTACAGAAGCATATGGAGAAGACGGCGGAAAAGCTTTTGGCGCAAGTGCCATTGGTTGTTGTGACATTGGGCGAGAAGGGTGCCAACATTTATGATCATGGAGAACTCACGCATACGCCAGTCGTTCCACCGCAGCGCATTTTGGACCCAACAGGTGTTGGGGATGCCTTTCGGGCTGGTTTTCTGCGCGGTTATGGATTGGGGCTTGACTGGCAAACATGTGGACAGATGGGCGCCTTGGCAGCAACTTATTGCCTGGAACAACGCGGCACGCAGTGTCATTGTTATGACCGGGAGAGTTTTGTGGCTCGCTACCGTCAGCATTTTGATGATGCGGGGCGTTTGGATTTGCTTTTGAAGGCTTCGGCCTGATCTTGAACCTATTCTTTTTGGAGGAAGTGGAATGACGCAATTTGATGTAAAAGACTTGAGCCTGGCCGAAGGTGGCCGTCGGCGGATGGATTGGGCAGCGCGCGAGATGCCTGTGCTGCGCATGATTAGTGAGCGGTTTGCCAAAGAGCGCCCGCTGGCTGGAGTGCGCGTTTCGGCGTGTTTGCATGTGACGACCGAGACGGCCAACCTGATGCGCACGCTGCAATTGGGTGGTGCAGATATTGTCTTGACTGCTTCGAATCCACTTTCAACTCAAGACGATGTAGCTGCTGCTCTGGTTTCCATTTATGAAATTCCGGTATATGCGATTAAGGGTGAGGATAATAGCACCTATTATCGCCATATTCATGCTGCTCTGGATCACCGCCCGCATTTGACGATGGATGATGGGGCGGACCTGGTTAGCACATTGCACAAGGAGCGCCGCGACCTGTTGAGTGAGGTGATTTGTGGCACAGAGGAGACGACGACGGGCGTTATTCGTCTGCGTGCCATGGCAGCGGATGGAGCGTTGAATTTCCCGATTGTGGCAGTCAATGATGCTTTGACCAAACATTTCTTTGATAATCGCTATGGAACAGGTCAATCTACCATTGATGGAATTGTTCGGGCGACGAATGTGCTTTTAGCTGGCAAGACATTTGTGGTAGCCGGCTATGGCTGGTGTGGACGCGGTTTGGCCTCGCGGGCACGCGGTTTGGGTGCCAATGTGATTGTGACTGAGGTGGATGCGCTGAAGGCACTCGAAGCAGTGATGGACGGTTATCGCGTGATGCCGATGGAAGAAGCTGCTCCGATTGGCGATATTTTCTGCACGGTGACGGGCGACTTGAATGTGATTGATGGCAAACATTTTGAACAGATGAAAGATGGAGCCATTGTCTCCAATTCGGGTCATTTTAATGTGGAAATCAATATTCCGGCCCTGGAAAAGATGGCTGTTTCAAAGCGGCTGGTGCGGCCCTTTGTTGAGCAATATGAATTGAAGGATGGCCGTTCGATTTTTGTTTTAGGGGAAGGACGTTTGATTAACCTGGCCGCTGCGGAAGGTCACCCGGCGAGTGTGATGGACATGTCGTTTGCTAATCAGGCGCTGTGTGCTGAATATATGGTGCGCAACGCGGCCACCCTGGAAAAACGCGTTTACAGCGTTCCGGAAGATATTGATCAAAATATTGCCCGGTTGAAACTGGCGGCGATGGGTGTGCAAATTGATGTTCTGACGCAGGAGCAGATTGCTTATCTTGGTTCCTGGCAGGAAGGCACCTAGAATAGCGGTTGGATTCAGAAAATTTTGTGCAAATTGAATGGGCGGGGCATAAATGCCCTGCCCAAAAACTTTGTGCGAAAGAGGTATAAATGAAAAAAATAATATTCAGCGGATTGATTTTGATGATGGTTGTGGCCATTGCGGCCTGCTCAGCACCGTCTGTAGCAGTTGTGGAAACGGAAACTCCAACTTTGTTTGTTTTGGCAACAGAAACTCCCCGACCTTCTGATACTCCTGTTCCAACCGCAACTGAGACGGCAACACTTGCTCCTTCGGCAACCTTCACTGCTACGGCAACGGTCACGTTGACGCCAACGCCAACGGTTGATTTGGCGGCAGCAAAAATTGTCTCAATGGAATTTACGGGTGTTTCCAGTATGTATTTGGTTTTTGAAATTGCGGGCATTCAACATCCCTATCGGGTACAGATGAATGCGTTTTCTTATGCTTGTGAGTTGCTTACCAAGCGCCCGGACTGGATGATTTGTTCTGGCGAGCGTATCAGTTATGGTGAAACTGTGCGGATTAAGTACTTTGAGCCAGAATCGGAGGTTGTGGCTTATGAAGTTTTGACTCAGTTGCCTGAGGGCATTCCGCCAACGCCCTTGCCAGTGGGTGATCCCAAGACTTGGTGCCCTGAACGCGGCCAAAATATTACCTGCGAGACAGAAAACCGAGAATATTATGGCGTGCCATGTGTTGTTTCCACTTGTTTTGATGCTTGTGGTTACTATTATTCCATTCATACCTGCCCAGAGGATTTGCCCTGGCCCTGGACACCGCCACCCAACCCGTAACTTAACAGAAACACCCGCCCTCAGAAGAAAGGGCGGGTGTTTTTTTGTGATGTAAAAAATCAGGCGCTGGCCTGGACGTATTTTTCCTCAGCAACATCCCAGTTCAAAATATCCCAAAAGGCTTTGATGTAATCCGCGCGTCGGTTCTGGTAATGAAGATAGTAGGCGTGTTCCCAGACATCAAGACCAATGAGGGGGGTATGCCCTTCAAAGATCGGGCTATCCTGATTAGGGGTGGAATAGATATGCAGTTGCTTTTTCCCATCTAAGGCCAACCAGGCCCATCCGGATCCAAAACGAGTGAGGGCCGCATTGCTAAACGTTTGAATGAATTGATCGGTTGAGGTAAAGGTTTGGGTGATTGCCAGGGCGAGCTGCCCAACAGGGGATTTGCTGCCGCCAGGGGTAAGAAGTTCCCAAAATAGACTGTGGTTGGAATGTCCACCACCATTGTTGCGAACGGCTGTGCGAATGGCTTCAGGCAATTCATTGAGATGGGCGAGCAATTTTTCAATTGAGTGATCATACCATTGGGGAGCGGTTTCAAGCGCTTTGTTCAGGTTTGTGACATAGGTGGCATGGTGTTTGCTATGATGGATTTCCATTGTCCGTGCATCAATTGCTGGTTCTAGCGCATCGAAAGCAAAGGGCAACGAAGGGATGGTAAATATCTTGGACATGTTAAATTGATTATCCTTTCTTTTTTATGTTATAATTATAATATAATTTATCAAATATATCAACATAATTTCGACAAAGATGATACAAAAAAAGAACTGGTTTTGCAAAACTGGGTTTATAATTATTGTTAGATGAAATTAATTAAAAGGGAGCCGCTGATGGTGGTTACGTATCGTGATTTGGTAGCAGGGCTGCGGGCATTGGATTTGGAACGCGATCGTCCAGTTATTGCGCACGCGTCTTTATCGGCGTTTGGTGAGGTGCGGGGCGGAGCAGAGACAGTTCTCGGTGCCTTGTTGATGACATTGGGTGGGCTGATGATGCCGGTCTTTACTTATAAAACGATGTTGATCCCTGAGACTGGGCCTGAAGGCAATGGGATGACGTATGGTAGTGGGCGCGATTTGAATCAGATGGCGGAGTTTTTTCGGCCTGAAATGCCGGCAGATCGTATGATGGGGGTGGTGGCTGAACGGTTGCGGCAACATGCACAGGCACAGCGTTCCATTCATCCCATTTTGTCATTTGCTGGCGTGGGTGTGAAAAAGATTTTACAAACGCAGACATTGGCTGAACCTTTTGCACCAATTCGCTCGCTTGTGCAGGATGATGGCTGGGTTTTGCTTCTGGGTGTGGATCAGACAGTGAATACAAGTATTCATTATGCTGAGCAGGTTTTTGGACAGGCTGGGTTTGTGCGTTGGGCGCTGACACCGGGTGGGGTGTGTGAATGTCCAAACTTTCCAGGGTGTTCGCTTGGGTTCGAGAAGGCTGCTCCCTGGCTGAAAGGAATGACGCGCTCAATTTTGATTGGCAATGCTTTGGTGCAGGCTTTGCCGTTGCAGCCAATGGTGCAGATGATTGTTGAACTTTTGCAGCGTGACCCATTGGCGCTGGCTTGTGATCATCCCGATTGTGAGCGCTGCAATTCGTTGCGCAAGAAATATGCCTGAGGCTTTTGCATAGGAGGTTCGTGATGAGTATTTTGACAAGCATCCCAAATATTGAAGAAGTGATGAAGGATGTACTTCTGTTGAATTTTTATCGCTCGTTGCCATTTACGACGCGCGCGCATTTTCGTTCTGTGAAGGGTGATGCGGTTGTTTTTGAAGTTGAACCTCCTACTTCCGCTTGTTTGTTAGATCAAACAGAAACCTGGGTGCTAGGCAGTGATTTTTTTGAAGCCTTGCACGCTCAGGTTTTATTCTTTGATATTGGAAATGATCTTGTAGGCCTGACGGGGTTTAGTAGCGTAGGTCCGCAGTTTGGTAATCGGCGTGTGGTACGAGTAGAGCCAGCACAGCCGATTGCTGTGGAGTTAGAAGGAGATGCACTGAGCGGTGCTGGCCGTCTGATTAATATTTCAATGAGTGGGCTGCGGGTGGATGTGGCCGGGGTGTCGGATTGTGCGGGGTTTCACGCTGGGCAGAAGGTGAAATGCCTGGTGCATTTGCCTGAAGGTGCGGTTCACCTGATGGGGCGGATTCATGCAACAAGCAGCACAGCCAATCATCCTTGCTCCATTTCTGTTTCTTGTGCCTTGCGCGGGGATGAGTTGTTGCGAGTAATGCAATATGTTGCCAGCCGGCGCACCGAATTGGTGCGAGAAGTGCAGGCGTTGTATGAGGCGGCCCGCCAAAAAGCAAAAGGGCAACCGGGTTAGTGGCTGTTTTGTTCGATGCTGGCGTACCCGTTCATTTGTTCAATGTATTTCAGCCCGGTGCCTGTGTTGAGCAGCAAAACCTGTTCGTCGGGGTGAATCCACCCGCTTTGGAGCAGAAGAATAAGCCCTGCAAGGGTTGCTGCGCCTTCTGGGGCGGCAAAGATGCCCTCACGGCTGGCTAGCAAGCGTTGGGCTTGAATGATTTGACTATCACTGACGGAGATGGAACAGCCGTTGCTTTCGAGGAGTGTGCGCAAGATGAGTTGATCGGCAAAACTTTTTGGCACTCTCAAGCCGGAAGCAATGGTTTGTGCTCCATGCCAGTAATCGCAGAAGGGGGCATGTTCCTGATAGGCCTTGACAACGGGTGCGCAACCTTCGGCCTGTACTGCAACAATGCGGGGGCGCGAGGTGGTTTGCAGCCAACCGAGTTCAGCCAATTCATTAATTGCTTTCCAGATGCCAATCAGCCCTGTGCCGCCACCCGTTGGGTAAATGATGACATCGGGTAGCTTCCAATGAAAATGCTGAGCAATTTCATAGCCCATGACCTTTTTGCCCTCGGCGCGGTAGGGTTCCTTGAAGGTTGAAACATCAAACCAGCCTTCTTGTCGAGCTTTCTCGCCAGCCATGCCGGCAGCATCGCTGATTAATCCATCAATGAGGGTGACACCAGCACCGGTGATGATGCATTCTTGGACATTGGCGGGCGGGGTGTCTTTGGGCATGAAGATGTGGGCTTGTAACCCGGCGCGACTGGCATAGGCTGCCATGGCCCCTCCCGCATTGCCAGCGGTGGGAATGATGACTTTTTGAACGCCGAGTTCTTTGGCTTTTGAGATGGCAGCTGAAATGCCGCGTGCTTTGAAACTGCCTGTTGGATTATGACTTTCATCTTTGACGTGCAAACTGTGCACGCCAAGCTCCTTGCCCAAGCGAGGGGTAAAGAGCAGTGGGGTGTCGCCTTCTCCCAGCGAAACAATGTTTTCGTGTTTTTGGAGGGGCAAAAGCTCGTGCCAACGCCACATGCCCTCGTGCCGCCGGACGATGCGCTCGCGGTCCACTTCCCGGCGGATTGCTTGAAGATCGTAGATTGCAATGAGCGGAGATTGACAAAAGGAGCAGTATGTTTGCAATTCATTATGGGGGTATGGCCGACCACAACCGGAACATTGCAGTTCGGTTAGATAGGAGTAACGGTTGTTGTTCACAGAAAGCTTTCCTTACTCGCTCTTCTTCTCGCAAAGGGTTTGAACGCGGGTCATCAGTTCCTGAATGTTGATGGGTTTGGACATGTAAATGTCGCAGCCAGCTGCCAGCACTTTTTCTGCATCGCCGCGGAGAGCATTGGCTGTGATGGCGATGATGGGAATGTTTGCTAGAGCCTGATTTTCGCTGGAGCGCAGACGCGCTGCAACAGCATAGCCGTCAATATCGGGGAGGTTGATGTCCAATAGAATGACATCGGGTAGTTCTCTGGCGGCAATCTCCAGGCCGGTTTCGCCATTCATGGCGGGGATGAAAACATAGCCCAGTGCCTGAATGGCGCGTTGGGCAAGCAGCATATTATCGGAGTTATCTTCAATGCAAAGGATACGTGGACTCATGAGCTTTAGCCTCCTCTAGAGCGTTTCTTTTCCAGCACCGATGAAACCTGGGTGCGGAGCGTTTGAATGGATAATAAACCTTTTTGGTGAATGCCTTCAATTTTTCCGCTCAGGCGTTTCACCTCTTCACTGGTCAGATCTTTGGCTGAGATGACGATGACAGGAATATCCATCGTTCGATCATCGCTTTTGAGTTCGTCCAGCAGGCTGAAGCCATCCAGGTTGGGCATCATCAGATCAAGGATGATTAAATCGGGGTGTCGTTGCCGGGCCTCGGCAAGTCCTTCCAGACCATTGGGTGCATAGAGGATGCGGACGGGTTGAAGTGTTTCGACGATGCGGCGTACAAGTTGTGCATCATCAGGGTTGTCATCTACGAGCAGGACGGTAACGGTTTTTTCTTCCAAATGATCTAACGCTGAGACCATTTCTTCTTTGGCTGGCTGGGTGAGGCGAGAGAGGTCAATGTCTACGTTCCATTGGTCGCCAAGGACGTGTTTTTCAACAGGGAAGGTGTGTCCGGTGCAGTTGATGACAACGGTTTGATCTTTTTGGATGATGCCACGCGCAACCAGTTTTTCAAACCCGGCAAATGCAACAGCCGAGGCAGGTTCAACAGCCATGCCCTCAGTTTTTGCCAGGGCGCGCATCGAGGTGAATGCAGCCTCATCGGAGACGTAGTCCATTGCTCCCCCTGTGGCCTTCAGGCGATGATAGAGCAGGGTATAGGTTTTGCCGGGGTCGGCAGTGGAGAGGATGGCAATGCGAGTGGTGGAGGGGACAGGTGGGGCAACTTCCTGGTTGGCTTCAAATGCGCGCGCCATTGGAGCGCAGCCTTCGGCTTGCAAGATGGCAATGTTGGGGATTCGGTCAATGAGGCCCATGCGCTGCATTTCTTCGAAGCCGCGGTAAATTCCAAGGGGGCCAAGCCCGCCGCTGACAGCCTGTACATACCAATCGGGTGCCTGCCAGCCAAGTTGCTCAACAAGTTCATAGGCAATGGTTTTCATGGATTCGCGAGCGGCAATGCTTCGGGCGCCGCGTTCAAAGGGCAGGCCACGCTGTTTGGCAAATTCTTGTGCGATTTGCTTGGTCTGCTCATAACTTCCATTGACGCGCACAACTTCAGCGCCAAAGAGTGCTGTCTCGCGCAGTTTTTCCTGAGGCACTTCGCTGGTCATAAAAACCCACACCTTGATCCCGGCGCGAGCACATGCGGCGGCAAAAGCTACAGCTGCGTTGCCTGTTGAGGCAATGACAATTTCCTGTACACCGGCTTCTACAACCGAAGCAACGGTGAGAACGGCCTGACGGTCTTTGAAAGAACTTGTTGGGCCGTAGCGTTCATCTTTGAAATATACCTTGTTTAGGCCAATAGATTGTGCGTAGCGCCGGGAAGGTTCGAGCGGTGTCCAGCCCACATTGACGAATGACAGTTCTTCTGGTTCGTTGATTGGCAGTACATCCTGATAGCGCCAGATATTATGCGGCCGGCCAGGCAAGCCTTGCAATACTTCTCGTTTGAAACGTAAATAATCATAATGTGGCTCAAGCCATTCCGAACCGCAGGATTGGCAGCGTGCTGTAATGGATGCAGAAAAGGGCTGTCCGCGTCCACAGTCCATGCAAATGGCGGCAATCGGTCTACCCATGCAGTTGCAAAGCTCCTTGTTGATTGATTTTCATGTTATGCTCCAATGGGAAGCTCAATGATGAAGCGAGAACCTTCGCCCGGAATACCGGTGCTTTCTGCCCACAGGCGGCCACCGTGCATTTCTACCAGGCGGCGGCTGATGGGCAACCCCAAACCCGTGCCGCCTACTTTACGGGTGGTTGAGCTATCTACCTGGCTGAAGGATTCAAAAATCATTTCCAGTTTGTCGGGCGGAATTCCAATCCCTGTATCCCTGAATTCAATTCGCAGGTTGTTTTGCTGAACCTTGGTGCTGACGGTGATGCCACCATTGTCGGTGAATTTGACGGCATTGCCAACAACATTGATGAAGACCTGGCGCATTCTGGCACGGTCCGCCGTGATTTGAAGGTCTTTTGGTGCTTCTTCGTGACGGTCAAAGGTCAGATGGTGTTCGCGTAGCAGGGGGATGGTGATTTGACTTACTTCATCAATTAGCTCGCTGAGATTGAATGGCTCAAATACCAGGCTCATCTTGCCTGCTTCAATCTTTGCCATATCCAGTACTTCGTTGATGAGGGAGAGGAGATGCTCGCCGTTCTTTTTGATCAGGCGTAAGTCATTGAGCATGTTTTCGGTTGTTGGTCCATCCAGGCCAAGGGTGATCACATCTGTGAAGCCAAGGATTGAGTTGAGGGGGGTGCGCAGTTCGTGGCTCATGTTTGCCAGGAAGGCGGTTTTCATCTGATCGAGTTCGCGTAATTTGTCTACGGTTGCTTTTTGCTGGGCATATAATTCCGCATTTTGTAGGGCAACTGCAATTTGGGCTGCCAGGGTGCTGAAGGTGCGTTCATTTTCTTCGTTAAAGGTGCCTGGCAATTCGGATTGCAGATCAAAAATGCCAAGCAGCCGGTCGCCAACGATGAGTGGGACGCAGAGTTCGGAGCGGGTGGCGCTGAGCAGAGGATGGGGAATGTAGCCGCTCTGTTCATGTAGGTCACGGATGAGGACGCTGCGTCGGTTGCGAGCTGCCTGGGCTGCTGGGGAGGATGTGTTTGAAAGGAAAATTGGTTGGGTTTCCAACAACAGACGTTGACCAATGGTGCCAGAAGCAGCAACAATGTCGAGCATCTCTGGTCCTACAGAGAGATAAATTTGACTGTGATAGAGATCGAAGGTGGAAGTAGCAAGCTCGACGACGGATTGGAGCAGGTCGTGTGGGTTTAATACGCTGGATGCGGTGGCACTCAGACGGGCGACGGCTTCCAATTCTGCGGCGCGTTGGCGGCTTTGTTCCAGGAGCAGCCGGCTGTTCAAGACGATGGCCGCTTGTCGGGCCAGATTGCGATGCAGCCGTTTCTCCGATTCGGAGAAACGCAGGATTTTCTCCCAGTTGAGGAAGGCAAGGCCAATCCACTGGTCTTGGACAACGAGTGGGAACATTGCCATTGAGCCATTGGCCTGACCGCGCGCAAAAAAGGTGGCTACAATTTCGTCGAACTGGCTTTCCTGTGGGTTTTCAATGTAAAGCAAGTCAGGTGTGTGCTGCAAGGCCTGTCGGGCAGACGGAAGATCATTGAGGCTAAAGCGTTGTCCAACCGGGATGCTGTTGGCGGAGGCATGTTCAGCTTGCCACGTGGCGGCCAGGGTCAGGCTGTCGGGGCGTCCTTGCGCATCGGTGGTGATGGAGTACAACATGCCGGAATGCAGGTCGGCGCGGCTTGATTCGCAGATGATTGTGAGAATGTCAGAAATGCTGGTTGCGGCTGTGAGGCGGGTGGTGATGGTGTAGAGCGTTTCAGCTTCGCCAAGTGCTTGCTCACGTTGCTGACTGAGGCGCAGGCCTTCAAGGTGCTGGCTGAGGCGTTCACCAATTTCAGCAACCATTTGGCGACTGTCTTCATCCAGTTCGCCTTCTTCAATTAGCAGGTTGCCAATAGACTGATTGCGGATTTGGAGCGGAAGGCTAAAATGTGCTTCGCTGGTGGAGGGGTTTGACAGAGGTTGGACGCGGTCTTGGTCATAGGTGAAGCCCGCGTTGGTCAGACTTTCGGTGTAGCTTTGCCAGCCCTGACGGGTGAGGCTGCGGACGGCCTTTTCTGCCTCTTGTTGATAGTGACGAGCCTGGTCAAGTAGCCGGAGGTTATCTACATGTTGTGAGAGGGTGACGGCTAAGGCGCTGAGCAGTTTTTGGTCTTCTTCGCTCCAGGGGTCGCCCTGTGCCGATTCGATTTGGAGCTTGCCAATGGTTTCGCCGGAAATATCAATTGGCAGGATGAGGGGCGGCGCCTCGGTTTGGGGGCTGCCCCTCATTGGCTGGATTTGTTGTTGGTCAAAGGTGTATCCGATCCGTTGGTTGCGCTCAATGCCATCCAGATAATCACCCCAGCCTTGACGCGCGGATTGGCGCGAAAGGTGCCGCACTTGCTCGGTGGCCTGTTGAAGCTCACTTTGCAGGCGTGCATTTTGGATGGCGAGTGACATTTGTCCAAGCAAAGGCTCCAAAACCTCTGTTTCGGGTTCAGGCAGACCATTCGACTGGGTGTGTTGCATGTCAAGGATGCCAACAACCCGACCGCTGGCGAACATGGGTGTGCAACGCTGCCAACGGGTGGCAGGCAGGATGCCACGCAGCCCGATGCCGGCAGATGTTTCAATGGGGCGTTTGTGGAGGAATGCCTGTCCGACCAGACTTTGCTCATCTGCTGTCAGGCGAATGCCGATGCGGATTATAGCATCGGTTTCTTCAGCGCTGATGGCTTGCAGTGAGAGCGTGTTTCCATCCGCCTCGGTCAGGTAGATTTGAATGGCGTAAATTTCCAGATAGTCTCGCAGAGCAATGGCGGTTTGCTGCAAAGCGGGGCCAATTTGCTCACTTTGCGAGAGAAAGCTGTGAACCTGTTGCGATAGAGCATCGAGACGTGCTGTTTTGGAGCGCCGAGTGCGCCGGGCGGTTGGTGTCTCTTGCATTGCAGGAATTCGTTGTTCATCCGGTGTCGGCGATTCGGGGTCGGGGAGGATGGACTCGATGGGAATGGTGAACCTGTCTTTGGACATGGTTGTTTCTCCTGGAGGATTAAGTGCCTGAAATCAGGCATTCCTCGGTTCATCTTCGGATGCAACGGGTTGGTTGGGTAGGTCGAGCAGAACGCTGGTGCGTTTTGCTCCAACAGCGCGACCAATTTCACGGATGGCAACCTGCAGGGCTGCTTCAACGGTTGTTGTGGATTGAATCTGCTGGCTGATGTTGTTGAGCAGTGCTTCGCGTTCGGCCTGGTTTTGAATGCGGGCAAACGAGCGGGCATTTTGCAGTGAGACGGCAACTTGCGAGGCCAGGGTGGAGAGAATGTTAGCATCCGATTCGGAGAATGCATTGAGTTGATCGGATTGGACATCCATCACTCCCAACAGTTGATTACCGATGAGCAATGGGATGACCATTTCGGACTGGGTGTTGGGCAATAGGGGATGTGCCAGGTAGTCGGGCGATTGTGAAACATCGTTAACGACAACGGGTTGTTGGGTGCGAGCGCAGCGGGCGACGAGGGAAACTTCGGCTGCAATGTTGAGCGCGTGTTTTTCGACCAGCAATTGCTTGCCAATTTCACCAGCACCGGCTCTGAGCTGCAAGGTCAGGTTGTCTTTCTCCATCAGGTAGATGTGGACGTGATAGAGACCAAAGCGAGATTTGGTCAGCTCGACAACCGTTTGCAGCATTTGTTCGGGGTCGAGGATGGCTGCGATTGTGTTGCTGACGCGGGCAACTGTTGCGAGTTGGGTGGCCTGACGTGCAATTTGTCGTTCGGCGACAACGCGTTCGGTAACATCCTGGTTGATGCCATAGAGTGTGTTTGTGCGGCCTTCGGCATCTTTCAGGATGCGAATGCGAGCCTGAATAACACGCTCAATGCCATCTGGACAGATGAGCCGGGATTCAAAGACGCTGGTGTAGTTGGGATCGGTGCTTTCGAGCGCTTTTTGGATTTGGATGGGAACATCGGCCTGGTCCTCTGGGTGGACAAGGGCGGCGAATTGGGGGACTGGAATGGAGTAACCGCCCATTTCTTCGGCTGTGGTGTGCAGAATGTTGGCGTAGTAATCGTCGTTGAAGGTGAAGATGCCCTGATTGACATCAAACTGCCAGTAGGCCAGGCGGGCGATTTGCAGAGCCTGGGTGAGTTGTTGCTGTGAAGTTTGCAGTTCGTCGAGCAAGAGGCGGGTTTGCAGGGCGACGGCGAGCTGAGAAGCCAACACCGGATAGGAACGAATTTGCTCTTCGGTGAAGTTGTGCTGCTCGGAGGTTTGAATGATGACGCCGCCAATCTGTTCGTTGCCAATCCAGAGCGGGAGGACGGCGAGGGAGACAGCGTTGGTTTGTTGCAAGATGCCTTTGCTGGCTGGGTCAATGCGCTCGTCGTTCAATGCGTCGTTGAAGAAAATGGGTGAGGGCGAGAGCATGAGGCTGAGAGCCGAGAACATTGTTTTGGGGAAGACCGCGCCAACGGGAACCGTGGGAAGGCTATTGCGTCCATGCCAGTTGCTGATGGCTTTTGCACTTTCTGTCTCGCCAGTGGCCGGGTCTTTTTGTAATTGGAGGATGAAAGCCGCTCCGCTCTCTGTCAGAGCAGGAATATCGAAGGCTTCGACGATGGCGCTGAGCATTTCATCGGAGCTGATGGCTGAGGAGATGCGCTGACTGGCCTGGTAGAGGGCCTGGGTGTTGGCAAATTGTCGGGCATTTTGTAGTGCGACGCCAATTTGTGCTGCCAGCGTGGTGAGAACGTTGGCGTTTTCCTGGCTGAAGCGACCAACCTGTGTGGATTGAACATCCAGAACACCTAACACCTGCTCGCCGATGAGGATGGGTGCGGTCATTTCGGCTGCGGTTTCGGGAAGCAGAGGGTGGGCCAGGAAGTCGGGATCGGCATGGACATCATTGACAATCAGGCCAATGCGTTCGCGGGCTGTGCGGGCAACAAGGGACCGTTCCGCACTGAATGGAATGGAGCGTTGTTCGCCGACCATTTGCTGACCAATTTCGCCTGCACCAACGTTGAGGCGCAGTGTGTTGGTGGCTGGGTCAAGGAGGTAGATGTGTGCATGGTAGAAGTCAAAGCGTTGCTTGGTCAGGTCAACAACGGTTTGCAGCATTTGCTCGGGGTCGAGAATGGTGGAAACCGCAGTGGAGACTTCTGAAACAGTGGCGAGTTCGACGGCGCGGGCGGCAATGGCTTGAGCATCTAACTTGGTTTGGGTGATGTCTCGGACGACGGCGATAATTTGTTCTTGTTCACCGGCAACAACGTTCAGTTCATAATAGCCTGGTCTGCCGTCCGGGTAGGGCAGTTCATATTCGGCAGCTTGTGGCTCTCCTGTTTGGCGGCAGCTTTGCATGGCTGAACCCATGATGCTGGTGACAAATGGCGGAAGGACTTCGGTGTAGTGTTTGCCGAGGAAGAATTCAGGTGGCAGGTAGGCCTGAGCGCGACCGGGTTTGAAGTCAATGAAGACATCTTGGGCATTGAGGCGGAAGATCATATCGGGCACTGCCTGGAGCAGGGTGCGGAAACGAGCTTCGGATTGGCGGACTGCTTCTTCAGCGGCTTTTCGGTCCGAGATGTCTTGCGATAGGACGGACAGCCCGATTGGAGCGCCGCGTGCATCGCGCAGCAGGTTGACAAATTGGATGACTGGGAAGCGGTTGCCATTGCGGTGAACATCAAGGATCTCAGCCTGGCCGGAGCCTTTTTCCATGACAATTTGTTGCAATTGGGCAATGGGGCCGATGAGCATATCGGGGGTGGTGAACTCGGCCAGGCTATGTCCGATCATTTCTTCAACTGTGTAACCGTGCATGGAGGCGAAGGCTTGATTGACGAAGATTAATACGCCTTGCAGGTCTGAGATGCTCATGCCTTCGGTAGATTGTTCAACCATCAAACCAAGCCGGGCCAGTTCCTGTTCAGCAGCTTTCCGTTGGGTAATGTCCTGACTGGAGCCACTGGCTTTCAGGGGGTGACCCATCTCATCTCGCTGAATGGTGAAGCGGGCCAGAGTAGTGCGATATTGACCATTGGTATGTTTGAGCCGGACTTCCTGTTCACCAGCGTAGCCAGGATCGGTGCTGGCTACGGCCTTTTGGATTTCGGCAAAGACCAGTTCAATGTCTTCGGGGTGAACGAATTGCGAGGAGAATTCATTCACTGGATAGGTTGTAGAACCATCCGTGTTCATGCCCAGCAATTTTAGATACTGTTCGCTGAGAGTGAAGGTCTGTGCGGCAAAGTCAAATTCCCAATACCCCATTTGTGCAATTTCCAGTGCTTGGGTGAGCTGTGCCTGACTGTTTAGCAATGCCTGTTCTGCTTGCTTGCGGTCGGTAATATCTACAATGACGCCGACCAAACCGGCCAGACTGCCATCTGGGTTAAAGTAGGTGGCTTTGTTGAAGATAACATCGTGGAAACTGCCATCTGCATACTTGACGCGCGACTCATAAATTTGTGTGCCTGGATTCTCGAAGAGAACAACATCCATTTGATGGTATTTTTCGGCTAGTGTGCGGTCGGTTTGCAGGTCGAAGACGCTCTTGCCAAGCAATTGTTCTTCGGTTAGTCCAATATAGGCCAGGAAGGATTTGTTGAAGCCAATGTAACGGCCTTGTGGATCTTTGAAGAAGACAGGATTGGGAATGTTGTCGAGCAGGGTACGCAGGAAGACCTGGTTGCGTTGAGCTTCTGCAAAGGCCTGGCTCAGTTCTTGCACCAGGATGCGGTTTTGCAGGGCGACGGCCAGTTGTTGGGAGACAGAAACAGCGGGGCGAATTTGCTCTTCGGTGAAGGTGTGAGGCTCTTCGGTTTCAAAGAGCAAGACGCCAATTTGACGTTCAGAGCTCCAAAGAGGCAGGATTGCCATGGAGGTAATGCCTTGTTTGCGAGTGTTTTCATCCGTTTCGTTGATGAAGACAGGCTCTGTGCGCAGGAGGGTTTCAAAGGTTTCGCCCATGTCGGATCGTGCAATGCGGGCATTGAGCGGGGTGGGTTTGTGACCGGTTCCGCTATACCAGTTGGCAACAACCTCCAGGCCGGTGTAGTCTCCTTCTTCTTGCGTTAGTAGCATTAACACGGCTCGATTGACGGCAGGGATGTTGACGCCATACATGACGGCTTCGATTAGATCTTGATAGCTGCCGGCGGTTACCAGGCGGCGTCCCGCTTCGTAGAGGCGTCCGCTTTGCTGGAAGAGTTGTTCTCGTTCGGTAACATCGCGAGCGAAGGCGAGAACCCCCCAAATATTGCCTTGTTCATCACGCAAGGGGGTTTTTAGTGTGTTGAAGACATGCGGTTCACCGTCAATGACGACTGGATCGTTGGGATAGATTTGGGCTTCGCCGCTTTCAAAGACCAGACGATCATCGGCCCAGAAGCCGCGAATACCTTTTTCGGGGTTGCCGCGCACCAATTCTTCGGGGAAGCCAAGTTCCAGGTCATCTTTACCGATGAATGCTTCGGGGGCAATGTGCAAATCGCTGGCATAGCCACGATTGGCGAGACGGTAGCGGTGCTGTATGTCTTTGATGAAGATCCAATCGGGTGTGGCATCAATGATGGTGCGGGTTAGCTGTTCCGATTGGCGCAATTGGGTGTAGCGGCGGGCATTGTCCAGCGCGACAGCGACCTGGGCGCCAAGAATGGTGAGGATGTTGACATCTTCTTCTGAGAAGCGGCCAAGGTGTTCGGATTGAACATCCAAAACGCCCAGAACACGTCCGCTGGTGATAAGCGGAACAGCCAGTTCAGCAGCAGTGTCGGGAAGGAGCGGGTTGGCAAGGAAGTCTGGTTCAGCGCGCACATCATTGACCAGGGCGCCGTGCCGTTCGCGGGCGGTGCGGGCGACCAGTGAACGCTCACGGCTGAGCGGGATTTGCCAGCCCTGGGCAACCATTTGTCGGCCAGCTTCACCAGCGCCAACAGCCAGAACCAGATTTTCACCAGCTTCATCAAGCAGGTAGATGTGAGCATGATAGAGGTTGAAGCGTTGTTTGGTCAGGTTGACAACTTCGTGGAGAAGTTCTTGCGGGTCGAGAATGGTGGCAGTTGTGGTTGCAACCTGGGCTACAGTGGCGAGTTCAGCGGCGCGACTGGCAATTTGTGCCTGGGCGCGTTTTTGCTCGGTAATATCCTGGTTGATGCCATAGAGCTTGACCGTTTGGCCGGTTTCGTCTTTGATGACGCGAATGCGTACCTGAATGTTGCGTTGGATGCCATCCGGGCAGTTGATGCGGGCGTCGAGAATTGAGAGGTAATTGGGGTCGGGGGAAACGATGGCTTTTTGAATCTCAACTGGCACGGTGGGTGCATCTTCTGGGTGGACGAGGCTGGCAAATTGGGGAGCGGAAACCTGGTAGCCGCCCATTTGTTCGGCTGTGGTGTGCAGGATGTTGCGGTAGTAATCATCGTTGAAGGTGAACATGCCGGTCGCAATATCAAACTCCCAATAGGCCATTGCGGCAATGGTCTGGGCTTCGGTCAATTTTGCCTGGCTGGTGAGGATGATTTCCTCGGCAGCTTTGCGGTCAGTGATGTCAAAGATGCTGCCATCCAGGTATATGACCTCTCCCTTTTCGTTTTTGATGCTGCGTCCTTTTTCGAACACCCAGCGCTCTTTGCCATCTGCGTTCAGGATGCGATACTCGATGGTGTAAGTTTCATCCAGCTCAATGGCCCGATTGATGGTTTCATCTACCAGGGCTGTATCTTCAGGATGAATGATGCTGGCGTAGCTGCGATTTTGATTGTTAATGAATTCAGAGGCTGGATAGCCGCTGAGTGACTCAATGGCATCGCTCAGGTAGAGCATGGTGTAGTTGGCGTCGTACGCGCAGCGGTAGATGGCGCCTGCAATGTTGGCAACCAGCGAGCGGAAACGGGTTTCGCTGTCGCGTATGGCTTGTTCGGTAGCTTTGCGGTCGGTAATATCTTGAGCGATGACGGATAATCCAATGGGGGTTTGCCGGGCATCTTGGAGGAGTGTAACGAATTGAATGGCCGGGAAGCGGGTGCCGTCACGACGAACATCGAGGATTTCAACCTGTCCGGCACCTTTTTCCATGATGAGTTGTTGGAGGGTTGCAATGGGGCCTGCAAGCATATCGGGGGTGGTGAACTCGGCCAGGCTGCGACCAACCATTTCCTCAACGGCGTAGCCGTGCATGGCTGCAAATGCTTTGTTGACGAACAGGATGTTGCCTTGCATGTCCGAGATGCTCATGCCTTCGGTAGATTGTTCAACCATCAAACCAAGCCGGGCCAGTTCCTGTTCAGCAGCTTTCCGTTGGGTAATGTCCTGACTGGAGCCACTGGCTTTCAGGGGGTGACCCATCTCATCTCGCTGAATGGTGAAGCGGGCCAGAGTAGTGCGATATTGACCATTGGTATGTTTGAGCCGGACTTCCTGTTCACCAGCGTAGCCAGGATCGGTGCTGGCTACGGCCTTTTGGATTTCGGCAAAGACCAGTTCAATGTCTTCGGGGTGAACGAATTGCGAGGAGAATTCATTCACTGGATAGGTTGTAGAACCATCCGTGTTCATGCCCAGCAATTTTAGATACTGTTCGCTGAGAGTGAAGGTCTGTGCGGCAAAGTCAAATTCCCAATACCCCATTTGTGCAATTTCCAGCGCTTGGTTGAGTTGTTCTTGGTTGCGCTCCAGTGCTTGTTGTGAGAGACGGTCTTGGGTGATGTCACGGACTACAGCGATGACCTGGCTTTCTTCACCGGAGACGATATTCAGCTCATAGTAACCAGGGCGGCCATCCGGGTAGGGTAGTTCGTATTCGGCAACTTGGGGTTGGCCGGTTTCACGGCAGAGGCGCATGGCTTCGCCCATGATGCTAGTGACGAAGGGAGGCAGGATTTCGGTGTAGTGTTTGCCGAGGAAGAGTTCGGGGGGCAGGTAGGCCTGGGCGCGTCCGGGCTTGAAGTCAATGAAGACATCTTGCGCATTGAGGCGGAAGATCATGTCCGGTACGGCCTGGAGCAGGATACGGTAACGAGTTTCCAGCGTTTGTGCCTGGATGAGCAGCCGTTGGGTTTGGATGGCTGTAGCGAGTTGCTGACTCATGGAAAGCACGGGGCGAATTTCATTTTCGCTGAAGGTATGGAAGCGCTCCGTTTCCAACAAGACGGAGCCGATTTGTTGGCCGCTGGTAATGAGCGGAACAACGGCCATCGAGAGGATGTGGCGTTGTTGGGTGAGTTGATCGGTTTCATTGAGGAAGATAGGTTGGTCGGTAACCATTTGTCGTACGGCAGCCGGGTTGAGGTCGTGAATGCCAAAACGGATGCCAAGAGGTGTTGGTTGATGTCCTTCACCACTGTGCCAGTTGCCACCAACTTCCAGTGTCTTCACCTCTCCTTCAGCATCGTATTCAAAGAGGAAAACAACCGTGCGGTTTACATCCGGGATGTCTATGCCGTACATCATGCCGCTAATCATTTCTTGAATATTGTTCGTAGTACTGATGCGGCGGCCTGCTTCGTAGAGGCGTTGATTTTGTTCAAACAGGCTTTCTCGTTCGGTAACGTCGCGTCCAAAAGCTAAGACGCCGGTGATTTCGCCTTCTTCGTTGCGCAATGGGGTCTTGATCATGTTGAAGATGCGCGTTTCACCATCCATCTCAATTATTTCGCTGGGGAAGGTTTGAGAAAGACCGGTATCTATGATACGGTCATCCTGTTGCCAGAAGCCAATGCGTCCCGTTGCAGCGTTACCCAATAATAATTCTTCGGGTAGACCCAGATCGCGATCTGTTTTTCCAAGAATTTCTTCTGCCGGCAGGTGCATATCCTGGGCATAGCTTGCATTGACCATTTGATAGCGGTGTTGGCGGTCGCGGATGAAGATCCAGTCGGGGGTGGAATCTATGATGGAGCGGGTAAGTTGTTCGGATTGTTGCAGTTGGCTGTACTGGCGAGCATTTTGGAGTGCCACGGCGATTTGTGATCCGAGGGTGGAGAGGACGTTGTTGTCATCTTCTGTGAAATGCTCAGCTTGTTCAGCTTGTACATCCAGGACGCCGAGCAAAGTTTCGCCCACAACAATGGGAACAGCCATTTCGGAGCGGGTTTGGGGGAGCAAGGGGTGGGGCAAAAATTCTGGGTCGGCGAGGACATCATTGACGATATTGCCACTGCGTGAACGAGCCGTGCGAGCGACAATTGACTTTTCGGCAGAGAGGGGGATGGAACGTTTTTCTTTCACCATTTGTTGGCCGATTTGCCCGGCCCCACTGGTGAGCAGCAATTGTTCGCCCGTTTCATCCAGTAAATAGATGTGAGAGTGGTACAGATGAAAACGTTCTTTGGTCAGGTCTACAACGGTTTGTAGCATTTGCTGCGGGTCGAGGATGGTGGAGATGGCGGTAGAAACTTCGGCCACTGTGGCGAGATCGGCTGCTCGGGCAGCACTTTGAGCCTCGATGCGTTTTTGCTCGGTGATATCCTGGTTGATGCCATAGAGCTTGACCGTTTGGCCGGTTTCATCTTTGATGACGCGAATGCGCACCTGAATGTTGCGTTGGATGCCATCCGGGCAATTGATGCGGGCGTCGAGAATTGAGAGGTAATTGGGGTCGGGGGAAACGATGGCCTTTTGAATTTCAGTTGGCACGCTTTGGGCATCTTCTGGATGGACGAGGCTGGCAAATTGGGGAGCGGAAACCTGGTAGCCGCCCATTTGTTCGGCTGTGGTGTGCAGGATGTTGCGGTAGTAATCATCGTTGAAGGTGAACATGCCGGTCGCAATATCAAACTCCCAATAGGCCATTGCGGCAATGGCCTGGGCTTCGGTCAATTTTGCCTGGCTGGCAAGGATGGCCTCTTCGGCAGCTTTGCGATCTGAAATATCAACCACAAAGCCAATCAGTCCAACCGGCTGCCCATCTTTGACTTTGAGGCGGCTATAGGCAAGGACGGGAAAGCGAAAACCATCTTTGCGTTGAGCGGTATATTGATGGTTTTCCATATCCTTGCCCTGCAAAAGCATGAGCCAGTTTTGCTTAAGGCGTTCGAGATCTTCGGGGATGAGCATTTGGAAAAGGAGCAGCCCCTGATCGAAATCTTGCTGGTTGTACCCCATTAACTCAAGGCCCGATTTGTTGACGTAGGTGATATGTCCACTCAGGTCGGTTTCGAACATGGCTTCTGGTAATGAGTCGGTCAGTTCCTGGTAGCGACGCTCGCTATCGCGAATGGCTTGGTCGGATAATTTGCGTTCTGTAATGTCTTCCGAGACAAGCAGCACCGCGGAAAGATCGCCATTGGTATCGTAGAAGGGGTAACGATCCATGCGCAACCAGCGCCGCGAGCCACGCATATCCATGCTTTCTTCGATGCCGAGTAGAGCTTCGCCGGTTTGGAAGACTTGCAAATTTCTGGTTTGGATGTTGTCGGCCATGTTGGGCGGGAAGACGCCAAAAAGGGAAATGCCCAAAAACGATGAAAGAGGCAGTCGGGCCAGGTTGGCGGCTGCCTGGTTGGCATGGAGTACTTTGAGGTCACGGTCCAGCACCATCACAGGGGCATTGAATGTATCCAGCATTTGCTTGCGGAATTCATTTTCATAGGACAAACGGAGTAGCTTTTCCTCGCTTTCAGCAAGGCGTTGTCGTGTCTGTTCCAACTCGATCTGAAGCTGCTCTTGGTTTTTTTCTGGCTTACTACTCATACCGGCGACCCCTTTCATTGAAATTGGGTGTGGGAAAAAGATTACTACGATTGTTGATTATTACAGTAAATAATATATCAAGATTAAGGGTAGCAAAATCAATACCCTTTGTCAAGCAGTTTGAACAAAGTTTTGAAGATGAATGCATAATCATACCGATTCAATTGTATATGAGAAACTGGGTTTGCGCCGCTGAGATTGTTAACAGTTTTGTAAGCTGAAAGAGTTAAGCAAACAGGGATACCGTCTTCAGCACGGCATCCCTGTTGGTGCGAACATTGTAAATGTTAGATCGGTAGTAGGTAGGTAAAAATGACAAAGGATACACCCAGGGCTAGCAGGGTGTTGAAAACGGTCACGAGCGCAAAGACGATGACAGGTTTCCAGCCCATTTGTTTGATTTGGCGAATGGATAATTCCAGCCCCATCGAGACGAAGGCCAGGGTAAAGCACCAGTCTTTGATGGCGGCAATGACGGTTCCTTTTCCACCATCAATCCAGCCCAGGGCGTATAGGATGGAGGCGAGGATGAAGCCAAGGACGAATTTTGGAAAGCGCTGCCAAACGAGAAGCGCTGAGGGGCGGCCTGTGCTGGATGGATTTCGACTGGCAAAGTAAATGGCGAGTAGGAAAGCAACCAGTCCAATGGCAGCATTTTGGGTGTTTTTAATGATGCCGGCAATTTGTTGGGCGTTTTCGCCATAAATTGTGCCAGCCCCAATGACGGCTGCGGTTGTGTCAATGTTGCCGCCAAACCATGCTCCTGCCACAGTTTCACTCAGCCCCAGTGTGTTGGCGAGGATGGGCATCAGTACCATCATGGGTAAGGCAACCAGAATGACCAGGGTTGCAACATAGGTGACCTGTTCTTTCTTGGCGGAAACTGACCCGGCGGCAGCAATTGCTGCTGAAACACCGCATACGGCAACAGCAGAGGACATGACCGCACGCAAACGTTCTTCTAGTTTGAATTTTCCGGCCAGCCACCAGCTGAAGAAAAAGACGCAGGTAATCATGATTGCGGCTTGCAGGATGGCACCTGCGGCTGCGGTAGCCAGCAGTTTGAGATTGATTCCGGCTCCAAGCAGGATGAGCCCTATTTTGAGAAACAGCTCGGTGCGGATGCCGGGGCGGACGGTTTCGTGTTGACGGGTGAGGCGCAGCAAGGCGTTGCCCAGCAGCCCGGCGAGTGCGGCCCACAATGGATATTCCAGCACCTTGCCCGGGATGCCAAATGGCAATTCGGTTTTATAGACTTTGCCGGTGACCCACCAGGCAAGAATAGCCAGCGCCAGGCTGAGCAACAGACCAAGGATAATTTTTGCCCAATGAGGGATGGAAGAGGTACGCATGGTTGCTCCTAGAAGGTGATGTGGATGCCGTTTTGACCGAGGATGCCGATGGCAGATAGCAGGAAGATGGTAAAGGCTATCAGGAGGGAGAGCCAATCTTCATTAAATCTGGACGAGGTTTGTGTGGGGGCGGATGCCCGTTTCTTTTTGTTAGGCATAAAAAATCTCCTTGGATTCGATGATGCTTTATTATACCATTGGGCTTAATATTTTCTTCCCGGTGCGAAAAGGTGGCAAACTCCCCTATCCGAAAAACGTGTTTTTTGGTAAGCTATAGGGAGAAATCATTTCTTGATCATCGCCTGTTGGCGAGAAAGATGCCTGGATGGAAAAAGATCAAACGAGGGCTTCTCTTGGCCTGTTATTGAGCATTAGCCGTGAGTTGGCAACAACGCTCGACTTGCGCACAGTATTGACGCGCGTTTTGCGGCTTTCGGTGGCAAATGTGGGCGCAGAACGGGCGAGCCTGATTGTGTTGGATGATCATGGGCAACCGGTAGATGCGGCCATTGTATATGGAGATGCGCCGCAGCCTTATGTTTTTGTGCGATTGCAGGAAGTGCTTTCTTCTGGTCTGGCTGGTTGGGTAATTCGCACCCGGGAGCCGGTTTTGATTACTGATACAAGTTGTGATGAGCGCTGGTTACGCCGTCCGGATGATGAAGCGAGCCAATCGGGGCCCAAGTCGGCGATTTGTGCGCCGTTGTTTGCCAGCCAGGAATTGGTGGGGGTGTTGACAATTGTTCACCCCATGCCTGGTTTTTTTACGGAAGAACACATGGCGCTGGTGGGCGGTATTGCTGATATTGCTGGAATTGCGATTCGGAATGCGCAGTTATATGCTTCGCTGCAAGTTGCTCACCGACGCTATCAGGAATTGTTTGAAGATGGCATGGATCCCATTCTGATTACTTCCTGGCAGGGGATGATTCTAGATGCCAATCGTCAGGCGGAGCAGTATGTGGGGCGTACTCATGCCCAATTGGTGGATAGCCCGGTTGTAGATTTGTTTGAAATGCGTTGGGAACGACTGGGGCAAAATTTTGTTGGCCTGCTGGGGGGCAAACAAGTCAGTTATGAAACTGTTCTGCGGCAGGGTGGCTTTGAGCGTGCTGTGGAAGTCTATGTGCGGCAGATTGAATATAGTGGTTCAGAAGCCTTGCAATGGATTTTGCGCGATATTTCTGAGCGCAAAGAATTGGACCGGATGCGGGATGATCTGGCCGCGATGATTTATCATGATTTGCGTTCACCGCTTGCCAACATTGTTTCGGGGCTGGATGTGTTGAGCGGAATGTTGCCGCTTGAACAGGATCCGGCTTTGGCTTCGGTGTTTGAGATTGCTCGTCGTTCAACAGGTCGTTTGCAACGTTTGATCAATTCATTGCTCGATATTAACCGACTTGAGGCCGGGCAGCCGATTACGTACCAAAACGAGGTCTCACCTGCGAGGCTGGTGCATGAGGCGATGGAGGCAGTGTCTCCTTATTTGGAGAACAAGCATCAGCAATTGCTGGATGAGTTGGAGGCTGATTTACCGATGTTGATGGCGGATGTGGATATGATCCGGCGGGTGTTGATTAACTTACTGGAAAATGCTGCCAAATATAGCCCGAGTGGCAGCCGGGTGTTGGTTCGGGCGCGCCGGGTGAGTGGGGGGGTTGAATTTGGAATTTCCGATCAGGGGCCGGGTATTCCGGCAGAGGCGCGCGAGATCATTTTTGAGAAGTTTGTGCGGCTGCCTGGAACGCGCTCCAGCAAGGGGCTGGGGTTGGGATTATCTTTTTGCCGTCTGGCAGTTCAGGCGCATGGTGGTAAAATTTGGGTAGATGCTGAGCCGGACGGCGGCAGTCGGTTTTGCTTTGTCTTGCCTGCTGAAGGAACCTCCTCTGTGAAAATAGGGGAGACGGATCTTTGATCGGGAGTTGAGGTTTTTAGTTTTCTATGCAGCAAATTGCAACGAATGTATTTATTGAAACCGGATATGCCGGGGTCACTCTGGGGGCGGTAGTTTCGCACCATGGAATGACGATGATAGACGCTCCGTTTCGTTCTGAGGATGTGCGTTCCTGGCGTGCGGCGCTTGCCAATTTGATGGGCAGCGGCGAGCGGTTTTTGGTCAATTTGGATGCGCATTACGATCGCACCCTGGGCATACGAGCGATGGAATGTACCGTGATTGGGCATGAAAATATGGCAAATGCGTTTCGTACGCGTTCGGCGATGTTCAAGCCCCAAAATATGGAAACAGGAGCGGAGTGGGAGGTGCATTCTGCTTTGGGTGGGATTCGTTGGGCCCCGCCGGATATTACCTTTAACCAGAAGATGCAGATTCATGGGGGAGAAGGTAGTTTGATGTTGCTTGAATATTGTCCGGGGCCTTCGAATGGGGCAATTTGGGCCTGGATGCCTGAAGCGGGGGTGTTGTTCTTAGGGGATGCGGTAGTGGTGGACCAGCCACCATTTTTAGCGACGGCAGATATTTCGGCGTGGGTTGAACTGTTGCAACATTTGTTGGATACGCCATATCAGAATGCTTTGTGGGTGAGCGGGCGCGGCGGGCTGGTGGCGCGGGTGCAGGTTCAGGCACAGATCAATTGGCTGCAAAAGGTGCGTCAAATGGTTTCTGAATTTGCTGAAAGGAAGTCTCCGGCAGAGGGGGTGATGGGCCTGGCTGAAATCTTGCTCAAAGATTTTGCAGCGGTCGCAAATGGGCGCGAGGAGCAATTCCGCCATCGTCTGCGTTGGGGGTTGTATCAGTATTATTTGCGCAAGTATCGTCCTTCGAGCGTTGAAGTCGAAGATTAATCGGTTCTAAAATGAATGAAGAAGAGGAAAAAATGACCTATCCATTGTATGCTCCCTTGCTTGAGGTGACGCGTGGTGCAGTGGTCGAATCGCTGCACGTTGGTTCGATTGCGATTGTGGACGCAACAGGAAGGTTGGTTGCAAGTGTGGGTGACGAAAACACCTTCACCTATCCGCGCTCTTCGGCCAAGCCGTTTCAGACGTTGCCATTGGTGGAAATGGGCGGGGTGGAGCATTTTGGTCTGACAGAGCGTGAACTGGCATTGACCTGCGCATCTCATTCTGGAACGGATGATCATGCACAGGTTGCGGCCAGCATCCAAAAGAAAATTGGTGTAGAAGAGGAACAATTGCTCTGTGGGGCGCATTTTCCATATTATGAGCCGCTGGCGCGGGAAATGATGCGTCGAGATGAGAAACCGACCCAGAACCGGCATAATTGTTCAGGCAAGCATAGCGGGATGTTGGCGCAGTGCCGACTGCGCGGCCTATCAACGGAAGATTATATCAATCCTCAACACCCAATTCAGCAAACCATTCTGCGCACGTTTGCTGAGATGTGCAATTTTCCAGTTGAGCAATTGGAAATTGGCATGGATGGTTGCTCAGCGCCGGTTTTTGCTGCGCCGCTTTTCAATGTAGCCTGGGGCTATGCGCGCCTGTGCGACCCAACCGGATTGGAAACCGGGCGGGCTGCGGCTTGTCGCAAAATTACACAGGCAATGACGCGACATCCTGATATGGTGGCCGGCCCAGAACGATTCGATACGATTGTGATGCAACGTGCCAACGGGCGAATTGTGGCCAAGGCTGGGGCGGAGGGCTATCAGGGAATGGGGTTGCTGCCCGGGGCACTTGGCCCAGGCAGCCCGGCACTGGGGATTGCTTTCAAAATTGCAGATGGTGACCAGGGACAGCGAGCGCGTACAATTGTGGCGATTGAGCTGCTACGGCAGTTGGGCGCAATTGGCCAAGAGGATGTGGCAGCAATGGATTTTCTTGCGGCTCGTCCAGTGCGTAATTGGCGTAAATTCGCGGTTGGGCAGCATCGGACTGTCTTTGAAGTGCAATTGAAATGAGCTGCTTACAAAAGCGGGCTCGTCAGGTTTACGAACGATTGGGCGCAGTGTATGGGGTGCCAGATTGGCGCGACCCCATGCTGCCTTTGGATGAACTGGTCTCAACGATCCTTTCCCAAAATACGAATGACCGCAATCGCGATCTGGCATTTGGACGGTTGCGCAGCGCCTTTCCAAGCTGGGAGGCGGTGCGGGATGCTGAGAAAGAGCAGGTAATTGAGGCTATTCGGCCCGCTGGGTTGGCAAACCAAAAGGGACCGCGCATTCAGGCCGTGCTGCGACAAATTACGCAAGAGCTTGGTCGGCTGGACCTGGGCCTGTTGGAGGAGATGTCGGTTGAGGAGGGCCGGGCCTGGTTGATGCATTTTGATGGGGTTGGGCCAAAGACAGCGGCAATTGTGCTGCTGTTTTCACTTGGCAAGCCCGATTTTCCGGTGGATACGCATATTTACCGGGTTAGTGGAAGGCTGGGGTTGCGTCCGGCGCAGATGACGGTTGAGCAAGCGCATTTGCACCTGGCGGGGCTATTTGAGCCGCAAACCTATGGCCCAGCACATTTGAACTTGATTCGCCTGGGGAGAGAGGTGTGTGTTGCTCGGCGGCCCAATTGCCCGGCTTGCCCGGTGAAAGACTTGTGCGCGTTTTATGGCGAGGAATTCAGCACTTCGTAGATGGAAATTCCCTGGCGCTGATAAACGGGCAGCAGATTGGGACAATCTTTGAGGGCGATGGCTTGCAGGTTGCCAATTTTCTCTTTGGTATAGATGTGGGTAATGGAATTTTCAGCGATGATTTGCCAGAATGTTTCATCACAGGTTTGAAGTGTTGAAAGGGTTGTTGCGCGCGCTTGGATGGCAGCGGCATTTTCCGGAGAGTCCATGTTGTAGAGGGCGGGTGGCAGAACGCTCCAACGCTCGGTCAGTGGTTGAATCCAGTACCCGCCATCAACTCCGCGGTAGACTCCCTGCCAGGGGGTAGTGTTAATGAGGAAGCGGGCCTGGGCGGGCGTGTTATCCTTGAGCCATGAAAGAGCTTGTAGGTCGTTTGCATCCGCAAGAATCGTGACGGGATTGATGATCGAACGGGTATTTTGCAGCCCCCAAAGGGTGAGCGCTGCGGTAAGAATCCAGAACAAGCTGATGCCAAACCAGGGACGCAGGTGCTTGCCAAGCCAGGCGCATAGCTGGTGTAATAGCGCGGCGATGAGCAGTGCGGCTGGCAAAAAGGCCATGATAGCCATCAGGTCAGGACGGAACTCGCGCAGCCGCAGACCCCAGGGCAGGCCAATCAGCAGCCAGGTTGCGCTCCAAAGGGCAAGCGGACGGGTATGCTTTTGCCAGGCAACAAAGAGCAGAGCAATTAGAGCGGCAATGTGTAGGGCATGGGCATGTGAGGGGCCAAGCAAATACCCGAGATAATTGAGATAGTCGCGGTTGCTTTGAAGGGGAGAGGAAAAATTGACCGAGGTATGATTTTGGACATACCCCAAGGCTCGCAGCAACCAGGGCGAGGCAAGCAGCAGGCTTGTGGTTCCAGCAGCCGCTAGCAGGGCGGCGCGTTGTGCCACTGAGCGCCAGGTTGTGCTATGGCGTAGCAAGCTGAGCAGGCGTCCGCCAAGCAGTGTCGCCAGAAAAAGAGCCAGCAGCAGAGAGGTGATGTAATGGGTAAGCAGGCTGCCGGTTGTGAGCAGTGTGAGGCGCAGCCAGGCTGGGCGTGCCTGACGTTGTTGATTGAGCATCAGTGCGGCAGCCTGGGCTGAGCCAAGCAGAATCAATCCGGCGGGGAGGGGGATGCGTCCCCAGGAGAGGTAATAGGCGGGCATTTGAAATGCAAAGCCAACCAGCAATAGAGCGAGCAAAGCTGCCGGCTGTGAGAGACGGAAGGAACGCCCCGCACGATAGGCCGTGAGAGCAAGCAGGGCATTGATCCATTGGCCGAACCAGAGCAGGGCCGGTGCAGGTTCCATGCCACTCAAGGCACAGAATAAGGCAATCAGGGCGTGGGAGCCATAATGGTAGGAGAAGAGATGTGGTAGTTCGGGGGCTAACGAATTGGGCAGCCCGCCGTGACTGAGGAATTTTTGCACAATCAGTGAATGATGGACCGAATCAACCCAGGCGGGCAAGACCAGGTCGCGAGCCTGGTACATGCGCCAGACCAGGACGCCTGCCAGGGCAAGAAGGCCCAGTGTTAACCAGGCCAGGCCCGCCGACTGGATGGGCTGCTTGCGAAAATGCCACATTCGACGACCTAGCCCGGCTATCCACAGCATTAAGCAGAGGAGGTAGAGGATGCGCAATGTGCTCGCTTGAATTGGAATTCCTGCAACAAAAAAAAACAGAGCGAGCAGTGCAGTCAGGGATAGACTGATGGCAGCCGAGTCGGCCAATTGTTCGAGCGCGTCGCGGCGATCGTTGAATGGACGCCAGGCTGTCCAGGCCAGGCCGGGCAGGAAAAGGGTGACCAGGGCAGCCAGTGCCAGGCGCAAGGTGGAAAGATCAGGGGGCTGCCAGGTGAGCAAGGTGCCAACGGTGTGCTAAGACAGGGTGTCGAGCCATGAGACATCCGCTACCCATTTGAGCCAGGGCCGTTGATGCTCAATCAGGCTGGGGGGGGGCGAAAGCGGTACCCAACGCAGGTCAAAGACGTGGCCCAGGTCAGAAGACCATTGCCATTGCGGTGGGGTTTCGCTGCGCGGCTGCAACCAGTAAAAATGGCGCGTCATTTTGTTGAGCAGGATGTTGGTTGGCAACCAACCTTGAACGACGAAGGCGGGTTTTTTGCTAGCACGCTTGGTTTCGATGTAGGTGATGGCAGTAAAACGCCCCTGGCGTTCGCCGATTTGCACAACCCAACCGCGCCCCAGTTCAATTTGCAGCGGCGCTGCGGAGGGGGTTGGGCTGGTAAGAGGGTGCGCCGTTTCTTTGAGGATGGCTTGATCGGGCGGGAGTTCAATTTTTTCGGCGCCCAGTTTGCGAACGATGCGCACTTCTGTCAGCCCAGTTTCCTCTTCCACTTCGCGCAACACGGCAGCCTCGGGCGCTTCGCCCGGGTCTACGGTGCCAGCGGGGAGCTGCAATCCAGAGGTTGGGTGGCGAAAAATGAGAATTTCCACTTTTTGGCCTTTGGCCGGTCTTAAGATCAGAGCGGTAACTTTTTCCATCGGGCTTTTCTCCCAGGTTTAGAGATTGGCGAGTGAAACAGCGGTACGGAAAGCGCAATAGGCAGTTGCGGCATTGCTGGACTGGAACTCGATTGTTCTTCCATCCAGCCGGGTGGCGCCGGGCATGAGCACAGCCATATCCGCCATTTGGGTGTTATGGAATTGAACGCGCAGGTTGACGGGGGAGCCGGCATCGAGTGGAGCGGGGGCTTGCCCATTTTTCCAGCGCTCAATGGCGCGTTGGGCTGCGTTGCGGATGAGGGGGTGCGATTCGGCTGGTGGCAGACATTGAGCGGCAAAACGTCCACATGCTTGTTTGACGATAGCGGTTTCAACGCCGGGAATCCATTCCTGGGCTTCGGCTGCGACCGATTGATCGCCGGAAACAAGCAGGACAGGCGCACCAAAAGCTCCACAAACCGAGGCGTTCAAACCGGTTTCACCAACCAGGCGGTCATTCAGCCACAGGTTGGCAACCCGCGAAGCAGACCAGGTGTGATCGAGGATGGCGTTTGGGGTGCCAATGCGGGCGTGGTAGCCGATGAAGAACACTGCATCTACGCCGTGTTGAACGCCTTGTACCATGGAGAAGGGGGCAGGTGTGCCGGTATTGAGCCGGGCGCGTGAGTCCAATTCTTCGATCAGGATATTACCGCTATTCCAGTGACCATCGCTGACTTGAATGTCATCGGCGCCTGCTTCGGCGGCGCCAGCAATGGCAGCATTGACATCGTCTGTCATCAGGCGCCGGAAGCGCTGATACTCAGCCTGATGAGGGTCTACGTGGTCCCAACTGACGACACCGGTGATACCTTCCATATCTACAGCTATCAGTAATTTCATTGTCTATTGCTCCTTCATGGTTTGGGTTAAGTATACTACGAACGGCCGGTGGAAAAGGCGATTTTGTTCCCACTTGGTTTGCTTTGAAATGAAATGCTTCTTGATTGGCGTTTTGCTGCATTGCAAAGCAGCCACGCGCCGGTAGAAAGGCGGCGCGGTTAAGATATTTATCTTGACCTTGTCAAGATGGGCCAACGGGCGTAGAATTGCAAGGTTGAAAAAGTTTTTGACGAGGTGATTTGGAATGCCCGTTTATACCTATCGTTGTGATGCCTGTCATGAGGAATTTGATCACAGCCAGCGTTTTTCGGACCCGTTATTAACCATTTGTCCTCATTGTGGCAAAGAGACGTTGCGCAAGGTGTTTACGCCCGTGAGCATTGTGTTTAAAGGGTCTGGTTTCTATGCAACGGACCATCGTTCTCCCTCGGGAGCAAGCCGGTCTTCGGGGCATGGAGAGGAAAAGACGCCAACTGCTACGACCGAGGCGAGCGATGCAGGTGGAAGCAAAACGGCAGAGCCGACGCCAAAACCGGCCGCCTCGCCGACAACGGAGAGCAGCACCTAATTGCATTCACCGGCCTGGTTTCAACCAGGCCGGTTGGTTTTTGGTTAAAGGGAGTAGAAAATGTCTGTTTTAGAAGGATTGGAGCGAGACCTGGGGGATGGACTGGTGCTGCGGCGTAGCCGGGCAGCCGATTTAGAAGCGCTGGCGGCGTTTAATCAACGGATTCACTCCATGGATGATGAGGAGGAAGACCGTGATCCGCAACCGCGCCTGGCAGCCTGGACGCGCGACTTGATGAGCGGACATCATCCCTGCTTTGGTGTGGGGGATTTTACAGTGGTGGTTGAGCAGACATCGGGGCGGATTGTTTCAGCTGCCAATTTGATCTCGCAGACTTGGGATTATGAGGGCGTGCCGTTTGGGGTGGGGCGTCCTGAACTGGTGGGAACGGACCCAGAATACCGCCGGCGCGGGTTGGTACGGGCGCAGTTTGAGGTACTTCATCAATTGAGCCGCGCGCGCGGCGAATGGGTGCAGGCAATTACCGGGATTCCTTACTATTATCGTCAGTTTGGGTATGAGATGCTTTTGAATTTGGGTGGGGCGCGGCGGGGCTTTACAGCGCAGCTCCCGCCTCCGTCGCAGGGCTATACGGTGCGTCCGGCCCGAGTGGATGACTTGCCCTGGATTGCAGACTGTGAAAAACGAGCGGCGCGGCGCGGGGTGGTGCATTGCGTGCGCAGTCCAGCCGAGTGGCGGTATGAACTGGATGGGGCGTGTGAACTGAACGTGAATCGCAAAGAGTTGATGGTGCTGGACAATGCTGCTGGGCTGCCGGTTGGTTTTCTGGCGCATGCGCCCTATTTGTGGTGGTCGAATATGCTGGCGGCAACAGTTTTGGAGCTGGTTGAAGGGCTCTCCTGGTATGATGCCCTGCCTTGTGTGCTGCACTATTTGTTGCAAAAAGGGCAGGAGATGGCTGGACGGGATGGAAAGTCCTGCCTTGGTGCGGCGCTTGCGTTGGGTGAAGAACATCCGGCTTATGAAGTGGCGGAACGCTGGTTGACGGTGGTTCAAAAGCCTTATGCCTGGTATGTACGCCTCTCGGACCTGGCCGGGTTTCTGCGGTTGGTTGCCCCTGTGCTGGAGGCGCGGTTGGCGCAATCGCTCCATGCCGGGGCGAGTGGTGAATTTAAGCTGGGCTTCTATCGCAGCGGGCTGCGCCTGACACTGGAAGCCGGGCGATTGACTGGCTGTGAGGCGTATGAATTGGAACGCTGGCAGGCTGTGGATGCTGCTTTTCCGGGGTTGAGCTTTTTACAATTGTTGTTTGGTTACCGCAACCTGGAGGAACTGAGCAATTCCTTTGCAGATTGCTGGGCAAATGAGCGCGGGCGCATGCTCTTGGCGGCGCTTTTTCCGCGCAAACCTTCCAATGTTTGGCCAATCAGCTGATGGCGATAGATGTGATAGAATTTGATAGTCTTTGAAGCAGAACGAAAAGCTGTTTGCTTGTCGGATAGGTTTTGGCAGATGGACGCCGATAAGATTCTGGGTAGGGGCAGGCGCTTTGCCTGAAGATCCTGAATTTTGAGTGCTATGAAGGAGTGGAACATGTCTAAGAAACCGGTCTGGTTTGCATTTTGGGGCCTGTTTGTGGCCTGGGCGGTGGATTTCTTGTTTTGGGAAAAGCAAATAGGGATTTCTTTCCTGGTTTGGGTTGTATTGATTGTGATTGGCCTGCTGGTGCTGCTGCGCACCGAAAAGGTGCAGCCAGCGCGCAGTAATTTAATTTGGGTGGTGCTGGCACTGGGCTTTGCATTCATCGTCTGCTTTCGCAGGCAGGGATTCACGCTCTTTCTGGGCGTCAGCCTGTCGCTCTTCTGTTTGATTGTGCTGGCGGGGACACTGCGAACGGGGCATTCCTGGTTTTACCGTCTGGGCGATTGGGTGCAAATGGGCTTCAATATTTTGGGCGCTGCCATTGCGCGTATGCCGGATGTATTCAAAAAGCCAGTGGTTGAAGAGGGGCAGCAATCTGTTTCGACCTGGAAGCCGGTGCTGAAACAGATTGGCTGGGCGCTGCTGGGCATTGTATTGGTGACGCCGGTCTTGGCCGTTCTGGTGGTTTTGCTTTCCAGCGCCGATCCCATCTTTGGAGACCGGGTCGAGGCATTTTTTGAGGCGCTGAACATTGAAAATCTGGCTGAATACCTGTTCCGGCTGTTCTATATCCTGGTTTTGGCGTATGCTTTCATTGGCGTGCTGTTGCAAGCTGTGCTGCCAAACGGGGTTGAGAAACGTCCTGATGCCAATACACCCTTGTTCCGCTCATTTTTGCCGATGGCTGTCAGCGCGGCGGGGTTGGTTTGCATCAATTTGTTGTTTCTTTCCTTTGTGCTTGTACAGGTTCAGTATTTTTTTGGTGGCAACACCAACATCAACGTGGCGGGCTATACCTATTCGGAATATGCGGTGCGCGGCTTTAACGAATTGGTGACCGTGGCTTTGATTAGCCTTGCGGTTTACTGGTCGCTGGCTGCAATTTCCAATCAGCAATCCACTGCGCAAAAAGTAATTTTTCGTGTGTTGGTTGGGGTGTTGTTTGGGTTGGTGATGGTGATGCTGGTTTCGGCCTGGCAGCGCCTGGGGCTGTATGAGGCGGCCTATGGGTTTACCCGGTTGCGAATGCAGACGCATATCTTCATTCCCTGGCTGGGGCTGTTCTTGCTGGTGGTGCTGGGGCTGGAACTTTTGGGGCGGCGCGGGCGCTTTGCCTTGGTGATGGTTGTCGCGGTCCTGGCCTTTGGGCTGACGTTTGGTGTGGTGAATGTGGATGGCTGGATTGCACGTGAGAATATTGCCCGCGTGGAGCAAGGCAAAGAGCTTGACCGTTTGTATCTGGGTTCGCTTTCGAATGATGCTGTGCCGGTGGTGTATGAGGCTTATCAGGCAGCAAAAGATCTTGAATTGCGCGATGCATTGGGTGCAACACTCGCCTGTTGGACGCGAGCGGAGATGGAGAAAGAGGAATTGCCCTGGCAGAGCCTGAATTTTTCCAGCCTGCGTGCCCGGCAAATCTTGTTCTTGAATGCTTCACAGTGGAAGGATTATCCAACGGGCCGAAATGGAGAGACGGTGTTAATTAAAAATAAGTGGGAGCCTTGTCTCAGTCACCAAGAGTGGGATTGACATCTTCCATGTGACGGGTACAATAGGGCTATGTTAAAACGCTGGCAGTTTTGGGTTGGTGTGTTGATCAGTGTCATGTGCTTGGCGCTGGCCCTGCGCGGGCTGCATTTGGATGAGTTCTGGCAGGCACTGAAGAGCGCTCAATACGTCTGGTTAATTCCAGGCGTATTGGTTTATTTTATGGGGGTGTGGGTGCGCGCCTGGCGCTGGCATTATATGCTGCGTCCGTTGAAGGCCATTCCAACGCGCACTATGTTCCCAATTGTAACGATTGGATATATGGGCAACAATATCTACCCGGCACGGGCCGGAGAGGTGTTGCGGGCTGCGGTGCTGAAGCAGCGCGAGGGGGTGCCAATTTCGGCTTCGCTGGCGACAGTGATTGTTGAACGCATTTTTGACGGGGTGGTGATGCTGGCATTTGTGTTCATCAACCTGGGCGAGCTGGCAAAGTTAACCGATTCCGCTGGTGTGCTGGGGAACCTGAATATTCGCGACGTGGCAATTGGTGGAACGGTGTTGTTTGTTGGGGCGCTGCTCATTTTTCTGTTGGCCGCCATGTTCCCCAGGGTTTCGGAACGGTTGGTCAATGGTTCAATTGATCGCTTCCTACCGCTGCGGTTGCGCGAGAAAGTGCGCGGGGTTGCGCTGCGGTTTTTGACTGGCCTGGAATCGCTGCGTTCACCGATGGATGTGTTGATGATTTTTGTGACGACGGTGATCATCTGGCTGTTGGAGACGGCCAAATACTGGTTTGTGATGCATGCCTTTCCATTTGAGGTCAGTTTCTTTGCCTTGATGTTAATGAATGGAATCGTGAACCTGACAACGACTTTGCCGTCAGCCCCTGGTTATGTGGGCACCTTTGATGCACCCGGCATTGCCCTGTTGGGTGCCTATGGTGTGCCGCAGGCGATTGCAGCTGGTTATACACTTGTGCTTCATGCCGCGTTGTGGTTCCCCATTACATTGGTTGGGGCTTATTTTTATTTGCGGCAGCCGCTGCGCTGGGGAAAAAGCCTGGAGGCGATTCGGCGAGAAACGCCGGATGCACCGCCCGAATCTTGAAGGAAGCAAACTGAAGAAAGGAAAATTCGATGCGCATTGCAATCATTGGAGCAGGGATTGGTGGAATGGCGGCGGCATGGGATTTTGTGCGCGCGGGTCATGCAGTGACGGTGTTTGAAGCGGCTGATCATGTGGGTGGGTTGGCGGCTGGCTTTAAGGAGCCGCATTGGCAGTGGTCGGTGGAAAAGTTCTATCATCACTGGTTTGGAAGTGATTCAGATATGCTGGGATTGATAGATGAATTGGGGTGGCGCAAGGAGGTGGTCTTCCCGCTGCCCAAGACGGTGGTCTATTATCAGGACCGTTTCTATCCGCTCGATTCACCTCTGGCTGCTTTGACTTTCCCTGGTTTTCGATTGGTAGATATGGCGCGCTTTGGGTTTGTGACCATTTATTTGCGCTATTTGGCTCGCTGGCAGGCGCTGGAGAAGGTGACAGCGGATGGCTGGCTGCGCAAGGCCTATGGAGATCGGCTGTATGGGATGATGTTTGAGCCGATGTTGCAAGGCAAGTTTGGGCCACACTATCAGGATGTAAACATGGCCTGGTTCTGGGCACGCATCAAAGCTCGCACAACCCGGCTGGGGACATTTGTGGGCGGTTTTCAGGCCTTTTTGGATCGCTTTGCAGCTGAATTGCAGCACCGCGGGGTGTTGTTGCGCCTTGCAACGTCTGTGCAGGCAATTCGCCGCTCCGCAACGGGTGGGTTGGATGTCTGCCTGCCAGATGGTGAGGTGCAGCATTTTGACCGGTGTTTGGTGACGGTTTCGCCAACGGCATTGGCGAAGATGGCGCCCGAACTGCCAGAAACCTATTTGCGAGGGTTGTTGAACTTGAAGAGCATGGGCGCTGTGGTAATGGTGCTTGCTTTGCGGCAGCAGCTCTCGCGCGAGGGGTATTACTGGTTCAATTTGCCAAAACGAGCCGGGTATCCTTTCCTGGCGTTGGTGGAGCATACCAATTTTCTGTCGCCCGATTATTTTGGCGGTGACCGAATCGTCTATTGCGGCGATTATCTGGATGTGAGCCATGAGAATTTCAGGCTCAGCCAGGAAGAATTGTTGACGCGCTTTCTGCCTGCTTTGGGGCGAATTAACCCCGATTTTCAACCGGACTGGGTGCGCAAGAGCTGGCTGTTCCGCACAACCTACGCACAACCGGTGCCGTTGTTGGGACATTCGGCCCATATCCCTGAGACCCGCACACCGCTGGAAGGGTTGTATTTTGCCAGCATGAGTCAGGTTTACCCATGGGATCGGGGGACAAATTTTGCGGTGCAGATTGCCCGCCGGGTGGCGCGACAAATGTTGGAAAGCGAAACAGATGGGGTTCGGCCAAGATTCTAATTTCATAGATTGAAAACAGCCCCAATGTGCTGGAAGCAGCGCTAATTCTTTGGGAATGCAGCCCGTATATCTGGTAGTTGGCTGGTTACTTCCAGCCTTACCCGTATATGCGGGGGTATGGGGTGGCAAAAAGCCTGCTAGTTGGGGGCGCATAGTAAACCTTAAAGGATTAATTGAGCGTAAAAGCGCCTGGGTTTTTTAAGGTTGGGCGACTTAAAATTTGAAAAATTTTTAGGATGGCGTATCCTGTACGACTTGTCGGAAAGGGCAGTTTCTGCTAAAATTCCAGTACAAATTGATTGGGGCAGCAGTGCAGCAAGCTGTAAGAACAATTGGAAATCATTTTATTGTTGTTTTGATTTGATCCCACTGCTATTGGCAGTGGGTTTGCTTGCCCATTGATTTGCACCAAAAATCTCATTTGAAAGGGTGCTTCCATGAACGCACAACAAGCCTGGCAATCTGCGCTGGGACAATTGCAAAATGAGATGTCGAAAGCTGCTTTCGATACCTGGGTTCGCTGTGCCGAGTTGGTTTCGTATGCACAGGGGGTATTTACGATTGGTGTGCAGAACGCCTATGCGCGCGACTGGCTGGAAAACCGTCTGGCAAGCACGGTGAGCAGTATGCTTTCGGGTTTTTTGGGCAGCCCGCAACTGGTCAATTTTGTGGTTTGGCATAAGGAAGAAGAGGTCGTCAACAGTGCGGAAGAGGTGGCCTTGGGAACGGCAGAAACTGCTGTTGCTGCACCGCTTGCCCCATCGCCGTTCAATTCGCGCTATGTGTTCGATACCTTTGTGGTTGGCAGCAGCAATCGCCTGGCACATGCAGCCTGCATGGCCGTGGCAGAGAACCCGGCTCGCTCTTACAATCCGTTGTTTCTGTATGGTGGGGTTGGGTTGGGCAAGACGCATTTGCTGCATGCAATTGGCAACATGGCGCACTCACAAGGTTTGCAGGTGTTGTATGTTTCTTCGGAAGAGTTCACCAACGATCTGATTAACGCCATCCGCACGCATAATACGGTCTCTTTCCGCGACCGCTATCGTAACATTGATGTGTTGTTGATTGATGATATTCAATTCATCGCCGGTAAGGAATCGACTCAGGAGGAATTTTTCCATACCTTTAACACGTTGCACGGACAGGAAAAGCAGCTGGTGATTACCTCGGACCGTCCGCCCAAGGCGATGGTGACGCTGGAAGAGCGCTTGCGCTCGCGCTTTGAGTGGGGGCTGATTGTGGATATGCAGCCGCCTGACCTGGAAACGCGCATTGCCATTTTGCGCTCAAAGGCCGATCGTGCTGGGCGCCGGGTGCCAGATTCAATTTTGGAGGCCATCGCCCGGCAGGTACAATCGAACATTCGCGAACTGGAAGGCTCGCTGACCCGTGTGTTGGCGTATGCCGACTTGAGCGGGCGCCCGCTTTCGCTGGAATTGGTGGATATTGCACTGGCCGATTTGTTGCCTCAGCGCCGCACGCTGGAGCCGCGCCAGGTGGTGGCGGTGGTGGCAAGTGCTTTCGGTGTGACGATGGAGCAGATGCTGGGGCGTGACCGCTCGCGTGAGGTGGCTTTGCCCCGTCAGGTGGCAATGTATTTGCTACGCGAGGAGCAGAGCGTTTCGCTGCCGCAGATTGGCGAGGTGTTGGGCGGGCGCGATCACACGACGGTGATGTATGCCTGTGATAAGGTAGCAGACATGCTGGAAAGCGATGACCGTTTGCGCCGGCAGGTGGGGCAGATCCGCGAACAATTATATGGGCGTCGTTGGGCCTGAGCCGTTAACGCCGCCGGTAGAGGCGACCTTCGCCATCTTCGTAAATTAGCTCCCAGCGCTGTGCCCATTCGGGCGTATTGAGGGATTCATTGTAGCCGCTTTCGCCGCCCATCCAGGCGCGCTCCAATATCAAAAAGTATTGTGGCGTGAGTTGTGGCACCCGTTCGGGAATGCCCCAGGGATATTGCAATTTGGTTGGCGAATTGGTGTAGCCGGGGCCATAGGCATAATAGACCAGGCCATTTTCCACCTGGATGACCGAATTGCGGATATTTTTTTGTGCGTAGTCATAGACGCTGTGGTAGCCATTCTGACCAACGGGTTCACGGAACTGATCGCGCAGCACAATCCCGTTTTCTGGCACGTACCTTAACAGGCTGCGGTCGTTCCAGATCAGGAAGGTCGTTAGACCCACGAGCAACAGAGCCAGGAGGGGGGCAACGAGGCGCGGGCGTAGGAGGACGCGGGCAAGGCGCAACAGAAGGGGTTCCAGCAGAATGAGCAGAGAGAGGAAGACCCAGCCCAACAGTGCAATGCCAAAGCGCCAGGCGATGACGGTCGGCTTTTGCGTATCGCGAAAGAATGCCGTTTCGGCGGTGGCGATGAAGGCAATCAGCAGCAGAAACTGGACGAGAAGAAAGGTTGAGCCAATTCGTTTGCGCAGCAGGCCAATTAGCAGCAGCACTCCGCTGATCACCAGGACGAAGACGAAATTGCGCGGCAAATAATTGTAGAAGAATGGATTGGTCAGATTGGAGAGGATGCTCCACTGTTGCATTTCCAGCACATCGGGCGGGAAGATGACGCCCAGCACGAGCAGGTTGCGCACCACCCACCAGATGCTGGGCAGGACGATCAACGAAGCGAGCAGGAAGGACTTCCATGGCAGGGCCGGGCGGGTGCGTTGATATTCGCGCCAGAAGACCAGCAGCCAGATGGGCAGCAGAACATAGGCAGCATAGGGTTTGGTGCAGAGCGCCAGAAACGTGACCAGCGAGAGGGCCGGCCAGTGATAGGACGGTTTTGTGGTTTGGCGGGCAATGGGGGCAAAGAGCAGCGCCAGCAGGGTGAGTGTTCCGGCCAGCAGGTCGTTTTTACCAATTGTGTACATCAGGTCGCTGTAGATCCACCACGGATTATAGGCCAGGGTTACCCGTCCACTGATCAGCAGCACAACGGTCAGTAAGGCGAGCAGGCCACCGGGCAGGTCGCTCAGACGGCGTGCGAGCAGGAAGAGGGTAAGGAAGGTCAGCAGGGCAATGACAGCGTGGACGCTGCCAAAGAGCAGGTCGGCGCCGCTGAGCGAAAGGGTGAAACTGAGCAGGGCCTCATAGCCGTTGGGAAATTCGCCGAAGGGGATTGAAAGATCCCACAGGCTGCCGCTGCGGTACAGTTCCACTGCTTTGGCGAAGTGATAGGCGCCCGCATCCCAATGCAGGGTTTCGCTGATGTGTGAGAAGGGCCAGCGCACCAGCGGCAGGAGGATGAGCAAAATGAGCAGGAGAAAGGCAGCTGCGAACAACAGCGCTTCCAGCCAGGCGGGCAGCTCGAGCGCAGCGGGACGGTTGAACAGGCCGCGCAGATAGCCGAGGATGTCGTTGCGCAGCAGCCAGGTCAGGGCCACACTGCCAAGGGCCAGGCTGAGCAGGATGGCGAGCGGCGGGGTGTAGATTTGGGCTGCCCCGAGGATTTGGGCCGCCAGGACGATGCCAAAGAACAGGCTTAGCAAGAATATGGTGGTGATGGAAAGAAAACGCGTCGTTTTGCTCATGCCGCCGATTGTACCATGAAGAAAAGCACAGAGGAGTAGCGGCCTGGTTTTGACAAGTGCTGGTTTGTATGTTAAAATGTTTTTGCCCCGTGCTGGATGACGGGCTGTGCGTTGGTCTGTTGGTGGTTCGAATGCACTCCCGGCCTGTTTGCAAGCCGGGAGAATTGTTTCTTCAACTATTCTGGCGCTTGCGCCATTTTCTGAGGTTTTTTATGAGTTCTGTATTACGTATTATTCCGTTGGGTGGTCTGGGTGAAGTTGGTCGCAATATGATGTTGTATGAATATCAGGATCAGATTCTGATTGTGGATAGCGGCCTGATGTTCCCGGAAAATGATATGGTGGGGGTGGATTACATCATCCCCGATTTGACGTATGTGACGGCCAACGCGTACAAAGTGTGCGGGATTGTGATTACACACGGTCACGAAGATCATACCGGTGCCATTCAGCATTTGCTGGAAGTTGTGCAGGCGCCCATCTATGCCACGCCGCTGACGCGCGGGCTGCTGGAAGTGAAGCTCGGGCGGCATGGGCTGATGCAGCGGGCAATGTTGAACACTGTTCAGGCCGGCGAGACGCATCAGATTGGGCCGTTCCAGGTTGAGTTTTTTCACGTCTGTCACTCAGTGCCGGATGGCGTGGGGCTGGGGATTGAGACACCGGCCGGGTTGATTGTCCATTCGGGCGATTACAAGTTTGACCATACGCCGGTGGATAACTGGCCAAGCGACTATGCCAAGCTGGCCGAGTTTTCGCGGCGCGGCGTGCTGGCCTTGTTTGCCGATTCGACCAATGCCGAACGGGCCGGTTGGACACCCTCCGAGCGGGTGGTGGATGCTGCCCTGGATGATGTTTTTCGTGAGGCGCAGGGGCGGATTATCATTGCCAGTTTTGCCTCGCTGATTTCGCGCATGCAGCAAATTGCCAATGCGGCGCTGCGCTATCACCGCAAGCTGGCCTTTGCCGGGCCAAGCATGATTGATAATGCCAAGATGGCGCGCAAGCTGGGCTATTTGGAAATTCCGGATGATTTGATCATCTCGACTGAGCAGGCGCTGACGATGGCCGGGAGCGAGGTGGTCATCATGTGCACTGGCTCGCAGGGCGAGCCGACCTCCATTTTGGGGCGGCTTTCAACCGGCACAAACCGCCTGTTCGATGTGCGTGAGGGCGATACAATCGTCCTCTCCTCGCATCCCATTCCAGGCAACGAAGAGAACGTCTACCGTACGATTAACCGCCTGTTCGAACGCGGGGCAAATGTCATCTACGAATCGCTTGCTCCGGTGCATGTTTCCGGCCATGCCAGTCAGGAAGAGATGAAACTGCTCATTCACCTCACCCGTCCGCATTTTGTCATCCCGATGCATGGGGAGCTGCGCCATTTGCGGCAGCACGCGGCGCTGGCTGAGCAGGTTGGCATTCCGGCGGAGCGAATTGCAGTGTTGCAAAATGGGCAGGTGATTGAGTTTGAGGATGGCAAGCTGCGCCTGGCCGAAGAGGTGCCGGCGGCGATGGTGTTTGTGGATGGCTCGGGGGTTGGCAATGTCAGCCTGGATGTGATGCGGGAACGCGAGGAACTGGCCCGCGATGGCGTGGTGATGGTGCAGGTAGTGCTGGACCGCTATAGCGGCGGTCAGCTGCAGGAGCCGGAACTGCGCAGTCAGGGCTTTTTGATGAATGGCGAGGCAAACGGGCTGATGGCCGGGGCGCGGCAGAAGATTGCGGATGTGTTGTTGCGCGGCAATGGGAATGTGGCCCGCGACCTGGAAAAGGAACTGGGTAATTACTTCTTTGGCGAAACACGCCGCCGACCGGTGGTGATGGTTTCGCTTGTGCGCGTCTGAGCAACGCTTGGATGCAAGTGATTGACAGGGTGCCGTCTGATGCGGCACCCTGTTTGATTCGCGCAGGTGTATAATGATAAATAGATTCGATTGACTGCTTGGAGGAGGCGAGATGGCAAACAAACCGAAAGGCCCAATGCAGAGCGAGGGGGCAGTTGTTGGCGGAAATGTGACCGCAGCAACGTTCATTGGCCGCGACCAACATATTCATTATGGCTATTCTGCTGAAGATGTGGAGCGGATGATTGAGAAGGTGCTTGACTTTTTGCGGGCCGGGGCATGTTTTACGCCCGATGGCGAGCGCAAGATTCGGGCGGTGTGGCAGGGTGAGGAACTGATTTTTGCCGAGGATGCCGCCCAACACCTGGAACGTCGGCGCAGTGAGCGGGCTTATCTGTTGGGGGTGACGCTGCATCACTGGTATCGCCCCTGGGCAACCCTGTATGTGCCATTGGCAGGCACAATGGACGTGCTGGCAGACGACGAGCCGGCGGATGTGGAACTGCCAATGACCTATGAGGAACAGGTTTTGCCGCCACCTGGCAGCGGGTCAGAGGCGCAGCCGCGCATCCGTGAACTGCCGGACCTTACCGAAGCGATGCAGACGCACAAAGCGTTCATTCTGCTGGGGGAGCCTGGCTCGGGCAAGACGACAACCCTGCGCAAGCTGGCACTGGAAGCGGCGCTCAGTCGGCTGGAGAGCGGCGCACAAGGACACCCGATTCCTTTGTTTGTGCGTCTCAGCGGGCAGAAGGGGCGCTCGGTGTTTGAGTTTTTGCGTCAGGAATGGGAGCAGCGGGTCGAGATTCCGTTTGCCGATGCGTTGGCGAATGGCTGGCTGCTGGCGCTGGTGGATGGCGTGAACGAGATTGGCCGTGAACAACGCCCGGCTTTGCTGAAGGATTGGAGCAATTTTGTGGAGGAGTATGCCGGGCTGAACCGGTTTGTCTTCAGCGGGCGTTATCAGGATTATGCCGGGCAGCTTGGGTTGCCGCGCGTGGTGGTGAAAGAGCTGGACAAAGAGCGGATTGCCGATTATTTGCGCCGCCGTCGTGCCGAGGGGCTGCAAAAACTGTTGGATGACCCCGAAAACCGGCTTGAGGAACTGGCGCGCAACCCGTTCTATTTGATGCTCTTGACGGATGCATATCGCAGCAATCGGGGCTGGCTGGGCAATCGCGGCCAATTGTTGGATGGGTTTGTGACCCGTCTGTTCGGCCGCGAGCAGAAACAGAATCATGACCGCTGGCTGGAAGCCGGGGTGCAGCGCTGTGCGCTGGCGCAAATGGCGTTTGCAATTCAACAGCAGCAGGGCGTTGGGACGAGTTTTACAACCGAGCAGGCGCAGGCTGCTTTGCCGAAGCAGGTGCGTTGGAACGGGCAGGCGCTGACGATGGATGCGGATGTGCTGTTGCATCTGGCCCGTCAGGCAAGCTTGTTGGAGGTGGAAACAGAGACGGATGTGCGCTTTTATCATCATCTGTTGCAGGAGTATTTTGCGGCGTTGGAACTGCTGCGCCGTTTTGCGGCTGGCGAAGACCTGAGCCGCCTGTGGCGGGTGGCACGCCTGGCGGAGGAAATGCCGCCGCCGGAGGGCAGTCAGTGGGACCCGTTGCCACCGCCGCCCGGGACGGGCTGGGAGGTGACAACGCTGCTGGCACTGGGCCTGGCAGGGCAACGGCTGGGCGCTGACCCGCAAACGCGGCAATGTCACCCGGGAGACCCGGTGAAGCTGTTGGAGGCCATTCGGGCGGTTAACCCGGCCCTGGCCGGGCGCGGCCTGCTGGAAGCCGGGCTGCCGGGGGTGCGTGGGCAATGGATGGGGGGACTGCTGATTGGGCTGGAGGTGGAAGGTGACTTGCAGCACACCTGGCGGGCGCTGCGAGAAGATTTGCTGGCCGACCTGTATGCACCGGCGCTGCATCTGCGCAGCCGGGTGCAGGCTGGCGAAGTGCTTGGCCGCCTGGGCGACCCGCGCCTGCGCTGGGTGGAGACACCCGCCGGGCGGTTGATTGCGCCGGAGATGGTCTTGGTGCCGGGCGGGCGCTACCGCCTGGGGCGTGACCGGCAGGATGAAGAGGCGTACGAGGATGAATGGAATGGTGGATGGGTGGAATTGCCCGATTTTTGGATCGGACGGCGGCCGGTGACGAACGCCGAGTTTGCCTGCTTTGTGGCAGCCGGCGGCTATGAGCAGGAAGATTGGTGGCAGGGCGAGCTGGCGCAGCGCTGGCGGCAGGGAGAGGCGGTGGGGGGCGGGCGGCTGATGGTTGTGCTGGAGGTTTGGGAGTTTTTGCAGAACACCCCGAACTGGCGGGCGGCGCTGCGCGGGCGGGTAACACCGTCAGACATGGAAGCTTATGAGAAGCTGGCAAGGATGACGCGCCAAGAGGTGCAGGGAACTTTTGCCGAAAGTGCCGAGGAGGTGCGGCGCAGCCGCCCGGCTTTTTGGGCGGTGGCGGAATTCAATTGGCCGACGCAGCCGGTGGTGGGGGTGACCTGGTTTGAGGCGCGCGCCTACTGCGCCTGGCTGAGTGCGCAGACCGGGGTGATGTTTGACCTGCCGCCTGAGCCATGCTGGGAGGCGGGCGCGGGGGGACGGGCCGGTCTGCGCTATGCCTGGGGGGAAGACTGGCTGGAAGGGGCGGCCAACACGGCTGAACTGGGGCTGCGGCGCACTTCGCCGGTGGGCGCGTTTGTGGCGGGCGGCGGTTTTGGCGAATTGAAATTGGAGGATATGAATGGCAATGTGTGGGAATGGACACAGAGCCTTTATCAGCCCTATCCTTATCAGGGTGCGGCGGCAGAGGCGTTGGAGGCGGATGGCCGGCGGACCCTGCGGGGCGGTGCGTGGGGCAGTGTTCGTAGCGACGCCCGCTGCTCGTACCGGGACCGGGACGCGCCTTCTATCTTCCTCAATCTTGCCGGTTTCCGCCTCTTTTCCTCGCACCGCTTTTGAAATGCTGGCTACTGAAATTCTGATTTTCTGTCGGGGTGGGGGTCTGGGGGCGGGCTGCCCGCCCCCAGACGCCGACCAGGGAGCTTGAATGGCAACTCAACCAACTATGTGGCAATCTCTATCCAGTTTCCTCAATTTGCGGATTGCGTTTCAGCAGGCGGCGCGCGGCAAGCGCAGTCATGCTGCGGTGGCAAGTTTTGAGTTTGATTTGGAGGAAAATTTGTTGAAGCTGCGTGATGAACTGCGCTCTGGCAGCTATCAGCCGGGGCAATATGTTAATTTTTGGATTCGTGACCCTAAGCGCCGGTTGATTTCGGCGGCGCCCTTTCGCGACCGGGTTGTGCATCATGCTTTGTGCAATCTCATTCAGCCGGTATGGGAGCGACGGTTTGTGTATGATAGTTATGCAAACCGGGTTGGTAAAGGAACCCATAAGGCACTCGACCGGGCGACGCACTATTTGCGACGTTTTCGGTATGTGTTGCCGCTGGATGTGCGTAAGTTTTTCCCATCGGTGGACCATGCCATTTTGTTCAAGCAATTACAGCAAGGAATTCAGGATGAGGATGTTCTTGCGTTGTGCGCCAAGATTTTGAGCGGGGGGGAAGGTGTGCTGACTGGGGAGTATGAGATGGTTTATTTTCCGGGGGATGACCTGCTGGCGGCATTACGTCCGCGCGGGTTGCCGATTGGCAATTTGACCAGTCAGTTTTGGGCGAATGTGTATTTAAATGGGCTGGATCATTTTATTAAACGGCGGTTGGGGGTGAGGGGGTATGTGCGATATGTGGATGATATGCTGCTCTTTGGGGATGATTTGCAACAGATGCACGAGTGGCGAGCGGCGGTGATGGATCGGCTTGCGGGTTTGCGGCTAACGGTGCATGAGGGGAGTGCACAGCCGCGCCCGTGCGCAACAGGGATTCCGTTTTTGGGCTTTCAGGTCTTTCGATCGCATCGGCGTTTGAAGCGGCGCAAGGTGGTTCAGTTTTGCCGTCGCCTGCGGGGGCAGTTGCGGGAATATCGGGCAGGAGAGCGCACTCAGCAGCAGATGCAGGCCAGCATTCAGGGATGGATTCATCATGCACAGCATGGCGATACCTGGGGGCTGCGGACGGCGGTGCTTCGTTCGGTGGTGCTGTGAGGTGAGAATGGAAAAAACTTCCCCGGTGTTCAGCCGTACGTACGATTTTATCATCTGGTTGCTGGGCGAGACTGAAAATTTTCCCAGGAGCGAGCGCTTTCGCATGGCGCGGCGATTGGAAGACACAGCGTTTCATTTGTATGGTAAGTTGATCCGGGCAGTCCATAGCGCCAATCCGCTTCTTGAATTGAAGGAGGCCGACCATTTGCTGGCAATGTTGCGTTTGTGTCTGCGTTTGAGCTATGACCGCCATTTGCTGAAGATTGGGCAATATGAACATGGGGTTGAGATGTTGGTTGAAGTGGGTCGCTTGTTGGGTGGTTGGATGAAGAAAGCAGGTTCTGCTTCAAAGATGGAACGGGACTTATGCACATAAAAGGGTGCTTGAGTTGGGGACACCAGGAAACTGCGGGGCGGTGCGTGGAACAATGATCATAGAAACGCCCGCTGCTCGTACCGGAACCGGAACGCGCCTTCAAACTTCAACAATAATGCCGGTTTCCGCCTCTTTTCATTGCTTTCATCAGGTGCGATGCCAGAATCTGGTCGGGTGAGAAGCCCCTCCGGGCGTGCTTCGTGCAAGCGAGCGCTGACTGTTCCCGTCTGGCCGTTCGGCCAGGCAAATAGAAAATAGCCCGGGTTGTTTGGGATTTTCCAGCCCGGGCGTTTTTTTGAAATCCTATAGTAATTGGCTGCTATTTGTTGTATGATAAAAGAAATGCTGCTGGAGGATGACTCCGGGGAGTGTGTGTGATGAAGGCTGAATGGATTTTGGCAGTTTTGATGGTGATGGTGTTGTTGGGGGGCAGTGTGCAGGCGCAGGGCGCGGTGGGGGATGGGGCAGTGCAAACCAGTTGTGCGGTGGATGCGTTCTTCCTGGTGGAGGGAGATTGGCAAACCGCTGTGCAGGCAATTGAGCGGCGCGGCGGTTGTGTGCGCGATATCTTCCCGCCGGATGTGTTGTTGGGCTCATTGCCGTTGTGGTCGGTGGCGCCGCCGGGGGTGCAGGTGCTGCGTGGGCCGGTGGATGAGGATTTGCTGGCCGGGCGCAGCGCTCTGGCGCTGGCAGCGGCTGGAATTTGGAACGAGCGGCGGGGTTCGCTGCAAGATCATCAGTCCCTGTTGCATCAGGGACGGCCATTGACGAATGATGTGATTGCGCTGGATCTGGATTTGCCAGAGATGCCAACCGAGACGAATGGACTGCCCGGCTATTATGACTTGAGCGAGTTCATGGCTGGACGGGTGGTGGTGGGCATTATCCTGCCCGAGAGCAATGGTGGGCATGAGCCGCAGACCGAAAATTGGGATTCGGCCCGCATGCAGACGGTGGTCAACGAAATTACCAATGCGATGAACTGGTGGGCGGCAACCAACCCGGCTGGGGCGCTGCAATTTGTCTATGATGTTCATCAACAGGTGCCAACCGGCTATGAGCCAATCAATTATGGCTATCCCAATGATGGCTTGTGGATGAGCGAGACGCTGACGGTGCTTGGTTACCCGGGGACGCTCTGGTATTTGCAGGCCTATGCCTATTTAAACGCCATTCGCACGCAGTATGGCGCCGATTGGGCGGTGGTGGCATTTGTGGCAGATAGCCTGAACGATGCGGATGGCATGTTCCCGTCGGGCTATTTTGGCTATACCTATGGCGATCCGCCGGTGGTGGTGATGACCTATGATAACGATGGTTGGGGGATTGGCAACATGGATAGCGTCATGGCGCATGAACTGGGACATGATTTTGGCGCCGGGGATGAGTATTGCTCGCCGGGTTATGCTTGTTGTGCCTGTAGCGATGTGTTGGGCTATTTAGGAATCCGCAACGACAATTGTTCGGCAGGTTGTGACCAGAATGGGAATGGGCAGTGTGATGGCAATGACAGCGGCAGTAGCAATTGTTATGGTTGCACAGGCTGCAAACTGGTCTCTTGTTTAATGCGCACCGGCTCGACGACGAGTGGCATTTGCACGGTCAGTCAGCAGCAGGTGGGGATGCGCGATAGTGATGGCGATGGGAAATTAGACCCGGTGGATACGCTGCCGGCTTTTGCTATCACGCAGGCGCCGGGTATGTGGGCTGCGGCAACGGTGCGCTTTGTCGGCAGCGTGGAAGATCAGCCCTATCCCTCGCCCAATGGCAACTCGATGACAATCAACAACCTCATCAGCCTCAGTTATCAATTGGATGGCGGCAGTTGGACGACGATTGTGCCGTTGGATGGGGTAATTGATGAGGTGGCTGAGGCGTTCGATTTTGAGGTGACGGGCCTGCCGCAGGGGCCGCATACCATTGTTTTGCAGGCGACCAACCGGTGGATGAATACGCAGGTTGTATCTTATCCGTTCACGGTGGATAGTCAGGCGCCGGTGGGGGGGCTTACGATCAATGCCGATGCGTTGTATACCAATGTTACAGGTGTCACACTCAGTCTGGCGGGCAACGATCCGCCGCCGGGGAGCGGGGTGGCGGAGATGCGCTTTAGCAATGATGGCAGCAGCTGGGCTGCCTGGCAGGCCTATGCGCCAACTGCGGCCTATACCTTGAGCGGTAGTGATGGATTGAAGTCGGTCTTTGTGCAATATCGCGACCTGGCCGGGAATGTTTCGCTGGCGGCGGCGGATTCGATTACGCTGGATCGTGTGGCGCCGCAATCGGCGGTGCAGGGGCTGCCGGCCTGGCAAATGGGCGATGTGGATTTTGTCGTCCAGTGGAGTGGCAGCGACGCGTTGAGCGGGGTGGCGGACTATCAGGTGCAGGTCAAGGTGGATGATGCAGCCTGGGCGGATTGGTACGGCGGGACGGAAACGAGCCAGGTCTACAGCGGGCAGGTGGGGCATCGTTATGCCTTCCGCTGCCGGGCGACGGATGGGGCGGGGAATGTGGAGGCCTGGCCGGGCAGTGAGGATGGGTTTACCGAACTGCTGCATGGCGTGTTTTTGCCTGGAGTATTGCGATGAGCATCGAAGATCAATTTTTGTACCAGAAGATTGCAGAAGATATTCGACGCAAGATTCTGGATGGGCAATTGAAACCGGGCGACCGGCTGCCGGTGGTGCGCGATGCGGCGCAGGAATGGAATTGCACAATTGGCACAGTGCAACGCGCCTATGCAGAACTGGCCCGCCAGGGCCTGTTGAACAGCCGGCCTGGTCAGGGAACGCATGTGGCAATGGATCCGCCGCTTGCCGGCAATGAATTGTTGCGACGGGCAGCTTTGTTGCACCGGGCGGAGGCGTTTTTGCTTGAGACCTTAACGGCAGGATATGCGCCACTGGAGGTTCAACAGGCCTTGCACCTGGCGCTGGACCGCTGGCAGGCGTTTTCCAGCTCGTCACCGGAGCGGCGGCCAGAAAAGGTGCTGCGTTTTGTTGGCAGCCATGACCCGGCTGTGACGCAACTGGCGTTTGGCCTACCGCTGCCGTTGGGGTTGCAGGTGGAATTTCCGGGTAGTTTGGGCGGATTAATGGCGCTGGCTGGTGGGCAGGCTGACCTGTCTGGGGCGCATTTGTGGGACGCAGAAACAAACGAATACAATATCCCATTTGTGCGGCGGCTGCTACCGGGGCGCCGGGTAGCGCTGATGACGCTGGCAGAGCGACGCTTGGGGTTGATGATGCATCCAGCGAACGCCGCGCGTGTGCATGGTTTGATTGACCTGGCGCGACCAGGGCTGCGCTTTGCCAATCGGCAGCCTGGCTCGGGGACGCGCGTCTGGCTGGATGCGCAATTAAAGCGATTGGGAATTGCAACGACGGCAATTGCCGGCTATGAGGCTGGGTTGGGGACACATTTGGCCGTGGCGCGTGCTGTGGCCGAGGGGCATGCGGAAGTGGGATTGGGGTTGGAGGCGGCGGCATTGGCGCAGGGGCTGCACTTCATTTTCTTGACGCTTGAACGGTATGATTTTGTTGTCTTACAGGAGGTTTATGAGCATCCAGTGGTGCAAGCAATTGGTGGGTGGCTGAACAGTGGTGCCGGGCGGCAAACGATGACGATGTTGGGCGGTTATGATGTGACGCTGATGGGACAGCTCATCTGGCTGGATTGAGGTTGGAAGCTTGCCAGAGGACGACGCGATTGCGCCCGCCCTCCTTGGCCTGGTACAGGGCCTGGTCGGCGTGACGGATGAGCGTGTCAAGATCGAGACAGTCGGGAGAGGCTGAGGCAACGCCGATGCTGAGGGTAACTGAGATGATTTGGCCTTCAACTTCAAACAGTTGGTCGGAGATGCAGGCGCGCAGCCGTTCGGCAGTCTCGGCGGCCTGCTGCGGGGGTGTTTCGCTGAGGACAATCATAAATTCTTCGCCGCCGTAGCGCCCCAGCAGGTCACTTTCGCGCAGGCTTTGGGTCATGCGGCGTGCAATGGTTTGCAGAACAAGGTCGCCAATCATGTGTCCATAGGTGTTGTTGACCCGGGTAAAATGGTCTGTATCACACATGATGACGGCGATGGGGTGATGATAGCGCTGATAACGATTGAATTCGCGCCGTGCCAGGTTGAAGAGGTGGCGGCGATTGTAGAGATTGGTGAGCGGGTCGGTGATGGCGAGTTGCTCGATGTGGGCAAACATGCGCGAGTTTTGGATGGCAAGTGCAGCCTGGTTGGCGAAGGCCTGGGCGAGGGCGCTGTGTTCGCGGGAATAGACGCCGGGGGTGTTGTTGTCAATCGTCAAAAAACCGATCATTTCGCTGTGCCAGATGAGCGGCACGCACATCCAGGCGCGCGTGTGCTGCGAATCGCCCCAGCGTGAAAAGCGTGCATCCTTGTGGGCATCCGCCAGGATGAGGGGTTGTTTGCTGGTGAAGGATTCGGTGATGAGCGGGTTATCGGGTTCCATTTCCTGCCCGATGACCTGCTCGGGGTGTTCAAAGCCGCTTCCGGCAACGGCGTGCAGCCGGCCTTCTTCGTACAGAAAAACGCAGACGCTGGTATAGGGAATGACGAGGCGCAAGTGGGTAAAGACGCGCTGCAAGACTTCATCCAGGTTGATGGCTGAAACGAGGGCGGTGGTGGCCTCGCGCAGCGTTTCGGCCTGCTGCCGATAGGTGCGTTCGGTAATGAGCAGTTGTTGGATGCGCACTTCGGCCTGTTTGCGCTCGGTAATATCCTGGAAGACGCCAATCGTGCCGCTAAATTCTCCGCCTGGCGTGCGGCGCGGGGTGGCATTGACCAGAATATGGCGCAGTTCACCATCCGGGCGGGTGATGATCATTTCGTAGGTGCTGCTTTGACCTTGCTGACGTTCTGCGGTTTGGGAGCGCAGCATTTGAAATTGCTCAAGCGAGGTGAATTCTTGCAGGCTGCGGCCAGCCATTTGGCCGGCTGGCAGGCCAAAAATTTGTTCGGCGGCCGGGTTGGCAAAGAGGATTGTTTCATCTGTGGCGACGATGCTCACACCAACCCCTTGTTGCTCAACCAGCACCTGGTAATCCTGTTGTTTTTGGTGCAATTCTTGTTCCAGTTGTTGCTGACGGGCGCCCTGGCGGGATCGTTCTTCGCTGCGTATGCGTTCGGTGAAAACCATCAGCAGCCCCAGGGCAATGAGCGGGGCAAGGAACCAGCTCAGATTTTCGAGCCAGATTCGGGCTGGATGATGGAGCAGGAGGGGCGTGAGCAGGCTGCCCAGGCTGCAAAACAGAAATGCAATTCCCAGCACCCATTGTCCGGCGCTTGCCTGGCTGTGGATGGATAGCAGACGCAGGCCAATGTAGGCAAAGGCGATGCCAAACAGCAGCATGGCAGGCAGAATTTGGAACAGGAGCGCCTCGCCAAGCACCGTTGAGATGCCAATCCAGACCATTGTCAGGATGCCGATCAGGATGAACCCGGGGATCAACCGTCGCGAGCGGGGGTCGAGAAAATCGAGCGCGCCGCTAATCAACAACAATCCAGCCAGGAGGGTGAGCAGGTATTCCCATGCGTTGGGGTTGTTGCTGCCATAGAGCAGGCGCAGACCAAAGCCCAGTACATAAGTGCTCCAACTGGCTGCCCAAAGCCCCAGGCAGCGCTGACGATGTTGCAGGTAGAGATAGCCATAGACGACAACCAGAACCAGCACGCCAGCGATCAGGCTGAAGAGCGTTGGGGTACTCATACTTTGATTGTAGCTTAATTTAAAGTTTGTGCAACTCTGCTTGACAAACCAGAGCGGGCGCGATAGACTTACAATAGATTGACAACGGGGAGCCCGGTGAGCCGGGCTGAGAGGAGAACCGTAGTTCTCGACCCGCAGTACCTGATCCGGATTATGCCGGCGGAGGGATGTTGTACGGAATTGTATTCAACAACCCTCGCAGGCGAGGGTTGTTGTGTTATGCAGAAAAAACGGGCAATTTTATTTGTCAATGGTCAGGCGGCGGTGGATGCGGTGCGCTGGCTGCTGGAAGATGATGATTTTCTGGTGGCTGTGGATGGCGGGCTGCGCCATGTTGAGGGATTGGGACGGGTGCCAAATGTGTTGCTTGGCGATCTCGATTCGGTGGATTGGGTAGATGTGGAGCGCCTGGTACAGACGGGGGTTGAGATTGTGCGTTATCCGCAAGAGAAGGACGAGACGGATTTGGAGCTGGCGCTGCGCTGGGTGGTGCAGCGTGGATATGAGCGGGTGCGGATTGTGGGCGGACTGGGTGGACGGATTGATCAGACGCTGGGCAACCTGGCTTTGTTGCTGGATGAGGAGTGGTGCAGGTTGGATGTGCGCCTGGACGATGGGCTGGATGAGGTTTGGTTGATTGAGGGGGTGGGCGAGATAGAGGGTCGGGCCGGGGATGTGGTCTCGTTGTTGCCGTGGAATGGTGCGGCGGTGGAGGTCTGGACGGATGGGCTGGCCTACGCACTGAGCGGCGAAACACTCTATCCGCAGCGCACACGCGGGATTAGTAACCGCCTGGTGGGGCGGTGGGCGCAGGTGCGGGTATCTGCTGGGCGTTTATTGTGTGTGCATACGCGCCAGGTGCGCGATCTTCGAGTCTTGGAGGAAGAAGGATGAAAACTCGTTTGTTTTTTTTGTTTGTTGTTTGCCTTCTGCTGGCAGCTTGCGCGACGCAGACCCCGGCAAAGCCGGTGGAACTGCGGGTCATGACGCATGATTCGTTCGCTGTGAGTGAGGAATTGGTTCAGGCGTTTGAGCAGGCCAATCAGGTCAAGCTGGTCTTTATCCAGGGCGGTGACGCCGGTTCGATGCTCAATCAGGCGATTTTGACGCGCCAATCGCCACAGGCCGATGTTTTGTATGGTGTGGATAACACCTTCCTGACTCGGGCTTTGCAGGCGGACCTGTTTGAGGCGTATGATTCGCCGCTGCTTGCTTTGGTTCCTGAGCAATATTGGCTGGATGAGCGATTGGGTGCCTTGCCCGTTAACTATGGGGATGTGTGCATTAATTATGATGTGCAATATTTTGCCGAGCGTGGGCTGGCGCTGCCGCAAACACTGGCAGACCTGGCAGACCCGGCCTATCGCGGGCTGTTGGTGGTGGAAAATCCGGCGACTTCCTCACCGGGGATGGCGTTTTTGGCCCTGACGGTGGCAAATTTTAGCGATGAGCGCTATCTGGATTTCTGGCAGGATCTGGTTGAAAACGATGTCCTGGTGGCAAATGATTGGGAGACGGCCTATTATACGCACTTTAGCGGGTCGTCTGGGCAGGGGCCGCGCCCGATGGTTGTATCATATGCTAGCAGTCCTGCGGCGGAAGTGATGTTTGCTTCACAACCATTGGTGGAAGCGCCAACTGCTTCGCTGGTCGGGCCAAAAATGTGCTTTCGGCAGGTGGAGTTTGTCGGCATCTTGAAAGGCACGCAGCAGCGCGCCCTGGCAGAAAAATTTGTAGACTTTATGCTGAGCCGTGAGTTTCAGATGGGCATGCCGGAGCAGATGTTTGTCTATCCGGTGCGCTCTGATACGCCTTTGCCCGATGTGTTTATTGAAACTGCACAGGTTCCGGAAGAACCGGTGATTGCAGATCCAACCTGGCTGGCGCAGAACCGCGAGCGCTGGATTGATGAGTGGACGCGCACGGTGTTGCGTTGAGATCTGGTTGGATGCGTTGGGTTGGTCGGTCGGTGCTGCGTGTGCTGTTGTGGGCCGCCCCCCTGACTTTTTTGTTATTGTTTTTCTTCTGGCCGTTGGGGCGCATTTTTGGTGCGGCATTCGAATGGCTGCGGGTGGGCGGGCTGCGAGTGAGCGCCGAGGCGGTGTTGCGCCCCCTGGGCTTCACCTTTTGGCAGGCCGGGCTTTCAACTTTGTTGACGATGGCAGTTGGACTGCCGGCAGCGTTTGTGCTGGGGCGCTATGCGTGGCGCGGCAAGCAGGTGCTCATGGTTCTGACAACCCTGCCCTTTGTTTTGCCAACTGTTGTTGCGGCGGCTGGGTTCAATGCCTTGTTGGGGCCGCGAGGCTGGGTAAACCTGGGGCTGATGCAGGTTTTGGGGTTGGAGCAGCCACCGATTGTGTTCTTGAACACCCTGGCAGCAATTTTGGTGGCGCATGTATTTTACAATATGACTGTGGTGTTGCGGATGGTGGGGAGCGCCTGGGCGCAACTCGATCCGCGCCTGGAACAGGCTGCGCGCAGCCTGGGTGCAGCGCCCTGGCAGGTGCTGTTGGAAGTCACCTTGCCCTTGCTGCGGCCATCCATTTTGGCGGCAACCTTGCTGGTGTTTTTGTTTGACTTTACGAGTTTTGGTGTGGTATTGTTGTTGGGTGGGCCGCGTTTTGCGACGCTGGAAGTGGAGATTTATGTGCAGGCGTTGCAACGGTTAAACCTGCCGCTGGCCGGGTTGCTTTCGGCCATTCAATTGGGCTGCACGCTCTTGCTGACGGGCCTGTATGGGCGCTTGAGCCGTGGACAGGCAACCCCGTTGATGCCGCGTCTGCGCGGCGAGGGTCTGCGGCGGGTGCAACATGGGTGGGAGCGATTGCTGGTGGCTGGCGTGGTGGTGCTGCTGGTGGTGGTGCTGCTTTCGCCGCTAGCAGCATTGGCGCTGCGTTCGGTGACGCGGCTGGATGCGGTGCGTGGCGAGCGCGGGAGTGTGCAGGCAGGCCTGACGCTGGATTATTACCGTGAATTGTTCGTCAATCGGCGGCAATCGTTTTTTTATGTTCCGCCGGCGCAGGCGGGGTTGAACTCATTGGGCTATGGGGTGCAGACGGTGGCAATTGCGCTGAGCTTGGGATTTTTGGCGGCGTATGCATTGGAGCGTGGGGGACGACTGGGGCGGGTGTTGGATGGGGCGTTGATGCTGCCATTGGGTGCATCAGCAGTGACGCTTGGCCTGGGGTATGGGCTGGTGTTCAATCGGCCACCTTTGGAGGTGCGGACGTTCCCATTGTTGATTCCGATTGCGCATAGCCTTGTGGCGTTGCCGTTTGTGGTGCGCACCTTGCGTCCAGCATTGGCTGCCATTCCGCCTTCGCTGAAGCAGGCAGCAGCAGTGTTGGGGGCTTCGCCCTGGCGGGTGTGGTGGGAGGTGGAATTGCCGATTTTGGCGCGGGCAGTGACATCGAGCGCTGTATTTGCATTTACCATTTCGCTGGGCGAGTTTGGGGCGACGGCTTTTTTGGCGAGACCCGAAATGCCAACCCTGCCAGTGGCGATTTTTCGTTTTCTCTCACAGCCGGGGGCGCTCAATTATGGTCAGGCCCTGGCGATGGCAACCTTGCTGATGGTGGTATGTGCGATGGCGGTGGCGGTGATGCAGGCCTTGGAGCGTCGCTAACGGGGATCGAAGTACCAGTCTTCAAAATCAGCTTCAGGGTCGGCACTGCGCAAGCGTTTCAGGTCGGCGCGATGGTTTTTTTCGGCGGCCCGGCGGGCGCGTGCGGTAACACTGGGGCGGGTGGGGCGACGCGGCTTGGGTTGTCGAGCTGCTTCAACAATCAGGGCGCGCAGGCGCTCGAAAGCATCGTACCGGTTTTGCTCCTGGGTGCGGTAACTGCGGGCTTCAAGGATCAGGATGCCCTCTGTTGTGGCGCGATTGCCAGCCAATTGCAGTAATTTCTCTTTCACAGCTTCAGGCAGATTAGGGCTGGAGCGCACATCAAAGCGCAGCTGCACGGCGGTTGAGACTTTGTTGACGTTTTGGCCGCCTGGCCCAGAGGAGCGAACAAAATCGTAGTGCAGCTCGCTTTCGTCGAGATGAATGGTGGGGGTGATTTCGAGCATAGAGTAAGTATAACAGGGTTTGGGCGCGGTTTGGTGGCAGATGAATGGAATTCGGGTGATGTTTGACCGGTCACATAGGCGATTTTTTCCGTATAATTAAAGCGCGAACAGAAAAAACTTGCATTCAGGAAGGGTGTGTTTATGATCCGTTCTTATCTTCGTGAGGGACAGGGGCCAACGACAAATGCACAGCGTTGGTGGTATAGCCTGGGAAATTTAGGGTGCTCGATTCCCTATCAGGCTGTTGGGGCGGCATTGTTGTTCTTTTATAGCGATGTTCGTCATTTGGCGCCCGAATGGGCGGCCGCGGTTATGACTGGCTATTCGCTGTATAATGCAATTAACAATCCATTGATGGGCTATCTTTCTGATCGAACGCGCTCGCGCTGGGGGCGGCGGATTCCGTTTATTTTGTTTGGTACGCTGCCCTATGCAGTTTTGTTCGCTGCTTTGTTTGCCGCACCGTTTGATGGGCGGGAACAGCCGCTGGCATTGTTGATTTATTTTGCTGCGGCGTTGTTTTTGTTCGAGTCGTTGGCAACGGTTGTGCAGACGGCTTATTATGCCCTGCTGCCGGAGATGTTCCGCGATTTTCGCGAGCGCACCGATACGGCGGTGCGGATGAACGTTTTCATGACCATTGGTTTGTTGATTGGGGCTGCTCTGCCGGTAATGTTGGCGGATTGGATGGGGTGGCCGGCAATGGGAGCGTTGTTTGGGGTGATTAGTGCCGCAGCATTGTATGGCAGTACGCGCGGCATGTTTGAGCATACCCGCTCGGTGGAGGCTGAAGCGGTGCCGCTGCGTGTGGCGCTTCGGGCAACGCTGGTCAATCGCAGTTTTATGACGGTTGTGGTGGCGCAGACGATGCGTCATTTTGCAACCGCGACGCTGACGGCTGGGATGGCGTTTTATACCAAATACAGTTTGGGGGCGGATCCTGGAATGACCTCGATTATTTTGGGAACGGCATTTGTTGCAGCGGGATTTGCGCTTTGGCCCTGGCGACAGTGGGTTGCAAACCGCTTGCCGGCGCGCACAACCTTGATGCTTGCCTATGCATTGCTTGGGCTGGCGGTGATTCCGTTGGCGTTGGTGCAGAATCTGACCGGTGCATTGCTGACCTCGGTGTTGCTTGGGGTGGCACTGGCGGGGCTGATTTTGATGGGGGATGTTGTTCTCTCGGATGTGATTGATGAGGATGAGATGCAGACCGGGCAGCGACGCGAGGGAATGTATTTTGGAATGAGCGGATTGATTATTCAGGTGGCGTATGCGTTGAGTGCGATTGTGTTTGGCTGGTTTTCGAATGGATATGGTTATGATCCGCTGTTGACGGTGCAGCCGGAGACGGTCAATGCTGGCTTTCGGCTGTTTATGTCGCTGCCACCCGCAATTGGGGCTGGGCTGGCAGTGCTGGCACTGGCTTTTTATCCGCTGCATGGGGCACGCTTGCAAGCGGTGAAGATTGCATTGGCGCAGCGTAAGGACGACCCGGCATGACGGTGTTATGGATTGGGACGATCCTTGGGCTCTTTTTGTTGGTGGTGGGAGGGGTGTTTGCCGCCAAGGTGGTGTATCCGAAAACGTTTGCTGTTGAGGAAACGTACCGGATTGAAGTGGAGAAGGGCTATTTGGATGAGCGGGTGTTTACGGCTTTGCCGCAGCAAGAGGTTCGCATTCCTTCGCGCTATGGATATGATTTGTTTGGCTTGTATTTTCCCGTGCCGGGTGCAAATAAGACGGTTGTGATTGCGCATGGGATTACTTATACACTCTATGGAATGACGAAATATATGGATTCCTATCTGCGGCGGGGTTTTAATGTGTTGCTCTACGATCATCGCAACCATGGCCGCAGTGGCGGGGGCAATTCGACGTTTGGGTATTATGAGAAGTGGGATTTGCAAAGTGTGGTGGATTGGGCGCGGGCGCAATTGGCAGCGGGTGGTGTTGTGGGGGTGATGGGCGAGTCGTTTGGGGCTGCTACGGCTTTGCAGCAGGCAGCACTGGATGCCGAACTGGCATTTGTGGTAGCGGATTGCGCCTTTTCAGATTTGGGGGATTTGCTGGTTTATCGGTTGAAGCAGGATTTTGGACTGCCGCCTTTTCCGGTGGTGGGGTTGGCGCGCTTTTGGATCTGGCTGCTGACGGGCGCGGTTGTGGGACAGATTTCGCCGCGGGGTGAGATGGATAAGATTGTGGCGCCTGCTTTGTTGATTCATGGTGCCGCGGATGCTTACATTCCACCCAAGATGGCAGAGGAGCTATACTGGGCCAAAACGCAAGGCGTTCGGCAGCTCTATCTTGCGCCAGGCGCCGACCACGCATTATCAATTGTGGTAGATGCGGCAGCGTATGACCGGGTGGTGGGGGCGTTTCTATCCCAAATTGGTTTGGCTGATCTGGATTAGTGTTTGGGTTGCCAGAGATATTGGATTTGACAGTCAATTTGCGGGCTGAGTGAGGCCCAGGAGCGTACAGGGATGGAAAGTACGGCGACGGCAGAGGTTGGCAGTGATTCCACGCGCTGGCTGAGGATTTGGAGCAAGCCTTCCAGGCCGGGGTTGTGGCCGATGACGAGAACCGATTCGACTTCATCGGGCAGGCTGCGCAGCAATTCCAGGTAGGTGTGTGGTTCAGCAAGGTAGAGTGAATCGAGGTAGAGGATCTCTTTTTGATAATTGAGCTTATCGGCTACAATTTCGGCGGTGTGGGCGCAACGCAGGGCGGTGGAACTGTAGATGCGATGCGGAATGTATCCTTGTTCGCGCAAGTTTTTTCCTAGCTGGGGAGCTTCTTTTTGGCCGCGTTTGTTGAGCGGGCGCTCGCGATCGGGCAGATCGGGTTCCTTCCAACTCGATTTGGCGTGACGGGCGAGAATTAGCGTTTTCATACAGCTCTCTTTTGGGTGTGTGGATTGAGGTTTTTTCAATGGATGGAACAACAACAAATTTAAGTATATCACGCCTTGATTTGAATTATGTTAAAGTTGTGTTATTGATATCAGATGGCCGGGACTTGAAGAAAAAACAAAAAGAATTGATAAAATCAATTGTCTGTTTGTAAAAAACAATATAAGTATTGACAAAATTTAAATATGTGCTATGATTGTTGATAGAAAGATGAAAAGGATTAGAAAGGAGTTGTTATGAAACCAGCTTTGACCCGTTGCCCGGTTTGCGGTGGTGAGACGGAGGTGACCCGGATCTATTGTCCTGGGTGTGATACAACGATCGAGGGGCATTTTCACGCCGCGGCGAACCCATTTGCGCCGCTTTCTCCTGAGCAGCAGCAATTTGTGTTGACCTTTGTTCGCTGTGAGGGGCGTTTCAATCGAATGGAAGAAGAGTTGAAGCTTTCCTATCCAACGCTGCGCAATCGCTTGTATGAGGTGATTCGGGCGTTGGGGTTTGAGCCTGGACGTGAGGAACAGCCACAGCGGCCTGGTGCGGATGAGCGGCTGCGTATTTTGGATGAACTTGCGCAGGGTACGATTAGCGCAGCGGAAGCACAGGCGCGCTTGCGTGGTATTAAGCAAGAGACTGAAAAGCCTGAAAAATCTGAGTGAGGAGGTGCTGCAATGGTTGTGAGTGAGGAACGGTTGCGGGTGTTGAAGATGTTGCAAGAAGGGCGCATTTCAACCGAAGAAGCGACGCAATTGCTGGAGGCGTTGGAGGGTGGGCGATCGCAGCCCGTCCAACCGATGGCGGGAGGACGCACTGTACAGGGGCGTTGGCTGCGGGTTCGGGTGACGGATACCGACACAGGTAAGACGCGCGTTAATGTCCGGCTGCCATTGAATGTGGTTGAGGCCGGGATGAAGATGGGCTTGCGTTCTTCGCCGGTGATTCAGGATATGGACCCCAACGCGTTGATGGATATGATCCGCTCTGGCGAGGTGGGGCAGATTGTGGATGTGTTTGACGAGGAAGACGGCGAACATGTCGAGGTTTTCATTGAATAGGCAGTGGGCCAGACCGTTTTTTACGATTTGGAGCGGGCAATTGTTCTCGTTGGTTGGCAGTGCTTTGGTGCAGTTCTCGCTTGTGTGGTGGCTGACCCAAAAGACCAATTCAGCGACGATTTTGGCAACGGCAACACTGGTGGCGATGCTGCCCGAAATTGTGCTGGGGCCATTTACCGGTGCGTTGGTGGATCGTCTGAATCGCAAGCGGGTGATGATTGTCGCCGATGCGGCGATTGCTCTAACGACTTTGTTGTTGGCGCTGTTGTTTGCCAGCGGGCAGATTGCGGTGTGGCACATTTACGTGGCGATGTTCCTGCGTTCTCTGGGTGGGTCCTTTCACTGGCCGGCAATGCAGGCTTCTACCTCGCTGATGGTGCCAGAACAGCATCTGGCGCGGATTGCAGGCATCAATCAGGCGGTGCGGGGGGCGATTTCCATCATGGCGCCGCCTTTGGGTGCCTTGCTATTTGAGGTATTACCGATGGCGGGCATTCTGGCGATTGATGTTGCAACGGCATTGGTGGCAATTGCTCCTTTGTTCTTTGTTGCCATCCCACAGCCTGTGCGCAGTGATGCGAATCAAATGGTGACGCCGGGCCTGGTGCTGCGGGATGTGGCGGATGGTTTGCGCTATGTGCGGTCGTGGCCTGGGCTGCTTGGATTGTTGAGCCTGGCAGTTTTGCTGAATTTCTTCTTTGCGCCGACTGGCTCCTTAATGCCTTTGCTGGTCAAACGCTATTTTGGCCTGGGGGCGCTGGAATATAGCTATACCGAGGTGGCATTGGGGGTTGGGATTGTGCTTGGTGGGCTGCTTTTGGGGGCCTGGGGCGGTTTCCGACGACGAATTTTGACCTCTTTGATGGGGCTGAGCATGATGGGGGTGGGTGTTTTGGTGGTGGCAATTGCACCAGCAGACCGGTTTTGGCTGGCGCTGGTTGGGTTGGCTATTTTGGGTATTATGAACCCGATGACCAATGGCCCGATTCAGGCGATTATGCAGGCGCGGGTTGCGCCTGAGATGCAGGGACGGGTATTTATGTTGGTTGGCAGCATCTGCGGGGCAATGATGCCGTTGAGCATGTTGGTTGCTGGGCCGCTCTCTGAGACGCTGGGCATTCGCACCTGGTATTGGGCTGCTGGTGTTTCGAGTATTTTGATGGCAATTGTGGGGTTGCTCAGCCCGACGATTATGCACCTGGAAGATGAACATCCTGTTCGGGGTTTAGAAGAGGTACGTGTGCCGGTGATTGCAGAATAGGGTGGCGGCGCTTTTCCCTGAGCGCAACAAGAAAGATCCCCGAAGGCCGCAGCCCTTTGGGGATCTTTTATCTTTCATCGGCGGGATTTTAGACGAAGAGCAATTGTGCGCCCTCTGAAATATCCATGAACTCCATTGCGCCGAGGATTTGGGTACCTTCAACAAAATCTTCGGGTTTGAGTTTCATCATGTCTACCGACATTTTGCAGGCATAGATATTAGCCCCGGCGTCTCGGATCATCTCAACAAATTCGCCAACAGGCGGGAAATCAAGTTTCGCAATTTCGCGGTTCATCATCCAGCTTGCCAATGCCGACATGCCAGGAATGGCGCCGAGCCAGGTGGGGATATGGAACCAGGGGTGCATGGAAGGGTTGCCGACCGTGGCAATTGTCAGCCGATTCATCTTTTTCTTGGTGATAATATCCAACCCCCAAAAAGTGAAGAAAACGTGCGTTTCAATGCCGGTCATGCGGGCGGCATTGGCAAGGATGAGTGGTGGATAGGCCATATCCAGCGAGCCTTTGGAGGCGATGATGGATAGTTTGCGAATGTCTTTTTGAATCACATTGGGCGGGATCATGGTGGGTCCTTTTTTCTGGGGAGGAAAATTAGATGCAGCCAGTGGGCTTCTTTAGCCCTGCGATTTTGGCGGCCAACTTGCCTGGCCCGCCGGGAAAGAGCGCATATAGTTCTTTGGTGCTGACATCGGTGTTTTTGGTGATATTACGCAAGGTGGGGGCATCACCCTTGGATTTGAACTCGGCACGGGCGTAGTTGAGGACGACCCAATGGCGCTCGGTCAGTTCAATGCCTTCACGGGCGGCCAGGGCGCGAGCAATGTCGGGCGTCCAGGCGCTTGAATCGGTCATAAAACCGTCGGCATCGAAAGCGATATTGGCAAGAATTTCTTCGGACATGGTAGTTACTCCTTTTGAAAATAGGGGAATGGATTCAGGCCTGTTTACCGGCCATGCTAAACTTATCGGGGACAGGCATTGGCAGGCCGCGCAGCATCAGGTTCCAGTACATGTATCGGAAGCCAAGTTTGCCCCAGTGGTTGATGGTGGATTCGCGCAGCAGCGAAAATGGACCAATGCCGGGTACGGGATAGGCACCGGGTAGTGGCTCGGTGTCATAATTGAAGTCAATCAACAGAGCTTTGTTGAAGCCGGTTTCAATGTAGCATGAGGCGTGGCCATCAAAGTGGGCGTGCATCTCGTGCCCGGCCATGTGGGCAAGGATATTTTCAACGACAACTTCCAACTGGAAGTGAACAACAGCACCAGCTTTTGAGGCTGGGATGTCGTTGGCATCCCCCATGACCCAGATATTGGGCCATTTTTTGGATTGGAGGGTGAATTTATCGGTTGGAACAAAATCGAGGTCATTGCCCATGCCAGAGCGGCCAATAAATTCTGCGCCACCATTGACGGGGACGGTGACGAACAGGTCGAAGGGAATTTCGCGTCCATCGTATGAATGGATGGCATTGGCGCTGCTATCTACATCGCTGATGGCGAAATCGGGTTCGATGTGAATGTGTTTCTTTTCCAACAGGTTGCCCAGCATAGCAGAGGATTTGGGTTTGGTGAAGGCGCCAGAGAGTGGGGTGGCGTAAACGAGTTCGACTTTGTTGCGAATGCCGCGCCGGGTGAAGAAATCATCTGCCAGGAAGAGGAATTCAAGCGGTGCGACAGGGCATTTGATTGGCATTTCGGCGACATTGACAACCAGACGACCGCCGGGCCATTTTTCCAAAAATTTACCGAGAGCAAGTGCGCCTTCGTATGTGTAGAAATCAAAGATGTTTTTGCGCCAGCCGCCGCCATCGAACATGCCTTCGGTTTCGGAGGGGCGGATGTCGCAGCCAGTGGCAATGACCAGGTATTCATACGAGATGGGGGGCTTGCCGCCGCTCAGCAAAACGCGGTTGGACTCTGGCTCGATGCGTTCAATATCGGCTAGAATGAATTCAACGCTCTTGGGGATGTAGCGGCGCTTGGGTTGGACAACATCTTGCGGTTTGTACGAACCAAAGGGCAGGAAGAGAAAACCGGGTTGGTAATAATGTTGCTCGTCTCGGTCTACAAGGATAATTTTCCATTGCTGTGGGTCGAGTTTGTTGGACATTTTTTTTGCGATCATGGTGCCGGCTGTGCCTGCACCTAAAATCAAAAAAGTTTTCATGCCGTTCTCCTTGGAAGAAATTCAGGCCTGGATTTCCAGGCGGGACATTTGGGCAATGCGTTGTAGCCGTTCAACCAAGCCAGCGCGTTCGTGTAGGATGGCTTCAATGGCCGCGGCTGCCTTGACCGGCCAGCTGGCAATGAGCGGTTGCTGTGCTTGATCAAGAACTGGCACAGCTTCTGCGGCGTCAATCAGGGTGCGGGCGCTGACGTTGTGCAAGGCAATCAGACGTTGGATGCGATTGCCGGCCTCGTGGGTATTTGGCTTTTGGAAGTGTACCTGTCCGACCAGAAAAACGGCAACGACTTGACCGTTTTCGTGGATGGGGGCGCTGTGATAATTGAGACCGGCATGGCAGGTGATGGTTTGTGATGGGTTTTGGGCCGCAGCGCGCCAGGTGGTGTGACAGGCTTCCTGACCGGTGGATGAAGAAAGGAGCAGGGGACACAGCGAACAGGGTGGGGTTGGTTCGGTGAGCGGGTTGCCCTGCGGATCAAGAACGATTGCGCCTATTTGGGCAATGTCGCTGAATAGGTTTTGAATGGTTTGAATGCAGTGAATGGGCATCGGCTGTGGAGCGCTGCCGGGTAGTTCGGTCGCAACTGGCAGGGAGGGGATCCCTCCGCTGAGCAGGCGTTCGACCTCCTGGCTGGGGAAGCGCCATTGCTGACCAATCTTGACACCTTTTAAACGCCCATCCTGCACCATGCGGTAGATGGTGATGCGGTCAACTTTGAGGCGTTCTTGAACCTGTCGAGTGGTGAGTAAATCATCCATGGTTGTTATATCTTGTTATATCAAGTAATCTGTTGATATAGTAAGTTATTTCGCGGTTTTGGGCAAGTGATGAATGTCACGTTTTGGATTGGGGATGAAAAACTGCCCGGCGCATGGTTGCCGGGCAGTGGATGGGGGCGTTATAACGGGGCGGGCGCTTCAACGCAGGTCTGCGAAACTGATCATGCGTTTTTCAGTTTCGTCATAGAGCGATAAACGGGCATACGATAGGCTTTGACGGATCTTGATGACAATGGTGTTCTGCTGGATGAGGGGGCTGTTTTGATAGGCAGCCGCCAGATTGTAGTTGGGAATGCGTGGGTTGAGGTGATGGATTTGGTGAAAGCCGATGTTGCCGCTGAACCATTGCAGAAAAGCAGGCAGACGATAGTATGATGCACCCAAGAGGGCCGAGGCGGTGTAATCCCATTCGTTGTCATTTGCCCAATAGACGGTGGGAAACTGGTGTTGAATGAAAAACAGCCAGATGCCTGCTGCGCCGGCCATCCAGATGATGGGGAACTGGATCAGGATGTAGTTCCAGAAGCCCAATAGCAGGCTGAGCAAAGTGGCAAGCCCCAGGATGGCAAGGTTTGTCCAGATGATGCTGAGGGTTTGCTTCTTTCCAAATTTAGGAATGGGAAAGCGGTGTTGGATCAGAAACATCCAGATGGGACCAAGGAGGAACATGATGGCTGGAAAGCGAAAAAGACGGTAACCAAGACGCTGCAAGGGGGAGAGGGCCTGATATTCAGTAACGGTTTTGGTCTCCACATCACCAATGCCGCGTTTTTCCAGGTTGCTGCTTGTGGCATGATGAATGGCATGGGCATGCCACCATTGCTCACCGGGGGTAAAGACCAATACCCCCAGCCAGAAACCAAGCTGTTTGTTGGCGTTTTTTGAAGGCAGGAATGAGTTGTGGCCGCAATCGTGAAAGAAGATGAAGATACGCACTAGCAGCCCGGCGGTGGGGATAGCGAGCAGCAGGGTCAGGGCATAGTGGATGGAAAGCGAGGCATACATTGCTGCCCAGCCAAGGATGTATAGACCCAGGGTAACCAGCAATTGGCGCACGGCTCGTTGCGCATCAGGGCGGGCGTAGGGATCCAACTCGGTGCGCAGTTCGCGCGGGGATGGCAGGGGAAGAGTCATTGTTTTCATGTTACAGGAAGAGGATGAGCAAAACTTGGGCCAGAATGATTTTCACAATCATGGCAATTGGATAGACGGTTGCATAGCCGATATTGGGCATCTCATTGCGGGCCTGCTCCTGGGCAAAGCCTAAAACGGCAGGCTGCGTTTGCAGGCCAGCCAGGATGCCGGTTAGAATGCCCATTGGGATGTGCAGCAAACGGTAGCCAGCCCACAGGGTGAAAAAGGCGGTCAGACAGGTGATGAGCGCGCCGCTGAGAAAGATGAGCGGACCATTACCCTGCGAGAAGGTGGAGATGAAGGCATAGCCGGATCGGGTGCCAATGCCAGCCAGGAAGATGACCAGGCCAATTTGGCGCAGGCTGAGGTTGGCACTATAGGGAATGTGCCAGATGATGGGGCCGGTGCGTCCCAGCGCGCCCAGAATGAGCGAAACCAGAAGTGGCCCGCCGGCCATCCCCAATTTGATCGTCACGCCGCCAGGGAGAGGGATGGGCAACATGCCGAGCAGGATGCCGATGGCCAGGCCAAAGCTGAAGGTGAGAATGTCAATTTCGCTTACGCCGCGATAGGAATCACCAAACAGGCGCACAACAGCATCCAGATTTTCGTGCGGGGCTACGATGCGTACCTGATCGCCAAGTGTGAGCGTGGTATTGCCGTGAGGGAGGATTTCCAGGTCGCCGCGCCGCAAACGGGTGACGATGGCGCCATAGCGTTCGAGCAGGTTAAGCTCGCGCAGGCGGCGGCCAACAATTTGTGAATTGGAAACGAAGAGACGGCGTTTGTCGTATTGATTGAGGTCAAATTCGATGCGCTCAGTGCTGAGTTCGCCAAGCAATTGTTGGGCAGTTTGCAGATCCTCGCGCGACCCAACCATGCTGACCAGATCGTCGGGCCAAAGACTGGTATCGCCGCGTGCAATTTCAACGTTGCCGGCGCGCTTACGGCGACCAAAGATGAGGTTGAGATCGTTGGCGTGGATGAATTCGGCAACGGTCAGGGCGGTAGGTTGGGTGATGCGCAAGGTTTGGCTGAAGAGCGGCTCATTCATTGGGCCAAATTCGCGAGCCTGTTGTGCTTCAGCGCTGTAATTCACTTTCCAAACGCGTTGCAGGATGTAAATGGTTAAGATCATACCCAAAACACCCATTGGGTAGGTGAGAGAATAGGCAATAACTGGATCGGAAAGGATGGCATCGTTGCCGGGAAATGCGGCTTTGATGTGTTCGATTGCTCCTGCTAGAGCGGGCGTGTTGGTGAGGCTGCCTGCAAATATCCCGGCGGCCAATGGTGCTTGAATCTTGAATAGCAGATGAGTGGCAGCGGTGAGCACCCCCGCCAATAGCAGTGCGATGAAGACAAGCAGGTTATCTTTCAACCCCTGGCGTTTGAGTGAACTGAAGAAGACAGAACCGCTGCTAAGGCCGATGCAATAGACGAACAGCACCAGGCCGAATTGATAGAGGACTTCCGGCAATTTGAGGTTGGGGTCGAGGGCGCCGATTGCCAGGCCAACAAACAAGACGGCGGCCACGCCCAGACGCGTGCCGCCGATTTTGATTTGTCCTAATGGATAACCAATGGCTGCAACAAGGAAGAGCAACAGGAGCGGATTTTCGCGTAGCAGCTCAATGACGCTTTGCATGGTTCACCTCCTGGTGAAAATGTCGAACGGCGAATTAGAGATAGCCGAAGATTTTGGCAAAAGCGAGGAAGAAAAAGCAAACAGCAATGAGCAGGGCAACAATCCAGGCTCGGCTTTCGGGGATGCGATTGACGAGATGATAGCCATCCAGCCGCGTTTCTGGTTGCATGATGGTGCCACCGAAGGCAGCAAACATAAAACCACCTAGCAGCCCACCGAGATGTCCCCAGTTATCAATGCCTGAAGAGGATAGGCCAATGAAGAGGTTGATGGCAACGATGGTCAGCGTGTTCATGATCATCCCCAGTGGGTTGCGGAAGAGGCGACGGTTTTGGAAGATGAACATTCCTTCGGCAGCAACCAGGCCAAAGACAGCGGTTGAAGCGCCATAGGATGGAGCGACTGTGAAAAGAAAAGAGAAGACATTGCCTGCCAGCCCGCCAATGAATAGCAACATGGCGTAGCGCAGGTGTCCATAATGCTTTTCCAGTTCATTTCCGATGCTGTAGAGTGCATACATGTTGAAAGCGATATGAGTCAGGCTGCCGTGCAGGAACATTGGGGTAATCAGCCGCCAGATTTGGCCCTCAATAATCAAGACATTGATTTTTGCGCCGTAGAGGGCAAGAATATCGCTTCCGCTGAGTAGTTGCGAGGCGAGTTGTCCCAGGTATAGCAACACGCAGATGAGGATCATGCCAATTGTAACGATTGGGACGCGGGCGCGCAGATGCCAGAAGACGCGCGGTGGGATGGGCGTGGTGGATGGGGGTGGGGTGGGGTTCATCATAATTAGACCTGAATTTGGCGGTGGCAAACTCGGTGATGCTCGGCATTGATGATGTCGCTAATGGTATCCACTGCTTGTTCGAGCTGGTCGTGGGCGTTAAGAACAATGTAATCAAAAATGGAGAGGCAATCCAATTCGTGCCGGGCAGTTTGTAAACGTAAGTAAAGATTTTCTGGCGTTTCGGTATTGCGGTGTTCCAGGCGTTCAAGCCATTCTTGCTGGCTGGTGGGGATGAGGAAGATTAGCACAGCCTCGGGATAGAGGGTGCGCAGACGCGTGGCGCCTTGCACATCTACACGCAGGATGACATCTTTACCGCTTTCAAAGGCTGTGCGGATTTGCGCTTTGGGAATGCCTTTGTATTGATTGTAAACAACCGCGTATTCAAGCAATTCATCTTCAGCGATCATGCGTTCAAATTCTTCCAGCGAGACAAAGAAATAATCTACTCCATCTTTTTCATCGGGACGCGGGGGGCGTGTTGTGGCGGTGACAACAAAGTGTAATGGGGAATGGCGCTTTTTTAGTGCCATCAGGACTGAGTCTTTTCCCACCCCCGAAGGGCCGGAGATGACAACAAGGAGGGGACGAGGATGATAGAGGTCAAAAGAGAGAGTGTCGGAATTCATAAACAGCAAAGCCTTTAATAAATTTCTTACATGGGTTGATTATAATACGAATATGCTGAAAACGTTGCGTAAAACTTTTGTGGAGGTGGTGTTATGCCTTATTATGATTATCGCTGTTTGAACTGTCGGCGGCGCTTTGATGTGTTTATGACGTATGCTGAATATGGGACGCTCACGGTGACTTGCCGTCATTGTGGTAGCGATCGGGTGCAGCGGCGAATTGGTGCGGTGCGAGTGGCGCAATCGGCAGAGCGCCGGATGGAATCGCTGGCTGACCCGGCAAATATGGAAGACCTGGAGCACAACCCGCGCAAATTGGGGCAAATGATGCGGGAATTAAGCCGCGAGACTGGCGATGATATGGGCGCAACGTTTGATGAGGTGGTGGGACGCTTGGAGCGCGGTCAAACACCTGAGGATATTGAGCGCGACATTCCTGATTTGGGTAGCGAATTGGGTGGCGGCGGAGATGATTTTGGCGATTAGGGCGCAATGGCTTTTTCGAGCTGCGTGAAAGAGGTCATCCAGGAGATTTTGTTGAGGAAGTCGGCCAGGTTGGGAGATTGTTGACGCAATTGGCTGACAGTTGGGCCAACTGGATCGCTGCCCTGCGCTCCGCTGCCGGCATAGGGTGCGTAGGCGCCATGAAAGGCAAAATAGGCCTGATTCAGTCGGCGAATGACATACCCGTGATCCCAGAGAAATTGTCGCCGCTCTTCCATGTAGGCTTCCGCTTGCTCAATTTTTCCCTCAGCCAGAAGCTGGTCAGCAGTCAGACGGGTGATGTACATTTCGTGGTTGAAGTCAAATGGTGGCGGCTCGTCAGGGACTGGCTCGGGTTCTGGGGTAGTGGGGGTAGATGGAGTGGGTGGGGGGGCAAATTCTGGGTAGTAACGCAGGAGGACAGCCTCTCCTAACTCGGTACCAGCAATTTCGGCTGTGGTTTCGTTCATGGTGCGCAATTCGGGCGAGGTGGCATAGTTCCAGCCAAGCGGGCGCAGGGTCAGGTAATTGTGAATCCATTCATGTGAGACTGTTTCCAGTAGCCAGGGTAAATGGCTTGTGCTTGCAACCATGGTTGGGTAGGCGCCAATGCCGCCAATGGGTGTGATGAGAGCGGATACGTTTTGGTCTGCTTCAACAGCTTGCTCAAGAGCGGTAATTTGATCCAGAGGCAGGTCGGGTTGCAGGGAGATGAAGTGATCCTGCCGGATGACCTCGCGGGGGGAAATGACCATGCCATATGGGAGCGGGGTGACATGATAGAGGAGTGGTGGGATGGGCTGGCCGGCAAGAGTCAGTCCCTGTTCTTTTAGAATGTCGGTGATTTGTTGTTGGAGAACAGCTTCGCAAAGTGGGGCCAGGTGCTGAAGGCGGGCGCGGCGGCGGGCCTGCTCTTGCAAAAGGCCCCGAGCTTCATAATCGGGGTCGAAGACTGTTGGCGTATAGTAGAGTGCGTCAATTTCCCAGCCAATGCGGGTGTAATCTATTTGTGCTTGTAGATAGTCAAGCACAATTTGGCGCTGTTGTTCGGGCGAGAGATAAGCCTGAGCATTAAATGCACCATGCGTCCACTTTAGACCGATAGCATCCAGCGTCCAACTGGCGAAATCAAACTCGATTGCACGAGTGAAGAAGCCGATTCGCTCGCGTTGATTGTGGCCGGGGATGGTGTCACCCTTGAAGAGAAGCAGGGTAATGAGCAAAATGAGCAGATATTTTCCAATGCGGTTAAAGCGTTCCATAAGAATTCTATTATACCTTATGCGCGGTAATGTATTTTTAGAGGAATAATGATATGATTGAGATTGTACAAACCTTATCAAGAAGAGGAACGTCCATGAAAGTAAAAACAATTTTGACTGTTTTGTTGCTGATTGGCCTTGCAGTAGGCGGTTATTATGGCTATACTCAATGGCAGGCTAGGCAGGCAGCTGCACAGAGTGATTATCAAACCGAGAACTTGCAACGCGGGCAATTGACTGCCCTGATTGGTGGTACGGGCAGTGTTCATGCCAATCAGGTGACTCTGGTTACCTGGCAAATTAGTGGTCGGGTGGGAGATATTTCGGTCTCGGTAGATGATAGCGTGCAGAAGGATGAGATTCTTGCGACATTGGAGACTTCGTCCCTGCCGCAATCCTTAATTCTGGCTGAAGCGGATTTGATCGCGGCCAAACGGAGCCTGAGCACGCTCCAAACTTCGACGACACCCCGGGCGCAGGCGCAGTTGGCGTTGGTTAACGCGCGGGAGGCCCTCGACAAGGCACAGGATAACTATGATTGGACGGCCTACGAGCGCGGCAGTAAGGAACAGATTGATACCGCTCGTGCCAATTTGGTGCTTGCACAGGATCAGTTGGATAAGGCCGAGCAATATTTTGGCTTTGTGAATGATCGGGCTAAGGATGATCCGGTGTATGCAGCAGCGCTCTTGCAGGTTAACAGCGCTCGAACAGCTCGCGACAATGCTCAGGCTAATTTGAATTGGTTGCTTGGCAAGCCGGAAGAGCAGGATGTGGCGCTTTCGGAGGCCAGGTTGATTCTGGCACAGGCGCAATTGGAAGACGCACAGCGCGAGTGGGAGCGACTGAAGGATGGACCCGATGCGGATGATATTACAGCGGCACAGGCCCGCATTAATGCGCTCGAAGCAACCTTGAGCCAGGTGGAATTGAAGGCGCCGTTTGCTGGGACGATTACAGAAGTTCGCTCGAAGGTTGGCGATCAGGTAACACCAGGGACTGTTTCGTTCCGCATTGATGACCTTTCTCGACTTCTGGTGGATGTGCAAATTCCAGAAGTGGACGTGAATCGTATTGAGGTTGGGCAGCCGGTGAGTGTTTCGTTTGATGCAATTACGGACAAGGAATATAACGGAAAAATTGTTGAGGTGGCACGGATTGGAACGGTTGTTCAGGGTTCTGTGAACTTTACAGTGACGATTGAGATGACTGATGCAGATGAGACAGTGCGTCCTGGCATGACCGCAGCCGTGAATATTGTTGTGGAACAATTGGACGATGTGCTGTTGGTGCCAAACCGCGCCGTGCGTTTGCGCAATGGAGAACGGGTGGTTTATATCCTGCGCGATGGTGAAGCAGTCGCTGTACCGATCACAATTGGTGCAACATCGGATAGTTACAGCCAGGTGTTGCGTGGGGATGTGAAAGAGGGTGATGCGGTAATCCTCAACCCGCCATCCGAGTTTGACCCCTCGCGTCCGCCATTCTCACGTTGATGGAAGGAGCAATTATGGAAGGCGATTGGGTAATTGAGGCAACTGGACTGACCAAGGTGTATAGAATGGGGACAGTTGAGGTACATGCATTGCGTGGGGCGAGCCTGAAAATTCGACGTGGCGAAATGGTGTCAATTATGGGGCCATCTGGATCGGGCAAGTCAACGTTGATGAATATTTTGGGCTGCCTGGATCATCCAACCGGCGGTGAATATGTTCTGGATGGTGAACGGGTTTCGAATTTGAGGGATGATCGGCTGGCTGATATTCGCAACCGAAAGGTGGGGTTTGTGTTTCAGAGTTTTAATTTGCTTCCGCGAGCAACTGCACTCTCGAACGTGGAATTGCCATTACGCTATGCGGGGATGAGTGCAAGGCAGCGACGAGAACGAGCCGTTGAATCATTGCAGGCGGTGGGGCTGGGAGAACGGATGCGGCACAAGCCAACGGAGCTTTCGGGCGGTCAGCAACAGCGGGTGGCGATTGCGCGGGCACTGGTTAACCATCCGGCAATTTTGATGGCTGATGAGCCAACGGGGAACCTTGATTCAAAGTCGGGTAAGGAAATTATGGAACTCTTGTTGCGCCTGAATCGTGAGAGCGGGACGACGGTCATTATTGTCACGCATGATCCTTCGATTGGAGCGCAAACGCAGCGTGTGATTCGAATTTATGATGGGCTGGTGGTGGAGGAATAGCGATGAATCTGGGACAGTCCATTTTGGAAGCATTGGAGAGCTTGAGCGCCAATAAACTGCGCTCCGGGCTGACGATTTTGGGAATTGTGATTGGCGTTGGCGCTGTGATTGCCATGCTAGGGGTGGGGCAGGGTGCACAGGATACGATTACAGGTTCAATTAGCGGGATTGGCAGCAATTTGTTGTTTGTCTTTTCTGGCAATTTTCAAGAGGATGTGCGCAATGTCAAGCCGTTGACAAAGGGAGATGCGGCGGCAATTGGTGATCCATTTCAGGCTCCTGCGGTGGCGGCTGTTGCACCGGTTATTCAAGGCGACGCTGAGGCAACTTATGCTGGCGAAAAAGTAACGGCAACGCTGACTGGGGTGACGCCCGATTATGCGGCAGTGCGTAATTATCAGGTGACGGAGGGGGAATTTATCAATGATGAGCATATCCTGGGGCGGGCTTCGGTGGTGCTTTTGGGGCCAGAAATTGCCGATCAGTTGTTTGGCCGTCGAGAAGGGGTGACGGGCGAGTCAATCCGCATCAATGGGCAGCCGTTCCGTGTGATTGGTGTTTTGGAATCAAAGGGCGGTGGCGCATTTGGAAGTCAGGATGACGTTTTGCTTGTGCCAATTAGCACGGCAGAGACGCGTCTGCTACGGCGCACACGGGATCGCGTGGATGTGATTTTTGTTCAAGTTGCAAGTGCTGACCTGGTGCTTCAAGCGCGAGAAGAGGTGGCAAATATTTTGCGTACTCGGCATCGTGTGGAACTGGGCGCAGATGATTTTACGATCTTTTCACAGGATGATTTTGTGGCGACTGCACAGGTGATTACAGGAGTTTTGACGGTTTTCCTGGGCGGGATTGCTGGAATTTCGCTCTTGGTGGGTGGAATTGGGATTATGAATATCATGCTTGTTTCGGTCACAGAGCGCACGCGTGAGATAGGTCTGCGCAAGGCGCTTGGAGCGCGAAGGCGTGATATTCTGATTCAGTTTTTGACCGAGTCTTCGCTGCTGAGTTTGTTTGGCGGCGTGATAGGGATTGGGTTGGGGTGGTTGATCGCATTTGTGGTGGGGCAAATTGCAGCCTCAAGTGGCACACCTCTGACACCCAACATTGGGTTGGACGCGATTTTGCTGGCAACTTTGTTCTCGACGGCTGTGGGGCTGTTTTTCGGTCTCTATCCTGCCAATCGGGCGGCAGGGCTTGAGCCGGTTGAGGCATTGCGCTATGAATGATGTGAATTTCGTCGCTTCCCACTCATCTTAAGTCACTTCGCAGAACGCGCTTTGAAAAAATGGAGTACAATCATAGCAGGGAGTTTTTAGCTCCTGTCGTTCAATTTTCATTCACCGAAAAGGAGACCTGGAAATGAGTTCATGGAAGATTCTGCTAACGGATGGCTTGGAAGACAATGGTCGGGCGATTCTGGGTGCGGCGGCTGAGGTTGTGGACCGCACGGGGATTGGGGCAGATGATCTGCTGAAGGAAATTGGCGAATATGATGCGTTGATTGTACGGGGACGCACCAAGGTTACGCCAGCGGTATTGGCGGCTGCGACGAGTTTGAAGGTCGCGGGGCGGGCCGGTGTTGGCGTGGATAATATTGATCTGAACGCAGCGCGCGAGCGCGGTGTGATTGTGGTTAATTCTCCATTGGCGACGACGGTGGCTGTGGCGGAGTTGACCATGGCGTTGATGCTTTCTGTGTGCCGTGAAATTGCCCGCGCCGATGCAACAATGAAGGCTGGTAAGTGGATCAAGAAGGAGTTGGAAGGCGGCGAATTGTATAATAAGACGCTGGGTGTGATTGGCTTTGGACGGATTGGTGCAGGTGTGGCGCAACGTGCCCATGCTTTTGGGATGAGCATCCTTGGATATGATCCATTGATCCCGGCAGATGAAATTAGCCGTCGAGGTGGGCGTCCGGTTTCGTTGGATGTGTTGTTCGCCGAATCGGATGTGATTACACTGCATATTCCGCTCACAGCAGACAGCCGCAATTTGTTGAACGCTGAGGCATTTGCAAAAATGAAGGATGGTGTGCGGATTGTGTGCGCCGCGCGCGGTGGTGTATTGGATGAGGAGGCGTTGCTGGCTGCGCTCGAATCGGGCAAGGTGGCTTCGGCTGGCCTGGATGTGTTTGCGACCGAGCCGCCGGGAGCTACGGCGCTGGTGATGCATCCGCACGTGATTTGCACTCCACACATTGGTGCGCAGACGGTTGAGGCGCAACAGCGTGCCGCGGCAGATATTGCGAGCGAGGTACTGGCGGCATTGCGCGGCGATGCGCTGCGCTGGCGTGTGGCCTAGTTTTTGAAAGGAAAATCAATGCCAACAATTGAGGAAAAACTTGTAGCATTTAAAGAGCGAATGCAGGAAGTGGTAGCTTTGCAGCAGGCTGCGGCAGTTCTGGGCTGGGATCAGCAAACTTACATGCCACCTGGTGGAGCAGAGGAACGCAGTGTTCAGCTGGCAACTCTGGCGCGTTTGGCGCATGAGCGTTATGCTTCTCCCGATGTTGGAGAGTTGTTGCAGTACCTGGTTCCCTATGCGCAGCAACTTGACCCGGATTCGGATGATGCTTGTTTAATTCGCGTGATGGAGCGAGAATATCGCAAGGCCACGCGTGTGCCTTCGGAAAAAGTGGCTGAATTTGCACAGGTGACAGCTATGGCGCAGGAAAGCTGGGCCAAGGCCAGGGCGATGCAGAGCTTTGAGGTATTTCGCCCAGATTTGGAACGGATTGTTGAACTGCGGCGCACCTATGCGGGTTATTTCACTCCTTATGATCATGTTTATGATCCGTTGCTGGATGATTTTGAGCCCGGGTTGAAGACGGCAGAGGTGAAAGCCATCTTTGGCGCACTGCGTCCGCAACAGGTTGAGTTAATTCAGGCAATTGCCGAGCGTCCGCAGGTGGATAATTCCTTCCTTGGTTTGCGCTATGCTGAGAAGAAGCAGTGGCAATTTGGCGTGGAAGTGATTACCCGCTTTGGTTTTGATTGGCAGCGCGGTCGGCAGGATAAATCGGTACATCCGTTCACCACCAATTTTGGGCGCGGGGATGTGCGCATTACAACACGTGTTGATCCGCGTCAGGGTGCTTCTGCTTTGTTTAGCACCATGCACGAGGCAGGCCATGCCATGTATGAGCAAGGTGTTGGTAAAAACCTGGTGGGTTTGCCCCTGGCTGCCGGGGCTTCGATGGCGTTGCATGAATCGCAGTCTCGGTTGTGGGAAAACCTGGTAGGCCGCTCCTATCCGTTTTGGAAGTTTTTCTTCCCCCGTCTAAAGGCGCTTTTCCCCCAGCAATTGGGCAATTTGTCGCTCGATGATTTCTATCGTGGCATCAACCGTGTGCAGCCATCGCTCGTTCGGGTGGAGTCGGATGAGGCAACCTATAACTTGCACATTATGCTTCGATTAGAACTGGAAATTGCGTTGATGGAAGGCAGCCTGGCAGTTAAAGATTTGCCGGAAGCGTGGAATAGTCGGATGCGTGAATATCTGGGGTTGACGCCGCCGAATGATGCACTGGGTGTTTTGCAGGATGTGCATTGGTCGGGTGGAATGATTGGTTACTTCCCGACATATGCGCTCGGTAACCTGGTTTCGGCGCAACTGTGGGAAGCGATGCAGCAGGACATTCCTGGCATTGAGGAGCAGGTTGAGCGGGGCGAGTTTTCTGCCTTGCTTGGCTGGCTGGGTAAAAAAGTGCATCAGCATGGTGCAAAGTATGAGCCACAGGTATTGGTTCAGCGCGTGACTGGCTCGACAATTGATCCGCAGCCGTATGTGCGCTATTTGAATAAGAAGTATCGCGCCATTTACGGCCTTTAAGGTGGTTCCTGATCTTTTGGTTTGCCTGGCACTGTAATCGGTGCCAGGCAAACCTGTGCATGGAGCGTGAAAGTATGGCCCAGATTCTTTTTGTGGATGATGATAGCCTGACTTTGCAGTTAATGACGCGCGCTGCACAGCTTTTGGGCCATGAGGCGGTTTGTGACCCCTCAGCGCGCCGGGCTTTGCAATGGGCGGCACAGAATCGGCCTGCATTGACGCTGGTGGATTTGAGTATGATGGAGATGAGTGGCATTCAGTTTGTTGGTGCATTGCGCGCTCAACCAGAAACAAAAGATTTGCCGGTGTTGATTTTTTCTGCTTCTCAGGATATTGAGGATCGCGAAAAGGCGGTCGCGGCGGGGGCGAATGGGTATTTGCTCAAGCCGCTTAATTTTGGCGAACTCAGCAAGGCGATTCGGCAGTTTATTCCATGAAGGTTAAGAACTGTCTGGTTTGGGTGATGGTTGTGTTTGTCTGGGGGGGGATGGTTGGTTGTCAGGTGCAGGGCATCCCTGCCTCATCATTGCTAACGCCGGTGGCGCTCCGCACGCAGCCTACGGAGACACTGACGCCAACAGAGACGGATACGCCAACTGTCACGGTGACGGCAACGCCAACCGAGACATTCCTGCCAGATACGCCAACAGTGACCTTGACAGTAACCGAAACATTGACTCCAACCCATACGCCAACACCAACAATTAGCCCAACGGTGACCTTGACGCCGCGCTTTCCGCCGACCTTTACTCGCACAGTGACTCGCACTCGTGCGCCAACTCGCACGCCGTTGCCAACCCGGACGCCCATGCCAACCAGTACGCCGACCTTTACGCCTACGCCTACGCCGCCTGAGGCGTATTTTTGCGTGATTCGTCCCGGCCCGTTTTCGCGCATCATCTCACCTATTCAAATGGATGCCAGTGCCGTGATTGGTGATAATGGTTTGCTCAACCTGACGTTGATTGGCGAAGATTCGCGCGAGATTGTACGCCAGGCGCTTGATTTTCGGGTGTATGCTGGGCAGCGCATTTCTTTCTCTCAGCAAATTCCATTTGAGATCAAAGGTGCCGGAGAGACAGCGCGATTGGTGATTAGCTCGAATGACCGTTTTGGTCGTTTGATTGGTGTGGCTTCAGTAGATTTGGTGCTGCTTCAGATTGGGGATGAGCAGATTTATCCGGGATTGGTAACGTTGGAGCCGTATGTGGTTACTTTTCCAAAGCCAGGAGAGGCAGTGCAGGGTGGTATTTTGCAATTGGTTGGCCTGGCTCGTCCGGTGAATGCGATGCCAATTGTGATTGAATTGATTGATGAACGCGGGCAGGTGGTGGGCAGTGGGCAAGTGGTGGTCGCCCCGCCGAGCGGTGGACATACCCACACGCCGTTTCGGGTGGCGGTTGCTTACACGGTGACGGGGGCAACACCGGCGCGTTTGACCCTCCGTCAGGAAAGTGATACACGAATTCCTGGTACAGTTGCCCTATCCAGTGTGCTAATTTTGTTGCAACCCTGATGGTTGTTTCATCCAATCGCGAAGGATTTGGTATTGAGCCGGTTTTGCCAGCAGGTGACGCAATGCTCTCATTGCATCCCAGCATTGTTGTCGTTGCTGTAATGAGAGGGAAAGGGCAGTAAATACATCTTCGTCTAAGACGAATTGCCTGCCATCAGGATAGACAAGCAGGTCCAGCGCAAGGTCTACATATTCAATGGTTTGGCTGTTGATGAGAGCCGGCAGGGTAATATTGCAATACCAGGCTTTTAATTGGTCGTTTTGATAATCGTGAATTTCAAAAATGTTGTACCAGCGGTCGCAATAATAGGCTTCAAGGAAACGATCCCCTTGCCGCAATACAATTTCGTGGAAAGGGAGGTCGGGACGGTTGAAGAATGCCTCAACCAGTATACCGGTTGAGGATTGTTCAAGGGGGATGGCTTCGTAACGCCAAGTTTCTTTGCCTTCTACATTGCGCTTGAGGATGAGTATGGGGTGGGGTGAGAGGGTAGACATTGGATTCCTTGGGGTGGAAGATGAAAAGAGAAGGGTTGGCCGGCTGGGGGGAGAGGCAAGTTGGCGGCAAAGTCAAATGAAAGTTCAATTTGTGGGAGGTGGGTGGGGGTGAGGATCAGCCGTTGCAGGCTGCCGCGTTGCAACGAGTCGCAAACGATGGCGGTGAAGTTGTTGTTTGGGCCGGGGCCGGGGCGGGCCGAGTCATTTCGCAGAAGGACGGTGATGGTGTTTTGTTGGGGGGAGAGGGGTATTGTGCTTGTGGCAGAGAGCCTGCCCAGGGCGGTTTGCACTTGCAGAGGGGATTTTTGAATAATTTGCCCGTTGATCAGATTGGTTTGTCCAAGGAAACTGGCAATCCAGGCAGTGGATGGATTGTTGTAGATGTGATTGGGTGAGCCTTGCTGCTCGATTTGTCCTTCGTGCAAGAGGATGAAGTGATCGGCCAGGGAGAAGGCTTCTTCCTGGTCGTGCGTGACATAAATGGCGGGGATACCGGTTTGATGGAGAATGTGACGCAAGAGGTCAGCGAGCTGTTCACGCAGGGTGCGATCGAGAGCGCCGAGCGGTTCATCGAACATGAGCAGGCGCGGGCGCGGGGCAAGGGCGCGTGCCAGGGCAACACGCTGTTGTTCGCCGCCAGAGAGATCGGTGACGCGACGGTTTGCAAAGTTTGTGAGGTTGACCTGGGCGAGAGATTCGGCTGTGCGTTGGGTAATTTCGGCTTTTGGCAGGCCTTGCATTCGCAGGCCAAAGGCGACGTTTTCCGCAACGTTGCGGTGGGGAAAAAGGGCATATTCTTGAAACATGAGGCCAAAGCCACGTTGGTGAACGGGGAGAGTGGCCAGGTTTTCGCCATTCCAGCACACGCAGCCCTGGTCGGGCTTTTCGAGGCCAGCAATGATACGCAGCAGGGTGCTTTTGCCGCTTCCTGAACTGCCAAGCAGGCAGATGGTTTGTCCGCTCTGGACCTGGAAAGAGATGCCGCGCAGCAATGGCTGCTGTTCATATGTTTTTTGGATGTTTTGAAGGCTGAGGGTGTTTGGCATGGTTTGCTAATTTTAACCGGGACATTGAAAAATGAAAAGTTATGGTATGCTTAAAAGAAGAGTTTTCATTCCAGGTTCTGAGGTTTCTATATGGCAGTCATTACAGTGCGTGGGTTACATAAGACATTCCAAACCAAACGCAAGGCGGCGGGGTTGGGCGGTAGTGTGCATTCGCTCTTCCGCCCTGAATATGCGACGGTGGAGGCTGTACGTGGTATTTCGTTTGAGATGGAGCCCGGAGAATTGCTGGGTTTTATTGGACCGAATGGGGCGGGAAAATCTACAACGATTAAGATGTTAACCGGTATTTTGCATCCCAGTGGGGGCGAGGCGGATGTATTGGGCTATTGTCCATGGCGTGAGCGGCAGAAGCTGGCACATCACATTGGAACGGTGTTTGGGCAGCGTCCGCAGTTATGGTATCATTTGCCGGCGATTGATACCTTTACCCTGTTTGGCAAAATTTATGATCTGGATGATGCTGAGACGCGCCGTCGGGTTGCCTTGTTGGCAGAGGCGTTTGAAATTGGTGATTTGCTGGAAACGCCGGTGCGCAAACTGTCTCTGGGGCAACGGATGCGCTGTGAGGTGGCAGCCTCCCTATTGCACCGCCCGAAACTCTTGTTGTTGGATGAACCCTCGATTGGGTTGGACGTGGTTGCTAAACAGCATATCCGGGATGCAATTCGGGCGATGAGCCGTGAGGAAGGGGTGGGGGTCTTGCTCACCTCGCACGATGCGGGGGACTTGGAAGCCCTTTGTCATCGCGTGATTATTGTTCATCATGGGCAGATTGTGTATCAGGACAAGGTCTCGAATCTGAAACGTAAATTTTTGACGCGCAAGACGGTGGAAGTTCGTTATGCGGAGGAAGTTGCGAAGGATTTTCACCTGGAGGGGATGGAGACGCTGAAGGCGGGGCGCTATGGAGTGAAGCTGGTGTTTGATACACAACATACACCCGCAGATGCTGTGCTGGCTCGGCTTTCGGCAGCCGGGACATTGGTGGATATTACCATTTCAGACCCACCATTGGAAGAAGTGATTGCTCGGATTTACGAAAGCGCTTCTGTGGATGAGGCGGTTAGACAATGAAAAAGTATTGGGCTATTTTCAAGCTGCAATTGGCTAATGGGCTTGCTTATCCGGCTGAATTCTTGGGGCGGAGTTTGATGATTCTGCCTTTTATGTGGATTTTTTATCAGTTGTGGCGGGTTACTTTTTCTGCTTCAGGTAGTGAGGTGATGAATGGGCTGACGCTACGCAGCACTTTGTGGTATTTGGTGATTGCGGAGGTAATTGAACTCAGTCGCCCGCGTGTGGGGAACACAATTTCGGACGCGGTCAAAGATGGATCTATTGCCTATATTTTGAGCAAGCCGTATAACTTCTTATGGTATCACTACAGTTCTTCGATGGCGGACACTGTCTTTCGGGCGTTGATTAACCTGGTGTTGGGAGGGGCAATGGCCTGGGTGTTGGTTGGGCCTCCCCCCAGCTTTTGGGGGCTGCTGGTTGTGCTGCCGGCACTGCTGGGAGCCTGGGGGCTCAATTATTGCATTGTGGCGTTGATTGGGCTTTCGGCTTTTTGGGTGGAGGATATTTCTGCTTTTCAGTGGATTTATCAGAAGCTTGCTTTTATTTTGGGGGGGCTGTTGATTCCGCTTGACTTTTATCCTGCCTGGCTGCGTACGATTGCGACCGCACTACCGTTTTCGGCCATGACGTATGCGCCGGCGCGCTTGTTTGTTGAGCCAGAGCTGAGCGGTTTTTTTGCGGTAATGGGGATGCAAGCAATATGGTTGCTGGTGTTTGTTGGTGTGCTTAGCTTGACCTACCGACGTAGTGTGGTCGCGCTGACGGTCAACGGAGGGTGAAATGAAACAAGTGAAGTTCTTGTTGGCTGTGTGGAAAGCAAATTTGCAATCGGCAATGGAGTACCGCACGTCTTTTCTGGTGCAGATGTTTGGCATGATTGCCAATAATACAATGTATTTTTTGGTCTGGGTGATTTTCTTTGACCGGTTTAAAGATGTACGGGGCTGGGGGTTGGGAGATATGTATGTGACATTTGGGGTGGCAGCCAGCGCATTTGGGCTGGTTTCAATTTTGTTTGGCAATGCCTTTTCGCTGGGGGAGATCATCACTCGTGGGCGGTTGGATTATTATCTCTCGCTGCCGCGTCCTGTGTTGCTGCATGCGCTTTCGAGCCGGATGGTGGCGAGTGGGTTGGGGGATTTTCTGTATGGATTTCTGAGTTTTGCCGTTTCAGGGGCGTTTTCATGGGCCGGTTTGTTGCGGTTTTTGCTGGCTGTGGTGCTGGCGGCGATTGTGTTTGGCGCATTTTTGGTGCTTGTGCAGAGCCTGACCTTTTGGATTGGTAGCAGTGGCAATTTGCTACAATTGGCTGTCAATGCAATGGTTACGTTTGCAATTTACCCCATTACACTTTTTGACCGGGCTGCAAAGTTGATTTTGTTCACCATCATTCCAGCAGCATTGATGGGGGCTGTACCAGCAGATTTTGCGCGTCAATTTACCTGGCAGACTCTGGCGCAGATGTTGATTGGTGCGGGGGCATTTTGGGGGCTGGCTGTTTTTGTCTTTCAACGCGGCTTGAGCCGCTATGAGAGTGGCAGTGCCATTCAGGTGGAGGTTTAAATCAAAGGCGTCCCTGGGCAGACTCGAACTGCCGCTTCTGGCTCCGGAGGCCAGCGCTCTATCCACTGAGCTACAGGGACGTACGCCCTCATTTTACCACAAGAGGACAGAAATGGAGAGGGTTTTCTTAACAGATGCGTGGCAGCATTTCACCGGCCAGCATATCCAGGACGCGTGTCCCACCAATGGCGGTGCGCAACAGCGTCCGGCCCGGTGGGTCTCGACGCACCTCGCCAATTTTTACTGCATCTTGTCCATAGGGCTGCTGATGCAGGGCTTGCAAGGCCGCTTCGGCTTCTTCGGCAGGTAGAATGAGGATGACTTTGCCCTCGTTGGCAATGTAGAGTGGGTCAAGGCCGAGCATTTCGGCTGCAGCACGCACCGCTGGTGGAACGGGAATCTGGTCTTCATCCAGCCAGATGCCAACCCGGCTTTGAGCGGCAATTTCGCACAGTGTGGTTGCCAGTCCACCTCGTGTTGGGTCGCGCAGAACATGAATGTGGGGGGCGGCGTGCATGGCTGCGGCAATCAGGTGATTGAGTGGCGCAACATCGGATTCGATGCTGGCTTCAAACCCCAATTCGCCGCGTGCGGCCAGAACAGCCATGCCATGTGCACCGATGGGCCCGGAGAGAAGGATGACATCACCTGGGCGTGCCTGTTCGCCACCCAGCGTCCGTCCAGCAGGAATCCAGCCAATTCCGGTAGTGTTGATGAACAGGAGATCGGCCTTGCCGCGTTCAACAACTTTGGTGTCGCCGGCGACGAGGTGAACACCAGCCTCAAGAGCAGCGGTCTGCATGGAAACCAGCACGCGTTGTAAGGTTGTGATAGGCAGCCCTTCTTCGAGGATAAAACCAGCTGTCAGGTAGAGGGGGGTAGCGCCAGACATGCTGACATCATTAACTGTTCCACAAACCGCCAGTCGCCCAATGTCGCCGCCAGGGAAGAAGAGTGGTGAAACGATGTGCGAGTCGGTTGAGACAGCCAGGTGGCCTGGGCCTTGGGGCAGTTGGAGGCTGGCTGAATCATTGCCGTTGGGCAAAGCTGCCGGCCCAAGTGTAGCGAGAAAGACTTGCTCAATCAGGTCGTGAGTTAAGCGTCCGCCGCTCCCATGACCGAGAACGACGGTTTGGTCGTGGCGCAGTGGCAGCGGGCAGGTGGGACCTTCGGGAAAAGGAAGCGAGGAGTTATTCATGGTTCTCCTGTGGTGGGAGCATCAGGTCGCGCCCGTAGCGGTAGTAAGCAGCGCATGCGCCTTCTGAAGAGACCATTGGGGCACCAAGTGGAGTTTGTGGGGTGCATTGTTTGCCAAAGGCTGGACAATTGGCTGGTTTTTTAATGCCTTGCAGGACTTCTCCAGCGATGCAGAGCGGGGATTCTTGTGAGCGGATATGATTAACCTGGAATCGTTGTTCAGCATCAAAGGCGGAAAATTCGCGCCGTAGGCACCAGCCGCTTTGGGGAATGAGACCAATGCCACGCCAGTTGCGGTCGCAGACGGCAAAGACTCGTTCGATCATTGCCTGGGCTGATCGGTTGCCTTCATAGGTGACGGCACGGGTATATGCGTTTTCAACTGTATGGGTGTTGTTTTCAAGCTGTCGCACAGTGAGCAGAATACCTTGTGCAAGGTCAAGTGGCTCGAAGCCAGTGATGGTGATGGGAACTCGATATTTTTCGGCGATGGGTGGATACTGCCAGTAGCCCATGACGGCGCAAACATGCCCGGCAGCCAGGAAACTTTGCACGCGGCAGGTGGGAGAAGAGAGGATGGCGTGCATGGCAGGTGGCACCAGCACCTGAGAAACCAGGATGGAGTAATTGTTCAGGCCGAGTGCCTGCGCTTGCAGCACGCTGGCGGCATTGGCTGGGGCAGTGGTTTCAAAGCCGATTGCAAAGAAGACGATTTGCTTGTTGGGGTTTTGGAGGGCAATTTGCACGGCATCGAGTGGGGAGTAGACTGCGCGCACCTTTCCTCCTGCGGCGCGCACGCTGAATAAATCTTCTTGGGAGCCGGGAACGCGCAGCATATCACCAAACGAACAAAAGATGACATCCGGTTGACGGGCAATTTCCAGGGCGCGATCTATTTGCTCAAGCGGGGTAACACAGACCGGGCAGCCAGGGCCGTGAACGAGCTCAATTTCAGGCGGGAGCAATTGGTCCAGGCCGGATTGCAGGATGGCGTGTGTTTGCCCACCGCAGATTTCCATCAGTACCCAGGGACGGGTGACGGTGCGACGGATTTCGGCCAGGGTGTTGCGCACCAGGTCGGCGTTGCGAAATTCTTCAACATAGCGCATAGAGGTTAATCCTGTGAGAGGCCCAGTTCCTGATCAAGGTCGGAGATTTCACGCAGGGCGTCAAGGGTGGCTTGTGCTTCCTCCTCGCTGAGGAGGCTGATGGCAAACCCCGCATGGACAATGGCGTAGTTGCCGATTTGTGCTTCTGGCACAGCAGCCAGGCAGACTTCGCGCGTGACACCGCCAAAGTCAATTTTCCCCATCCGCATACCGCTTTGTTCTGAAATTTGGACGATTTTTCCGGGGACGCCGAGACACATGTGAATTTCTCCTTTCAATCTTGGGCTTAATCTTGGGCAGCTGCAATCCATGCCTGACCAAGCGCCAGGCCGCCATCGTTGGTGGGAATACGCCGATGAATCAGAGGGTTGAACCCGTTCTGTTCAAGCAGGGGAAGGGTTTTTAGGAGCAGGAAGAGGTTTTGCCACACGCCTCCGCTAAGCGCCACAATTGAAATGCTGGTTTGTTGGCGGATTTGCAGACAGGTTTGCAGCAGCATTTGAGCGATGCTGTTGTGAAAACGGGCTGAGAGAATTGGGGCGGGCAGGCCGGTGTGCCAATCCTGCAGCAGGGCGAGCAGAACAGGTTGTGGGTCGAGGATTTGCCCCTCAAACGCAAAGGGGTAGAAGCCGGTTTCGTTTGGGTCGGCAATGGCCTCAAACTCGATGGCTGCCTGGCCCTCATAGGTTGTGGTAGGACGGAGGCCGATCAGGGCGGCGGCAGCATCGAAGAGCCGGCCCATGCTGGTGGTGAATGGGGTGTTGATGCGTTGATCGAGTTGGGAGCGCAGAATGGAGCGTTCTTTCTCACACAGCGTTTGGACGGGGGGAAGGTGGGCTTCCCAGGGTTGACCGATGGCCCAGAGGCAAGCGAGTGCCATGCGGGCTGGGTTGCGGGTGGCAAGGTCACCGCCAGGGAGGGGCATTTCTCGCAGGTGGAAAACGCGTTGGAAAGATGCATAACCGCCAATCAGAACTTCTCCCCCCCAGATGACGCCATCGCTGCCGAGACCGCTGCCATCAAGCGTCAGGCCAATGACTGGTTCGGTGGAATCCCAGTTGTTGTCGGCCAGGCAGGCAGCTAGATGTGCGTGATGATGCTGGATTGTATAGAGGGGCAATGCTTCGGCGGTAGCGCGTTGATGGGCATAGCGGCTGGCAAGGTAATTGGGGTGCAGGTCGCAGGCAATGCGCTCGGGGTGGACGCGGAAGAGACGCTCGTAATGAGCGATGCCCGCTTCAAATGCCCCCAGGGTTTCGTAATTTTCCAGATCGCCGATGTGATGACTCAGAAAGGCGTGTTGTTGATGTGTGAGGCAGAAGGTGTTCTTTAATTCTGCGCCAGTGGCGAGGATGGCTGGCAGGGAGCGATGAAGATGGATGGATTCAGGGGCATAGCCGCGCGCCCGACGCAGAGGGTAAGCCGCCTGGTGAACGGTGCGGACAACTGAATCATCCACGCGCATGTGGATTGGGCGATTGTGAAAGAGATATCCATCCGCCAGGTTGCCAAGGCGCTGCCGGGCATCCGCATCTTCATAGGCAATGGGTTCTTCGCTCCGGTTGGCGCTGGTCATTACCCAGGCGTTCGGGTAGCCCGATTCGGGTTCGAGGAGTAGGAGGTGGAGCGGAGTATAAGGCAGCATGAAGCCCAGGCTGGTTTGATGTGGGGCAACTTGTTCAGCGATGGAGGAAGCCGGGTGGCGAGTGAGGAGGACGATGGGGCTGGAATTGGAGGTGAGCAGATTGCGCTCAGCCTGACAGAGCAGGGCGTGTTGCTCAATGGTATCCAGGTCGAATGCCATCAAGGCAAAGGGTTTATCGCTGCGTTTCTTGCGGTTGCGCAGGTTGGCAACAGCCTGCGGGTTGGTGGCATCACAGACGAGATGAAATCCCCCCAACCCTTTGACTGCCAGGATTTTTCCCTGGTGCAGCCATTGACGAGCGATTTGCAGCGCGTTTTCACGCTGTGCCAGAATAGCGCCGGAGCCAGCTGCTTCAAACCAGAGTTGCGGGCCGCAGGTGGGACAGGCAATCGGTTGGGCATGAAAGCGGCGGTCGAGCGGGTTGTGATATTCTTCCTGGCAGGCTGGGCAAAGAGGAAAGTCGGTCAGAGTGGTATTGGGTCGGTCGTAAGGGATGTCGCGAATGATGGTGAAACGTGGTCCGCAGTTGGTACAATTGAGAAATGGATAGCGATAACGGCGGTCGCTGGAATCGAAGAGTTCACGGCGACAATCTGAACAGATGGCGCGGTCGGGGGAGATGGGCATGAATTGGTCGGGGCGCGGTTGACTGGCGATAATTTCAAAACGTTCTGCACTGCTGGGTGGCACGGAGAGGGTTTCGATATGGTCAAGGCGGGCGAGAGGTGGTGGATGGTGCTGTAATGCGTCCAGAAAGGCTTGTAGTGCCTCTGGAGGGCCATTGAGGGCAATCTGGACGCCTCCTGAGGTGTTGCGTACCCAGCCGGTGAGGTGCAAGCTTTCAGCCAGGGCGTAGACAAAGGGGCGAAACCCTACGCCCTGAACAATGCCGCTGACTTCAATGTGCAACCCGGCGTTTTTGCTCAAGCGCTATTCCTGACAATGTTGCTTGTGTGCTGCAACTTGCTCAATTAGCCAGTTTGTCCAGTTGTTCAAGCCATCGCCTGTTGCGCAAGAAACGGAGAACGTGACCAGCCCTGGGTTGAGCATTTCAACGCCTTGACGGAAGTAATCCATCTTGAAGGGAATGTAGGGAAGCAGGTCCGTTTTATTGATGACCAGGACGTGCAGGCCACGATAAATGTTTGGATACTTATAGGGCTTATCATCGCCTTCTGGAACGCTAGCGACCAGAAGATTGAGGTGAGCGCCCAGGTCCCAGGCAGCAGGGCAAATGAGGTTGCCAACATTTTCAATGATGATCAGATCAAGTTCGGCGAGGGGCAGGCTGTTCAGACCCTGGCTGACCATTGGGGCGTCAAGATGACAATCGCCGCCAGTGTTAATTTGGACAGCCGGCATACCGGCTGCGATGATTTTATCAGCATCAATGGTGACAGGGGCTGTATCACCTTCAATGACACCGATGCGCAGGGTAGGAGAGAGTGCGGCAATGGTTTTAAGGATCAGACTGGTTTTTCCGGCGCCTGGGGAGGCCATCAGGTTAATCATCAGTACGCCAGATTGATTGAGCATTTGGCGGTTGAGTTGAGCAACCTGGTCATTGGCATTGAGAATTTTTTCCAGAACAGGAACGCGAAGTGAGGACATGTTTTTTACCTTTCGATTTCGATGCTTTCGAGCCAGAACTGTTCACCCGAAATGACTTTAACCTGGTAGCTATTGCATTGGGGGCAGGGGGTGAGAGCAGATTGGATTGGGTATTGCGTGTTACATTCAAGGCAGAGCAATTGAGCAGGGATACGTTCAAAGTGGAGCTTGGCACCTTGACAGAGTGTTCCCTGGCTTATGACATCCCAATAGAATTGAACAGAATCGTCTACAATGCTGGCAAGCTGACCAATGACAATATGAATATCAGTGACGCGGCTGGCTTGTGCGCGGCGGGCGTGTTCCTGGGCGAGAGAAAGCAGGTTTTCGGTGACAGAAAGTTCATGCATGGCAGGCCTGATTATACTACTAAGATGATAGATAATCTAGTTTTTTTTGTGGCTGCCTGATCTCATTCCATTGTAACCGGTTGACGGAGTGCGTCACGCTGAACGATGGCTTCCATGAGTGCAAGACGGATGGTGAGCAGGCGGCTTGAGACGACATTGGCAATCCGGCGCATGATGATGTAGCCCAGGTCGTGGTCTTCGTCGCATAGGTGGCGGAGGGCTGTACCATTGAATTCGAGCAGGGTGGTTGGGCGGGTGACAATGGCAGTGGCGGTGCGTTCGCGGACGATTTGCTGTGTCATGCTGGACCAGCCGATAATGTCGAGTGGTTCGGCAGTGAAAATTGTGCGTTCGCCGCGCCCAGGAATGCGCATGTGCAATTCCACCTGTCCGTCCAACAGGATGTAGAGTCCATCGTCGCGGTCGTTTTCGCAGAAAAGGGTTTGTCCAACAGACGCTTCATGAACAGAGGCAATTCCGGCTAGTTTTTTCAACTGAGCAGGTTTGAGTTCGACAAACCAGGGAAGGGAGCGCAGCGTTTCAAGAAGGTCTGGATAGAG
>CAYVRT010000008.1:108109-108879 GCA_964453115.1 uncultured Anaerolinea sp. | reverse complement strand
TACCAATCCCTGTCTCCTTTAATCTTCTGGAGAAAAATTGTGTCCGGTAATCAAACCCCGAAAACCTGGCCGGTGTTTCGGGAAAATATACCCTGGGCGAATATGCTCGTTTGAGTGTTGGTCTGCTCAATTTCTTTGGGCGCGGCGGACGCAGCATGATCATGCGGATTGGGCGCATTTCCAATCAACTTGGCGTTGAACAGCTAAGCTCCATTATGGGCGGGGCATTGATGACCGCTTTGAAATTGGTGCCTGAGAGCATGCGCGTTAAAAAGTCGCTCGAGCTTGTGAAATTTGGTTTCGAGAAATTGTGGACCTACCAGGGCGTTCAGCCGCTGCACATATCGTTGGAAGAGCGCAGCGACACAATCTTGATCAAGTTTGAAACCTGCGGTTGTTGCTGCGGTTATACCGCCGATGTGCCGATATGCTATATGTTCACCGGCTATTTTCAGGAAGGCATGCATGGAATCTTTGGCAAAGATCGTGAGGTGGAAGTGAAAGAGATTGAATGCCGTGCCATGGGCGCCTCCGCCTGTGTGTGGGAATTGAGTAAACGTCCAGTGAATTGAAACGGAAATCAGCCGACCCTGGGGGCGCTGGGAGCGCAGGCTTCCGGCTTGCCCCCGGGGGGCGCGCCTCTTCCTCAAGAAGGGGGCAAGATGCCCCCTCTACGGACGGCTCGCCCCCTCAACGGGGGATCTGCAACCTCTTAAGGATTTAAAACAAAAAGGTGCCCTCGGCAGAATTCCGACATCGCCCCCTCAATG
>CAYVRT010000008.1:82286-108009 GCA_964453115.1 uncultured Anaerolinea sp. | reverse complement strand
GGGGATCTGCAACCTCTTAAGGGTTTAAAACAAAAAGGTGCCCTCGGCAGAATTCCGACATCGCCCCCTCAATGGGGGATCTGCAACCTCTTAAGGGTTTAAAACAAAAAGGTGCCCTCGGCAGAATTCGAATCTGCAACCTTTTGCTCCGCAAGCAAACGCTCTGTCCAATTGCGCTACGAGGGCACGCATCAAGCGAGCTTTAATATACCGCAAACCTGCCCGGTCGTCAAGGTTTATTCGAGGTTCTCAATGATGTTTGAGAATACATTCCCGGTGGCCGGGCCCAGCAGCGCCAGAACAACAATGATGCAAACGCTGCATACGGCAATTGCCAGCTGGGCGTAGCCTAGAATTAACCCGCCGGTTGCCATGCCATTGCCGGTCTTCATCCCATTGCTCTCGCGGATTTCCTTCTTTGCCATGTGACCCGTGATGACGGCGGCAATGGCGCCCAGGAAGGGCAAAATGACCCAGGCGGCAATCCCTGAAATCAGGCTGATCAGTGCCAGGGTGCTGTTTTGGGGGCCGGGGTTGTAGGTGGGTGTGTGGGAAGAGAAGTTTTCGTTCATTGCAGACTCCAGAAAAGTAGAATTGGGTAGAAAAAGTGTATCACAGTTGTGGGGCGTTGAGAATGGGGTAAGTCATGCCGCCGTGGGGGATCATCAACACCTCGGCCCGTCCGGGGAAGCGCGCCCGTGCCCGTGCCAGCGCGGCCTGTGGGCTTTCGCAGAACGAGACGAAGGGCAGGCGTTCGTGAATTTCGGCTGGGATGCTGGGCGCATAGAGCAATAATTCACCGTGCCGCATGGCTTGCAAGGCAAAATACAGAAAGAAGCGGTCTTCCTCGCCCATGCCTTTCAGTTTGAGTTTGCTCACCAGGGGCAGCAGGAGGGGGGCCAGTCGTTGCAGTGCGCTGCGCCCCAAGGGCAGCTTGCGGTTGGCCAGGCCAAACACGCCAACGCCTTCCTCGGCGCGGATCAGGGTGATCATCACGCCGCCGCGCCGCAGGGCGCGGATGTTGTTGGCAAGTGCCTTAACGCCCTGCCGCAAGTCTTGATCCATCGGGTGCGAGGCGGCAATCACCACCTGGGCCGGGCGTGGAATGGGCACGCCATACAGGCTGGCGCTGATGGCTGCACCGGCGCGGTGTGCCTGAATGGGGTCTCCGCTAACAATTTCAACAACTTGCAAGGCGCTGTTCAGCACGGCATTGACCAGGAAAACCGGCGGTTTGAGCATTTGCCCGGCTTCTTCCAGGTCGAGGCGCATCGGGTTTTCTTCAATCGGCTGCCCAACCATGTTGAAGGTGGCTGGACGGCAATTGAGGCTATGGTTATGGGCAATCATTGCCCGCCCTGCAACGCCGGGGAAGAGGTTCTTGTAGCCGCCGCCAAAGCTGGCGATGATGTGCGGCTCAATGCAGCCGATCGAAAGGATCAGGTCTGCCTCAGCGACTGTGCGGTTGACCCACACCGGGCTGCCGCGTCGGGTTTGACCCAGGTAAGCCAGGCGCTGCGGGTCATCACAGGCGTGACTTTGCCAGCGCATTTGTGCCAGCCAATTCCCGCCCAGACGGGCAGCGACCTCGGCCTCATCCATCGGGCGGTGCAGCCCCAAGGCCGGTATGACGGTTACATCTTGCAGTGAGATGCCGCCGCGCTGTAGTTCGGCCAGGACGGGGGGCAGCAATTGGGCAATTGGCGTTGGGCGGCTGCCATCATCCACCACCAGTGCCACGCGCTGGCCTGGACGGGCTAGCTCGCTCAGGCGCCGACTGCCAATCGGTTGTGCCAGGGCGCGTTCCGCAGCTGCGCAAACATCGGGTGCCGGCGGGCGGGCCTGTGGCTGCAATTCTCCCAGAACCTGCCACTCTTGCGGCAGGGCAAGGTTCAAGGTCTCGTTACCCCAGGGAAAGGAATACGTTTTCATAGAGTCATTATATACCTGTTTTTAAAACTCGACCCTTGACAGCCTGCGTTTCTTGCGTACAATTGCCCCGATATGTGCAGACAAGAGTGCTGGATGTGGATGGAATTGGCCGAATGGCGCCCGCAAGTCAATGGGGCGCAGGCCAAAATTCTTATTCTCATTGTTTGTTAAAAAGAGAGCCGTTCGGCTCTTTTTTTGTGGCTGTTGTAAGGAGTTTCCATGATCCGTTTACCTGGATTGATTGACCCCCACGTTCACCTGCGCGAGCCGGGGGCAACCCACAAAGAGGATTGGGATAGCGGCACCTCTGCCGCATTGGCGGGCGGGTTTACGCTGGTGCTGACCATGCCCAACACCAGTCCGGCGGTGACCTATGCCGGTACCCTGACCTTGGCGCTGGAGGCGGCGCGGCGCAAGGCGCGTTGCGATTATGCCCAATATCTTGGGGCGGGCGCCGGTAATATGGATCTGGCCGCTGGCCTGGCCGGGCAGGTGGCCGGGTTGAAGATGTACCTGGATCAGACCTATGGCCCGCTTTGCCTTGAGGAGATGACCGTCTGGATGGAGCATTTTGCCCGCTGGCCGGCCAATCGTCCAATTGCCATTCATGCCGAGGGGCGCAGCATTGCCGCAGCCATTCTGCTGGCCTCGTTCTACGAACGGGCGGTGCATATCTGCCATGTGGCGCGGCGTGAGGAAATCTTGCTCATCCGGGCCGCCAAACAACGCGGTCTGGCCGTCACCTGCGAGGTCACACCGCATCACCTGTTTTTGTGCGAGGATGACCTGCCAAAGATTGGCAAAGGCCGGGGCGAAGTGCGCCCGCGCCTGGCAAGTGCTGCGGACCGTCAGGCGCTGTGGGATAACCTGGATGTGATTGATTGTTTTGCGACCGACCATGCACCGCACACCCTGGCCGAGAAAGATGGCCCTGAGCCGCCGCCCGGTTTCCCCGGCCTCGAGACGGCCCTGCCGCTTTTGCTGACCGCTGTACATGAAGGCCGACTGACGTTGGAGGATGTGATTGCGCGCTGCTATACCAACCCGCAGCGCATCTTTGGCCTGCCAAAGCAGCCCGATACCTGGTTGGAGGTGGACCCCGACGCCCGTTGGGAGATTCGCGCCAGCGAAAACTTCAGCCGCTGCGGTTGGACGCCGTTTGAGGGCTTTTTGGTGCAGGGCCGCATTCGTTCGGTCACGCTGCGCGGCAGTGAGGCCTATCGCGCTGGCAAGGTGCTGGTGCCGCCGGGCTTTGGCCGCAATCTTCGTTTTGGATAATCCATCATTTTTTTGTACAAGGAGTTTTGCCATGCACGTTCCCCCCATTCGCCGTCCGAACCCCCATTTGCCGTTTGGTGACCAGAAGGGCGCCCCCTATTACGGCTGGGATATTCTATCCGTCAAACAGTTCGACCGTGAAGACCTGCGCTATACATTTGAGGTGGCACATGAAATGTCGGGCATGGTGCGTCGCCTGGGTGCCTTTGACTTGTTGAAGGGCAAGATTCTGGCTAGCCTGTTCTATGAGCCTTCCACGCGCACCTCGTCTTCCTTCACTTCGGCCATGGAGCGTTTGGGCGGCAGCGTCATCCCAATCAATGAGGTGCGCTATTCCTCCGTCTCCAAGGGCGAATCTCTGCCGGATACGGTGCGCACCCTGGAATGCTATGCCGATGTGATTGTGTTGCGTCACCCCGAGGTTGGGTCAGCTGCTCTGGCGGCAAAATATGCCCGCAAGCCCATCATCAATGCGGGCGATGGCGTGGGGGAACACCCAACCCAGGCCCTGCTCGATTTGTTCACCATTCAAGAAGAATTGCGCCGCATTGATGGCCTGACGGTGACGATGGTGGGCGACCTGAAATATGGCCGCACCGTCCATTCGCTGGCGCGCTTGCTCTCGCTCTATGATGTCAAAATTAATTATGTTTCGCCCGAAATTTTGCGCATGCCCGAAGAAGTGCGCTCCGAGGTGGCTGAGGCGGGAATTGCACAGGCCGAATATCGCTCGCTGGATGAGGTGCTGGGGCAGAGTGATGTTATCTACGTCACGCGTGTGCAAAAGGAGCGTTTTGAAGATCCGGCGCAATATGAACAGGTCAAAGGCTCGTATGTGATTACGCCCGAGACGATGCAGCGCGCCCGCGAAGAATGCATCATCATGCACCCCCTGCCGCGCGTGGGCGAAATTAGCATTGAGGTGGATGATGATCCGCGAGCGGCCTATTTCCGGCAGATGGAATATGGCCTGTATATCCGCATGGCGTTGCTGGCGATGGTGCTTGGCAAGGCCTGAGCAAAAGGAGTACAATAATATGGTGGTGCAAAACAGTTTCTTTTCCCGCTTAGAACTGCGCGCCCGGCAGACGGGTTCGCTGCTGTGTGTTGGGCTGGACCCACACCCGGCGGATTTGACGCAGCCGACGGCTGAGGCGGCGCGGGCCTTTTGCCTGCGCCTGATGGAGGCAACAGCCGATGTGGCGTTGGCCTATAAGCCGAATGCGGCCTTTTTTGAGGCATTTGGCGCAGCCGGCTGGCAGGCGCTGGCGGATGTCATCCGTGCTGTTCCGCCTGAAATTCCCGTCATTTTGGATGTCAAGCGGGGCGATATTGCTTCAACCGCGGAGGCCTATGCCCGGGCCTGCTTTGCAGAACTTGGCGCTCATGCCGTCACCCTCAACCCATACCTGGGACGCGATTCACTTTCGCCATTCATTGAAGATGCACAGCACGGTGCATTTTTGCTCTGCAAAACTTCTAACCCCGGCTCGGCAGATTTGCAAGACCTGCCGCTCTATGCCGATGGGCGGCACTTGCGCTTGTTTGAGCAAGTGGCATTGCTGGCGCAGGCCTGGAATACGAACGATAATCTTGGCCTGGTGGTTGGGGCAACGCATCCGGCGGCTCTGGCGGCGGTGCGCCGTCTGGCTCCCGAGTTATGGATTTTGGCGCCTGGCGTTGGGGCGCAGGGCGGTGACCTGGCCGCTGCGCTGGCGGCGGGGCTGCGCGCCGATGGGTTGGGCATGCTCATCCCTGTCTCGCGCGCCATCTCGCGTGCCGCCGACCCGCACGCTGCCGCACTGCAATTGCTCGGCGAAATTCAGGCTGCCCGTCAGGTGGCTGCTCCAGCGGTTTCAGATGGTGTGCCAGAGCGCCTGGCCGAGGGGCTGCTTCAGGCTGGCTGTGTGCGTTTTGGACAGTTCAAGCTGAAATCGGGGCTGATTTCGCCCATTTACATTGACTTGCGGCAGCTGGTTTCGCACCCCGATTTGCTGGCCGAGGCAGCCGCAGCCTATGTGCATTTGTTGCAGCCGCTGCAATTTGACCGCATGGCGGCCTTGCCCTATGCCGCACTGCCAATTGCAACGGCGGTTAGTTTGCAATCGGGCTGGCCGATGATTTATCCGCGCAAAGAGGTCAAGGAATATGGCACGCGCGCCGATATTGAAGGTGAATTTGCCGAGGGCGAGCAAGCGGTTGTGATTGACGACCTGGCGACGACCGGTGGCAGCAAGTTTGAGGCGATTGAGAAACTCACCCAGGCCGGGCTGACAGTGCAGGATGTGGTGGTGCTGATTGACCGGCAGTCGGGCGCAGCCGAGGCCCTGGCACAGGCGGGCTTTCGCCTGCATGCCGTGTTGACGCTGGCCGCTCTGTTGGACCATTGGGAACAGCACAAGCGCATCCCCGCTGACCAAATTGCTGCGGTTCGGGCCTTCCTCAAGGAGACGCACGCTTGAGATGACACAATATCGCTATGCCAACGAAACGCTGATTCTGATTGTCACCCTGTTGCTGATTGTGGTGGCGCTGTTGCTCACTTCGGTGCCAACCCTTTGCCTCAGCCCGTTGTTGGTGCTGGTGCTGGTCTTTTTTGCCGGGCAGGCCAATCGCGCTCACCATCAGCAGTTGATGCAGGCGGCGCAATCTGTCACCCCCCAGGCTTTGCCCGGGCTGGCGGCGTTGGTGGAAGAGTGCCGTGCTAGGCTGCGTGTTGGGCCGGTGCAGACTTTTGTCATTCGCCGCCGCGAGTTGAATGCCTACACCTTTGGCCTGGCAGACCCGAATGTGGTGGTGTTGCATTCTTCGCTCTTTGATGTGATGGATGCGGATGAGATGCGTTTCATTGTTGGGCATGAGCTTGGACATGTGGCCTTGGGGCACACCTGGCTGAACACGCTGGTGGGTGGGATGGCCGGTGTGCCCATGCCGCTTGGAGCGGCCTTTTTGCTGGTGTTTGTCTTTCGCTGGTGGAACCGTGCCTGCGAATATTCGGCAGACCGTGCCGGGCTGATTGCCTGCGGAAATTTGAACAAATCCATTTCGGCCCTGGTGCAGCTGGTGGTTGGCGACATCAACACGCAGGCTGAATTGAAACATGCCCTGGCAATGATTGAACAGCAGGATGATTCGTTGAGCAACTTGCTTTCGGAAACGCTGGCAACCCACCCGATGATTGTGCGCCGCATTCAAAAACTGCGTCAATATGCGGCCTCTCCCGAATATCGCCGCCTGGTGCAATCGGCTTAGGCGTGTGGCGGCAGAATGTTGCCCTGTGTGACGTTGAGTAACTGCCGCACCCGTTCGACCCATAGCCCGGGGCGCTGTGCCGGGACGATGATGGGCAGTGCCGCTGGCAGAATCTGAATTTCAACCGGCGTCTCGCCGAGCAGTTCACCATCCCCCTGGACGCACATGCGCCGTTTGGTGACGATTTGGATGTTGCGCGTGGCGGTCAGGCAGTGGACATGCGGGTTGCGCTCGGGGCGTCTGGCAATGATGTTGCCAAGCACTGCCAGCCAATCGAGCGCAGTTTTGGCGCGAATGGTGCAAATTTGCACAAAGCCATCATCGGGTTCAATGACAATATCCGGCGGCAGGTTGCGGATGCCAATCAGGCTCGAGTTGGCAACCATCAGTTCGGAGGCGCGCACCCGCACAGACCGTCCATCTACCCGGATGCGAAAAGGCTGCAAACGCAAGCCAAGCAAATTTGCTGCCCCCACACCCACATAGGCAATCATGCCCAGCCGCTGTTTGAGCGCCCGGTCGGTTTGGCGGATGGTTTGGGCAGTGAAGCCAATGCTCAGGTTCATCACCAGTGCGCGCCCCTGGGTTTGCATTAGATCAATGCGACGAATGGCGTGTTCGCCGGTGATCAGTTCCATGGCCTGGTCGAGGTCGAAGGGAATGCCCAGGTCGCGTGCGAACATGTTGCCTGTGCCGGTGGGCAGGATGCCGAGCGGTACCTGGCTGCCAAGCAAGCCGGTGGCTGCGGCGGAGATGGTGCCATCGCCGCCGGAGGTGACCAGCAAATCCAGCCCGGCCTCCACCCGTTCCCGAATCAGGGCTGGCAGGTCTTCCTTGCCGGTGGTTTCGTAAATTTCAAATTGCCAGCCGCGGCGGGCAAAGTGCTGCTCAAATTTGCGGCGCCGAATGGCCGGGCTAACCAACCCGGAAACGGGGTTGAGGATCAGCAGCGCGCATCCGGGCTGTGTGCTTTGGGGCGTTGGGGGTGTCTCGGCCTCTTCCAGGCGGCGTGTTTGAATGCGTTCCAACAGGGCTGCCAGGCGATAGGGTTGCAGGGCTTCGGTCATGCGCCGGGCGGCCTGCCGCCGTTGCTCGCGCCAGCGCACCCAGGGTCGTTTCTCGGGTGGGGTCATATCACAACCTGTTGCAGAAATTCTTCCTCTGTCACTAGGTAGGGCAATCCAGCTTCGATATGTTCTTTTCGCCCGTCCATAAAACTGGCGCACCAGGCATCCAGGTCGTTCAAATCCAGGCTGCGGTGAATGGCAACGTATAAATCAATCTCGCGCAGCTTGAGGAAGGCTGGAATGTGGGCCAGGCAATTGAGCGGCAGGTCGTTTTCCAGGTGGTAGCCTTGCAGGAAGGGTTGCAGGAAATTGCGCGCCAGCGGAATCTCCTGTGCAGTGCAGTGATGCGGCAGGATGTAGAACAGGGCCATGGCAATGTCATATGCATACGCGCCATACGCACAATCATCAAAATCGAAGAGCGTAATTTGCCCCTCATGGATGAAAAAATTGCCGCTGTGCATGTCCTGATGAATCAGGCCATATTGTTCGGGTGTGGTTGGCAGGGCAAGCAAGTGTTCCAGCAGTTGATTGTGCTGTTCGATCACCGCCTGATTGCCAGGCGGCAAATAGCGCGCCGCAAAGTTGATTTGCTCCGCGTGCCAATGCGGGCGGGCGGCTTGTGGGGTGTAGGTGCGCGCCAGGCGATGCATATGGCCCATCAGCCGCCCCATTTGTTCGAATAATTCGGGTGTCCAGTCTGCGCGGCGCGGGTGGCGCCCGGCAGCTTTTTCAAAGCAGGCCGCTGAAAAACAGGAACCATCACGGGCGGGCAGCACTTCGACCCATGCCCCGCGCTCTGAGGCCAAAGGCCCAGCGACGCGAACCTGATGTGCCTTAAGGTGGCGCAGCCAATCCAATTCGGCCTCGGTTTGGCTGGGCGAACGGTGCAGGCTGTGAGCAATGCGTAGAATGACGGGCCCATTCTGGCGCGAGCATTCAAAGAGCTGATTTTCAAAACCATCCAGCAATTGGGCCTGGTTGGGATGAATGCCAAAACGGATGCAGGCTTCGTTCAGAATGGCTGCGTCAAAGAGGGCGCGACTTTGTTTATCCATCGGTTGTGGTTATACTCCGGATTGTGGAAGGTGCTGCCGCGCCTCTTCCAGCAAGAGACGGTTGGGCGGGATGTTTTCGAGAAAGGCCTGACGCAGGGCAAGGTTTTCAATTGCATTTGCCCAGCCATTCAGTTGTTTCAGCCCCTCGAGCAGGATCTGTGCGGCACGTTCATCGCCAATGGCGCGCAGGGTTTGCGCACATGCCAAATAGGCCCGGCTTGGCTCAATCAGTCCACACAATTCGTTCGAGAGGCTGCCGCCTGCCTCGGCCCGCCGCAGCAGGTCGAGAATCTTTTCGGTACAGCCCAGGGCGCGCAGCCGAGAATCCTGTGACTGGTAGAGTTGCGCCAACCCGGCCAGCGGATCAATGCTGGCAAAGGGGCGACCAATGCTGGCGAATAGCTTTTCGGCCTGATGGTAGGCCATTTGGGCTTCTTCGTTTTTGCCCAGGGCAGCCAGACAATGTCCCAGGCTGGTCAGGGCATAGCCGCTGGTATCGCGAATGCCCAGTTCATCGGCCATGAGCAGGGTTTGGCGGCTCAGGTCACGCCCGGCCAGATAGCGCCCCTCATAAAAAGCGAGCAGACCCAGGTCGGCATAAATGCGGCATTCGCTCGCCCGGCTGCGAATCTCGCGCATCAATTCCAGGCTTTGCTCCAAGAAGAGCTGCGCTCCGCCAAAATCGCCGCTGAAGAGGTGGACAAATCCCAAAGTCCAGATGGCGATGCCCTCATCCTGACGGGCGCCAATGGTGTGCAACAGGGTGCGTGCCTCAAGTAGATATTGTTTGGCAGCGGTGAAACGGCGTTGAAAACCAGCAACGGTGCCAAGGTTGATCAGCGCCGAACCTTGCGAGAGACGGTCATTGATGCTGCGCGCCAGGAGCAGGTTTTGCTCGAAATAGGTTTGGGCAATTTGATAGTCGTCGTGGTAGAGTGCAACCAGCCCCAGATTGTTGAGCGCGCCGCATTGCCGGCTGAGGTTGTTGAGGCGGCGAAAAATAGCCAGTGCCTGAGCATAGGCATCCTGCGCCAGCTCCAACCGGCCAACATCCAGGTCGAGGGTGACATTGCCCAGGTTAAGCAGGATTTCGGCTTCCAGCAGGGGCAGGTCTTCCTGACGGGCGAGAAACAGGGCGTTTTCCAGTTCGGCGCGCGCGGCTGCGTAATCAGAAGTCTGGAAGAGGATTTGCCCCAGGGAGCGGCGGGCCTCGGCTTCCAGGGGCAGGTTGCCAAGGTCGGCGGCAATTTGCAGCGCTTCTCTGGCGCAGGCGATGGCCTCTTCGTTCTGGTTGAGCCAGGCAAGGAAGCTGGCCTTTTGTTGCAGGGCGCGTCCGAGAAACAGAGATGGCTGAGGGTTTGTGCGCAGGGCTTGGATGGCGCGTTCGACAAAGGAGAGGCCCTCGTGCAAGTTGCCGGTGCGCTGACAAAAAGAGGTGAAGACCAGAAGCGCCTCAAAGCCGGGGCTGTGCTGTTGCTCAATGGCGCGCCGCAGAGCGGCGCGCAGGTTCTCCAGGTCGGCCTCCATTTCATCAATGACTTTGGGGTCCTGGGCGAGGAGCGGTTTGCGACGTTGCAAAAATTCGAGGTAGAAGCTGCGGTGTTGATCGAGCGCAGCATTCAACAGCCAGGGCTGCTCAATCAGCCGTTCCGCAGCATATTGGCGCAGCAGTTCGTGCAGCTCGTAGCGCCCGCGCAGCGTGCGGCGCAGGAAGGAACGTGCAACCAGTGCTTCGAGAAAGAAGGAAGAGGCATTGGCAACGCCGCGTGCGGCATCGTCACTGAACCGTCCTTTGAAGACCGATAACTGGCAGACGGTGTTTTGCTCGGTGGTGGAAAGCGATTCCCAAAAGGTGTCGAAGACAGCCATCATGCTGCGTTGTTCATCGCTTAGCCCGGTTTGAGAGGGACGCAGGAAGGCCAACCCGCCTTCCAGTCGGGTGGCAATTTCATCGCAGGGCAGGGTTTGAACCCACGAGGCGGCCAGTTCGATGCCAAGCGGCATTCCGCCTACCAGGCGGCAAATTTTTGCCACACAGTCGGCGTTTTCGCTGCTGAGCGTAAAATCGCTCCGCACCCGTCGGGCGTTTTGCACAAACAATTGCACCGAGCTGTAGTGGGCAATGTGAATTTCATCGGCGGGCGGGTAGGGCAGGCCGCTCAATTCCAGGATGTGTTCTTCGGCCAGGTCGAGGCGGTTGCGCGAGGTGACAAGCAGGTGCGCTCCATTCGATTGGTTAAGAATTTCGGAAATTAGCTCGGCCCCTTCGGTGACATTCTCGAAATTATCCAGCACGAGCAACAATTCTTTGTGCTGCAAGTGTTGCAAAAGCTGTTGTCGGGGGTTGGTATCGCCGCTTAGGGGCAAATTCATCTCGCGAATCAGGGTTGAGGGCAGGTAGTCTGGGTCGCTGACGGCGGCCAGGCGCACCAGGTAAGCCCCGTTTCGGTACAGGCGGCGGCTTTCGGCGGCAACTTGTAGCGCCAGACGTGATTTGCCTGCCCCACCGGGCCCCAAAATGGTTACCATGCGGTGGGATTTGAGCAATTGCCGCACCAGGCGCATCTCATCTTCGCGCCCGATGAAGGTTTGCAGGTTGCTGGAAGTTCGACCGGGGGAATAACGATTCTTTTGCTCGTTCAGTTGTTCGGCCAGCGAAAGGCTGGAGAAATCGGGCCGGCAGTTTCGCCCGCCGGGGCCGCTGGTCACAATTCCGCTCTCTACCAGATAGAGGAGCGCGGCGTGCAGCATGGCAGGCAGCCCATTGGTTTGGGCATGTAACCAGTCCACAAAATCTTGTGGCGCTTCCCATTGCAGGCTGTGCCGCACCCATAGCCGTACCCCGGCCAGGCTAATGGGCTGCAACATGGCGACTGCGCCAGAGGGCAGGTAGGCAAGGATTTCTTCAACCATCGGGTCGGGCAGGTTGGGGTGAGAATTGGCGTACACCAGGCTCAGGTTCGGCAGCGTATCTTCTAGAAAGAGTTGCTTGATGTAATCCAGACTGGCTTGATCAATTTGTTCCGCATCATCCAGCGTGATGAGCAGGCCGGCATTGCCTTTATCCACCAACCATTGTTGGATGGCGTTCAACAGGGCTTGCAGGCCTTTCGAGGGGGCTGGCAAGCCGTCCCAGTCCTGGCGTGCCATATCCAGCGCACCATAGAGCCGGGCTTTGAGGGCATGGCCGCCGCGCAGCGAAAGCACAGCATAGCCGCGCAGACGGGCAATTTTTCGCACTTCCGATAAAAAGCGCGACTGCCCGCCATGTTCGGGGCTGTAGAGGGTGAACAGGCTGCGTGGTTGGTCGGGGATGGCGGCCAGGAACCGTTGCACCTGGTCGAGGGCCTGGTCGCGCTCAATCAGGCGCGGCGGTTCTTCCACATGGGCGGTCAGGCTGTGCGGTGGGGTGGCCGGGTCTTCTGAGACGACGCGCCCGCGCCCGCTGCGTTTGGCTTGGTAGTGACGGCGGTCGGCAACTTCGAACAGGTCTTCTGCTGTGTGTCCATCGCTCGGGTAGGCAACAACGCCAATGCTAATGGAAAGCAGGAGGGGCGGTTCAGTGGGGAAGGGTTGCTCGGCAATTCGTGAGAGCAGGCGCTGTGCCACAGCTGCTGCCTGTGGTTTGGGGGTGTTGGGGAAGAGGATGATGAATTCATCGCCTCCGTAGCGAAAAATGAGATCATTGGCGCGGCTGAGGCGCACAAGACGGCGCGCAAATTCCAGCAAGACGGTGTCACCGGCGCTGTGTCCAAAGGCATCGTTGACGCTCTTGAAATGGTCAATGTCGAGCAGTAAGAGGGAGAATGGCAGGTTGCTTTCTTGGGCTTGCTCAATGGCTGCCTTGAGGCGCTCGTTTAGAGCGCTGCGGGGCAGAATGCCCTTCATCTCGTGGGTGGGGAGGGGGGGGAGCGAGCCGGTAGTCATGGGGTCGGCCTGCATGAGAAAAAAACAGAAATACTTTGCATACAAGTATACTCTGTTTTGTGAAGGGCAGAGAAGCAATCACAGAATTGTTAAGTGAAGCGTTGATTTAAACAACAGCCCAGACGCCGAATGGCCTGGGCTGTGTTATAATTCAGGTGCCGAAGGTGGGAATCGAACCCACATTCCTCTCGGAACACGATTTTGAGTCGTGCGCGTCTGCCTATTCCGCCACTTCGGCCTGATACGTCCTAGTATACTCACTTTTATCGGAAGGGTCAAGGAAAATGCGCCTGGGAATTCTTGGTCTTCCCCAATCGGGGAAAACAACCCTCTTTAATGCGTTGACGCGCGGCACACAGCCGACCGGCGTCGCTACGGGCCGAATGGAAGTACATACGGGAGTTGTGGATGTTCCCGACCCGCGTGTGGATCGTCTTTCGGCAATGTTTAAGCCCAAGAAAACCATCTATGCCAAGGTAACCTATGCGGATATTGCCGGGCTGGATGGTAGCGCGGCGCGAACCGGCATTTCTGGCACGTTGCTGAATCAGTTAACGCAGATGGATGGCTTCATTCATGTTGTGCGTTGTTTCGAAAATGAGCAGGTCGCTCATCCCAATGGCAGCATTGAGCCGCTGCGCGATGTGCAAATGATGGATGGCGAGTTTCTGCTCAACGATTTGATTGCCGTGGAGCGCAAGCTGGAACGCTTGACGGAGGAGCGCAAGAAGGGGGCCGGGCGCGAGAAGGGGCTGGTGGAGCGCGAGGTGGTCCTGTTTGAGCGCTTGCACGCTGCACTGGGCGAAGAAAAATTGCTGCGCGATGTGGAAATTTCTGCCGAGGAAGAAAAGCTCCTGGCCGGGTTTGGGCTGCTCAGCCGCAAGCCCATGTTGGTGGTGCTGAACCTTTCTGAGGGGCAGCCTGTGCCGCAGTTCGCCTATGATCATCAGCACAGTCGCCTGGTGGCCTTGCAGGCCCGCCTGGAGATGGAGATTGCGCAGCTTCCTCCCGAGGAGATGGCGGTATTCCTGGAAGAATATGGCATTGAGGAACCATCGCTCAACCGCATGATTCGTCTCTCCTATGACTTGCTCGGCTTGCAGTCTTTCTTTACTGTTGGTCCCGATGAGGTACGTGCCTGGACAGTCCGTCGTGGTGCAACAGCGCCAGAGGCAGCGGGCGAGATTCACTCGGACCTGCAGAAGGGTTTCATCCGTGCCGAGGTTGTGACTTATGATGACCTGATGTCGTTGGGCGGCATGACCGAGGTTAAGGGGCGTGGCAAGCTGCGCCTGGAGGGCAAGGAATATATCGTCAAAGACGGCGATATTCTCAATATTCGGTTTAACATCTGAGATGCAGCGCTTTTTTGTGCCGCCGGCAGCCATTTTGGGCCAGGAGGTGCATTTTTTGCCCGAGCAGGCGCGGCAGATGGCGCGCGTCTTGCGGCTGCGCGCTGGCACCGAAGTGCTGGCCCTGGATGGTAGTGGGCAAGAATGGCGCGTCTGTTTGCGGGTGGTGGAGGATGGGCAGGCCTGGGGCGTGGCATTGGAGCAGCGTTGGGTCGAGGCTGAGCCGCAGCGTGTGCGCCTGACGCTCTACCTGGGGCTGACGCAGCGCGAAAAATTTGAATGGATGCTGCAAAAATGCACCGAGGCCGGCGCAGCTGGTTTTGTGCCGGTGGTGTGTGAGCGCAGCCTGGTGCAGCTGCCCGCCGAGGCAGAGGCCAAACGCCAGCGCTGGGAGCGCATCTTGTGCGAGGCGGCTGAGCAATCGGGGCGCGGCTGTGTGCCGGTGTTGCATTCGGCTCAGCGTTTTGCCCCGGCGGTGCAGGCCGCTGCCGCACAGCACGATGCACAGCTGCTGGCCTGGGAGGGGGAGCGGCAGCAGGGCATGGGGGCAGCGCTGGACGGGCTGTGTGTGCCGCTGCGTTTGGCCGTCTGGGTTGGGCCAGAAGGGGGCTTTGCCCCGCTTGAGGTTCAATTGGCGCAACAGGCCGGGGCGCGGCCCGTCAGCCTGGGGCGGCGCATCTTGCGCATGGAAACAGCTGCCCTGGCCGTCACCATTCTGGCGCTGCACGTCCTGGAAGACGCCAGGAGCTGAAAAACAACAAGGCCGCCTTGCTTAGGGATGCAAGGCAGCCTGAAGGATATGGGTTCGTTTGTGGGGCGCAGGCTAGAGGCGCTGATATTCCTCATGAACACGCTCAAACGTTGGCGTGCCTTTGGCTTTGGCTTCCATCAAGTCGGCGGTGAACTTTTGGCACCAGTATTCTGCCCGGTTGATGATTTCTTCCTCGTCGAAGTGCAGGAATTTTCCATCGCGGCGCAGGAATTGGCCATTTACCATGCTATCCGAGACTTCGGTGCCGGGGGCATTGGCAGCCAACATGGTGAGCAGGTTGCCAACATTCAGGCCAACAAAGCGGGTGTCGCGGCGCATATCAATGCTGACGACATCGGCGCGTTTGCCTGGCTCCAGGGTGCCAATTTCCTCATCCCAGCGCAGGGCGCGGGCGCCGCCAATCGTGGCAAGCTCGAAGGGGATCCAGGGCAAGAGGCCGCGTTTTTCGCGTGGCAGAATGTTGTGCTGCTGCGAGACGGATAGCATGACGCTGAACAGGTTGTGGTTGGGCATATCGGTGCCAAGGCCAACTTTGACGCCTTTTTCCAGCATGTAGGGGACGTAGGCACAATTGCCCAGAATGGAATTGGTTGGCGGGCAGTGCGCCAGGGAAACGCCCATCTCGGCCATCAGGTCAATTTCGGCCTCACTGAGGGTTGTGCCGTGGTAGAAGAGGGTGCGCGGCGTCATCAGGCCAATCCGGCGCAGGTGTTGAATTTCGCCGCCTTCATCGGCCCAGGTGGCATCGGCACGGGTGCGCTCGTCGGGCGCTTCGGCAACGTGCGTGGCATATTGCACGTCGTATTTTTCGGATAGTTCCATGCCTTTCATCAGCAGACGCTGGGTGCAGTTGTACGTGGCGCTCGGGTGAACGGCGATCCGAATTCGGCCATCGTGGCTGTTGTGGTAATTGCGGATGCAATCTTCCGTCAGGCCTAGATAATCATCTTCATCCATGTAGGGGAGCAATTTGCCGTGCCGGGCTTCTTGCAGGCGGACGCTGGTGATCATTTGAACGTGAATGGCCGAGCGAATGCCCGAATCAACCGTGGCGCGATAAACGGCATCGGGGAAGGTGAAAGCATTGGCAACCGTTGTGCTGCCGTACTTGATGCTGTTGAGCAGGCCAAGCATTGTCAGGTCGTAGACGCTTTCCTCGGTGAACCAGTTGTAGGCGGGCCAGAGGACGCGAATCGCCGTATCCACGATGCCAAGCAGCGGGGATTCCAGCCAGCCGAACATGAGGAACATTTGCGTTTCGCCGATATGGGCGTGCGTATCCACCATGCCGGGCATGACAATCTTGCGGCTGGCATCAATGATTTCAACATCGGGTTGTCCAGCAAATTGGGCTTCAATTTCGGCAGAGGGACCAATGGCGCGAATGGTTGCGTCTTCGATATACAGACCGCCGTTTTCGAGGATGCCGCCGAAGGGAAATGGCCGGCTGATGAGGTAGCGGCAGTTGCGAAACAGAACTTTTGACATAACACCTCCCGGAATGGTTAAAACAGTTGTATACACAAAAAGTATAATCGTTTTTGTCGAAAAGACAAGTGATTTTTGAGGTGAATTTTCAGCGCCGCAGGGCTTTTAACTGCCCATGTACCTGCCGGGTGCGACCGAGCAGGCGGCCTTGCGCATCAAAGGCAATTGGGTAAGGGCAGGTTGTTGCCGGGTCGGGCGGGGGCAGCGGCTGCCCGCGCAGTCCGGCTTCAAATTCTTCTGCGCTGATCAGACAGCGCCCATGCCTGAAGTGCGGAGCAAAACGCGCCACCCATTCCTGGGCGGGCAGCAGGCCTTCCCCGGTTTCTTCACCGATGGGCAGTCCAACGGCGTGGACGGGCAGGCTGGCAAAGCGCGCCAGGTAGGTTTCTGGCAGGGCATGATAGCTGTTGCCCCATTGCCAAACTTGCCAGCCATTGACGAGCAGGGTGGCTTGCAGGTCAAAACCATATTGCCGGTCGAATTGATGGCAGAGCTGTTGCAGGGCAACGCTCGGCAGCGGCTGCCATCCGGTGCGCTCAATCGGGCGGCTCGGCAGCGGGGCGGTGATGGGCTGGGGCGGCAGCTCATCCAGGCGGGTGAACCGGGCGGCAAAGAAACCAGAGCTGCCAAAGCGATGCGGCCAAAGGCGCACGGCCAGGGGCAAGCGTGGGTCGTTCCCCGGCAGGCCCGGGGCTGGGGCTTTCAGGCGGGATGTGACATCATCAAGCTGCACGGCGTTGCCCAGTTGGCGCAGGACGACTTCCAGCACACCTTCATCTTCTTCGACTGCCAGGGTGCAGGTGGAGTATACAACCTGCCCGCCAGGGCGCACGGCCCGCAGGGCGCTGATGAGCAGGCGCGCCTGACGCTCGGCCAGGTTGCTGCGCTCGCGGGCTGAGATGGGGCGCATGGGGTGACTTTCGGTTGGGCGCAGGTTTTCCATGCTGCACGGAGCATCCAGCAGCACGGCGTCGAAGCTGTTGGGCAGCCAGGCCCCAAAGGCCTCGCCCGGGAAGTTGGTAATGGCCGCGGAGGCTGCTCCCCAGTTGTTGAGAACAATGCGCAGGGCGGTCAACCGGCTGCGGCTGGCATCGTTGGCAAGGACCAGCCCGCGATCACCGGTTTTGGCAACCAGGTGCGTGGTTTTGCCGCCGGGCGAGGCGGCAAGGTCGAGCAGTAAGGGAGCCGGCGGCAGGTCAAATAACTCAACTGGCAGCATGGAGGCCGCATCTTGAATATAGTAGTAGCCCAGGGCGTGTTCGGGCGTTTGGCTGATGGGTGTTTGGGCGGCCTCGACCCAGAAGCCGAGAGAACAATAGGGAATGGGGCGCAAATCCCAGCCATAGCGCTCGGCCCAACGCGGGATGTCGCGCTCGAGATTGGCCTTGAGCGGGTTGAGTCGCAGCGCGCTGCGCAATGGCCGTGCCAGCTCGGCTTGCAGCGCAGCAAAATCTTCAGCGCTCAACAATGGACGGTAGCTTTGCAGCGCATCCTCTACCAGGGCAGCGCCGGAAGGCGGCGGGGGGGGGGAACGACGTTTTTTGCGCGTCATGCCCTCAGACCTTGAACAGCGTTTGTTGTTCGACCCGCACCTGGAAGCGGTAGACCCCGGCCAGCACTTCCTGCCAGGGTGGAGCGGTGCGGCGTGGCAGGCGCGGCAAACTGAGCAAAATGCTGCCTTCTGCATGACGCGGCAGACTCAATTCCAGGTTAAGCACCAGGTCGCCTTCCTCCCAATGGCTCACTTCCAGCCCCTGTGAGATGTGCAAATTGCTGCCCAGGTATTGGGCCCTGCCCGTCTGTCGCGGACGGACAGCCAGCAGGGCGCAGCCATGCGCGGCGATGGGGCCAAGTTTCAGCACCTGACCGGTATTCAGGCTGTACACCTGCTCATTCCAAAAAGAGGAGACCCAATAGTTATCAGCGGGTAGATGAAACTGCTGAGGGTCAAAGTGCATTGGGTGTGGGCGGTCTTGCCATTGAAAGAGGGCCAGCAGGTGCCATGCCCCAGCAGCGGATTGCAAATCGAGGCGCAGGCGCGTGGGGGTTTCGTCGTCCAGCCAATCCAGCACCCAGGGGCGTTGACCAATGATTGGCAGCAGCACTTCGGCAATCCGCCGGCGCTGTTCTGGCAGGGCAGGCAGGTTATCGGAAAGCAGCAAAGCGCCGCCACTCAGCGCAATCGCCGAGGCGAGGGTTTGCACTTCGGGGAGGCTGAGGTGCGTGGTAGTGCGCACCAGCAAACAATCCGGGTCATTCAGCCACCAACGGCGGTGCAGTGCGGTGCGAGTGAGGGTATTGCGCACCGAGACGCGCGCCGATGGCACAGAGGGTTCACCGCGCAGCCCCAGGCCAATGCCAAAGATGTGCGGGTGCCAATCGCCGCCCACATCGGCGCCGATGCGCATTGCCTGCACCAGGCCAAGCATGGAGCCAAGCGGCGCACCGCAGCCGAGCAGGAAGGTTTCCGGGCCGGCTGCCTGCCGCAGGGCCTGCATACCCTGACGCAACACCTGGGCGCGCGTGCGGGTTGGGTCTTGATAACGGCCTTGCAGGGCAGCAGCATACAGAAAATCCAGCTTCAAATAGGGATAGCCCCATTCTTCAACAGCTGTGCGAATGACGCGGGCGGTGTAATCCAGCGCGGCAGGGTTGGTCAAATCCAGTGCCTGGCAAAATGCATTCCAGACAAAGCCAGCATTGACGGGGCGCCCTTTTTCGTTGCGCAGCAACCAGTCGGGGTGTTGATGCGCCAGGCGCGATGCCGGGTGAACGATGAAGGGCGCTAGCCAGAGGCCGGGCGTCAGCCCGCGGCGGCGGATTTCGGCGGATAGGCCGCTGACACCATTGGGGAAGCGGAGCGGATGCGGGTCAAACCAATCGCCCACCTGCGCTTCAAAGCCATCGTCAATTTGCAACAGGTCAATGGGCAGGCGCTCACGCCCGCGCGCCAGGCTTTCCAGGTTGCGGCGGATGTCGGATTCGGTTACCTTTTGGTAAAACTCGTACCAGGAACACCAACCGGCTGGAATTTCCTCGGGCAGGCGGATGTTGTGCCAGCTGGCAACGGTTTCAATGTATGCACCGAGCGGGTCGGGCGTGTTGGTTTGAATGGGCGCAAGCATCGCCCAATCGCTTTGCAGGGTTTGGTTGGGGCGCAGTTCCATCCCATCCGCATTGGCCCAGAAGCGAAGTTCGGGGCTTGCATCCAGCCGGGCGGTCAGGCTGCCGAATTGTTCCAGCTGTGAAAGGAAGCCAAGCACCAGGCCCTGTCCGGCCTGTCGGTCGGCAAGCACGCCGAAGAAATCGCTGGCGTATTGACCGGGGGTTTGGGGTGTGGGGGTGCCGGGGTTGTAAATCATGGGCGTTTGCAGCCCATGCAGGATGGATTTTGGCATGGCCTGCCGGGTGCGAAAGGCTGCGCTGGGCGACCAGGATTGCCATCCATTGCTGTAGAACGAAAAATCGCTTGGATGGGTGTAGAAGCCCGCATTGCTGCGCAATAGCTCGAGGCGCTCCACCCGCCAGGGCTGTGTGCCGTGATTGGTGATGCTGAGCTGCCAATACAGCCGTTCGGCGGTTGGGGCAAAGCAGAGCCGGGCCGCGAGATCATCTGCATTGGCCGGGCGTTCAAACGTCAGGCAGGATGCAGCACCGGGGGGCAGTGCCAGTTCGGCGCAATTGGCAGGCTGAAAACCGGTCAGCGCCTCGCTGGATAGTTGGCCTGCCTTCCAGTAATGCAGGTGCAAACTGGCCGATTGAATGCCTGGGCCGTTGGCTGGAATGAAATCAAAGCGGCCAGCGTGAGGGTCGAATTGAAATGCGGCTGACATGAGCGGCTCCTCGAATGAAATTTCTCTACCAGTATACTCGCTTTTGCTCCAAAATCTGGTAAAATTGCCCCATCGTTTTTTAGGATCAATTACAGGATGGACGATTCGTTAACCGTTGCTGATTTGCTGGAGATTGCGATTCGGGCCGAGCAGAATGCTGCCCGGTTGTATAGGGGCTTGCAGCATAAATTTGGGGCAGTGGAGAGCGTGGCGAGGTTTTGGGCGGCCTATGCTGCTGAAGAAGGCCAACATGCCCGTTGGCTGAGCGATTTTCAAAAACGCCTTTCGCCCCAAGAGTTGCAGCAACCGATTCGTTCTATGGATGGACGGGTGCTGTTAAGCGCATCCAAATTGATGGATGCTTCGGTGGATAATCTATTGCGGAGCATTCATGACCTGGATCAGGCCTATGAGCTTGCCAATGAATTGGAACATGGCGAGACAAATATTTTGTTCGAATTTTTGGTGGATCATTTTGTGACTGATAGCGAAGCGAATGACTTTTTGCGCCAGCAATTACAGCAGCACGTGGCGCGGCTGATTGCTAATTTTCCGGAGCCGTATTGCTCACCGGATATGCGGCGCGGCGTGCGCGCAGCCTGAATCATCCATCTCGATCGTGATGCTCTGAACGGGATCTGTGCTGCCAAGCAGGATGGGCAGCAGGGCTTGCAGTGCAGGGGCCGAGCCGCTGGTCATGAGCAGGGGGGGCGGGTTGCCTTCAGTGGCAATCTGGTTGTGTTGTTGCAAGACGCGCTCAACCTGCCGTGCGACGGCCGGGGCTGGGTCAATCACGCGCACCGACGGGCCAACAATTTCCTCAATCAATGGGATGACAAACGGGTAATGGGTGCAGCCCAGAACAACCGTATCAATCTTTTTTTGCAGCATGGGCAGTAGCGCGCCTTCGAGGATGGCGCGGGTTGCCGGGCTGTGCAATTGTCCGGCCTCAATGGCATTCACCAGGCCGGGGCAGGTGTCTTGCAGCAGAGTGACGCCCTGGGCAAAGCGTTCAACAACCGAGGCATATAACGCCCCCTGAAAGGTGGCCGGGGTTGCCAAAACGCCGACAACACCGCTTTGCGTGGTTTCGGCAGCCGGTTTGATGGCTGGTTCCATGCCGATGAAGGGAATGGCGGGAAAGGTGCGGCGCAGGTGTTGCAGGGCGGCAGCCGAGGCTGTGTTGCAGGCAACCACAATGCTGCCGGCCCCCTGGGCAAGCAGGGTGCGGGTGATGCATTCGGAGAAATGCTGCACTTCTTCCAGCGGGCGCGAGCCATAGGGGACGCGTGCCTGGTCGGCAAGGTAGATCAATGGCTGATGCGGCAGGCGAGCGCGCACAGCACGCAGGACGGAAAGCCCACCAACGCCTGAATCGAAGATGCCGATGGGGGGAACGGTGCGGGTCATTACCGGTTGATGGCGGCCTGAATGAAGGCGGCAAACAAAGCCCGCATGGCGGGCAGGTGTTGCAGCCATTCAGGATGCCATTGCACGCCCAGGCCAAAGCGATGATCGGGCAATTCCACCCCTTCCACCAGCCCATCAGGCGCAAAGGCGCAGGCGCTCAACCCTTCTGCCAGGTGCTGCACACCCTGGTGATGCAGGCTGTTCACCTCGGCTGTGTTGCTGCCCAGGCTGCGCGCCAGCAGGCTGCCTGCTTCAAGGCGCACGCTGTGCGCCAGGTAATCGCGCGGGATGTTGGGGTAATGGTCGTGTTTCAACGCCCCGGGCATTTGGGCAGCCAGGTCCGTGAAGAGCGAGCCGCCCAGGGCAACATTGATGATTTGAATGCCGCGGCAGATTCCCAAAAATGGGCGGTTTTGTGCGGCGGCCAGGCGGGCCAACCCTAATTCAACCGTGTCGCGGCCCTCATCAATGTCATAAATTTCGGGGTGAGGCAGGCCCTCAAATCGCTGCGGGTCAATATCACCACCGCCGGTGAAGAGCAGCCCATCCAATCGCTCAAACAGGCTGGGCAACTGTTCTGCGGAGGTGCTGGCGGGGATGAGGACGGGGATGCCGCCAGCGTTTTGCACTGCCCGCAAATAGGATTCGGAAACGGTGGCGCTGGGCAGCGGGCTGCTTGCACTTTGGGTGCGGCCAATGGTGATGCCAATGAGAGGGGCGTTGGGCATGGAAGACCTCGTGAAAATGAGAATAACGAAAAGGGCGCAACCATGCAGGGCTGCACCCTATCCATTCATCGCAAAGCCGCGCGACCGAAAATTAGGAAAATTTTTGCTTGAGGCGCGCGCTCTTGCCGGTGCGGGTGCGCAGGAAGTACAGCCGACTGCGGCGGACTTCGTTGTGCCGTTCGACAACAACCTTATCAATGCGCGGGGAGCGCAGCAGGAAGGTGCGCTCGACGCCAATGCCATTGCTGGCAACCCGGCGAACGCGGAAGGTGGAATTGGCACCGTTGTTGTGAATGTACAGCACCGTGCCTTTGAATTCCTGGACGCGCTCGCGATTGCCTTCGCGAATTTTGACATGCACGCTAACAGTATCGCCCGTGCGCAGTTCGGGGATGTTGGGGTTGACCGGCGCTTCAATTGCTTTGAGTTGTTCTTGAGACATCGTTCGTTCCTTTGGTCGAGATCCTACGGCGGGACAAATTTGCTCCGCAACGCGAGGGCAGATTATATCACGACTCTTCCAGACTCGCAAGAAAATTTCATCGCAAGGCAATGGGCGAGATTTGTGCCGAACAAGAGATCAATGGGAATAGACCAACGCGCCAGAAGCGACCTGTGATAGAATTTGCACTGTAGGCATCATTTCATTCCCCATGGAAAGGGACAAACAATGGCATTGTTTGGTGGAATTGAAGGCGGTGGGACAAAGTTTGTCTGTGCTGTTGGCACTGGCCCGGCGGATATTCGGGCTGAGGTGCGTTTCTCAACGACCACCCCACAAGAAACACTGGCGCAGGCGATTGCGTTCTTTCGCTCCTTTCAGCTGATGGCCCTGGGAGTGGCCTGCTTTGGGCCGCTTGACCCGCGCCCCAATTCGCCAACCTATGGGCAAATTTTGCCGACGCCGAAGCCGGGCTGGGGTGGGGCTGCAATTGTTGCCCCGCTGCAAGCTGCGCTGGAACTGCCGATTGCATTCGATACAGATGTTAATGGGGCGGCGCTGGCCGAAGCGCGCTGGGGTGCAGCCCAGGGCTGTGACCCGGTCTTGTATCTGACGATTGGCACCGGCATTGGCGGCGGGGTGTTGGTGCATGGGCAGCTGCTGCATGGCTTCTTACATCCTGAAATGGGGCATATTCTCCTGCCGCGCGACCCGCAAAGAGATCCGTTTCCGGGTATTTGCCCGTTTCATGGCCATTGTTTTGAGGGGCTGGCCTCTGGCCCGGCGATGGAGAAGCGTTGGGGGGCGCCCGCCGAGACGCTGCCGCCCGAGCATCCGGCCTGGGAATTGGAGGCACACCTCATTGCGCAGGCCCTGATGACCTACATCGTCACCCTGGCGCCGCAAAGGATTGTCATTGGCGGCGGGGTTGCCAGCCAGCCGCAGTTGCTGCCAAAGGTGCGCCGCAAGGTGCAGAGCCTGCTGAATGGATATGTGCAGTCACCTTTGGTGGGCGAGCAGATAGATGCCTACCTGATTCCACCGGCATTGGGCGGAAGGGCCGGGGTGTTGGGGGCGATTGCCCTGGCCGAGCAGGCGGCTTTGGCCTCATCTTGACCGATATGGAGACCTCCATGGATATTTCACTTTCGCAAGAGGCTGTGCGCAGCCTGCGCCGGTTGTTGCCACGCCTGGAGCAGGCGCTCCAGGCTGAGATTGTTGCACAACCACAGGCCTGGCGGGCGTTTCAATCTCGCCTGGAACAGCGCTTTGCTGCACTCTTTGCGCTATATTTTGAGCTATATCACGAACGGTATGATTTCTTTTATCATTTGGAAGAGCTGCTTTTGACCCTGGGGCGGGCCTGGTTTGAACGTCCCGAAGCGTTGCAGGAACTGGATCGGGCGCGCGAGCAAGACCCGGCCTGGTTCCAATCGCACCGTATGGTGGGGGGCGTGCTGTATGTGGATCGCTTTGCGGGCAATCTGGAAGGGGTGCGGCAACAGATCCCCTATTTTCGTGAGTTGGGACTGACCTATTTGCACCTCATGCCGTTTTTCAAGGTGCCGTTGCCGGAAAACGATGGCGGATATGCCGTCAGTAGTTATCGAGAGGTGCATCCGCCCTTGGGGACGATGGAGGAACTCTCTGCCCTGGCGGCTGAGCTGCGCCGGGCCGGCATTAGCCTGGTGGTTGACCTGGTTTTTAACCACACATCCAATGAACATGCCTGGGCAAAGGCAGCCTTGGCCGGGGATGCAGAAGCGCGCGAGATGTATTTCTTCTTCCCTGACCGCACAATGCCAGATGCCTATGAGCGAACGTTGCGTGAAATCTTCCCGGATGAGCATCCGGGCGCCTTTTCACAGATTGGGCCCGATGGAACCTGGGTTTGGACAACCTTTCATTCCTATCAATGGGATTTAAACTATGCCAACCCGTTGGTTTTCAACCGCATGGCGGGTGAGATGCTCTTCCTTGCCAATCAGGGCGTGGAGGTGATTCGGCTGGACGCAGTCGCTTTCATCTGGAAGCAATTGGGGACGAGTTGCGAGAACTTGCCGCAGGCCCATTGCCTGATTCGGGCCTTTAATGCGGTGGCGCGCATTGCCGCACCGGCTTTGTTATTCAAGTCAGAGGCCATTGTCCATCCGGACGAGGTGGCGCGCTACATTGATCCGCAGGAGTGTCAGCTTTCCTATAACCCGTTGTTGATGGCGCTGCTGTGGAATTCACTGGCGACGCGTAAGGTTCGTTTGCTCTCGCAGGCGCTTGCACGGCGCTTTGCCATTCATCCCCAAACCGCCTGGGTCAATTATGTGCGTTGCCATGACGATATTGGCTGGACGTTTTCAGATGAGGATGCGGCCATTTTGGGCGTCAATGGCTTTGATCACCGTAAGTTTTTGAATGCCTTCTACACCGGGCGCTTTCCGGGTAGCTTTGCGCGCGGGCTGCCCTTCCAGGAAAACCCGAAAACGGGTGATTGTCGCATCTCTGGCTCGTGTGCTTCGTTGGCCGGGCTGGAGAAAGCCCTGCAGGAGGAAGGCGCGCCCGAGGTGGAGCTTGCCATCCGGCGCATCTTGCTCATTTATGGTGTCATTCTGACGGTTGGTGGCATTCCGTTGATTTATCTCGGCGATGAAGTGGGAACATTGAACGATTATTCCTATCGTCAGCAGCCTGATCAGGCCGAGGATAGCCGCTGGGTGCATCGTCCGGTGACCGATTGGGCGCGGTATGCGCAACGTGTGCAATCGGAGACGGTCGCCGGGCAGATTTATCAGGGGCTGCGGCGCTTGATTGCGTTGCGCCAACGCCAATCCCTTTTCTCGGTTGGGCGGCTGATGGTGATGGATCTGCAAAACCCGCACGTGCTGGTTTTTGAGCGACGGTTGGGCGAGCAGCGGGCGGTGATTCTGGCGAATTTTTCGGAGCAGGAGCAGGTGCTTGCGGCAAACGCGCTGGCAGGAATGCAGCAATGGCAGGGGGCCGCGCAGCCTGTTGCACAGGGTGGTTTGTGCCTGAAACCATTGGAATTTTCCATTTGGGGGCTGGAAAATTTATCGCAAGCGGGGTAAAATACAAGAACCGGGGCGATGGCGGAATCGGCAGACGCAGCGGACTTAAAATCCGCCGGTGAAAACCTTGTGGGTTCGACCCCCACTCGCCCCATTAAAACGTC
>CAYVRT010000008.1:0-82186 GCA_964453115.1 uncultured Anaerolinea sp. | reverse complement strand
AAGGCTCTGTGTAGGGGGGCAAAGCCCCCACTCGCCCCATTAAAACGTCAAGGCTCTGTGTAGGGGGGCAAAGCCCCCACTCGCCCCATTAAAACGTCAAGGCTTTCCCCCATCAAATTACGGGGGCGGGGCTGTCTTGTCGTGCCAGGAGCAACCCGCGCCATGCAGCGAGTCACGTGGTAAAATAGGAGTCTCACTTTTTCAACCATTTGAGAGACGCATGAGCAACATTTTTGAACAATTTCGCTTGGATGGGCGGGCAGCCATTGTGACGGGTGGAGCGGGGCTGCTGGGCCGACAGTTCTGCCGCACACTGGCTGAGGCCGGGGCCGCAGTGTTGGTGGCCGATTTGAACGGCGGGGCGGCTGAGGCCGTAGCTGCTGAATTGTCCGCTGCAGGTTCTGTTGCAGCCGGCTGTGCTGTGGATGTGACACAATCGGCCTCGGTGCAGGCGATGGTGGATGCAGCGGTGGCGCACTGGGGACATTTGGATGTGCTGGTGTGCAGCGCAGCGATGGACCCCAAATTTGACCCCGACCATGCCGGTCAGCAACACAACAACAACTTTGAAACCTACCCGCTGGCAGCCTGGCAACAGGCGCTGGACGTGAACCTGACGGGCATCTTTTTGTGCTGTCAGGCTGCGGCACGGCAGATGGTGGCGCAGGGCGGGAAAGGCTCTATCATCAACATCTGTTCGACCTATGGGCTGGTGCCGCCCGATCAGCGCATCTACCAAAAGCCAGGCAAGCCGCCGCAATTCAAGCCGGTCTTTTACACCGCAACCAAGGCCGGGGTGTTGGGGTTGACGCGCTACATTGCCGCCTATTATGCAGGCAGCGAACTGCGCGCCAATTGCCTGACGCCTGGCGGAGTCTACAATGGGCATGACGAAACCTTCGAGCGTGCCTATTCGGCGCGTACAATTGTGGGGCGCATGGCGCATCAGGACGAGATGAACGGCGCTCTGCTCTATCTGGCCTCGGATGCCTCAAGTTATATGACCGGCGGCAACGTGGTGGTGGATGGGGGCTGGACGGTATGGTAAGGCGTACCGAAGTTCTGGCAATTGTGCCGGCGCGCGGCGGCTCAAAGGGCATTCCGCGCAAAAATATCCGTTCTTTTGCCGGGCATCCGCTCATTGCCTACAGCATTGCAGCCGGGTTACAGGCTGAGACGGTGACGCGCGTTCTGCTTTCAACGGACGATGAGGAAATTGCTGCGGTCGGGCGGCGCTATGGTGCTGAGACGCCTTTTTTGCGCCCGGCAGAGCTGGCCCAGGACCGTACCCTCGATTTGCCTGTTTTTGAACATGCCTTGAACTGGCTGGCGGAACATGAAGGCTATCGCCCTGAGGTGGTGGTGCAGCTGCGTCCCACTTCGCCCATCCGTCCGGTGAAATTGGTGGATGAGGCGGTGCAGCTCCTGCTGCAAAACCCGCAGGCCGATTCGGTGCGCGGGGTGGTGCCAGCCGGTCAGAACCCGCACAAAATGTGGCGGTTGGATGAACAGGGCGGGCCAATGCAGCCACTTTTGACGGTGGAGGGCATCGCGGAACCATACAATGCCCCGCGTCAGGCGCTGCCGCCAGTCTATTGGCAAACCGGGCATGTGGATGCCATTCGTCCATCGGCCATTTTGCAACAAAACTCGATGAGCGGAGCGGCCATTTTGCCTGTTCAGGTTGAGCCGCGTTACACAGTGGATATTGATAACCCGTGGGATTGGCAGCGGGCGGAATGGCTGGCCTGGAATGGCGGGCTGGAGATGGTTTGGCCTGTTGCACATCGTCCCCTGCCGGAGGTCGTGGCACTCTTGGTGCTGGATTTTGATGGCGTTTTGACCGATAACCGCGTCTGGGTGGATGAGACCGGGCGCGAGAGCATTGCGGCGAACCGCAGTGATAGCATTGGCCTGAACCGCTTGCGAGCGGATGGGGTGCAGGTGCTGGTGCTTTCGACCGAAACCAACCCTGTTGTGGCGGCGCGCTGCCGCAAGCTCAATTTACCGGTTTTGCAGGGTGTTGGCGATAAGGCCGAGGCGCTGCGCAGCTACTTGCAGCAGCACGGCATTCCTGCGCAGCAGACGGTTTATTTGGGCAATGATATCAATGACCTGCCGTGCTTCCCAATTGTGGGCTGCGCGGTGGTGGTGGCCGATGCCCAACCGGCAGCGGCTGTTCAGGCCGACCGGGTGCTGACGCAACGCGGCGGCTATGGCGCGGTGCGCGAGTTATGTGATCAAATTTTGGAGAGGAGAAATCAATGAGCAAAGCAGTTCAAATTGGTTCACGCTGGGTGGGGGTGGGATACCCAACCTACGTGGTGGCGGAGATTGGGATTAATCACAATGGCGATTTGGAAATTGCCAAACAGATGATTGCCGCTGCCAAACATGCCGGGGTGGATGCGGTCAAATTCCAGAAGCGCACGCCCGAGCTATGCGTGCCACCTGAGCAGCGCAATCAGATGCGCGAGACGCCCTGGGGCTATATTAGCTATCTGGACTATCGCTACAAGGTTGAGTTTGGAGCGGAAGAATACCGCGAGATTGACCGTTATTGCAAAGAACTGGGCATTGATTGGTTTGCCTCGGTTTGGGATGAGGAAGCAGTGGACTTTTTGGAACAGTTTGAGCCAATTGCCTACAAGGTGCCTTCGGCTTCCCTGACCGATCACCCCTTGCTGCGCCGCTTGCAACGCACCGGGCGGGTGGTCATTCTTTCGACAGGCATGTCTACCATGGATCAAATTCGCACGGCCGTGCCGCTTTTGGATATGGAGCGGTTGATCATCACGCACACGACCAGCGCCTATCCTTGCGACCCGGATGAGCTTAACCTGCGCGTGATTGAGATGCTGGCAAAAGAATTCCCTTGCCCAATTGGCTATTCTGGGCATGAGGTGGGGCTGATTCCGTCGGTTGTGTCGGTGGCGCTCGGCGCTTGCCTGGTGGAACGGCACATCACGCTCGACCGGGCGATGTGGGGCAGCGACCAGGCGGCCTCGGTTGAACCGGGCGGCTTTGAGCGCATGGTGAAGTACATCCGCGTCACCGAGCAGGCGCTGGGGGATGGGCAGAAGCGCGTCTATGAGAGCGAGCTGCCCTCGATGAAAAAACTACGCCGTGTGGTGAGTAGCAAAGACGAATAACTTTTTTCGGAGGAGAAACGGCATGGCATTTCACCCATTGTTTGCAGGGGGCAACCTCTATCTTGACCCTGGCTCAGGCAGCCTGATTGTGCAGGTCTTGTTGGCGGTGGTTTTGGGCGCTGGCGTGGCGATTAAGGTCTACTGGCGCAAGCTGAAGGCATTCTTTGGCAAGAAGGATGCGGAAACAGTTGTTGAGGAAGAGGACGAGGCCGATTCGGAGCAGAAATGAACCACGCCGCTTCATTCCGCGACCCCAGCGGTTTCCTGTTCACGCGGGATGGGGTGCTGTATCGGCAGGTCAATCAGCACTATGCCGAAGACTATCGGCTGTTGATGGATTCGGGGTTGTATGCTGCGCTCGTCAAGGCCGGGCTGTTGGTGCGGCACGAAGAAGTGCCGCAGCTGCCGGCTGCGCCGGAACTGGCGGCCTGCGTTTTGCAGCCGGAGCGCCTTCCCTTCATTTCCTATCCCTATGAATGGTGCTTTGGACAGCTGAAGGATGCTGCCCTGGCAACCTTAGCCATTCAGAAGAAGGCGCTGGAAAAGGGCATGTCGCTCAAGGATGCGAGCGCCTACAACATTCAGTTCCGCAATGCCCGTCCCTTGTTGATTGATACACTTTCATTTGAGCGGTATGTGGAAGGGCAGCCCTGGACGGCTTACCGGCAGTTTTGCCAGCACTTTTTGGCGCCATTGGCGCTCATGGCCTATCGGGATGTGCGCTTGGGGCAGCTGCTGCGCCTGTACATGGATGGTGTGCCACTTGACCTGGCGAGTTGCTTGCTGCCCGGGCGCACCCGGCTCAATTTTGGCTTGCTAACGCACATTCACATCCATGCCAATGCGCAACGTCGTTACGCCGATCGGCAGGTTCAGCGCCAATCGGTGGCGCAGCGCGTGAGTAAGATGGCATTGATCGGGCTGGTGGAGAGCCTGGAAGCGTCTGTCCGTCGCTTGAACTGGAAGGCGGGCGGGACAGAATGGGGTGATTACTATGATGCCACCAATTACAGCCCGGCAGCTTTCGAGGATAAACGGCAGACGATTGCTGCCTGGGTGGAGGCGATTGCCCCGCAAACTTGTTGGGACCTGGGCGCAAACACCGGGGTCTTCAGCCGTCTGGCAAGTGAGCGCAAGGTCTTCACGGTCTCATTTGATATTGACCCGAGCGCAGTCGAGCAGAACTATCGCCGCTGTCGGGCTGAAAAGACGACCCATTTGCTGCCGCTGGTGATGGATTTGACCAACCCCAGCCCGTCGCAGGGGTGGGATCACAACGAGCGCGACTCGCTCGCCGGGCGCGGCCCAGCAGATTTGGTGCTGGCGCTGGCCCTGGTGCATCATCTGGCAATTGCCAACAATGTGCCGCTGCCGCGCCTGGCCGAGAGCCTGGCCCGATTGGGCAAGGCGCTCATCATCGAGTTTGTGCCAAAGGACGATAGTCAGGTGCAGCGTTTGCTGGCTTCGCGGGTGGATATTTTCCCCGATTACACACCAGCAGGCCTTGAGGCAGCTTTTGCCCCGTTCTTTGAGTTGCGTCAGCGCAGCGCAGTGCAAGAATCGCAGCGCCTGCTGTATTGGTTTGAGCGGAGGGAAGCGGTGTGATTACCCGCCCGCGAGGTGTGATTTTCTACCCCGTTCTGCTGGCGCTTTACCCGGTGCTGTATTTAATCAGCGTCAATCAGGCGCAGGAGCGGCTGATGAGCATGGGGCGCTCTTTGCTATTGGCGGGCCTCTTGGGTGTGGGGTTGTATGGCTTGTTGTGGGCGGTGCTGCGCAGTGCCGGACGAGCGGCTTTGCTTGCCAGCATTTGGCTGTTGCTTTTCTTTGGTTATGGACATATCTATAACCTGGTGGAGGGCTGGCGGGTGGCCGGGGTGCTGTTGGGGCGGCATACGGTGCTGCTGGCGGTTTGGGCATTCTTCGGCCTGGTGGCCGGCATTGGCTTGCTGCGCAGCCGGTCTGCTTTTACCAACCTGAGCCGCATTTTGAACTTTGTTTCGCTGGGCCTAGTGCTGTTGTTGATCGGGCAGATTGGCTTTGTGCAGGGCCGGCAGGCGCTGGCCGAGCAGCAACAGCGGATGCAGCGTCAGGCACAGCGTGCTGAACGTCTTGCTGTTCAGCAGCGTACTGAAAAAAGTTTACCGGACGTTTATTACATCATTTTGGATGGGCATACGCGCAGTGACATGCTGCGCGTACACTATCAGTTTGATAATGCGCCGCTCTTGCAGCCGCTGCGCCAACAGGGCTTTTACATTGCAGATTGCGCCCGATCCAATTACACCTATACCGCTCTTTCACTTTCAGCAACGCTCAACATGCAATATTTGCAGACACTGGCGCCCGACCTGGCAACGGCAGAAGGTGATTCCTGGAGCGGCGAGGATGGGCATTATTTGCGGCACAGCCTGGTGCGACAGAAGTTTGAAGAGATGGGCTATGCCTATATCGCCTTTGAGAGCGGTTACCCGGCTTACGAGGCGCAAGATGCCGATTTCTTTTTTGCTCCGCCAACAGATTGGCGCGAGCGCTGGCAGACCTTGAATGCCTTTGAGGGATTGGTGTTGGATACCACCTTGTTGCGTGCGCCGATTGAGCGCAATGGCGGCTTGACCGATTGGAGCGGCGAGATGATTTCGCCGGATGAAATTCAATATCGCCGCATTCACTATACGCTTGATCAGTTGGCGCGTCTCCCTGCTGACCTGCCCGGCCCAAAGTTTGTTTTTGCTCACATCACCGCACCCCATCATCCCTATGTTCTGGCGGCAGATGGCTCCTTCCGCGTCTGGCCGGAAGAGCAGAAGCATGAAGGCTATTTGGCGGCAGTGACCTATTTGGATGGACGGATTGCGCAGGTTGTTGAAGAGATTCGCACCCAGAGCGACCCGGCGCCGATTATCATCATTCAGGGTGATCATGGAATTGATGGGCAGACCCGGCTGGAAGTGCTGAATGCCCTCTCTCTGCCCTGTGCCGGGCAGCCGATGCTTTACCCGACCCTGTCCTCGGTCAACACCTTTCGGGTCGTTTTTGATGCCTGTTTTGGCGAGCAAAACGGGTTGTTGGAGGACATCAGCTATTCCTCGGTTTGGGGGCAGCGGACGCAATTTGAAGTCAGTCCACCCGAATGCTTTGTCGAACCGTGAAGAAGGAGCAGATTTGACCGCCTGGTTGGAACAAAATTATCAACGATTGCGCCGACGCTGGCAACATGCACGCAATAATCGGCAGCTGATGCAGCTTGCAGCCCAGGTTGAGCGGCATGCTCCGCCCGTGCAGACCGGCGCCCGCCCGGTGCTGTTCTTCAATGCCTCGACCCGTCTGGATGCCATCAGCCTGAATGCCGCTTTTAGCCGCATTGCAAGCTGGACGGTGCGGTTGGCGGGCGTGCCAACCGCACATGTGGTGTGTCAGGCGGGGATGACGCGCTGTGTGCTGGGCAGCAACCGCGAGCGACCGCAACAGTTGCCGCCTTGTGCGGTATGTATGCGACAGAGCCGGGCGCTGTATGCGCATAGTGCGCTCTTGCCAATGCCATGGGGAGCGGATGAACGGCTGAACCTGGTTTTGCAGGGCCTGCGCCTGGATGAACTGCCCAATTTTGTGTATGAGGGCTTGCCGTTGGGCGCCTTGACCCTGCCGGCGCTGCGTTGGATGCTGCGCCGCAATACGCTTGAGCAGGAGGAGCGCACGCTGTTTTTTTACCGGCAATTCATTCTTTCGGCCTGGAATGTGGCCCGCCGGGTGCGTTCGGCGCTCGATCAGCTGAATCCGCAGGCGCTGGTCGTCTTCAATGGGCAGTTCTACCCCGAGGCAACGGCGCGCTGGCTGGCACAGCAACGTGGCCTGCCGGTTTTTACGCACGAGGTGGGGTTGATGCCATTCACGGCCTACTTCACGCCCGGCGAGGCAACCGCCTACCCAATTGACATTCCAGCAAATTTTGAATTGAATGCCGAACAGACTGCTCGCCTGGATTCTTACCTGGAACAACGTTTTCAGGGCAATTTCACCATGGCCGGCATCCGCTTTTGGAGCGAGATGCGTGGGCTGGAGCCGGATTTTTGGCAGCGTGTCCGTCCCTATAAGCAAATTGTGCCAATTTTCACCAACGTCATTTTTGATACGAGTCAGAGCCATGCCAATGTTGTCTTCAGCGATATGTTTGCCTGGCTGGATGCGTTGCTCGGTCTCATCCGCGCCCACCCGGAGACGTTCTTTGTCCTGCGCGCTCACCCCGATGAGTGCCGCCCGGGCAAGCAGAGCCTGGAAAGTGTGGCGGACTGGGCGCAGCGCAACCGATTGAAGGACCTGCCCAATGTGCTGTTTGTGGATGCGCATGAGCCGTTTAGCTCCTATGCCTTGATTCGCGCTGCCAAATTCGTCCTGATTTACAATTCAACCATTGGCCTGGAGGCATCCATCCTCGGCGCGGCCGTGTTGTGCGGCGGCAAGGCGCGCTTCACCCAGCTGCCAACCGTCTTTTTCCCCAGAACAATCAGCGAATATCTGGGCATGGCCGAGCGCTTTTTGAGTGAGGAAGCGGTTGCGGTGCCGCCCGAGTTGGCGCACAATGCCCGGCGCTTCCTCTACTATCAGCTCTTCCGCACTTCGCTGCCGTTGGGCGAGTATTTGGAGGAGGACGGCATCTGGCGCGGGTTTGTTCGCTTCCGATCGCGCCACTGGCAGGATTTTGCCCCATCCGCTTCGCCCGTCTTGCAGACGATTGCTGATGGCATTTTGCGCGGCGGTGATTTTTTGCTACCCGAGTGAGCCATGCCACGTTGTTCCGTTGTTATTCGCGCATATAATGAGGAAAAGCACCTGGGGCGGCTGCTGGCGGGAATTTTACAGCAGACGGTGCAGGATGTGCAAATTATCCTGGTGGATTCTGGCTCGACCGATGCCACACTGGCAATTGCGGAGCGCTTTCCGGTGCAGGTGCTGCAAATCCGGCCCGAAGATTTTACCTTTGGCCGCTCGTTGAATTTGGGGATTGCGGTGGCCGAAGCGCCGCTGGTTGTGATGGCCTCGGCGCATGTCTATCCGGTTTACCCGGACTGGCTGGAGCGCCTGCTGGAGCCGTTTCACGACCCGCAGATGGCGCTCAGCTATGGCAAGCAGCGCGGCGCCACGGCAACCCATTTTTCCGAGCATCAAATTTTTCGGCACTGGTTCCCCGAGCGCTCCGTTGGCCGACAGGCACACCCGTTCTGCAACAATGCCAATGCTGCCATTCGGCGCGCCTTGTGGGAGCAGCATGGCTATGATGAATTGTTGCCGGGGCTGGAAGATTTGGCCTGGGCCGGTTGGGCGCAGAAGCAAGGCCATGCCATTGCCTATGTGGCCGAGGCCGAGGTGATTCATGTGCATCAGGAGACCTGGCGCGGTATTTATAACCGTTACCGGCGCGAGGGCATGGCCTTCAAGCAGATTTATCCGAATGAGACCTTTCGCTGGCGCGATTTTTTGCGCCTCTGGTTGAGCAATGCCTGGAACGATCTCGCGGCAGCAGCCCGGCAGGGCGCCTTCTGGCAGCAGGCCGCGGCGATTGTGCGCTTTCGCTATGAGCAATTCCGCGGCACCTATCAGGGGTACCGTCAGGCTGGCCCGCTCACCTGGCAATTGAAGCAGGCTTTCTATTACCCGCGCCCCGTGCTAGATGAACCGCCGCAGCGTTCCCTCTCGCCGATTGATTATAGCAGTCTTACGCCTTTGGAGAAACACCATGACTCTTGAAACGATTGTTGCTTTGGTGCCAATGCGTCACCATTCAGTGCGCGTGCCGGGCAAGAATTATCGCCCGCTCGCCGGCAAGCCGCTCTATCGGCACATTCTGGATACGTTGCTGGCCTGTGTCGAGATTACACAGGTGGTGGTGGATACGGATAGCCCGGCGGTGATGGAGGGAATTGCGGCTCATTACCCAACGGTGCGCCTGATTGAGCGCCCGGAGGCCTTGCGGGCCGATACGATCCCGATGAACGAAATTTTGATGTATGATACCGGGTTGGTGAAGGCAGATTTGTATTTGCAGACGCATAGCACCAATCCGCTTCTGCGACCGCAAACCGTCTCGCGTGCCATTCAAGTGCTGCGGCAATCCTATCCCGCCTATGACACCCTGTTTGGCGTCACCCGCCTGCAAACCCGCCTGTGGGACGCACTGGCGCGCCCGCTCAATCACAACCCGGCCATTTTGTTGCGCACCCAAGACCTGCCGCCGATTTATGAGGAAAATTCTTGTTTGTACCTGTTCACCCGTTCAACGCTGGAACTGCGCCGCAACCGGATTGGTGAACGCCCCCATCTCTTTGAGATTCCGGCGGATGAGGCGCGCGATATTGATGAGGAACTGGATTTTTTGATTGCCGATTTGTTGTTGCGTTACCGCCTGGAACATGGCATTGAGGAGAAGAACCCGTGAAAACAATTTTGCTTTCTGCGCCCTATCTCATTCCATTTGTTGAGCGCTTTCGCCCGGTTTTCGCGCACTATGGCCTGGAATTGCTTGTGCCGCCGGTGCGTGAACGGCTGGAAGAGGCCGACCTGCTCGCCTATGCCGGGCAGTTCGATGGCACAATCTGCGGCGATGACCGCTACAGTGAGCGCGTGCTGCGTGCTTGCCTGCCGCGTTTGCGGGTGATTGCCAAATGGGGAACGGGGGTTGACTCGATTGACCGGGCCGCTGCCGAGCGGTTGGGGGTTGCTGTGCGCAACACGCCAAATGCTTTCACCCTGCCGGTGGCGGATACAACCCTGGGCTATTTGCTGGCCTTTGCCCGCCGTCAGCCCTGGATGGACGCGGCAATGAAAGCCGGGCAGTGGCAGAAAATCCCTGGCCGTTCGCTCAGCGAATGCACGTTGGGCGTGGTGGGCGTTGGCAATATTGGCAAGGCGGTGCTGCGTCGGGCGCGCCCCTTTGGCATGCGCCTGCTGGGCAATGACCTTGTGCCGATTGCGCCCGATTTTCTGGTTGAAAATGGGGTGCAAATGCTGCCCCTGCCTGAGCTTTTGGCGCAGGCCGATTTCATCAGCCTGCACTGCGATTTGAACCCCAGCAGCTGGCACCTGATTCGTGCCGAAACGCTGCGCCTGGTGCGTCCGCAGGCAGTCTTGATTAACACAGCGCGCGGCCCAATTGTGGATGAGCCAGCCCTGGTGGCTGCCCTGCAGGCCGGTCAGCTCGCAGGTGCAGCGTTGGATGTGTTCGAGGTTGAGCCGCTGCCGGGCGATTCGCCGCTGCTGCGGATGGAGAATGTTTTGCTTGCCCCGCACAATTCCAATTCCAGCCCCGCCGCCTGGGAACGTGTGCATTGGAATACAATTCGCAACTTGCTCGATGCACTGGAGATTCCCCATTCGGATTGGGAGGAAGTTCAGAGGCACTATGGCGCGTAAATTTTCCTGGACAACGGTGGCGTTTGCGCTGTTATTGCTGGCCTATGCCATCTATGCTGCGGTGTTTATCTATCAATCCAGCGTGGTGGTGAACGGAGAGCGTTATTTCTCGCTCTTTGATGATGCGATGATTTCGATGGATTACGCGCGGACGTTGGCGCAAGGAGGAGGGGCAGTTTATTACCCGGGAGCAGAACGGGTGGAAGGCTTCTCCAATCCGTTGTGGGTGGCTTATATGGCTTTGTTTCACCTGTTGCCCATTCCACAGCAGCTGATGTCGCTGCCAATTCAAATAACCGGGGCATTGTGCTTGTTGCTTAATTTGCTCGTGGTGCGGCGGATTGGAGATTGGTTCGCACCGCAACAACCCTGGGTGGGGATTGGGGCCGCATTTTTGGTGGCCTTTTTCTACCCCCTCAATCAATGGTCGCTGCTTGGGAATGAGGTTGCTCCATTGACGCTCCTGATGACGTGGAGCATTTGGGTCGCGCTGCGCGCTCGCTCGGCTGGACGGGTGCCGCACGGCCTGTTTTTGCTGTTGGGGCTCAGCACGCTCTTGCGTATGGATATGCTCGCTTTTGGCCTGCTGATTGTGGCCTGGCTGGCCTGGTTTGACCGGACGCGCTGGAAACAGCACCTGGCATCGGGAACTGCGATTTTGGCTTTCTTTATGCTGGCGCAGTCCCTGGCCCGTTTTGCCTACTATGGCGAGTGGCTGCCCAACACCTATTATCTCAAGATGGTTGGCGGGCCTTTGCTGCTGCGTGTGATGCGCGGGGCCTATGTCTTTCTTAAATTTGCCTGGAATTTTAACCTGGTGCTGTTTGTTTTGCCGTTGCTGTGGTTCGCTTTTCGGCGCGACGCCGAAAGTTTGCTCCTGGCAGCAACTTTTGGCTTGCAGGCCGCCTATAGCATCTATGTTGGTGGTGATGCCTGGGAGCATCGCGGTGGCAGCAATCGCTTTTTCTCGATTGCAATGCCAGCTTATCTGCTCTTGTTTATGTTGGCTGCCGAAACCTTGCGTCAGGCATTGCTTGACTTTTGGAAAAAACAGGGCGGCAGCCGGCTGCGACTTGCCGAACGCATTTCCTTGCTTGCCCTGGCCGGTTTTTTGCTCCTCAGCCAGATCAATTTTGATGCCTTGCTGGATACCGATTCGCTGCAATACGCCTTCTTGCGCAAACCAACCATTTACTCCATTGGGCAGCAAAAGGCGATTGAATTGGGCCTCTATATTAAAAGCATTACCACCCCGCAGGCTAGCGTGGCCGTTGTCATTGGCGGCAGTCTGCCCTATTACTCCGAGCGCCCGGCTGTGGATTTGCTCGGCAAGAGTGATGCCGTGATTGCGCGTCAGGCAATGCACATCCCGGCTGGGCAGGAATGGATTGACTTTCGCCCCGGACATAACAAGTGGGATTATAGCCGCTCTTTGGGCGAGCTGAAGCCCGATGTAATTTCTGAGGTTTTTGTTGGCACCAATGCGGAGGCTGAGCCTTACTTGAAAGAGTATCGTCGCATTCAGGTGCCGGAACTAAAACGTTGGGTGCCAGATGGTATTCTGTATCTGCGAACCGATTCCCAAAACATCCTTTGGGAGCAGGTTGCACCCTATCTTTTGCCGTAGGAGGCTATGATGAACAAGGTGGTGCTGATTACCGGCGCAGCCGGTGGGATTGGTCGGGCAACGGTGCAAACCTTTGCCGCACAGGATTGGCTGGTGATTGGTGTAGACCGAAATGCGTTTGGCGAGGGTTTCCCCGCCCAGGGAACCTTCATTCAGGCCGATATTGCGGACCCGATGGCGATGGAAGTGATTTTTGAGCGGGCGCGCGCCTTCAGCGGCACGCTCGATGCTTTGGTGAACAACGCTGCGCTGCAAATTGCCAAACCGCTGATTGAGACGACAGTCGCTGAATGGGACGCGGTGATGGCATCGAACCTGCGCTCGGTGTTTCTGGCCTGCAAGCTGGCCTATCCGCTGCTCAAGGCGGGTGGTGGGGGGGCCGTGGTGAATGTTTCTTCCGTTCATGCAGTGCAGACTTCCGCCAACATTGCTGCCTATGCGGCCAGCAAGGGGGGATTGCTGGCACTGACGCGCGCCATGGCGATTGAATTTGCGCTCGATGCAATTCGCGTCAATGCCATTTTGCCCGGCGCGGTGGATACGCCCATGCTGCGCGCCGGTTTGCAGCGCGGGCATTTGAATGGTGAGAGTGTGACGGCTCGGCTGGAAAACCTGGCGCGCAAGACGGTTAATGGCCGTGTGGGGCTGCCAGAGGAAATTGCCCGTGCCATTTACTTCCTGGCCGATTCAACCCAATCCTCCTTCATGACCGGACAGGCGATGATTGTGGATGGTGGCGCAACAGCTCGTCTCTCAACGGAGTGAACCTGATGAAACCTGCGGTTGACCCTTTTCTCCTTCGCGCCACAAAATACACCTATGATGCGGTGCGGCGTTTGCCCGAGGCGCTCGGCGCCACCTTTCACCCCTGGCGCCGCGACTCGGTGCGACGCCTGGCGGCACTGCGTGACCGTCATGCCGGGCAGCGCTGTTTCTTGATTGGCAATGGGCCAAGCCTGCGGCAGACGGATATGAGCCGCCTGAAAAACGAAGTTACCATTGGGCTGAACCGCATTTTTTTGGCCTTTGCTGAGTTTGGTTTTCAGACCACATACCTGGTTTCGATTAACGACCTGGTGATTGAGCAATCGGCTGCCGAATTGCAAACATTGAATATGCCGCGCTTCTTTGCCTGGCGGGCGCGGCGTTGGCTGCACCCCGCCCCGGATCTCTATTTTCTGCATACATCCTACACGGGGCCCATCTTCCAGCGCGATGCCCGGCAACGCATTTGGGAGGGGGCAACCGTGACGAATGTGGCACTGCAACTGGCTTTTTATATGGGCTTTCAGCAGGTGATTCTGATCGGTGTGGATCACAACTTTGTTAGCACGCAGGGCCGGCCCAATACGACGGTTGTCTCCCAGGGGGATGATCCGAATCACTTCTCGCCGGGTTATTTTGGGCATGGCTTTCGCTGGCAACTGCCCGATCTGGAGACTTCGGAGCGCGGCTATGCGATGGCACGGCGCGCCTACGAAGCGGCCGGGCGGCAGGTCTTGGATGCAACTGTTGGCGGCAAGCTGACCATCTTCCCTAAGGTGGAATACGAAACGCTGTTCAAGGGGGCTGCATGAGCGTATCGGTTTCAGTCATCACCCCTTCATTCAATCAGGCTGCTTATTTGGAGCAAACGATCCAATCGGTTCTTGGTCAGGATCTGCCGATTGAATACTGGGTGATGGATGGCGGCTCGCAGGATGGCAGCGTGGAGATCATCCGCCGCTATGCCAACCGCCTGGCGGGCTGGGTTTCAGAACCCGATGCCGGGCAGGCGGATGCAGTCAACAAGGGGCTGCTCCGGGCAAGCGGGGATGTGATTGGCTGGCTGAATTCTGACGATTTGTATCAGCCGGGCGCAGCGCGCCGGGCGTTGCAGGCCTTTGAGCAAAACCCGGATGCGGCGCTGGTGTTTGGCGATGTCTGGTCACTGGATGGGGCGGGCAAAGTCATCAATCAGATGCGCTATGGGGCGTGGGGGTTGCAGGAGTTGATGACCTTCCATATCGTTGGGCAGCCAGGGGTCTGGATTCGCCGCTCGGCGCTGTTGGCGATGGCAAAACCGGCACAGGGCGAGTTTCTTGACCTTTCCTATCACTACTTGCTTGACCATCAGCTCTGGTTGCGCCTGGCCCAAATGGGGTCAATGCTGTACTTGGGGCAGCCAATGGCGGCGGCGCGTTTTCATCCTGCGGCCAAGAACGTGGCGCATGCAGCTGCCTTTGGGCAGGAGGCGTATCGGATTGTGGATTGGATGCAGTCACAGCCGGGCTTGCAGGCCTTGTTTGCTGCCAATCGGCGGGCCATTTGGGGCGGGGCGCACCGCATCAATGCGCGCTATTTGTTGGATGGCGGGCAGCCCGGGGCGGCATTGCGTGCCTATGGGCGCGGTCTGCGTTGTTACGCACCGGCTGTTCTACCGGAGCTGCATCGCATGGTCTTTTGCCTGCTCAGCCTGGCCGGGTTGGGGCGACTGGAAAATGTATACCGCCGCCTGAAGCGGCGGCGGTATGAAAAAGGCCGGTGAAGGTTTGCCGGTTTAGCGCTGAATGCCGGGCAGATAGAGGGCGGAGGATGCCCGTAGCGTAAAGCTATCTTCGGCATAGTCACCAAATGGGTCTGTTGCTCGCACGGTCACGGTAAAACTGCCACTTTGCTGCGCTGCGCCGGAGAAACTGCCATTACTGCTGAGCAAAATGCCCGGCGGCAAACCGGTTGCTGTGTAGGTGAGCAGGTCGTTATCGGCATCGCTGAAACTACCCGCTGGGATGATGTAGGCAAAGCTGCGCCGCACGATCGTTTGCTGGTCGGGCAGGGGCAGGTCAAGCTGCGGGGCGCGGTTGAGGATCTCCGTTTCGGCCTGGCTGGTCTGGCTGTATCCGGCGTAGGAAAGGCTGGCTTGTTGGGTGAGGGTTTGGCCGTGTGTGCCAGTTTCAACCAGCACCTGATAGGTCAGGTTGACCACTTCGGGCGGGTCGTTGAGCGGGTCGGGGGTTTGCCAGAGAATTTGATGGTTGCCTGCGTTGTAGCTCACTTCGCCATAATCGGCGCTTAACGACCCATTCACCAGGCTGAGGTCAGCGGGCAGGTCAATGAGAATATCGGCGGCTTCGGCAATGGGGTGACCGGTCATGTCGCTATCGGCATCGAATGTGAGGGTGATGGGCAGGGTGTCGCCTTCCATTGCCTGAGAGGGTGCATTGAAGTTGAGGTCGGGTTCAATGATGGTGAGGATGACCGGAATCTTGCCGTGCCGTTTTTGGTTCGGGGTATCGGGGGCGTTGTCTATCAGAACCAGGCTGGCCTGGTAAACGCCTGGCGGCATATCAAACGCTTCTGGATCCAACAGCACTTCCACCTCCAGGCTTTCATTGGGCGCAACGGTGCCTTGCGATGCGCTTAGCTCCAGCCAGGAAACATCGGGCTGACCGCCGCCAATCGCCGCCAGGCAGACATAGGCCTCATACCACAGGTTTTGGATCAGGATTGAGCTGCCATTCAGCGCCAGGGTGCGGAACTGGGTGTCGGGTGAGGCATTGGTGCGCGACATCCAGTAGAGGGTATCATCCTGATCGTTGAATTCAATCGTCTGTGGCTCGGTTTTGACATCCAGGCCGAGGATGGGAATGGCGGGCAGAATGGCATGTCCGGTTTGCGGGTCAAGCTGAATCAGCATATCAGCGGCAGCATCCAGGGCGTAGAGCAGCCCCTCACGGTTCATGGCAACATCCAGCAGGCGCAACCCGTTTAGCATATCGCCTAGCGGCGTGACCTGTGCGCTGGGGCTGATGCGGTAGAGCTGTGAACTGCTACCATCAAACGAGACGGCGTAGAAATTGCCGTCCATCCCGCCGGTCAAGCCTTGCCAGGTGTGTCCGGGCAGTGCCTGCACGCTACCAAGCGAGAGGAATTGTCCGGGCTGGGTGGTGCTGATCATGACCAGTTCGGTGCTGGTATCGGGCATTCGGCGCAGGGCATAGATCCAATCCGGGTTGCCGAGCAACAGGTCGCCGCCGCTCAATTCCATTTCCGGCAGGGTGGCGATCGTGGTCATGTCGCCTGGCGTATTGGCCTGAAAGCTGACCAGGGCGCGTTCCCCCAGGTCGAAGCCGAACAGGGTTTGGGCGTCTGTGGGGGCGCGCAGCGGCAGCGGTTTACCCCCGCTGCTGAGATCCAGTGCTTCCAGCAGGGAAAATTGGACTGGCAATGTGCCGGTGTTGTTCAGCGTCAGGGTTGCTGTGCCATTGCCCAAAAAAGGTAGTTCGATTGTGCTTAATTCGCCCTCATTGAATTCCACCACTGCCGAGGGCAGGGCAAAATCTACCCAGACGATGCCGTGATCGAGGACGGTGACAGGCAGCGTTTGCGGGGCATAGAAAGGATGGCTGGCAGTCATGTTGATGCTGAACGGCGGGCCCATCTGAAAGCCAACATACAGGCCGGGGTAGGGTGAATCCTGCCAGTGAGCGGTGCGGGCCGAGAAAGGCGGCTGCCCATTGCTGGTGATTTGGGCATCCAACACGGGTTGAGGCGGCATGCCCTGGTCACTGACGTAACCATACACCAGCCCGCCCGAATCCATAACGCAGAAGGGGGTGGTAATCTTGAAATCGTCAATGTACCAGCCCATGGCAGGCGCATCGGCAGTGTTGTCCTGCAATTCAAACCGAATGCTGAAATCGCTGCGCGCAAAACTGGGGTCGAATGAGATGCTCTGCTGCGTCCAGCCGGAACTGCCGCCAATAATTTCTCCCCTCTCTTGCCATGTGCTGCCATTCCAGGCCAGGACACGAATGCTGTCCATCGGCGATAATTGATACCAGTCCCACCAGGAGACGGTGAAGCCGCTGCTTAAGGCTCCTGTATCCTGGGTAATTTGCAGCGAACTGAATTCGTTGTTGTTGTAGTTGCCATCCAGGTTGGTGGCCCATAATTTGACGCCCGAAGGGGGTGTCATTGAACCGCTGGGGCTGCCCCATTCCCAGCTTGGGTTGCTGCCCTGGACGGTAAATGGTCCAAAGTCCGCTTCAAAGTCGTAGAACTGAAAGGTTTGAAGGTGGTAACCCGGCGCAGTGCAGCCTGGGGCGGGGGGGATGGCAAAATTGGCCTCCGCTCCGCTGCTTGTCAGGTCGTAAATTGTCATGAGGGGCGTCTCATAGCCGGGCAGGTAGGTGGCGACGGTGACGGAATAATCGTTGCCTTCGGGCAGCAAATCCATCACGTACTGTCCGTTGGCCGGATTGGTGAAGGTGTGGGTTGAAACGCCGGTATCCAGGTTGTAAAATTCCAGCCGGGCATAAAGCGGATAGAAATGCCCGCCGCCATCGGTCACGGTGCCATAAATGGTGCCGGTTTGTGGTTGTGCTTGTGCAACGCTGGGTGCGGCCAGGGAGAGAAAGAGCGCCAGGCCGATCCATAAACGCCAAATTTTCATTGCAGCCTCCTAATTGTTGAGAAAAAGGACAATGGTAAGGCTATTATAGCAGAAAAGCATTCTAACCGTGCGCTCATTTACACTTGACAGGCACACGCCCCGGGGTAAAATAAAAAAGACATTCTCCGTCTGATTTTTCTGGGAAAGGATCGGGCCATGAGCGATTCTGCCGACGCGCTGAACACCCCGCGCTATGATGTTCCGCCAGAACTGCGCCAGCAAGTGCACTTGACGACCCTGGAGCGCATCTATAATTGGAGCCGTGCCAGTTCCACCTGGCCGATGATGTTTGGCCTGGCCTGTTGTGCAATTGAGATGATTGCCACTGCTGCCGGTCGCTATGATTTTTCGCGCTTTGGCATGGAAGTGATGCGCGCCAGTCCGCGCCAGAGTGATGTGATGATTGTCTCCGGCACGGTGACGAAGAAAATGATCCCGCAAATTGTGCGGCTCTACAATCAAATGTCAGAGCCAAAGTATGTGCTTGCAATGGGCGCCTGCGCCTCAGGCGGCGGCCCATTTAAAGAAGGCTACAGCGTGGTGGCCGGGGTGGATAAGTTCCTGCCGGTGGATGTCTACATTCCGGGCTGCCCGCCCACCCCACAGGCCCTGTTGCATGGGTTGATGACCTTGCAGCGCAAGATGAATCAAGAAAAGCTGAGCGAAATGCGCTGGTATTCCAAACAGCCCAGTCAGCCCATTCCGGTGCCTGTCTTAGGCCCTGACCTGATTGACCTGCGCAAGCTGGAGCGTATCCGTCAACAGGCGGCGCAGCCCGCCATTGAGGAGGAGTCGGATGAGTGATGCCTTGCTTTTGGAGCAGCAGTTTCCGGGTTGGGTGCAGGCGGATGCTCGCCCTGGCTATGGCGGCTGGCTGGTGCAATCGGCGCATTTGCTGGAAGTGGTGCGCTGGCTGCGTCATCAGGCCGGTTATGATTATCTTTCCTCGGTCACTGCGGTAGATTATTTCCCCGATGACCGCATCGAGGTCGTTTATCATTTCTACCGTTCGAGCGGTGGCAGCGCGCTGGTGTTAAAGGTTGCAATCGGTCGGCAAGATGCCCAATTGCCAGCCCTCACCCCGCTTTATCCGGGCGCCGAATTTCAGGAGCGAGAAGTGTGGGATTTGCTGGGGGTGCGCTTTGCCGGCCACCCCGACTTGCGGCGCATTTTGCTCTGGGAGGGTTTTGCCGGTCACCCCTTGCGCAAGGATTGGCGCGAGCCATTCTATGAGGAGGAGGTCAAACCGTTTAAGAGCCGTTGGCCGGAAGGTCATGCCCGCCGCGTAGAAGACGACAATCCGTATGGCGACAATTTGCAATACCCGCCCGGCTTTGACCCGGATTCCTGGCAGCCAGTGGGCGAAGATGTTCTCTACCAGACCTTGCAACCAGGAGAGCAGGAAGGCCTGGATTCGGATACGATGATTGTCAACCTGGGGCCACAACACCCTTCAACGCATGGCGTCTTCCGCATGGTGGTGCGCCTGGAAGGGGAAACCGTGGTTGACCTCAAGCCCGTGATGGGCTATTTGCATCGCAATCATGAAAAAATTGGCGAACGGAATACCTTCCTGCAGAATATGCCGTTTACCGACCGGCTGGACTACACAACCTCGATGGCAAATAATTTTGGCTATGCCCTGGCGGTTGAAAAGCTGATTGGCATTCAGCCGCCCGAGCGAGCCGAGTATTTGCGGGTGATGATGGCGGAATTGACGCGCGTCATGACGCATCTGTTCTCGATTGGCTTTTTGCTGAATGATTTGGGCGCCTTCTTCACCCCGGCACTCTATGCCATTCAGGAACGCGAACTGATTCTGGATATTTTTGAAGCGGTTTCGGGCTCGCGGATGATGTGCAATTACTTCCGCTTTGGTGGCGTGGTGCGCGACTTGCCCGAGGGCGTGCTGGAGAAAATTCGTCAATTGGTGCTGGAGCGCCTGCCGCGCAAGATTGATGAACTGGATGAATATCTGACAAAGAATGAGATTGTGCGCGGACGCTGTGAGGGCGTGGGGGTGCTGAGCGATGTACAGGCGATTGCGCTTTCGGCCTCCGGGCCGGTGCTGCGCGCTTCGGGAGTGCCATATGATGTGCGGCGTGCCGACCCGTATAGCATCTATGAACGCTTTGACTTCGATGTGGCGGTGCGCTATCATGGCGATATTTATGACCGTTACTTGCTGCGCCTGGATGAGGCCCGGCAGAGCCTGCGCATTTTGCAACAGGTGCTGCGCGACCTGCCCGAAGGCCCGGTGATGGCCGGCAAGCCACAATACACGGTGCGCGTGCCGGCTGGCGAGGCCTATGGCCGGGTGGAAAGCCCCAAAGGAGAGCTTGGCTTCTATGTCGTTTCGAATGGCAAGCCCAATCCCTGGCGTTATCATGTCCGGGCGCCCTCGTTTATTAACCTGACCGGGCTGGCGACAATGGCGCGCGGTGAGAAAATTGCCGACGTGGTGGCTGTGCTTGGCTCGATTGATATCGTCTTGGGCGAAGTGGACCGCTAGGAGGATGTGATGAACGGTTGGGGTATTGTGCGTGGCATGTGGGTCACTTTTCGGCATTTTGCCGATACCTATTTGCAGGATTTGCGCCGCGGAAGGCGCTATTATCGCACGCCGGAGGGCATTGAGCAGCGCCGCCGCAGTGATGTGCGCGGAATTGTCACCGTCCAATATCCGGAGGAAAAGCTGCCCGTGCCGGAGGAATTCCGCTACCTGCCTTTTCTGGTTTATGATGAAGGGCCAGCCGGGGAAAAGAACCTGCGTTGCACAGCATGTGGCATTTGCGCCAAGGCCTGCCCGCCGCAGTGCATTTGGATTGTGCGCGCAACCGACCCGGTCACCGGCAAGCCGGTTACCGGCCCGGCAGAATTTTTCATTGATATTGACGTATGCATGAACTGCGGTTTTTGCGCTGAATATTGTCCTTTTGATGCCATTCGCATGGACCATGACTATGAAATTGCCAGCGTTAACCGGCTGGAGCATCACATTTTTGATAAGCAGCGTTTGATGCGCTCGGCGACCTACTATGCTTCCATTCGCCCAACCAACGCCGCCCGCGAAGATGCCGCCCGCGCCGCCAAAGCGAGCAAGAAAACTGCTGCGGAAGGGAGCGGAAACTGATGTATAATTCGGACACAGAATTAATCTTTCCCCTGCGTGTCGTCCCCAGCCTGCGCGGCCTGCGCGGCGAGGTGTGGCAACAATTGGTGGATCGGGTATCTTCTGTGCAGGCCGACCCGTTGGATCAACAGGCATTTGTGCTGTTGATGGTGCGCCTGGGCAGTTGTCAGACCTGTGATTCCGATGCCTACCGTGCCATGCGCGGTTGCACGCAATGTGCCAGGCAGATGGTGCGGCGCTATCGGGGGAGCGATCAAGACCTGGTTGAACAATTCCAGCAAATGCGGCGCGAGGTCAATCATCACCAACAGCGGTTGATGCGCACCTGCGCCGATAAAGAGGTGAACCGGTGATGTCTGATGCCGCCCAACCCCTGGTGGTGGGCATTCGTTTTTCCAAAGTGGGTAAAATTTATCATTTCGATGCAACACACCTGCCAGATATTCGCTCTGGCGATCAGGTGGTGGTTGAAACGACGCGTGGCTGGCAGTTGGGCGAAGTGGTCCTGGTCGTCCCCAACCCTGAAATTCCAGAAGGTGGCCTACGGGTGGTGGAGCGGGTGGCAACCCCGCGTGACTTGTTACAACGTCAGGCCTGGCAGGCAAAGGAACCGGCGGTTGTGGAGGCCTGCAAGCAGCGTGCCGCAGAACTGCACCTGGGGCAGATTAAGGTGGTGGGCGCCGAATATAGCTTTGATGGCGCCCGTCTGACGATCCTCTTTGGTGCCGAGACGGAAGAGAAAGTGGAACTCAAGTCGCTGCGTCAGGACATGCAGCGCATGTTTGGCCCATCTGCTGTGGAATTGCGGCAAATTGGGCCGCGCGATGTGGCAAAATTGCTGTGTGGGATGGGCGCCTGTGGGCTGGAGACGCGCTGTTGCTGTAAATTCCTGACCGATTTCAGTTCCATTTCCATCCGCATGGCAAAAGAGCAGAATATTTCCCTCACCCCAACCGAGATTACCGGCATGTGCGGGCGGTTGCGCTGCTGTTTGTTCTATGAATATGAGCAATATGTGGAGGCGCGTGCCGGCCTGCCCAAGCGCAACAAGCGGGTGCGCACCCCGAACGGTGAGGGCAAGGTGGTGGATGTTGCTCCGCTGTCGCGCAAGGTGATTGTCCTGCTGCCCGATGTTGGTGTGCGCAGCTATGATGTGGATGAACTTCAAATCCTGGAGGATGCCAAACCGGACAAGGCATGAGTGCGCAGGAGCTTTTCCCGGAGGGCTGGAAAGAGGCCCGGCGAATTCTGGTCATTCTGGCACACCCCGATGACCCGGAATTCTTTTGCGGTGCAGCCATTGCGCGTTGGACGGCTGCCGGGCATGAGGTGCGCTATGCACTCTTGACGCGCGGGGATAAGGGCGTCAAGGAGCAGCCCGCGGACCCACAGGAATTGATTGCCCGTCGCTGCGCCGAGCAGCGCGCCGCGGCGGCAATTTTGGGCGTCCAATCCATTCGCTACCTGGATTTTGAGGATGGCTACCTCGTGCCAGACCTGGAAACGCGCCGACAGGTGGTGCGCGTCTTGCGTCAGGAACGCCCAGATGTGGTTGTGACTTGTGACCCGACCCATTTCTTCTTCAGCGAAAATTACATTAACCACCCCGATCACCGCGCTGCCGGGCAGGTGGTGATGGATGCGGTTTTTCCAGCAGCGGGCAACCCAATGTTCTTCCCTGAATTGCTACAAGAAGGGCTGCTGCCTTGCGCCGTGCGCGAGGTGTGGTTCTCGCTGCCGGCTCAACCGAACGTGCAATTGGATGTGACGCAAACCTGGGAACTGCGTTTGCGAGCATTGCATGAGCATCGCAGTCAGGTGGGGGATGACCTGATGGCCTTTGATCAACGGCAGCGCAGCTTTCATACCAGTGATAGCACACCCGACATGCCGCGCTACGAGCATAGCTTTCGGCGGGTCGTTTTTCGTTAATTCTTTTCCTGCGGAGGTCAAAGCATGGCCGATTTGTTGCAAGAGGCACTGGCATGGTTCCCTGAAACACAGGCCCTGCGCCGTGATTTGCACCAGCATCCCGAACTGGGCTACCGCGAGGTGCGCACAGCGGGTGTGGTGGTGCGCGAACTGCGCGCCTTGGGTTTGGAGCCGCGTACCGGCATTGCCGAGACGGGGGTGACCGCCTGGGTGGAGGGGGGAGAGCCGGGGCCGCGCCGTTTGTTGCGTTTTGATATGGATGCGCTGCCCGTGGAAGAGCAAACCGGCGCCGCCTATGCTTCCTGCGAGCCAGGACGGATGCATGCCTGTGGGCATGATGGACATGTGGCAATTGGTTTGACGGTGGCGCGTTTGTTGCAGCGCCATCGCGCCGAACTCGCTGGTTCGGTGTTGCTGGTCTTTCAACCGGCGGAAGAGGGGTTGAACGGCGCCGAACGGATGCTTGCTGAAGGTGCATTGCAAAATCTTGCCTTTGATGCGGCATTGGCGGTGCATTTATGGAATGATTTCCCGGTTGGCAAGCTGCTGATAAGTGCCGGGCCTTTCATGGCCGGGTCGGCAGTGTTTCGGATTGTGCTGCAAGGGCGTGGCGGGCATGGCGCAAGTCCACATCAGACCGCCGACCCGGTGCTGGCTGCGGCACAATTGATTACAACCTTGCAAGGTGTGGTGGCGCGCAACGTTGCGCCGCTCGAAGCGGCGGTGCTGAGCGTTTGCAGTGTGCGGGCGGGTGAGGCATTCAATGTCATTCCCGACCAGGCAGAGCTGCGCGGCACCTTGCGCTGGTTCAGCCCGCAGGTGGGCGAGACATTGCGTCGCCGTTTGCATCAGGTGACAGAGGGCGTGGGCGCAGCAATGGGCTGCGGCGTGACGATTGAATTGCAAGACCTGACGCCGCCCGTCATCAACGACCCGGCGACGGTGGAGCAGGTGCGTCGCGTGGCACGGCAGCTTTTGCCGCAGGCTGAAATTGTGCCGGAATATTGCACAATGGGTTCGGAGGATTTTGCCTATTTCTTGCAAGTGGTGCCGGGCTGCATGGTATTTGTTGGCTCGGCCAACGCCGAGCGCGGGCTGAATGCCCCACATCACCACCCCCGTTTTGACTTTGATGAGGCAGCACTACCGCAGGCTGCGGCCTTGATGGCTGGCTGGGCGCTGGGCCTGGGGGCGCAATGAACACCCCGGATGAACAGGCATTGCTGGATTTAACCTCACCGCCGCACCGCGTGGTTAGCCTGGTGCCTTCGGTAACCGAGAGCCTGTTCGATTTGGGCCTTGGCAGCATGGTGGTGGGATGCACAACCTATTGTGTTGCGCCAGTGGCTGCGCAGCGCCTGCCGCATGTTGGCGGGCCAAAAGATGCCCGGCTGGGCGATATTCTGGCACTGCGCCCCGATTTGGTGATTGCCAGCCGGGATGAGAATGGCTTTTCGACGGTCGCTGCTTTGCAGCGCGGCGGGGTGCCGGTTTGGGTGGTCACCCCCCATTGCGTGCGCGAGGTCGTGCAGATGCTGTGGCGCATGGTTGGCATCTTTCGGAGTGATGCCGCAGCACAGCGCGTGCGCCTGCTGGAAGAGGCGCTGGAACGCTGCGAGTGGACGGCGGATGACTTTGAGCCATGGCGCTATTTTTGCCCCATCTGGCAGGATGTGCTGGCGGGGCGCACCTGGTGGATGACCTTTAATCAGGACACCTATTGCAGCGACTTGTTGGGCCTGTTTGGCGGACAGAATGTGTTTGCGGAGCGGCAGCGCCGCTATCCATTGGAGGCCGATTTGGGGCTGGGTGAGCCAGAAGAGCTGGTTGGGCGCGATGTGCGCTACCCGCGCTTGACCAAAGATGAAGTGCTGCGGGCGGACCCGGAGGTGATTTTGCTGCCGAATGAGCCGTTTGCATTTGCGGAGGAACACCGTCAGCAGCTGATGAAAACATTTGCCCGCACGCAGGCCGTGCGGCAGGGACGGGTCTATTTCTTGGATGGCAGCCTGCTCACCTGGGCCGGCACGCGCCTTGGACGGGCATTGATGGAGTTGCCGGACGCTCTCGGCCTGGTGTGAGGCGGCTTTTCTGGACGAAAGTCACTTGACAGCCCCTTAAGCGGCGTGCTATACTGCAATGGTCAGAATAATCTGATTAATTGGGTTTGGCACCATGCCGATTGAACCATCCGAGTTTTTACAATACCTTGCCCAACTGAAACCCGAAGCTGGAGAGCGGCTGCCCTCACTGGCCGAGCTTAGCCGCAGCCTGGGAATTAGCATCGCGACCCTGCGTGAGCAATTGGAAGTGGCGCGGGCGCTGGGCTTCGTTGAGGTGCGTCCCAAGACCGGCATCCGTCGAGCCCCCTATACCTTTGAGCCAGCCGTCCTGCGCAGTGTGCAATATGCTGCAACCATCAGCGAGACGGCATTTGCTGCATTTGCCGATTTGCGCGCCCATGTCGAAATGGCCTATTGGTACGAGGCTGTCAGCCGCCTGACGGAGGAAGACCGGGCCGAATTGAAAGAATTGGTGCGCAGTGCTTGGAACAAGCTGGGCGGGCTGCCGGTGCAAATTCCGCATCAGGAACATCGCCAATTGCATCTGTGCATTTACCGGCGTCTCGAAAACCCGTTTGTCAGCGGGCTGTTGGCGGCCTATTGGGATTTGTATGAAGCCATTGGCCTGAACGTTTACACCGATTTGGATTATTTGCGGCGGGTTTGGCAATATCATCAACGCCTGGTTGAGGCGATTGATGCCGGGCGGTTGGATGAGGGCTACCGCGCCCTGACAGAACACATGCATTTGATTTCCGAGCGGGCAACACCGCCGCGCTCGCAAAGTTTTGAGTGAGAGATACCGTTCCGAATTTCTCAATTTGTTCGAGGAGTTACTCATGACTGAAGGTCACCCCCATCTTGATGGAACCCCGATTGTGAATGACTTTTGCATTACAGTCAGCACGGTCAACGGTTCCGGTAGTGCAACGGCGAACAATATCATTCTGCGTTCTCTGTTTCACATGGGCATCCCCGTTTCGGGGAAGAATATCTTCCCCTCCAACATTCAGGGGTTGCCCACCTGGTATACCATCCGCGTCAGCAAGGATGGTTACCTGGCGCGTGTGGAAAAGGATGATATTGTGATTGCCATGAATCATGCAACGTTTGCCAAAGAGCAGGAATATCTGCTGCCGGGCGGCGTGCTGCTGTATGCCGATGATATTAAGGCACCCATTACCCGCAGTGACATCATCGCCTACCCCATGCCGGTCAAGAAACTGGTTAAGGATGCTGATGTGTCGCCCAAACTGCGCGATTACATTGCCAATATGGTGTATGTTGGCGTGTTGGCCTATGTGATTGGAATTGAACTGGATGAAATTTATAAGGCCATTCACTATCATTTCAAGGGCAAGGAAAAGCCAATCGCCTCCAATTTTGGCATGGTCAAGGCGGCATTTGATTGGGCAGCTGCCAACCTGGAAAAACGGGATGCCTACCGCGTGGCGCGAATGAACGCTACCGAGGGCTATGTGATGGCGGATGGCAATACCACAGCTGCCATTGGCGCACTGTATGGCGGTATGCAGTTTGCCGGCTGGTACCCAATTACCCCTGCCTCAACCCTGGCAGAGGCCTTTCAGGATTATGGCCCTTCGCTGCGCACAGACCCCGAAACCGGCAAGCAGACCTATGCGGTGGTGCAGGCGGAAGATGAATTGGCAGCAATTGGCATGGTGGTCGGCGCTGGCTGGGCCGGCTTGCGGGCAATGACCTCGACTTCTGGGCCAGGTTTGAGCCTGATGGCCGAATATCTTGGCCTGGCTTACTATGCCGAGGTGCCACTCGTGGTCTGGGATGTGCAGCGCGTTGGCCCAAGCACGGGCCTGCCAACCCGTACAGCCCAATGCGACATGACCGAGGCCTATTTCCTCAGCCATGGCGACACACAGTTCATCATCCTCATCCCCGGCTCGGTTAATGAATGCTTTGAATTTGGCTGGCGGGCGCTTGATATTGCTGAGCAGTATCAAACACCGGTGATTGTGATGACCGACCTCGACCTGGGTATGAATCAATGGATGACGCCCAAGTTCCGCTATCCCGATACGCCAATTCAGCGCGGCAAAGTGCTGTGGGAAGAAGACCTGGAGAAAATGTTTGCTGATCGCAATGGCGATTGGGGCCGTTACCTGGATGTGGATGGCGATGGCATTCCCTATCGCACCCTGCCGGGCAATCGTCACCCGCGCAGCGCCTATTTTGCGCGCGGCACCGGGCATGATGAATATGCTCGCTACAGTGAAGATGCCCAAACCTGGGAGCGCGTCTTTGCCCGCATTGCCCGCAAGTTTGAAACTGCCCGGCATAACTTGCCCAAACCCGAAATCCGGCAAAAGCAAGGTGCCAAAGTTGGCATCATTGCCTATGGCTCAACCGACCCGGCGGTGATGGAGGCGCAAGATTTGCTGGCGGCGCAGGGCCTGGCGACGGATTACCTGCGGGTCAAGTCCATCCCATTCAGCGATGAGGTGTATGATTTTGTGCAGGCACATGAGCGTGTCTATGTGGTTGAGGCCAACCGCGATTCGCAGCTCTGGCAACTGCTGAAGATTAATTTGCCGTTTGAATGTCATTCGCTGCACAAGGCGGCGCACATGGATGGGATGCCGTTGACGGCAGCCTGGGTGCGAGATGCCATTTTGTCGCAAGAGGAGAAGTGAGATGAGCGATCAGGAAGTTCGTTCGACGACCAACGCAGCTGGCCTGAGCCGGGCCGATTACAAGGGCGCCCCTAGCACGCTTTGCCAGGGCTGTGGGCATAATGGCGTTGCTAGCCAGATTGTGGCAGCCTGCTATGAGCTGGATATTGTGCCGGAGACGGTGCTCAAGTTTAGCGGCATTGGCTGCTCCAGCAAGAGCCCAACCTATTTCCTCAGCCGTTCGTTTGGCTTCAATGGCCTGCACGGGCGTATGCCCTCGCTGGCATTGGGCGCCATGTTCGCCGATACTTCGCTGCGCGGCATTGGCGTGAGCGGTGATGGCGACTCGGCTAGCATTGGCCTGGGGCAGTTTAAACACCTCATTCGCCGTAATTTGCCCATGGTCTACATTGTTGAAAACAATGGCGTCTATGGCCTGACCAAGGGGCAGTTTTCGGCCACTTCTGAGAAGGGCCTGCAACTCAAGCATCAGGGCACCAATCCATTCATGCCCATTGACCTGTGCCTGGAAGCAATTGCCTCGAATGCGACCTTTGTGGCGCGCTCGTTTGCTGGCGACCCCAAACAATTGAAGGAACTGATTAAGGCAGCCTTCAGCCATCGCGGCATTGCCGTGCTGGATGTCATCAGCCCGTGCGTCACCTTCCACAACCAGGATGACTCGATCCATTCCTACGCGTTTGGGCGCGAACACGAGGAACAATTGCATGAAATTTCCTACGTCCCGCCGCGCGAAGAAATCACAATTGAAGATTTTGAAGAAGGAAGCGCCCGTGAGGTGACTTTGCACGATGGTTCGATGATTGTGCTGAAGAAACTGGAACATGACTATGACCCAACAGACCGCTTCCATGCCATTCGCGTTCTGGAAGAAGCGGCCCAGAATCGGCAGTTGCTGACCGGCCTGATTTACATTAACCCCAGCGCGCCGGCCTTGTTTGATTCCTATCACCTGCCGGAGACAGCGCTCAACCGTCTGCCAGCAGAGAAGCTGCGTCCAACCCCGGCCTCGCTGGATGCTTTGAACGCCTCGATGGCCTGAGCCATCCCTCTAAAAAGGGCTACCTCCCCGGAACGCTGCGCTCCGGGGAGGCTTTTTTTTCATCTTTCGCGCAGCAGCACGCTCAATGCGGCGGATAGAAACCAGAGGACGGTGCTGAGGAAAATGGCCCATTCCAGCATTGGAACAAGCCAGAAGTGTGGACGTTGGCGCTGTTCCCCGGGGGCGAGTTCACCGGCGCTGCTTTGCGGGTCGCGCGGGCTGAGGTAGAGGAAACTGGCATAAACCAGGACGGCGAAACCCCCAACCACGTTGACCTGGCGCGGAATCAGAACGGCATGGACTGGTTGATTGGCAATCGCAACCGTGAACAGGGCAATTGTCAGCAGCCCCAGTCGGAAGAACCAGGTTGCGGCGGGGATGTGAGCGGCCATGTTGTTCATCGGGAAGATGCCAACCGCAATGGCGGCCAGCGAGGCAAGCGCACCAGCACCGGCAGCCAGGCTGCCCCACACGCCCGGCAACGATTCTCCCAGCCCGATGCAGAAGGGTAAGAGCAGCAGCCCGCCAAGGATTAGCCCTGCATTGAAAACCCGGGCGAAGCGCGAGATGCCAACTTCCCCCAATTCGGAGATGAAGTGATTGGTTATCTGATAGCGCTGACCCTGTTTGCCGCGGTAGAAAGGCAGCGGCAGACCAATGGCCAGCAGCAAAATCAGGCTGCCGGCCAGCCCCAGCCAGGCGAAAAGGTCATTGAGAAGTAGTGTTTTCATGAACTGGAAACCCTTTCGAATGGAAATTGAAACGCGAACTTTGGCGTTGAGATAGTATAATGCAAAATGAATTCTGAAACCGAATTTTGGGGATAGGTCGCTGCTGAAACTGGATGGAGGTTTGCGATTGGTTGGAATGAATATTTCCATTGAAGTGCTGTTTGGTGGGATGGCGGTTTTGCTCATCCTCAGTGCCGTCGCGAGTAAGCTCTCAGACCGGTTGGGCGTGCCGGCATTGCTGGTGTTTCTGCTGATTGGCATTCTGGCAGGCTCGGAGGGGGTGGGGGGAATTTACTTTGACAACCCGTTTATTACACAATGGATCGGCTTTTTTGCTCTGGCTGTAATTTTGTTTTCGGGCGGGCTGGATACAAAAGCAGATGGCATCCGCAGTGTCTTCAAAGAGGGGCTGACTCTGGCAACAGCCGGGGTTTTCATCACCGCTGCTGTTGTTGGGCTGGCGGCGCATTGGCTGCTCAGCATCCCATTGCTGGAAGGGATGTTGATTGGGGCAATTACCTCTTCAACAGATGCGGCGGCGGTTTTTGCTGTGTTGCGCTCGCAGGGGGTGCGTCTGAAGGGGCGCTTATCGGCGCTGCTGGAATTTGAATCGGGCAGCAATGACCCGATGGCTGTTTTTTTGACGATTGGCTTCATTCAGCTCATTCAATCGCCCGAACAATCGGGGTGGAGTTTGTTGCTGCTGTTTGCAAAGCAGATGCTCGTTGGCGGGGTTGCTGGTGTGCTGTTTGGAAAACTGCTGCTGGTTTTTATCAACCGGCTGCGCCTGGGCTATGATGGCCTGTATCCGGTTTTGACGCTGGGGGTTGTGTTGTTGGCTTTTGCGGCAACAACGTTTTTGGGCGGGAGCAGCTTTTTGGCAGTCTATTTGATGGGCCTGACGCTGGGGCGAGAAGACTTTTTGCACAAGCGCAGCCTGTCCCGTTTCTATGATGGCCTGGCCTGGTTGTTCCAAATTGTCATGTTCCTGACGCTGGGGTTGTTTGTCTTTCCCACTCAGCTGTTGCCGGTGGCCTTGCCCGGTTTGCTGCTGGCCCTGGTGCTCATCTTTGTTGCCCGGCCAGTCAGCATTGTTTTGACCTTGCTGCCATTTCGTTTTACGGGGCGCGAAAAGCTCTTCATCTCCTGGGTGGGGCTGCGCGGGGCTGTGCCAATTATTTTGGCAACCTACCCGCAATTGGCCGGGATGGAAGATTCGGGGCTGATTTTTAACGTTGTCTTTTTTGTGGTGATTAGCTCGGTCTTGATTCAAGGCACAACCCTGACACAGATGGCGCGCTGGCTGAAACTGGATGATTCCAGCCCGGCAGAGCCGCAATATCCGTTGGAGGCCACCTATCTGCATGGCTGGAAAGGGGTGCTGCAAGAGGTGGTGGTGCGGCCTGGTTCGGCAGTCGAGCAGAAGGCAGTTTTTGAAATGAAGCTGCCATCCGATTATTTGATTGTGCTGGTTGCGCGCGGCGATCAGTTTTTGATTCCGAATGGCAGCCTGGTGTTGCAAGCACAAGACCGCGTGTTGGGGCTGGCGAAGGTAGATACACACCAGAAAGTGCGCCAGATTTTCGAGGCCTAGAAGGTGTTCGGGGTGGGAAAATTCCTGCTGAATTTTTGAAAAGATGCTATTGACAAAATGGAATAAATGTTCTATTATTGTTTCAATAGAACAAAAATTCAGAAAATTCGGAGGTTGAAACATGCGTACGACACAAACCTTTTCCTTGCGTCCCAATACCCTTGGCCTGTGGTTGCTTCGCAACCGAGGGCTGCTAACCGGCTTGTTGCTGGTTCTGGGTTTGCTGGCATTTGAGATGTTCAATTTCAGCACAACCAATGTGGCCCTGGCAGATTTGCTTGGCACTCAACGCTTTTTGGGGATTTCCTGGGCGGCCATTCTGGCAATTGCCTTCTGCGGGATTGATTTTGCTGGCATTGCCCGGCTCTTCATCCCTGAGAGCGAACAGCCCGAACAGCGTGAAATCTGGTTCCTGTTTGGGGCCTGGCTGCTGGCAGCAACGATGAACGCTTTGCTGACCTGGTGGGGTGTTTCGCTGGCAATTCACAGTCACACGGTGCAAAGCACGGCGATTATTAAGCCGGCAACCATCACAACCATTGCGCCCATTTTTGTTGCTTTGCTTGTGTGGGTAACGCGCATCCTGTTGATTGGCACATTTGCCACATCGGGTCTGCGGCTGTTTAGCGCTGCGGCAGAGCAGGGAGTGCGCCCGGCGGCCTGGGAGCAGCCCGCTGCTCCAGTTCGTCCACAACAGCAGGTCGCCTACCCTCGCCCCGCAACCGCACCTGTGCAACCCGCTTCGCGCCCCGTCAGCACACCGGCACAGCGGCCCATCAGCCGCCCAACCGGGCCAGTGCAGCAGCATCCGGTTGCGGCTGCCCCGCGCGCGCTTGCCTCGCAGGCCGAACGCCCCGAACCAGAATATGTCCCGGAGCCTTCCTACACCAGCCGTCCGGCCTATACATCCCTTTCAGCACAATCGGCGCAGCGCCCAACGGCGCGGCGCCTGTGAAAAGCAACCCATATCTCCTCTCTCTCCAAAAATCCCTGGCGGGGGCCCAGGGATTTTTGGTTTTTCAAGGGGGCTTGTTGGATGTGCTATAATTAACAGAACGCATTCGTTTTTGTTATTTTCTTTGAGGGTAGCATGATTGACATCACAACTGATAGCTGCTCTGACCTGAGTGCAGAGCTTCGGAAACGGTTTGGCATCCGTGTCATTCCGTTACAGGTCTATATCCATGGGCGGAACGTTCGCGATGGAGAATTGAGCCTGAATGAATTGTTCGCTGAAGTGCAGCAACATGGTGAATTGCCAAAGACCTCCGCCCCTCCGATGGGTGATTTCATCGAGTTTTTTGATTCTCCAAACGAAATTATCTTTATTGGTATTTCTGCCAGGCTTTCGGCCACAACACCGAACGCAACGCTTGCCGCGCAGGCCCGCCCAGAAGGGTTGCCGCCCGTACATGTGATTGATTCGTTCAATCTTTCCAGCGGAATCGGGTTGTTGGTGCTAAAGGCTGCGGAACTGCGCGACGAGGGCCTTTCGGGGGCTGAAATCAAGGCGCGCATTGAAGCCTTGGTGCCAAAGCTCCACACAACCTTTGTGATTGATACGCTCGATTATCTCTACAAGGGGGGGCGCTGTTCGGCCATGCAGCATGTTGTTGGCAGCTTGTTGCGCATCCGCCCGGTGATTGAGGTGCGTCCGGATGGGACGCTGGGCGTGAAGGAGAAAATTGGCGGTTCGCGCAAAAAGGCACTCAATTCGATCCTGGAGGATTTCAGCAGCCATCTGCCCAAGATTGATTTGCAGCGTGTTTTCATTACCCACACCGGCTGTGATGAAGATGCGCGCTACCTGGCCGAGGAATTGCGCAAACGCGCCGAGATTGGTGAGATTCACACAGCCTATGCCGGTGCTACCATTGCAAGTCATTGCGGCCCCGATACGATTGGGCTGATTTATTTTGTTCAATGAGCAGCAATGCAATGGGGCGGGCTTGTTTGGCCCGCCCCATTCTTTTTCAGAGCTTGTTAGATGACGCCAACCTGTTTGCCAACCTGGGCAAAGATTTCTAAGACCCGGTCGAGCTGTTCGTCGGTGTGGGTTGCCATGTAGCTGGTGCGCAGCAACTGCCGCCCGGGGGCAACCGCCGGACTGATGACTGGGTTGACAAATACCCCGGCCTCAAATAGCAATTTCCACATCAGGAAGGTTTTCTGGTCATCGCCGATGATGATTGGAACAACCGGTGTGACAGAGTGACCGATATCGAAGCCCAGCGAGCGGTAGCCTTTGCGCATTTTTTCGGCGTTCTGGTTGAGGCGCTCAATCCGTTCTGGTTCAGCGCGCATGACTTGCAGCGCAGCCAGGGCGGCTGCGGCATTCGAGGCGGGGATGCTGGCGCTGAAGATCAGGGCCCGGGCATGGTGTTTGATGTAGTGGATGACAGGCTCATCGCCGGCGATGAACCCGCCCAGCGAGGCGAACGATTTGCTGAAGGTGGACATGATCAGGTCTACCTGTTCGGTCATGCCGAAGTGTGCAGCTGTGCCGCGCCCACCCCCAAGCACTCCCATGCCATGCGCATCATCCACCATCACGCGCACGTTGTGCTTGCGCGCCAGCGGGAGGATGTTGGGCAGGTCGGCCAGGTCGCCTTCCATGCTGAACAGGCCATCCACCACGAGCAGTTTGCCGCCTTCCTGCGGCAAGGAATTCAAAACCCGCTCCAGGTGCGAGATGTCGTTGTGCCGGAAGCGTTCAATTTTGCCATAGCCCAGGCGCGCCCCATCCACAATGCTGGCGTGGTCATCTTTATCCAGGATGACGAAATCATCCCGTCCAATGAGGGAACTGACCGTGCCAAGATTGACTTGCATGCCGGTCGAAAAGACCAGGGCAGCCTGCTTGCCGACCCATTCGGCCAGTTCGTGTTCCAGCTGTTCGTGCAGTTCGAGCGTCCCGTTCAGGAAGCGCGACCCGGTGCAGCTTGTGCCGAACCGGTCAATGGCGGCTTTGGCCGCCTCGCGCACCTTGGGGTGCGTGGTCAACCCCAGATAATTGTTCGACCCGCACATAATCAGCCGCCGACCCTGAAAGATCGTCTCGCTGCCTTCATTTTCGGTCATGGGGATGAAGAACGGATAGATGCCTGTCCGCATCGCTTCTTTGGCCTCGGTATAGCCGAAACATTTTTCAAAAAGGTCCATCGTTAACCTCTGTGGAATGAACGAGTCCGTCGTTGTTCGACGGCGAATAAAAGTATTTGATTATACCCTGTTTTTTAGATTAAAATAAAATAAGCTGCCCTCCGTTGTGCGGAGGGCAGGGGTGGGGTTAGATCAGGTCTTCCAGGGTGCCATCGGTGAGATGGATGCGCAGGGCGCGCCGCCCGCGCTGGAGCAGTACTTCTAAATCGCCGAGGGCCTGGGCGCGTTCCAGCACGCCAAAACTCATGCCCTGCCCAGGAATATCAAAATCTACGCCGGGGTCGGCTGTAATCTGCAAGAAAAGCCCGCTATTGGGGCCGCCTTTGTGCAGTTGGCCGGTGGAATGCAGGAAACGCGGCCCAAAGCCGAGCGTTGTGGCGCGCCGGTAACGCAATTGGATGGCGGTGCGCAGACGTTGCAAGCGGGCCTGCATTTGTGGGTTGCGCGGCAGGTAGGCATTGATGGCAATGTAATCGCCGGGGCGCTGCTGTTCGAGGAAGCACTGCACGACCTCGGCCAGTGTGCGGGCGCTGCTCAGGCCGCTACAGGCCGGGCCATAAACGCGCCCGCCTGCTCCTTGCCAGGTTGGTTGCCCTTCATCCAGTTGTCCGCTTTGCTGGTAGGTTTTAATTTTCTGCTGGGTGATGGTTTTGTTGCTTTGCACATCGGGCTGATCGAAGGCATTGACGCCCAACACGGCGCAAGCAATCGCGGTGGCATATTCCCACTGGTAGAAGGCAGCCGCCAGCGCAACATCATCCGGCAGGTCGAGGGTCAATGCGGGCTGTCCGGCAGCCTGCAAGCGGCGGATGGCGGGTTGCAATGCGCCCGTGCGGCGCAAGTAGATGAAGAGCCGGTCGGGGCCATAGCTTCGCCCATCCAAGAGGGCTTCCTGGTCCACTGGCACAATGCCTTTGCCTAGCTTGCCGCTGCTTTCAGCAATCAGCTGTTCCAGCCAGGAGCCAAAAGATTTGAGCGCCGGGTCGGCGAGGATGGTGAGCTTGTCGCGGCCTTGCAGTGCGGCCTGCCCGAGGATGGCACCAAGCACCAGGCCGGGGTTCCGTCCGGCGGGTTGTTCGGGGGCGCATTCGGCAGCCATTGCCTGGCTGCTATCGAGCAGGGCGGCCGGGTCGAGGCCCATCAGCGCTGCCGGGACAATGCCAAAGGCGGTCAGGGCAGAATAGCGCCCACCCACACTCGGGTCGGCCTGGAAGACTTTGCGGAAGCGGCGTTCGAGCGCCATTTTTTCCAGGCTGGTGCCGGGGTCGGTGATGGCGATGAAGTGTTGCGGGGCGCGATTGGGGCCAAGTGCGCTTTGGGCGCGAGACCAGAAATAATCCAAAAAGGCATTCACTTCGCTGGTGCTGCCAGATTTGCTGGAGACGATGAACAGGGTGCGGCCAAAGGCCGCCCGCCCGGCCGCGGCACGCACCTGCGCCGGGTCGGTGGAATCGAGGATGGTGAGTTTCAGGCCCTGGGTGTGACCGATGAGGCTGAGCACCTCGGGGGCGAGCGAAGAGCCGCCCATGCCAAGCAGCAGGGCATGGGTGATGCCTTCGGCCTGGCAGCTGGTCAGGAAGCCGTTCAATTCTGGCAGCAGGGCGCGGCTGCGCTGCGGTGCGTGCAGCCAGCCCAGCCGGTTGCGAATTTCGGCATGGGCGTTGCTGTCATCCGTCCAGAAGGTTGGGTCGCTTTCGGCCAGGCGTTGGGCAGCTTTGGCCTGGGCCAGGGTTTTCACCCGTTCGGTGATTGCCTGGGCCAGTTCGGCCAGTTCGGCCTGGGCGGCAGCGCGGCGTTCTTCAATCGTTTGCAGCAGGGCGGTAAAGGCATCGCCAAAGGCGCGCACCCCCTCCTCTTCCAGTTCAGCGGTGGCCTCTGCCAACGAGAGGCCTTGGGCTTCAATATCAGCCAGCACCTGATGGGCATCTTGCAAATGATCCAGGATGGCGGGCCGGGTTTGGCCGTTTTTGAGCAGGGCCTTGAGCGTGGCCGGCGGAATGGTGTTGACAGTTTGCTCGGCGACCAGATGATCTACATACAATGTGTCGGGGTAGGCCGGGTTTTTGGTGCTGGTGGAGGCCCAGAGCGGGCGTTGCGGCTGGGCGCCGGCAGCGGCTAGTTTTTGCCAGCGTTCACCGCTGAAGGTTTGGCAGAACAGTTCGTAGGCCAGGCGCGAGTTGGCAACCGCGGCTTTGCCCAGCAAGGCGCTTGCGCCGCGCTGGTTCAGCTGCGGGTCCAGTTTGCTATCCAGCCGCGAGACGAAGAACGAGGCCACCGAGGCAACCCCGCCCAGCGGCAGCCCGGCAGCCAGGCGGTCTTCCAGCCCGGATAGATAGGCTTCCATCACTTCGCGATAGCGTGAGAGGGCAAAGATGAGTGTGACGTTGACATTCATCCCCGCCGCAATGGCGCGCCGAATGGCCGGCAGGCCTTCGGCTGTGGCCGGAATTTTGATCATCAAGTTGGGCCGGTCTACCAGTGACCAGAGGCGGCGCGCCTCGGCCAGGGTGGCCTCGCCATGCCGGGCAAGCAATGGGCTGACTTCCAGGCTGACATAGCCATCTCCGCCCTGACTGGATTGGTAGAGCGGCAGGAAGAGGTCGGCCGCGGCCTGAATATCCTCAACTGTCAATTGGGTATAAATTTCCTCAGCATTCCAGCCAGCCCAGGCCATCGGGCGCAGGGCGGAGTCATAATCGCTGCTTCTGGCAATGGCTTGATGAAAGATGCTGGGGTTGGAGGTGATGCCGCGTATCTCACCTCGCTCAATTTTCCCGGCCAATTCGCCGTTCTTCAGGCTGCTGCGTTGGATGTTGTCATACCAGATGGATTGACCGGCTGCGAATAATTTCTGACTGTTGTTCATGGGGTCATTCTCTCGCTTTCTAGTTGCAGGATCTTTCCCACGCGCCGATGATGCCGTTCTTCGGTTGAAAATTCGACCGATAGGAAGGCGCGCACAATTTCTTTCACCAGTTCAATGCCGATGATACGTCCGCCCAGGCAGAGGGCGTTCATGTTGTCATGCTCCACGCCCTGATGCGCCGAGTAGGTGTCGTGACACAGGCAGGCATAGACGCCCTGCATTTTGTTGGCGGCAATGCAGGCCCCAACCCCCGAGCCGCACAGCAGGATGGCGCGGTCGGCCTCGCCGCGTTGCAGGGCGCGCCCGGCCTTTTCGGCGTAGTCGGGGTAATCTACCGGTGCGGTGCTATGGGTGCCAAGGTCCACCACGGTATGCCCGGCGGCCTGCACGGTTTCAAGGACGGCTGCCTTGAGCGGAAAGCCCGCATGGTCACAGGCAATGGCGATTCGCATGGTTCACTCTCCCTTGTTCAGCAATTGCCGGGCGCGTTCAAGGATGGCTGGCACGCTGAGACCAAATTGTTCATACAGGATTTGATAGGGCGCTGAAGCCCCGAAATGGTCGAGGGCCAAAACGGCACCGTTGCCGCCCGTCCAGCGTTCCCAGCCGAGCGAAACGCCGGCCTCAACGGCCAGGCGCGGCAGGTGCGGCGGCAGGACAGCCGAGCGGTAGGACTCGGCCTGTGCGGCAAACAGTTCCCAGCTAGGGAAGGAAACCAGCCGGATGCCCAGCCCTTCCGCTGCCAGTTGTTGCCCGGCCTGGACAATGAGCGAAACTTCAGACCCGGAGGCCATCAGCACAAGTTGGGGCGGGCGGCTGCCCAGGTCGGCCAGAACGTAGGCGCCCTGTGCAAGGCCTTGCGCCGGGGCGAATTGCTGCCGATCGAGGGTGGGGACGGCCTGACGGGTGAGGGCCAGCAGGGTGGGGGCGTGTCGCCGTTCAATGGCAACCTGCCAGGCTGCGGCGGTTTCGTTGGCATCGGCCGGGCGCAGCACAACCAGGTTGGGGATGGCGCGCAAGGCGGCTAGGTGTTCAATGGGTTGATGGGTTGGGCCATCTTCGCCCAGGCCAATGCTATCATGGGTGAAGACCCAAATGCTGGGGATGTGCGAGAGTGCCGAGAGGCGAATGGCCGGGCGCATGTAATCGGAAAAGACGAGGAAGGTGGCGCCATAGGGCATCAGCCCACCATGCAGGGCCATGCCATTGATGGCAGCACCCATCCCATGTTCGCGCACGCCAAAATGCAGGTTGCGCCCGTTGCGTTCATTGGCCTGGAAGGAGGGCTGGCCTTGTAGCAAGGTGTTGGTGGAAGGGGCCAAATCGGCAGAGCCGCCGGTCAGTTCGGGCAGTGTGGCGGCCAGGGCATTCAACACCTTGCCAGAAGCGGCGCGGGTTGCCATGCCTTTGGCATCGGCGGGGAAGTTGGGCAGGGCCTCCGACCAGTTTTCGGGCAGCGCTGCGGCCCAACGCCGGGCAAGCTCGGCGGCTAGTTGCGGCTCAGCAGCCTGGTAGGCGCTCCAGCGCAATTGCCATTCGGCTTCCAGCGCTGCGCCGCGCCCCTGTGCTTTGCGATATTCGGCCAGCACGTCATCCGGGATGTGAAAACGTGGCTCAATCGGCCAGCCCACGCGCTCTTTGGCAGCGTTCAGTTCGGCATCGCCGGGTGGTTCGCCATGGGCTTTGGCTGTGTCCTGCCGGGTGGGCAGCCCGTAGCCAATGTGTGTGCGGCAGAGGATGAGCGAGGGGCGCGGGTCGGTTTTGGCTTGTTGGATGGCGGCATCCAATGCTTCCACATCGTTGCCATCGGCGACATGCAGCACCTGCCAGCCATAGGCGGCAAACCGGGCGGCGCGGTCTTCGGTGAAGGCCAGGTCGGTGCTGCCTTCAATGGAGATGCGGTTATCATCGTAGAGGTAGATGAGCTGTCCGAGCTGCAAATGCCCGGCCAGCGAAGCGGCCTCGGACGTTACGCCTTCCATCAAATCACCATCGGTGACGATGGCATAAATGAAGTGGCGGATGATTTCATGCCCGGGGCGGTTGAAGCGCGCCGCAAGCTGTGCCTCCGCAATTGCCAGGCCAACGCCGGTGGCGAATCCCTGACCGAGCGGGCCGGTCGTCACTTCGACCCCAGCGGTCAGGCCCACTTCAGGGTGGCCGGGTGTGCGGCTGCCCCATTGCCGGAAGGCCTGCAATTCGCTCAGCGGCAGGTCATAGCCGGTCAGGTGCAGCAGGCTGTAAAGCAGCATCGAGCCATGCCCGCCAGAGAGGATGAAGCGGTCCCGCTCTACCCAGCCCGGGTTGAGCGGGTTGTGGCGCAGGTGGCGCGTCCAAATGGTATAGGCAATGGCGGCGGCGCCCATCGGCAGCCCAGGATGGCCGGAATTGGCCTGCTGTACGCCATCGGCGGAAAGAAAACGTAAGGCCCACAAGGCTTTGGTTTGCAAATCGGGGGGTGTAGTCACGGACCAACCTCATTGAAAAGAGTCTTGCCGTTCATTCTACCACAATTAAAAGAGCGTGGAGGACGGGGAGAACCGTCCTCCACAGGCGAGAAGGAGAAACGCCAGTCTCTCATCTGGCATGTTAATCATATCATGAAATCGTTTTTCTTGACGATTCAAGACGCTGTTTCTGGTGGGTAATGAATTTCGCGCAGCAGGGTGATGATGGCTTCGGCGGTCGTTGGCGGGCCAAAGACGATCTGTACTTTTTTCGTTTGCGGGTCGCCCTGGACAGATTGTACACCGGGCAGGTCGCCGATTTCGGTTTGAATGGTGTGGACACAATGCCCGCAAGAAATGGCAGGAATGTGAAGCTCGAGTTGATTCATGGTGCGTTCCTTTCTGTTAGAAGATATATCCATTATACGCAATCTTCACCTCTTTTGTCAAATTTATCTTCCAACATTGGCCGCAAACCGAATAAAATGCCCGGGGTGAACGTTAAGAATCCGTTCAGCGCTGAACAGATATTCCCGTTCGAGGAGAAGTTGTATGGCCCCGTCTCAAATGATTCGTCCCGCTCAACGAAAAATTGCCGCCATTTTGGAAGTGTTGGGCGTCTATGCTGCCGGGCAATTGCTTGGCTATGCCTTGTTTGCTTTGTTTGGCAGCCTGTTGGGCATCCCGTTGCAAAACCCCCTGCAAGAGATAACGCCAGGCCTGACACAGGCGCATTTGCTGCGCATTACCGGGCGTTTGCTGGTTTTGTTGGTTTGTCAGTATGCGGGCTGGATGGCGTTGGTGCTGGCAGTTGGTGGCTGGCGGCGGCGGCACGCTTTGGCGCATCATGGCCTGACACTGGCAGGCCATTCATTCGGGCGATTGTTGAAGGTTGGGGTTTTGCTGTTTGCAGTGGCTGAATTGTTCCCCAAACTGCTCTCTTTGCTCGATTCGTTGCTGCCCCTGGGCGAGCAGATTGCATGGCGCGAGGCCCTCTATCAATTGGATTGGAGCACGCCGGCGTTTTGGGCTTTTATGGCGGTTGGCAGTTATGGCCTCATTCCAATTCTGGAAGAGGTGTTCTACCGCGGCTATGTGCAAACCCGGCTGGAGGAAGATTTCGGCGCTCCGTTAGCGATTGTATCAACGGCGTTCTTGTTCGCTTTTTCACACAGTCAATACCTGGTGCTGAACGTTTTTAACGTGGGGATGATGCTCAGCCTTTTGCTGAGCGCCGTGGCCTGGGGCTATATCTTTTACCGCACGCGTTCGCTCCTGCCCACCATGATTGCCCATGCGCTGGTCAACCTGCCGTTACGCGGAGCGGGGTTGTGGATTCAGCTTGTCCTGATGCTGGTGGTGATTGTGGTGGCGCGGCGTCCAATTGCCCGCACCTTGCTGGATGGTTGGGCGCTGTTGCGTTCCTTGTCGGGGCATTGGCAGGGGCTGGCTGTGGCGGTTGCGTTTGGCCTGTTTGCCGTGGCGTTTGCCTTGCTGGGTGACCTGGTGCTGCTAGTTGGTTGCGGTTGCTTTGTTGCGGCACTGATTTTGATTGCAATCGAAAAAAGGCGCACAAAAAAGGCCCTTCTGGCCTGAGCGCCGCACTATTTTTTGCCCCAATGGATGGCGATGGTGCCGAACATGCGCCGTTCAAACCCAACTTCGGATAGCCCGGCGCGCTGCATTTGCTCGGCCAACTCTTCGGCAGGCAGGAAGGCCTCGGTGCTGGCGCGCAGGTAAGTGTAAGCGCTGCCCTGCCGGGCAACCAGCCGTCCGAGCAGAGGAATGCCAATGTGCAGGTGCAGCCAGATGAAGGGCCAGAGCAGGTTGCGGGTTGGGCGGGTGGTTTCGAGAATCACCAGCCAGCCCTGGGGTTTGAGGGTGCGCACCTGCTCGGAAAGTGCGCCGGGCAAATCTCCGACATTGCGCATTAAGAAACCGGAGATGATGGCATCAAATGTGGCATCGGGAAAAGGCAAACACAGCGCATCGGCCGCGCTCCAATCGAGCGGGCCGCGCCCTTTGCCGGCCAGCATCATCGGCAGGGTGAAATCGGCAGCAACGATTTGCGCCTGCGGTTGTTGCTGGCGTGCCTCGCGGGCCAGGTCGCCGGTGCCGCAACCCAGGTCGAGCAGGCGGGCGCCGGGGAAGAGCTGGGCGCGCTGGACGGTTTCTTTGCGCCAGCGTGTATCCATGCCGCCGGTCATCAGTCGGTTGAGCAGGTCGTAATGCCCGGCAATGCGGCTGAACATGCTGCGAACATAGCGGGCGCGCTGGGAACCGGTTAGATTTGCCATGCTTCAATTATATACCCGGTTTATAATAGGCCTGTGAGGAATTTTGATGATTGGGAGAAGAGGCAATGAGCGGGTGGAAAATTTGGCTGCTTGCGGCGCGTCCAAAGACTTTACCGGCAGCGGCAGCCGGGGTGTTGGCTGGTTCGGCATTGGCCTGGCAGGCCGGGGCATTTGCCTGGCTGCCAGCGTTGGCGGCGCTGCTTGCGGCGCTCTTGTTGCAAGTTGGCAGCAATCTGGCAAACGATGTGTTCGATTATGAGCGCGGCGCCGATGCGCAACGCACTGCCGGGCCATTGCGTGTGACCCAGGCCGGGTTGCTGCGTCCGGCGCAGGTCAAGGCCGGGATGTGGGTTGTCTTTGGGCTGGCAGCGCTATTGGGGCTATACCTGATTGCCGTGGGCGGCTGGGTGATTCTGGCGATTGGTCTGGCAGCCATTCTGGCGGCAATTGCATATACGGGGGGGCCATTCCCCTTGGGGTATCATGGGCTGGGGGAAGTGTTCGTCTTCCTCTTCTTTGGGTTGGCGGCAGTCAATGGCAGTTATTACGTTCAGACGGGGGGATGGAGCGCGGTTTGTGGCTGGGTATCGGTTTCGGTGGGGCTGTTGGTGGCAAATATTTTGATCGTCAACAATTTGCGAGATATGGAGACAGACCGGATGGCCGGTAAGCATACCCTGGCAACGCGCATTGGCCGCACCGCAACCCGCATCCAATATGGGCTGTTTTTGCTGTTGGCGCTGGCAATTGTGGCCGGGTGTGTGGCAGCCGGGCTACTGTCGCCCGGGGCCTTGCTGACGGCGCTTTGCCTGCCGGCAGCCTGGCCGACCTTGCGCCGGGTCTGGGCTGCGGAGGGTGCAGCGCTCAACCGGGCGCTGGCTGGCTCGGGGCAATTGGCGTTCTTGTTTGCTTTGCTGTTATGGGCCGGGCTGGCATTCTTCGGCTAGGCAGCCAATTTCCACGGGCAGAGGCGGCGTTCCAGCCCATCTACCGCAAAGTAGAGGCCCAGCCCAAGCAGGCTCATGGCAAGCACCCCGGCATACATGGCCGGGTAGTTGAGCAGGGTGCTGCCCTGATAGTAAATGTAGTAGCCTAGCCCCCAACGGGTGGCAAACAGTTCGGTCACATACAGCACGGCAACCGCTGTGCCAATGGATTGGCGCAGGGCAGTGAGGATGGAGGGCAGCGCAGCCGGCAAATAGACGAAGCGCAGCAGGGCGCGCCGTCCCGCCCCCAGGCTGCGCAGGCTGTGCAGCAGCTGCGGCGGCAAACCAGCAGCCTGGTCGCGCACCAGCACCAGCACCTGGAAGAATAGAATCAGCACGATCATGGCAATTTTGGCAAGGTCGCCAATTCCCAACAAGAGCAGAACGATGGGCGTCAGCACAACCTTGGGGATGGGGTAGAGCAGGTAGAGAATGGGGGAGAAGAAGCGGTTGAGGCGCGGCGCAGCGCCAAGGCCCAGCCCGGCTGGCACAGCCAGCAGCACGGCAATCAGCATTCCGGCCAGGGCGCGCCCCAGGCTGGCAGCAAAATGCAGCAGCAGGCCTTGCCCCAATTCCTGGAAGAAGACGCGTATCACACGCAACGGTGTGGGCAGAATGGGGCGGTTGATCAGCAGGGCAAGCAAGTACCAGGCAAGCAGCAGGGCCAGGCTGGCAAACAACAGATGGCGGCGTTTCATGGCGTGGTTAGCTCCTGGCGCAGCTGCTGAATCAGGTGTGCCCGCCCGGCCTCATCAGCGACGGGTTGGCAACTAGCAAACGGGTTCTCAAAACTGCGCCCTGGCTTGCCCGGCAGCAGGATGCGATTGCCCATCCGCACCGCTTCCTCAATTGAATGGGTTACCAGAACGAGGGTTAGCCCTTGCTCCTGACATAGTTCACAGGTCAGGTCTTGCAATGCCTCGCGGGTGATGGCATCGAGCGAAGAGAAAGGTTCATCCATCAGCAGCAGGTCGGGCTGCAGGGCCAGGGTGCGGGCAATCGCCGTGCGTTGGCGTTGACCGCCCGAAAGCTGCGCCGGGTATTGGTCGGCGAAGGGCAGCAACCCCAGGCGTTCCAGCCAGGGGGTGACATTTTGACCGGGGCGAAAGTCGCGCGGGGCGTGTTTGCCATCCGGGCCATAGAAGCCGCGCACTTGCAGCCCCAGGGCTGCGTTTTGGCGCACTGTTGCCCAGGGGAGCAGGCCATAATCCTGCAGGATGAGGCCGCTCTGCGGTCGGGGGCGTTCAAGTGGCTGACCGGCAATCCAAATTTGCCCGGCTTGCGGGCGGTGCAGGCCAGCCAGCAAGTAGAGCAGGGTGGTTTTTCCGCAGCCCGAAGAGCCAAGCACAGCCCAGCGCTCGCCGGGTTGCACCTGCCAGCTGAAATTTTCGAACAGCGGGGCCGCACCCGGGTAGCCAAAGCGCAGCCCTTGCACCTCAATCATCATGGCACCGGCAGGTAGCCGCCCTTGACCGAATCGGCATAGGCCGGACGGCTGCTTAGCAGCCCTTTGGCAACTGCCCAATCCAGGGCAAGGTTCCATTCCGCCTCGGATGGTACGCCCGCAGTCGGAAAATAGGGCATGGTGTAGGTGGCAATCAGCGGCTCGGGAACCAGTTTTTGTTCGCTGAGCAGCGCCTTGTAGGAATTGGGGTCGCTATTCAGCATCCGCGTGGCTTGTTCAACGGCGGCCAGGAACCCGGCAATGGCAACCGGGTCGCGTTCGATCACTTCTTTGCGGAAGGAAAGCACGCTGAAGCCATATTGTGGATAGGCAGCATCATCGGCGATGATGACCGCGCCTTGCTGCACAGCCAGGGCGGCAAGCGGGTCGGGCATGACGGCAGCCTTTAATTCGCCTGAGGCAAGCAGGGTCATGCGGTCAGCAATCTTTGGCACGGCAATGGTTTGAATTTCTTCTGGCGCAAGGCCCTGCCCGGTGAGGATGCCTTCGTTGACATATTCAATGATTGTGCCTTGCGAAACGCCAATTGGTACATTCTTCAGCTCTTCCGGGCGGGTGATGCCGCTTTGGGATGAGGCGAGGATGAAGAAATGGGGACTGCTGAGGGTTGGCACAAGCGCGTAGCGCACGGCTTGCATTTGAATGGTCTCTTTGTTGAAGAAAAAGACCGACAGCAGCTCGTTGACTGCACCATCGGCCTGACCTGCTGCCAGCACCTGATCGCGCTCCGGTGCAGAGCCAACCGGCACAAATTCGACCCGGACGCCCTGGCTGGCAAACAGGCCTTCTTGTTGCGCAACATAGAGTGGCAGTGTATCAATGATCGGCAGCACGGCAATGCGCAGGGTGGGAATTTCGGTGTGGGTGGGGGTGGAACGTCCACATCCAGAAAACAAGAGGGCGGAAATGAGCATCAGCCCCAAAAGGCGTTGAAAGAGGGCAAAACGGTTCATGCGGGCTCTCCTTTGTATGGGATAGATGCTTTCATCATACGCGCCGGGCCGGGTTTCGTCAAGTCTTGCGCAAAGCATGGTATCATGTCGGTATGCGAAACACGGTTTGGGGACGGGCTGCACGGGCAGCAGCAAGCGCCTGGCTGGCAGCCAATTTGTTGCAGGGCGGGGTGGGGCTGCTGATTTGGCGGCTTTTCAGTCCTTTGCGCCCGCTGGATGCACAAAACTTGTGGGGCGTTGCGCCGGTGGAAAGCGGGCTGCGGGGTGCCTTGCTGGGCGTTTGGCTGCGCTGGGATGCGATTCATTACCTGCGCATTGCACAGGTGGGCTATGCCGAAACGATGTTGAGCAATTTCTTTCCGCTCTATCCATTGCTTGGGCGCTGGCTGGGGGTGGGCGACGAACTGATGGGCCTGTGGCTGCTCAGCCGGCTGGCCTTTGCGGCGGCGCTGATTTTGCTCTACCGTCTGACGGCTGTCTTTGCGGATGAGGCAGTGGCTGGTCGGGCGGTGTTTGCCTGTGCTTTCTTTCCAACGGCGGTCTATTGGCTGGCGCCTTATCCCATGTCGCTGGCGCTGGCATGGACGCTGGGCGCAGTGTGGCTGGCTGTGCAACGGCGCTGGCTGGCGGTGGCTTTGTGTGGGCTGCTGGCTGGGCTGACACATGGCACTGCTGCTCCGCTGACCTTGGTGCTGCTTGGGCTGCTGGTTGAGCAGGCGCGCCGCGAGCGGCGGGTGTGGTTGGGGCTGCCAGCGGCTTTCACGCCGGCGCTTGGCACACTGGCCTTCTTTGCCTGGCGCACGGCACAGGGTTTTCCCAATTTAAATGCCGTGCGGGCGACGTTTTGGGGGCGGGTGGTGCAGCCGCCCTGGTTGTTCTATCAGGAATTTGAGCGCTTTTTTGGCGGTTACACCCGACATGGCGATGGCTGGATAAATTTTGCCATTTTGCTGCTGGCGCTCTTGCTAACCATCTGGGGGCTGCGGCGGCTGCCATGGCCTTTCTTGTTCTATCAGGCGGGCATGTTTTTGCTTTTGACTGTGACCGTTGTGCCGGGAACACCCTTTGAGGGGGTGGGGCGCTATACCTTATTGATGTTTCCGCTCTATGGGTTGCTGGCGGCCTGGGCAAAATCGCCGCGCCGCCGCTTGTTTCTGGTTGCCTTGGGGGTCTTCTTTGCGCTGGGGCTGGCAGGAGTCTATTTTTTGTGGGGCTGGTTGGCTTAAACTTAACGGCTGAAAATGGTTGTTTTAAGGCGGCAGATTCTGTATAATCAAAGGTATGAACGCTCTGCGCCGGGTTCTCCTTGCTTTTCTGTTGCTCTTGCTCGTTGGCGCAGGTGTGCGGTTGGCAACTGCTCAACAGACCCCTGAAGCGCTCTATTTTCCTGAGACCGGGCATTGGGTTCGCGGCCCGTTTTTGGCCTTTTACCAGAGCGCCGATGACCCGTTGTTGCTCTTCGGTTACCCAATTACCGATGCCTTTACCGACCCCCTGACCGGCATGCAAACGCAGTATTTCCAGAAGGTGCGCTTTGACCTGGAGGATGGCAAGCCTGTGCGCATTGCCAACCTGGGCGAATTGTTGCACGATACGGGCGCGCCCCTGGCGCCAATTGCCAGTGAGAGTGCGGCTTGCCGCACCTTCCCCACGACCGGTTTCAGCGTTTGTTATGCTTTTTTGCAATTCTATGATTTGCACAATGGTGTGCAATATTTGGGTGATCCAGTTTCAGCGGTTGAGATTCGCGAACAGCGCTATGTGCAGTATTTTCGCCATGCCCGTTTGGAGTGGCGACCTGAGCAGCCGCCGGGGCAACGCGTGGCAGTGACCGACCTGGGCCGCATTTACTTTGATGCCGTGGTGGGCAACCCGCAATTGGCCCGCTCGGTGCCGCCCGACAATATCACGGCTGCCCGGCTCGAGCCGCGCGCCCGCGCCTTTGTTGCCAGCACCTTGTTGCCTGCCAATAGCCGCCAGACAGTCTACGTAATTGTTCAAGACCCGTACTTGCGCCCAATTGCCAATGCAACTTGCGAATTGACCATCATTCTGCCGGATGGGGTGACGCAGAAATATCGCTTGCCGAATACCAACGCAGATGGAATTGCACAGCTCAGCTTTGATGTGGGCAATTTGCCGCCCAAGCAGGTGATCCAAATTTTGGTGACGGTTAACAGCTTTGCACAGGAGACGACTGCCAAAACCTGGTTCCGCATCTGGTGGTAAACAAGCCCATGTCCTTCGTCCATTTACACGTTCACACACAATATTCCTTGTTGGATGGCTTCAGTCACATTACGAAGCTGGTCAAGCGCGCCAAGGAAATGGAAATGCCGGCAGTTGCCATCACCGATCATGGCACAATGTTTGGCGTGATTGAGTTTTTCAACGCCGCGCGTGAGGCTGGCATTAAACCCATCATTGGCCTGGAGACCTATCTGGCGGCGCGGCGGATGAGCGACCGCGACCCGCAATTGGATAAGCATTCCCATCACATGCTGCTCCTGGCCGAAACCCCAACGGGCTATCAGAACTTGCTCCAGATCGCCAGTGCATCGCAAACCGAGGGCTTTTACTACCATCCGCGCATTGACCACGAATTTTTGGCGGCCCACAGTGAAGGGTTGATTGCAACCTCTGGCTGTCTTTCGGCAGAGGTGCCGCGCCTGATTGTTGAGCGCGGCGTTGAATATGCCATCCCAAAGCTGGATTGGTACTATCAGGTCTTTGGCCCAGATCGTTTCTTCCTCGAATTGCAGCAACACAACATTAAAGAACTGGCGTTGGTCAATCGCACCTTGTTGGAACTGCGGGAGCGCTATCAGGCCCGTTTTGTTGCGACCAACGATGTGCATTACGTGAATCGCAGCGATGCGCGCTATCAGGATATTTTGCTTGCCATTCAAACCGGCTCGCTGCTGAGCGACCCGAAACGGATGCGCATGGGCGGCGATACCTATTACCTGCGTTCACCGCAGGAGATGGCCGAATTGTTTGGCGAGGTGCCCGGCGCACTCGAAAATACCCTGCTGATTGCCGAGCGTTGCACGGTGGATCTTTCTTCAACCGGCTATCACCTGCCCGTTTTTGAGGTGCCGCAAGGCCAAACTGCCGAAACATACCTGCGGCAGCTTTGCCTGGAAGGGATGCATCGCCGCTATGGCGCCCGTGTCAGCGACCCGGTGGTGCAGGAGCGGCTCGAATATGAATTGGGCATCATTCAAAAGATGGGCTTTGATGCCTACTTCTTGATTGTGTGGGATCTGTGCCGCCATGCCCGAGAAGAGGGCATTTGGTACAATGCGCGTGGTTCGGCGGCCGGCTCTATGGTGGCCTATGTGTTGGATATTACCCTGGTTGAGCCAATTGAACAGGGGCTGATTTTTGAGCGCTTCCTCAACCCGGGGCGTATCTCCATGCCCGATATTGACCTGGATTTTCAAGATGACCGGCGCGCCCATGTCATGCAATACTGTGCCCAAAAATACGGCACCGACCACGTGGCGCAGATTATTACCTTTGGCACGCTCGGCGCACGCGCCGCCATCCGCGATGTGGGCCGGGTGATGGACATTCCGCTTGCCGAGGTGGACCGGGTGAGCAAGCTAATCCCGAATGTGCCGGGCAAGCCGGTCACGATTGGCGGCGCACTCGAAGCAGTGCCGGACCTCAAGGCCGCCTACGAAGAGGCCGATTATCTCAAAGCACTGATTGATACAGCCCGCGAGATGGAAGGTTCAATTCGCAATGCCGGCACGCACGCAGCCGGGGTGGTGATTACCGACCGTCCCATCATTGAATATGCTCCCCTGCACCGCCCAACCAGCGGCTCAGAAGACAACCCGATTAAGGCCGTGACGCAATTTGAAATGGCGGTTGTGGAATCGCAGGGCTTGTTGAAGGTAGATTTCCTCGGCCTGGTGACGCTGACGATTATGCAGCGCGCCTGCAAGCTGATTGAGGAACGGCATGGGCAAAAACTGGATTTGAGCAATATTCCGCTCGATGACCCCGAGACGTTTGAACTGCTTGGGCGCGGGTTGACGGCGGGTGTCTTCCAGCTGGAAGGTTCGGGCATGACCCGTTATCTGGTGCAGATGAAGCCGCGCAATCTGGCGAACGTGATTGCAATGGTGGCGCTCTATCGTCCGGGGCCGCTGGAATTTATCCCGCAGTACATTCGGCGCATGCATGGCGAAGAGCCGGTCACCTATCGGCACCCCAGCATGGAGCCAATTTTCGCCGAGACGTATGGCATCCCGATTTATCAGGAACAAATTATGCGCGCCGCGGTGGACCTGGCTGGTTATACGCCCTCCGAGTCGGACGAGTTGCGCAAGGCGATTTCGAAGAAACAAAAAGAGAAGATTGATAAGCATCACAAGAAATTTGTTACCGGCGCTGTGCAGCGCGGCATTTCCGAAGAGACGGCCGATTCCATTTTTGCCGATTGGGAAGAATTTGCCCGCTATGGCTTCAACAAGAGCCATGCCGCCGATTATGGCGTGATTGCCGTGCAGACGGGTTACCTGAAGGTACATTACCCGGTTGAGTATATGACGGCTGTGCTTTCGGCCTCGATGAGCGAGACGGAGAAGGTCGCTTTCTATGCCGCCGACTGCCGCTCGATGGGGATTGATGTGCTGCCCCCGGATGTGAACAGCAGCGGCTGGGACTTTACGATTGAGGATGGCGAGGGAGAGCGCTCGGCGATTCGGTTTGGCATGGGGGCAGTCAAAAATGTTGGGCAGGCTTCGGTTGAGATGATTTTGCAGGAACGGCAGGCCGGGGGGGCTTTCCGTGACCTGAATGACTTTGCGCACCGCCTGGATTTGCGACAGGTGGGCAAACGTTCGCTCGAGAGTCTGATTAAGGTGGGGGCAATGGATCGGTTTGGGGCGCGTTCGGCGCTGCTGGATGCTCTGGAGCGAATTATGTCGGTTTCGGCCAGCCATTTTCGCGCTTTGCAGGCCGGGCAGATGAGCTTGTTTGGCGGCGAGAGCGGTGTGAGTGAGATGATTAGCCTGCCGCCCGGCCCACCCCTTGACCGACGGCAACAACTGGAATGGGAGCGCGAACTGATTGGCCTGTATGTCTCCGATCATCCCCTCAGCCCCTATCTCAATGCCCTCAAGCATAAGATTACCCACCTTTCTGGCGAATTGGGCAGCGCACGCCCCGGCGAACGGGTTGTGGTGGCCGGGTTGATTGTTGGCAGCCGCCCGCATCAGACAAAGAGTGGCAAGTGGATGGGGTTTGTTACGCTGGAGGATGTGCAAGGCAAAGTGGATTTGGTGTTTTTCTCGCGGGCCTGGCAGCAATTTGGCAAACAAATGCGCCCGGATGTGGTGATTTGTGCAACCGGGCGGCTGGATGCCGAGAGCGCCGATGCCAAGATTCTGGTGGATGAGGTGGAGGTGCAGCAACTGGATGCACTGGAGCTTGAACAGCCGGTTGCCGCCGAGCCAGATTACAGCTTTTTGGGGGAGTGGGATGGCGATGGCATTGCCGAAGCGCCACAACCTGCCTATCAACCGGCCCCCCCGGCCCCGCCTGCCTGGGAAGAGGAAGGCCCGCCGCCGCCCCCCGCCTGGGAAGACGATGGATTGCCTGCCCGCCCCATCTGGGAAGATGGCCCGCCATCTGTTCTGGCTCATTCCGCCGCGGCTGCTTTGAATGAGCAACCCGGCAAACTGCCCCCGCCCCTGCCGCCCCCTGCTTCATCGTCAAGCGGTGCAATTCCCTTCAAGCCAGTGGCCTACATCCTGCCGCCGCGCACCCCTGGCAGCGCACAGCCGTGCATGGTAACCGTCATTCTGCGTCAAAATGGCAACAAAGCCTCCGATAGCCGCCGCTTGCGACGGGTGTTTCACGAATTGGTGGCCTGTCCGGGCGATGATAAATTCTCGATGATTGTGTTTGAAAACGGACATAGCTATTTTCTTGAATTTCCGAACGATACGACGGGCTATTCATCCCAATTGCTGGAGCGCCTGAAAGGGATTGTTGGCGAAGAGAATGTGACCGTTGAGCAACTGAAAGTTTTATAGGCCACAATCTGACGTTTTAAGATACAATAGGGCGTCTCAAAAGACGCATTTTTTACTGGATTGAAGGCTAAGAAGATGTTTTCTAAGAACCAAACTATTCAAACCATTGCCGTGTTGACCTCAGGTGGTGATGCACCAGGGATGAACCCCTGTATTCGGGCAGTTGTGCGGACGGGGTTGTCGAATAATGTGCGTGTGGTCGGTGTTGAGGGCGGCTATGAGGGATTGATTCGGGGGACTTTCCGCGAGTTGGGGGCGCGGGATGTGGGCGGAATTTTACAGCGCGGCGGCACCATTTTGCAAACCGCACGCAGCAAAGAATTTCGCGAGCCGCGCGGGCAGCGCGAGGCCATTCGGCAGATGAATAATGCACAAATAGATGGCCTGATTGTAATTGGCGGTGATGGCTCGCTGAATGGCGCACTCAAACTGTCCGAGCAGGGGGTGCGGGTGGTTGGGCTGCCAGGCAGCATAGATAACGATATTTACGGCACCGATATGTGCATTGGTGTGGATACGGCGCTGAATACGATTGTGGATGCAATTGATAAACTGCGCGACACCGCTTCTTCGCACAGCCGCGCCTTTTTGGTCGAGACGATGGGGCGCGAATCGGGCTATTTGGCGACACAGGCGGGCATTATCACCGGTGCTGAACTGGTGCTTGTGCCAGAAGTGCAAACGCCGGTTGAGGAAGTGGCGCGGGCGATTGAGGAATCCTATCGGCGCGGCAAGACCCATGCCATTGTGGTGGTAGCCGAAGGCTACACCCCCCACACTGCCGAGCTTGGGCAGCAAATTGACGCGATGGATATTGGCTTTTCGACTCGTGTGACCATTCTGGGACACATTCAACGCGGCGGCAAGCCCTCGGCCTTCGATCGTTTGTTGGCCTCGCGCTTTGGCGTCAAGGCGGTTGAATTTTTGCTCAATGGGCAAAGTGGCGTGATGGTCGGCCTCAATGGACGCGAGATGGAGCCGGTGCCGCTCAGTGTTGTCGTCTCACGCAAGCGCATCCTTTCTGCCGATAACTTGAACATGGCCTCGATTCTGGCGCGCTGAAGCGGCGATGCAACTCGTTCAGGTAGATGCCTTCACCCATCAGCTCTTTGCTGGCAACCCGGCGGCGGTGTGTTTGGCCGAGCATGAATTACCGCAGGAATGGATGCAAAACCTGGCGCGTGAAATGAACCTGTCCGAGACGGCCTTTCCGCTGGCGCGCCCCGATGGTGGCTTCGATTTGCGCTGGTTCACCCCGGCTGTCGAGGTAGACCTGTGCGGTCATGCGACCCTGGCAACGGCCCATGCTTTGTGGCAAACCGGGCTGGCGCCATCCGGGCAGCCGATTCGCTTTCACACCCGCAGCGGGCTGCTGTTTGCCATTCCGGAAGCCGATGGCTGGATTACGCTCGATTTTCCCGCCCGGCAGCTAACGCCATGCCCTCCGTTGCCTGGCCTCCTGGCTGCACTGGGGCTGGCTGAGGTGCGCTTTTGTGGCGCTTTCCGGCAGGATTACCTGCTGGAGCTGGAGAGCGAAGAGCAATTGCGCAACCTGCGGCCCGATTTTGCCGCTGTGCTAACCCTGCCGGTGCGCGATATTCTCATCACCTGCCGCACTGCGCCCCCTGCGCCTTACGATTTTGTTTCGCGCGTCTTTGCTGCATCACAAGGCGTGCCAGAAGACCCGGTTACCGGCTCGGCACATTGCTTGCTGACGCCCTATTGGGCTGCGCAGCTGGGGCGCACTTCACTGCGCGCCTATCAGGCCTCGGCGCGCGGCGGCGAGCTGCGCCTGCGCTGGCAGGATGAACGGGTTTTCATCAGCGGCCAGGCGGTTACCGTCTTTCTGGCCGAATTGGGTGTATAATTTTCTTACATCATTTCTCTGCGAGGTCTCCATGCCACATCTTATCTGGGAAACAGTCACGCTCAAATTACGCAACCCCTTCCGGCTGTCGTATGGCGTCAGTGATACGCGGCAGGCCTTTATTATTCGCCTGAAAGGCGACGCCGGTTATGGCGAAGGCACCATTGCTCCCTATTATGGCATCAAGCCAGAAGATATGATTGCCTGCTGGCAGATGGCGGCAGAGAAGAAGGAACCCCTGCCCGATCAGGTGGAGGATATTCCCGCCTGGGTGGGAAACGAAGGCCCGGCAACTGCCCGCTGTGCGCTCGAACTGGCCCTCTATGACCGGATTGGGCGCATGCGCAATGAGCCGCTCTATAAGCTGTTGGGGCTGCCGCGTCCGCAGGCCATGCCAACTTCTTTCACGATTGCCATTGATACGCCGCAGGGCATGGCGCGCATGGCGCGACGCATTTCCAAATTCCCCAACATCAAGGTCAAGCTGGGCAGCGATGATGACGAGGCTCGCCTGTCGGCCATTCGCGAAGCCCGCCCGGATGCTCGGCTGCGGGTAGATGCCAACGCGGGCTGGACGTTTGACGAGGCGCTCGTGCGCCTGGAACGCTTGGAGCGCTTCCGGCTGGAAATGATTGAACAGCCGCTCAAATGGGACCAGATTGAGGCAATGGGGGAACTGCAAAAACGCACCAGCATCCCAATTGTGGCGGATGAATCGGTGCAGACTCTGGAAGATGTGGAACGCCTGGCCAATGCGGGTGTGCGGGGCGTCAACCTCAAGCTGATGAAGGTGGGCGGGTTAAGCATTGCGCTGAAGATGTTGCGCCGGGCCTATGAACGCGGGATGCGCGTTATGCTTGGCTGTATGATTGAAACCTCATTGGGGACGACGGCAATGGCGCACATGGCTGGCCTGGCCGATTGGGTAGACCTGGACGCGCCGATGCTGATTTCCAACGACCCATTTGAGGGCGTTCAATATGATGACCGTGCCTGGCTGACCCTGCCAGACCGCCCCGGCATTGGCGCCTTGCCGCGCCCGTAGTTTTCTCTTCAGGAGCCGATCATGGAAGAATTCCTTGCTGCATTGCAAGCCTTTCGTTCTCAGTATGCCGATTCTCGCCTCACCATTTGTGACCTGGAAGTACAGCCCAATTCCCATGTTTTGAGCGGGCGTTTGCTGGATGCGGAGATGTTTGAGGCGTTGCGCCTGCACCTGTCGGCTTGGCACCCAGATCTTGGCGGGGTGCGCGTGTTGCGCAAGCCGGAAAACCGCTTGCTGCGCGTGGCCGTCAATTTAACCAGCCTCCATGCTGGCCCCTCCTGGCTGGCCGAACAACTCAGCCAATTGCTGTTTGGTTGGCCGTTGGAAATTTTGGAAGAACAGGGCCGTTGGGCATTGGTGCGGCAGATGGATGGCTATTTGGGTTGGGCCTATTTGCCCTACCTGACGGATGCGCTGCTGCCTGAGCCAACGCACCTTGTTCTGTCGCCCATTGCAGTGTTGCGTCAATCGCCAGCAGAGGATGCACCCCTGGTTGGGCGCGCCCTGGGCGGCTCGGCGCTGGGCTTGCTGGCAACACAGACTGGCTGGGCAAAGGTGCAAGCCGATCAACAGGGCTGGCTGCCCCTGGCGCAATTGCGCGCCCTGGATGCATTGCCGCAAACTGCTGAAGCACAGCGCAAACAATTGCTGGCGGATGCTCTCACCCTGACGGGCGTGCAGTATTTATGGGGCGGTTGCAGCGCACATGGAATTGATTGCTCGGGGCTGGCGCAACTGGCGCACCGTTGGGTGGGCATTCTCATCCCGCGCGATGCCGATCTGCAATATGATGCCGGGCGCAAGGTGGATTTCCCCTATCAGCCAGGTGATTTGCTGTTCTTTGGCGAACTGGGCGAGCAGCGCAGCATTACGCATGTTGCCATCAGTCTGGGGGGGTGGGATATTCTCCACTCATCCCGTAGCCGCAATGGCGTTTATTTCGATAACGTGCAGGCCGTGCCACACCTGAAGGATAGCTTTATCGGTGCTGCGACCTTCTTTGCATAGCTGACGAGAGGGAGCATGATGGAACTGGATATGCAAGGGCCAATGGGCGCCCGGACGCAGATTGCCGGGCGTGAGCGGGATTATTTTTCTGGCACGGGCTATTTGGGGCTGCAAAGCCACCCGCAGGTGCTGGCGGCTGCGGCAGAGGCATTGCAACGCTACGGCCTGACAACCGGCACCTCGCGCGGCGGCTATGGCGAACACGCCCTCTATACCTGGCTCGAGGCTCAGGCAGCGGCTTTCTTTGGCGTGGAACGGGTGCTGTATTTTTCCTCGGGCTATTTGGGCAGCGCCCTGATTGCCCAGGGACGCAGCGCAGTTTGTCAACGCATTTTTGTTGATTCTGCTTCACATTTCAGCGTCTGGGATGGGGCGCGCAGCAGTGGCCTGCCTGTGCATGGTTTCGCACATGGAGATGCGGATGCGCTGCGGCAGGAAATTCACACCCATCTGCGCGCCGGCGAACGCCCGCTCATTTTTAGCGATGGACTTTTTCCCATTTCTGGCGAACTGGCGCCCCTGCCGAATTACCTGGCGGTGGCAGAGGCCTGGGATGGCGAGGTGGCATTGGATGATGCCCATGCTTTTGGGGTGTTGGGGGAACATGGTCGGGGTGTGACGGAAGAATGCGGCGTTTCGCTGGAACGCTGCCGGGTGTGTGGTACCTTGAGCAAAGGGCTGGGCGGCTATGGTGGCCTCATTCCGGGTTCGGCAGCGCTCTTGGCCGACTTGGAAGCTCACAGCCGTGTGACGGTTGGCGCAAGCCCAACCCCGCTGCCAATTGCCGCCGCGGCAGCACGCGCCCTGGAACTGGCACAGGATGCGGCCTTACGGCAGCAGTTATGGCAGAACGTGGCCCTTGCCCGGCAAGGGTTTCGGCAGCTTGGCTGGCCGCTGCCGGAGACGCGCGCCCCCATCTTATGCCTGGGCGTGCGTCCAGGCCTGGATTTGGGACGCATCAAGGATGAGTTGCTGGCGCGTGACATTTGCATTGCGCATGTCCGCACCTACAGCAGCACGCCGGTTGGCGGTGCGCTGCGGATTGCCATTTTTGCCACGCATACTGTCGAGCAAATTGAGCGTTTGTTGTTTGAGGTGCAGCGCTTGCTTTAGGGTTGCCAGCTGGCGGTCAGCGCCGGGCCAAGATACAGCCAGTGATGGTGTTCGGCGGCGGGTGGCACATTTTGCAGCACTGGCTCGGTGATGCCAAGCAGTCTGCGCAGCTGCTCAAAATGGGCATATGGCTCCACAAACCCATACCGATCGGCCTCAGCAAGCAGCCAGGTGTAGACCTGCGTTTGCTCAAAACCGCTCTTCAGGCCAATCTGACAGCCATTTTCCAGGCTGCAAAAGTCAATTGCCAGCCCGCTATGGTGCTGTGAACTGCCCGGAAAGGCAACCGTGCTGCGGTCGCTGGCTTGGTTGTAAATGTGCTGCTGTTCGGCCAGGCTGCGAAAGATGGTGCGAATTTTGAGTGCATCAGGTGCTGTGTTGAGCAGTGCGCACAGGTCGGCGCTCATCAGGCGGTTGAGCCGGGTTTCGGGCTGGTAGAGGAAGTGCTTCTGGCATTCGGCGGGTAACTCGGTTGCGGGTTGCAAATCGAGCGGCAGGTCGGCTGTCAGCTGGCAGGCGCCACCTAGCAGGCAGGCGGGAACATTTTCAGGCAGAGGCGAGCTTGTGGGTGTGGCCGAGGCTGCTGCCGGAGCGGAGGGCGTGGGCTGAAGTGCGGTGGGCGGCGGGATGGTAGTGGTGGGGGGGGGCGGCTCTCCGGCATTGGATGGGCAGAGTGGAATGTCGGGTGGCTGTGCGGCGGCATTGAGCGGAATGCCCAGGTAGGGCGAGGGGTCGAAGGTGTTTTCAATTTGCAATTCGTTCAGAAAATGGCCCTTGCCATCGTCGCCAACGATGGAAAAATGGAGGTGGACACCAACCGGGGCGCCAGGCGTGCCGGAATAATTGCCCTGGTAGCCAAGCAGGCTGCCGGCCGGGATGAAAACTTCACTGGTGCCGGGCGGAAAGTGTGCATCAATGAGCGAATTGCCTTGCGGGTCGGCCAGGTGGGTGTAATAGAGCCAGATTTGTTGGCCGGGGTGAAGTGGGTCACTGGGGACGCGCTGGATCAGACTCGACTTCCAGTCTGGAAGGCGTGTCAGGTAGCCATCGTAGGCCGCCAGGACGGGCGTTTGCCCGGGCGAGGTGCCACCGAAGATATCAATGCCCTGGTGTTGATGACCAGGGCGAAAGGAATCGCCCCACACATAGCCAATGTACCCGGCGCTTGGCAGCAAAAAAGGTGCATCGCCGCAGCGCTGACCGGCCTGCACAGCCCATTCTGGATGAGCTTGTGGGGCGCGCAACCATTGCAGCACGCGTTGATCGCGCCCGCTGTTGCTGCCTGGCGTCAGGTAGCGCAAAAAGACCCAGGCCGCCAGTGCGGCAACCGGCAGCCCCAGCAGCAGCAAGAGGAAGAGCCGCTTTTTCATTTGGCTGATGCAAGCTGTCCAAGCATGGACCAGGGCCCCGTCCAGGTAATGGTCACTTCTTCTTCGCAGCCGCGCAGGTCACGCTCGCTTTCCACAAAGACGAGCTTGTTGGTGGGGGTGCGCCCGCGCCAACGCTTTTTGTTCTTTTCCTCAAACAGGACGCGCACCCGTTGCCCCAGGTGACGGGCGTGAATTTCGGTTGCGATTTGCTCTTGCAGCCCTTCCAACATGCGGAAGCGGCGCATTTTCTCCTCTGCTGGCACGTCATCGCTCATGCGGCGAGCCGAGACGGTGCCGCTGCGCGGCGAATAGCGTGCCAGGTGGGCAACATCCAGTTTTAGCTCGGCCAGCAGGTCGTAGGTGTGCTGGAATTGTGCTTCGCTTTCACCGGGGAAGCCAACGATGATGTCGGTGGCAATGGAAACGCCCGGAATGGCGGCGCGTAAGCGCTGCACCAGGTCGCGATACTCGGCAACGCTATAGCCGCGCTTCATGTTTGCCAGCACCTCATCATCGCCAGCCTGCACCGGCACCTCAATGTGCGGCATCACCCTGGGCAGTTCGGCCACGCAGCGGATCAATTCATCGTTCATCCAGTTGGGGTGTGAGGTGAGAAAGCGGATGCGCAGCAGCCCATCCATTTCGTTTAATTTGCGCAGCAGCCCGGCCAGGTTGGGGTAGGCCGGGTTGTCCTTGCCATAGCGATCTACAATTTGCCCCAGCAGGGTAATTTCGCGCACGCCCCGGTCAACGAGTGATGCAGCCTCGGCATAAATGACCTGGGGTGGGCGGCTGACTTCAACGCCGCGCCGGTAGGGGATGATGCAGTAGGTGCAGGCATGTGAACAGCCGTAGACAATTGGCAAATGGGCGCTGATGATTGTTCCCTCGGCCGAGGGGGGCAGAATCTGCTCGTCATCTTGCAGGGCGAAGCGCTGCCGGGTTTGCTCTTCTTCCGCAGCGTGAATTTCCTGCTGGCTGAGGAAGCTGATCAACGGGCCCGGGTCGGAGGGCGGTGAGAAGACATCCACAAAGGGGAAGCGTTCCTTTAAATGTTGATAGCTCTTAACGCCCACCAGGCAGCCCATCACGTTAATCACCAGGTTGGGGTTGCGCTGTTTGAGCGGGCGGAGCGAGTTTAACCGCCCATAGGCCTTATCTTCGGCGCTTTGGCGTACAACACAGGTGTTGAGGATAATGATATCGGCCTCTTCGGGGCGCGCGGTTGGGGCATAGCCTAGCTGCTCCAGGGCCGAGGCAACGCGCAGCGAATCGGCCACATTCATTTGGCATCCTTCAGTCCAGATATGATAGTTCATGACGACAAATTATATCAGATTTGAACGGTGGTACAATTGACAGCATGAATGCGATTCGTACCCTTACCAAAAGCAAGCGCCGCACTACCCTGGTGGTGTTGGGGCTGCTGCTCTTGCTGATTTTGCTGAGCCAACTTCCGCCCATCAAAAACCGCCTTGCATGGCGGCTGGAAGCTGCCTGGGCCTATGGGCGCGGGATTCTCAACCCGGTTAAGCCGCTGCCCACCCCGTTGCCCACCACCCTTGCCCCCACCCCCTTGCCGACTCTGAGCCCGACAGTCACGCTGACGCCAACCGTCACGCCAACGGTTTTCCTTTCGCCGACCCCCACTGCCACGCCCACCCAGCTGCCTGGCTCTGTGCAACTGCCTTCGCCAGCCATTGAATATGAGGACCTGAATGCTTGTGGGCCGGCGACCCTGGCAATGTATTTGCGCTATTATGGTTGGGAGGGCAATCAGCAAACGATTTCGGAAATTGTCAAATCGGTGCGCGCCGATCGCAACGTGAATGTGGATGAACTGACCTATTATGTGCAGAATTATGCCGGTTGGTTGAGCGCTGACTATCGGGTAGGTGGCAATTTGGACTTGCTACGCACCCTCTTGGCGCAGGGCCTGCCCGTGATGATTGAGGGCAGTTTTAATATGGATAAGGGCTTTTGGCCGGGCGATGACCGTTGGGCCGGGCATTACTTGCTCTTGACCGGTTATGATGATGCCGCACAGGTCTTCACCATTCAGGATTCGGAGCGCGGCCCGGACCAAAAAGTGCCCTACACCACCCTGCAAAATGATTGGCAATCCTTTAACTATGTGTACATTCTGGTCTATCTGCCCGAGCAGCAGCCATTGGTGCAATCCATCCTTGGCGAAAATTGGGATGTGGATCAAAACCGCCGCAATGCATTGGCCCTGGCTGAACAGCAAACCAAAAATGAGCCACAAAATGCATTTGCCTGGTTCAATCTTGGTACAAATCTGGTATACTTTGAAAGGTATTCAGAAGCGACAGCAGCCTATGATCAGGCCCGCACCCTGGGATTGCCGCAGCGCATGTTGCGGTATCAGTTTGGCCCGTTCATTGCCTATTTCCAGGTGATGCGCAACGATGACTTGCTGGCGTTGACCGAATATGCTTTGCAGCGCACCGCCAATTCTGAAGAAGCCTTGTTGTGGCGAGGGTGGGCGCTCTATCGGGTAGGTGACAAAACAGCAGCTTTGGCATCTTTTGAGGAAGCGCTGAAGACCCGCCCTGATTATTACGACGCATTGTATGCCATTCAGTTTGTCAACCAGAATTAGGCCATGAAAAATTCCCGCGTGTGGATTGTGGTTGTTGCTCTTGCCTTGTTGTGCTGCTGTTGTTTGCCAGCCCTGCTGTTTGGCGGCTTGATGATGTTTTCCAGTCAGCCAACAACGTATGAAGGTGAGCCCGTGGAGGAGCCGAATGTTGAGATAACCGCCGCCGCCACGATGGAGGCATTTATCGCTCCGCCGCCGCCTGAACTTCCGCAGCACATTTTGGACCGCATCGGCGAAGTGGAAACGCAAGTCAGCACATTGCGCCTCCTGGAAGTGTTGGATGAGACGCAGTATGTGCTGGTGACCCCGCAGCAATTGCAACAGCGCGTGATTGAGCAATTGGATGTTGCACATCCGCCACAGGTGCTGGCTTTTGAGCAGCATTCTCTGGCTCTGTTTGGGTTGCTCTCGCCGCACGCCAATTTGCGAACACTCTATTTGCAGGCCTATCAGCGCCCGACCTTTGCTTATTATGACATCAACACCGGTGAGATGCTGTTGTTTCAGGAAGGGCGTTTCAATGGCCCGCAACGGCTGGATTATGCGCGCGAGTTTGTCCATGCATTGCAAGACCAGCACTACGACCTGGCAGATTTGGGCCTGGGGGATGAGGATTGTTATCAAAAGTCGGATTCTTGTGCGGCACTCTATGCCCTGGTGCATGGCGATGCCTCGCTGGTTGAGCAGCTCTGGTATTTTACCTATGCTACCCCGCAGGACCAGCGTCAGTTGCGCGAGGAAGGCAATGAAATTCTGGATATGGAAGATATTCCCCCGTTTTTGGCAGAGGAGATGGTCTTTCCCTATCGCGAGGGCCTGAATTTTGTGCAGACATTCTACGATCAGGATGGCTGGACGGCACTTGAGCGGCTCTACCGTACCCCGCCGGCTTCAACCGAGCAAATTTTGCATCCGGAGCGCTATCCGGCGGATCAGCCGTTGCCGGTTTCGCTGCCGGATGGTTGGGACGAGGTTTTGGGCCAGGGCTGGCAGGAAGAAGGACGCAACACCCTGGGCGAGTGGTACATTTACCTCATGTTGGCATTTGCCAATGATCCGGCGCAGCGGCTGGGGCAATTGACTGCACAGCAAGCAGCGGATGGCTGGGGCGGCGATCAATATGTCCTGCTGACGCAACCCGAAACGCAGCAACGCGCCCTGGTCTGGGTGACGCGTTGGGATAGTGAGACGGAGGCATATGATTTCTGGACGGCCTTCAAGGAATATGGCCTGAAGCGCTGGAAGATGCCCCTCTATCAGTCGGAACATGAATTTTGGTGGGCCGATACACCCGATGGCAGTATTCGAATGTGGTTGGATGGGGATAGGGTGGGGTTGGTGATTGTGCCGGGTGAGACGGCCGCTGCCGATGTGATCAATTTTCTTGAAAGCGAGATGATTCCCTGAGCAATGCTTGATTGTACCCGCATCCGCGCCTTGTGTTTCGATGTAGATGGCACCCTGAGCGACACAGACGATTTGTGGGTGTCGAAGTTGCAGCAGCAGCTGAAGAAACTGTTTCCGCGCCGCGATACGTTGCGCATGGCGCGCTGGTTGGTGATGGGAATGGAATCGCCGGGGAATTACCTCTACAGCCTGCTAGACCGGGTGGGGCTGGATGATGAGGTGGCCTGGTTTTACAGCAAGATTTCACAAATTAACCACAAGGATAAGAAACCGCGCTTTTGGGTCATTCCACAAACGCGTGAAGTCTTGCAGGCATTGCATGGGCGCTATCCGATGGCGGTCGTCAGTGCGCGTGGGCAAAAAGGCACGCAGGCATTTTTAGAGCAATTTGACCTGCAACATTTCTTTGATGTGGTTGTTACAGCGCAAACGTGCGAATATACCAAACCGTTTCCGCATCCGGTGCGCCATGCGGCGCAGGCGTTGGGGGTGCGGCCTGAGGAATGTCTGATGATTGGGGATACAACGGTGGATATTCGCGCCGGGCGGTTGGCCGGTGCGCAGACGGTGGGCGTGTTGTGTGGCTTTGGCAATGAGACGGAATTACGGCGCGCCGGGGCCAATGCGGTGTTGGCCAGCCCCTATCACCTGCTCAAGTTGCTCCCCGCCCCGCCTCCTGGGGCTTAACGCAGCCCCCCCTTCCTGGGCAAGGAAGGGGGGAACAGCAAAAGGAGGTGAGAAATTGCGAAGGATTAGATCCAGCCGCGCAGTTCCATCGCCTTGACCACGCGCGCAATTGCAACCATGTAGGCGGCATCGCGCATGAAGACGGATTCCTGCAGGGCCATATCCAGAACACTCTTGAAGGCCTGTGTCATCTTGGTGTCGAGTTTTTCCAAGACTTCTTCCTTCGTCCAGTAGAAGTTCATGTCGTTTTGCACGCCTTCGAAATACGAGACAGTGACGCCGCCAGCGTTGCAGAGGAAGTCGGGGATCATGAAGATGCCACGTTGCTTGATTACTTCATCGGCTTCGGGGGTGGTGGGGCCATTGGCGCCTTCGGCAATCACGCGCACGCGCGGGCTGATCTTCTGCACGGTTTCGGCATTGATCTGACCTTCGAGGGCGGCGGGGATGAGGATTTCGACATCTTTGCTGATCCAGGCATCGCCGGGTTCAATGACATAGCCGGCTGCTTTGGCCTTTTCTTTGTCAATTGTGCCGTATTGATCGGTGATGGACATCAGGAAACGGGCATCAATGCCATCTTCCTTGGTGAAGGTATAGGAGGTTCGGTCGGCGCGATCCCAGCAGGAAACGCAAACGACCTTGCCGCCCAACATTTCGGCGTAGCCAATGGCAGCATATTGCGACACATTGCCAAAGCCCTGAAGGGCAACTTTGCAGTTCTTGGGGTCGAGGCCGAGGTGCTTGAGGGCTTCGCGGACGGTGTAGATGACGCCGAAACCGGTCGCTTCGGTGCGGCCCAGCGAACCGCCGCCACCAACGGGCTTGCCGGTGATGACGCCGGGGGTGTATTCACCCACCAGCTTGGAGTATTCGTCCATCATCCAGCCCATCATCTGTGGGGTTGTGCCAACATCGGGGGCCGGCACATCCTGGCGATTGCCAATGTTGCGCCACATCTGCTGCACCCAACCGCGGCAGAGGCGTTCTTTTTCGCCAACCGACAGGGTCGCCGGGTCTACAATCACGCCACCCTTGCCGCCCCCGAGGGGGATGTCGGCAACGGCGCATTTCCAGGTCATCCAGGTCGCCAGGGCGCGCACGGTGTCAACCGTCTCGGCCGGGTGGAAGCGGATGCCGCCCTTGTTCGGGCCGCGAGCATCATTGTGCTGGACGCGGAAGCCCTGGAAGACGCGGATGGTGCCATCATCCATGCGCACGGGAATGCGGAACGCAAACTCGCGCAGCGGCCAGCGCAACATTTCGCGCACTTGCGGATCCAGCTTGAGCAGATCGGCAACATGATCGAATTGACGCTGTGCCATTTCAAACGCATTGGTTTGTCCTGCCATCGAAACCTCTCCTTGAATTCAAAATGAGTATCTGCCGACAAACGGCAATGAAACCTGAACAATGTTAAGTGTACCGCTGGACGCAACTGCGTCAAGATAATGAAAATCGCATATCGCTCATGACCCCGGCTTAAAATCGTGTGACTTTCGTAACACGAGCTGTGTTTTAGGGCGTGGTCACCGCTTGCAGCACCAGGGCACTGCGCGGGGCCAGCTGATAATGGGGGGTGCTGCGCAATGGTTGTGGCGGGGTGTAGAAGTCTTCTCCCGCCGGACGGGCCGTATCACAGACCAGCCCCCAACACCAGCCAGCCGGCAAAAGCGGTAATTCAAAGCGCAGCGCTTCCCAATAGGCGTTGAATGCCAGGTAAATGCGCTCGCCGCCGCCCGGCTCGCCTAGTTCACAGGCCAGGGTGTGCGAATGCACGCCCCAATCGGGTTGATTCAGTTGCACGCCATGCCAGGTCAGTTCGGGGCCGCCGGGGTCGCTCCAAAAGTGTGCCTGCTCAAAAAGCAGCAGCGAGCGCCGCCAGGCGATGCATTGTTGAACGAAGTCCAGCAGGCCATTTTGCTCGGCCAGGCTGTTCCAGTCGAAGGCGGTGCGCTGACAATAGGCGTTGTTGTTGCCATCCTGTGTGCGGCGCACCTCGTCACCCATCAAGAGCATGGGGGTTCCCTGGGCACAGAGCAGGCTAACGAGGAAGTTCTTCACCTGCCGCGCCCGCAGTGCCTCAATCTGTGGGTCACTTGTTGGGCCTTCAATGCCGCAATTCCAGCTGAAATTGGCATCCAGCCCATCGCGGTTGCCTTGCAGGTTTTGTTCGTTGTGCTTCTGGTTATAAGAGACCAGGTCGTTGAGCGTGAAGCCATCGTGACAGGTGACGAAGTTGATGCCGCGCGCCGGGGAGCGGCCAGGCTGCGGGTAGAGGTCGCGGCTGCCGCTCATGCGCAGCGCAAAACGCCGCACGCTGTCGGGGTCGCCTTTTAGAAAATGGCGCACATCGTCGCGAAAGGGTCCGTTCCATTCTGCCCAACGGTGACCAATGAAGGAGCCAACCTGATACAGCCCCCCGGCATCCCAGGCCTCGGCGATGATCTTCGTCCCAGCCAGGATGGGGTCTGATTCAATTTCCCACAGGATGGGCGGGTCATTCAATACCTGACCGTGCTTGTCGCGTGCCAGCACCGAGGCCAGGTCAAAGCGGAAGCCATCCACATGCATGCCCTGCACCCAGTAGTGCAGGCAATCCATAATCAGCCGCCGCACAACCGAATGGCTCGCATCCAGCGAATTGCCGCAGCCGCTGTAATCCTGGTAGCGCTCGGGGTGTTGGGGGTCAATCAGGTAATAGGCGCGGTTTTCCAGCCCGCGCAGGCTCAGCGTGGGGCCTTCAGGGCCATTCTCGGCGGTGTGGTTGAAGACAACATCCAGAATGACTTCAATTCCGGCGCGGTGCAGGGCCTTGACCATTTGACGGAATTCCATCACTGCGGCCAGCGGGTTGGATTGGGAACTGTAGCCGTTGTGTGGGGCGAAGAAAGCCATTGGCGCATAGCCCCAATCATTCGTCAGGCCAAAGGGCGCTTCCTGGACATCAAATTGTTGCACGGGCAAAAGTTCAACCGCGGTGATGCCCATGCGTTGCAAGTGGGGGATTTTCTCAATCAGGCCGGTGTAGGTGCCGCACAGTTCGGCGGGGAAATTGGCGCTTGGGTGACGGGTGAAGGCACCGATATGCAGTTCGTAGAGGACTGAGCCGGCAAAGGGGCGCTGCAATGGTTCATCGCCTTCCCAGTCGTAGCCGCGCAGGTCTACAACAACGCTGCGTGGCGCTTCGGCGCAATTATCGCCGGGTTGCGCAGCCGCTTTGCGCCGATAGGTGTGGGTGGTGACGGCGCGGGCGTAGGGGTCGAGCAGCACTTTGGTCGGGTCAAAACGCAGGCCGCGCTCTGGCACATAGGGGCCAGAGACGCGGTACGCATAGAGTTGCCCGGCAGCAATGCCCGGGACAAAGATATGCCAGTAATAGAAGGTGCGGTTGACCTGCGGGTCGAGGTGCAGAATGTGCTGCGGATATTCGGCTTCGGGGTGGTCAAAGAGCAGCAAGTCAACGCCGGTGGCGTTGCGCGAAAAGAGCGAGAAATTGACGCCATGCCCCATTGGTGTTGCGCCAAGTGGTGCAGCTCGTCCAGGTAGAGGGACAATCATACATAGATTATACCTGAACTTTTGGCTGCTCGCTTGCTGCGCGCCGCAGAACCCAGGGGCGGGGAAAATGCCCCCTGCTTGACATTTGCGCCCATTTGATAGACAATAATTTCAATCCATACCAGCAGTGCTGTGTGGTTTTGCATTTTTTCAGGAGAGCGCTATGAAAAAGATCCTTCGTTTTCTTGGTGTGGCGTTGGCGGTTTTCTTTGCTGCCATTCTCGGCAATGTGATTGGGGATGCCTTTCGGGCGCTGATTACCAAAACGGCGCCGCGCGTCTCGGTTTCTTCCTACAATGCGGCGGATGATGAAACCACAATTGCCGTGCAGCCGTTGATCAGCAACGTGTTGCCGGCCTGGGTGTTGGGGGCGTTGATCAGGCCGCACGCCCTGACGGCGCTCTTGACCGGCGCACTGGCGGGCCTGCTGCTGAGCGATCGCTATGAGCAACGGGTGCGGGCGTGGCTCGGTGAGGGCCTAGCGCAGCAGGGTGATTTCCCACAGGTGGACCAGGGCCGGGTCTCCGCTGTAGAGGTCGAATAGCTCCAGGCGCAGGCTCTGCACCGCAATGCTTTGCTCAAAATCGAGCACCACATCTTTAAACCCGTCGCTCTGACCCTGGGTGACGATCAATTGCGTGTTTTGCTGCGGGTCGGTGGCGGTGACGATGGCCGTCACGCGCACAGCCTCAGAACCGGCACGCAATTGCAGGCCGCGCAGTTCCTGCGCACTGGAAAAGCTCCACTCCAGCACCAGCGGGTTGGCGCCTTGGGTGCGCGTAACGCTTTCCGGGTTGCCATCAAAGATGAACTGCACGGAACCATCCAGCTGAGAGGTTTGCCCGGTGACAGGCAGGCCTTCGATTTGCCATGTCGCTGGCACCAGGCGGTGGCGCTCGTTCTTCTCATCTTGCAGCAATTGCTCAAGGTTATCCGCATAGCGCAGCTGCACCAGGTAAAAGCCGGGGCTGCCATCCGGATAGGGGATTTGATCCTCAATTACAGGGGGGGCAAACCGCCCACTTTCGTTCACAAGTCGAAAATCTTCAGCGCTGAGCCAGAAGCTGGTGCTGGCAAGCGAATCGGGCATTGGCGTGTAAAAATAGGGCTCAATTGCCTCAATCCGCAGGGTGGGTGAATCGGTGGCGAAAAAGCGTAGCAGACGGTCTCCCTGAAAAGTCCAGGTGGGCGAAATGGCAACCAGCCGGTCGGGATGATTCTGGGCGTAGCGCACAGCCCGGCCAAAGACCTGCGGCGCGCCCCATTGCAATCCATCTATGCCATAGGAACGGTACCACAGCGGGCCAGTGCGCAAGGCATCTTGCAGCAGCATCAGGCTGCTCAGGCCAAGGATGCAAAAAGCTGCCAGGCTGGTCAGCCAGCGCAGCGACTGGAGGGCCTTTGGCAGGCGGCGGGTTGCCAGCCAGTCCAGCGCGGCTTGCAGGCCAATGGCCGAAAACAACACTGCCGGCAGCACCAGCAACAGCAAACGCGGCACGCTGGGGGCATTCACCAGGGCGGCACCGCTAGGCGCAGCAATCAGCGCAACCCACAGCAGGCGCATAACTGGCTCGCGCCAGCGGCGCAGGCTCAGCCACAGGCCGAGGGCGAGCAATGGGGCAAGCAGCCAGGGAATGTTGGGGTAGGGCCCCATTTTATATTTGATGTGTTCGGGCGGGTTGGGCAGAAACCAGAAGGCCGGGTCGAGACCGGCGGCATATTGGCTCAGGTAGCGCAGCAATTTTTGCCAGAGGGTCAGGTCGCCTTGTGCCAGGTAAGAGCCATACATTACCAGCCGGTCACTGTAGGCAGTGGGGTGCAAAATCCAGAAGCGCAGCAGGGGCAGGGCAGCCAGGATGAGGATGCCCAGGCCAACGGCGGCAAAGCGGCGTTGCTGCCAGTGATAACGCGCATCCAGCCCCAGCAGCAGCAACCCGCTGAAGACCATGATCAATTGCCCGGGGGTGTAGGTGTAGAAGACCAGGACGCCGAGCAGCAATGCCACCCACAGGGCGCGCCCTTTGCCCTCACGGTATCGCAGGTAATAGTACACAAAGCCGGTGTAGAAGGCAACCATTTGCGGGGCCTCCAATCCGGTGCGGCTGTGCAGCAGCCAGGTGGGAATGCAAGCCAGCAGCAGTACGCTCAGCCAGGGCAGCCGCAGGTGCAGGAAGTCGCGCCCGATGCACACCAGCCACCAGGCCATCAGCAAGCTGAGCAGTGCGGTAATGCCCCGCACCAGCCAGACGGAGGTGCCAAACAGCCGCACAGGCAGCAAGAGCAGGTAGACGGTAGCGCTCAGGCTATATTGCCCGTCATTTTTCATGAAGGTTGGCAGTAATTCGGTTGTGGTGCTGTCGCGCAGCCCATCCTGTAACAGGGAGCGCGCCCATGCGCCGCTGATGGCTTCATCACACGAGAAGTAGCTGGGGAAATCCGGCAGGGCAATCAGGCGCGTCAGAGCGTAGAGGAGTAGGGCCAGGCCCAGCGCCCAGGGTTGTGGGTGGATGTGGCTGCGCAACCATTGCAACAATTGGGGGATGTGTCGGGCCTTGTTTGGCGCAGGCTGCGGGAGGGCTGTTTGCACTTCCACCAGCGGCGTTTCGCCCCTGGCGGTAATTTGCACGCGTACCACTGCGCCTGGCGGCAGCTCAAACGAGAGTTCAACCCGGGCGCGTGGTGACGCTTCGGGTTGCTCGTCCGGCGGGAGGGGGGGCAGGGCGTCGCTCATTGCATCAGGGGGAGCGGGTCAACCCAAAGGTGACGGTTTCTTCCTGCTCGGAGAGCATCACTTCCAGCGGGGTGGTGGCGCGGTAGCCTTTTGGCAGGTCAATCCAGGCTTTCACGCCGTCCCAGCAATTGCAAGCACAGCCCGGTCGGAAGAGCCAAACCTGAGCCGCTCCTTTTTGGCTGGTGCGCGCTGTCTCTGTGCCAAGGTGAACGGTGACGCCGCGAAAGGCCGGCTCGCCCTCGTCCTGGATGGCGTTGGCGTTTTTGTCGAACCAGACGTAGAAATGTGTGGTGACATAGCCATCGGTCTTCACCCAGGGCGGGGCGGCGCATTCAAAGGTCTTGCTGAAGTAAAAGAACCCCGAGAAGTAGCCCAGCACGCCCAGAAACACGGCCACCAACAACAGGGCGCCGATGACGAACAGAATTTTACTCGTTTTGGACATGGCAACCTCCGGGGGGGCGTTTTAGCTGCCCAGCGCCTGTTCGAGATCGGCGATGATGTCTTCTACATTTTCAATGCCAACCGATAGGCGCACCAGCCCATCGCTGATGCCGGCATCCAGGCGCGCCGGGCGTGGCACCGAGGCGTGCGTCATGCTGGCCGGGTGCTGAATCAGGGTATCTACATTCCCCAGGCTGACGGCCAGGGTTGCCAGCTGAACGTGATTCATCAGATATTCCCCGGCTGGCAAGCCGCCTTTCAACTCGAAGGCAATCATGCCGCCAAAGTCGTGCATTTGTTTGCGGGCAATGTCATAATCGGGGTGGCTAGGCAGACCGGGATAGTAGACGGTGGCAATGGCGGGGTGATTTTCCAGGTAACGGGCAACTTGCAGGGCGTTTTCGCAATGCTGTTTCATGCGCAGCGGGAAAGTTTTGAGGCCAATGTTTGCCAGCCAGGCATCAAAGGGGCTCTCGGAGCCGCCGAGCAGTTTCAGCGCACCGTAGAGGTCCTTATGTACCCAACCCACATGGTGGCTGATGACCGTGCCGCCGACAATCACGCCGTGACCGGAGAGGTATTTGGTGGTCGAATGGACGACAACATCGGCGCCGAGGGTAAGCGGGCGCTGACAGTAGGGCGTGGCAAAGGTGTTATCCACCATCAGCCAGGCACCGTGCTGATGGGCAATCTCGGCCACCCCGGCCAGGTCCACAATTGCCATGGTGGGGTTGGCGGGGGTTTCGGCATAGGCGAGCACCGCATCCGGGTGGGCGGCAAAGGCGGCTTCCCAATCGGCGATGCTGACTTTGCTCAGCCAGACAACCTGAATGCCGTAGCGCGGCGCCATATCATGCAGGAAGGAATAGGTTGCCCCGTAGAGCGCTTCCTGGGCGATGATGGTTTGCCCACCTTTGACACAGGCCAGGATGGCTGAAGTGACGGCGGCCATGCCGGTGGTGAAAACATGCGCGCCTACAATCTCGGCTACTGGACGGTCGGGCTGGGCGTGAATCAGGTCTATGCCTTCCAATGCGGCGTACTTCTCGGCTAGTTGCACCTGGTTGGGGTTGTTCATGCGGGTGTAGACGTAGCCCGGCCCGCCCTGGAAGATGGATGCCCCCGTTGCAACATCTGGAAAGCTGAAGGTCGAAGTCTGGTAAATGGGGGTGACGTGTGAATGGTGGGGGTTATGGCCTTCACTGAAATGGTTGACCAGCGTGCTCATGCCCTGTGGTTTTTTGGAACCCATGAAATGCTCCTTGATGTAGATAAGATTGGGCGCACATGCCCTGGCTTGATTATACGCGAAAATGCGGCCTTGCGCGCTCTTTCGCTGCCCTGGAGCAGAGGTCAGGACGTTTATCAGCCGAAAAGAGTGCTTTTTTTTAGACGGTCAATCCTCTGATTTATCGTATAATTTCTTGGGCGGGAGAGTTGACCCGTCTGTTTGAATTCATTCCCACAATTGAGGAACCCCTATGCCTGAAGAAGATCCCCGAATTCTTGAACTGCGCAAAAAGCGCGCCCAGGCGCGCCTGGGCGGTGGCGAAGACCGGATTGCCAAGCAACATGCCAAAGGTAAATCAACCGCTCGCGAACGCCTGGAACTGCTGCTCGACCCTGGCTCTTTCCAGGAGTTGGAGCCTTTCGTTACCCAACAACACGATGAACTGAACCCGGATTTCGAACAATATTTGGGCGATGGAGTCGTGACTGGTTTTGGACGGGTCGAAGGTCGTCAGGTGTACGTCTATGCTCAGGATTTCACCGTGCAGGGTGGGGCGCTGGGCGAAATGCAGGCGCATAAGATTTGCCGTGTGATGGATTTGGCGGTGCGCGAGGGCGCACCCATCATTGGCTTGATTGATTCGGGCGGGGCGCGCATTCAGGAAGGCGTGCGCAGCCTGGGCGGCTATGCTGAAATCTTCCGCCGCAATGCGCAGTATTCCGGCATTGTGCCACAAATCAGCGTCATCCTTGGCCCGTGTGCCGGCGGCGCAGCCTATTCCCCCGCTTTGACGGACCTGATCTTGATGGTTGAAAAATCTTCCTACATGTTCCTCACCGGCCCGGAAGTGATCAAATCGGTGACGCACGAAGTGGTGGATTTTGAGACCCTGGGTGGGGCGCAGACGCACCTGGCCGTCAGCGGCCTGGCGCACCTGACAGCGCCGAGCGAGAAAGATGCCCTGCTCTTGACCCGCCGTGTGTTGACCTACCTGCCAGCCAACAACGTGGATAACCCGCCCGTTCAGCTCAGCGCCGATGACCCGGGGCGTATGGATGAGGAGCTTAATCACCTGGTGCCGGTTGATCCGGGCGTGCCCTATTCGATGCACGAGGCCATTCAGCACGTGGTGGATCGCGGCTCCTTCCTTGAAATTCAGTCTGCGTTTGCCTGCAATGCGGTGGTTGGCCTGGCGCGCCTGGCTGGTCAGCCGGTTGGGATTGTGGCCCAAGAGCCGAGCGTGATGGCCGGCGTGATTGATATTGACGCTGCCGATAAGATTACCCGCTTTGTGCGCTTCTGCGATTCCTTCAATATCCCGCTGGTAACATTTGTTGATTCGCCAGGCTTTTTGCCGGGCGTCAATCAGGAGCATCGCGGCATCATTCGGCATGGCGCCAAGGTTCTATACGCCTATTCCGAGGCCAGCGTGCCAAAAGTGAGCATCGTCACGCGCAAGGCTTATGGCGGTGCCTATGTGGTGATGAGCAGCAAATATCTTGGCACCGATGTGACCTTTGCCTGGCCGAGCGCCGAAATTGCCGTCATGGGGCCGGAAGGGGCTGCCAACATCCTCTACAAGAAGCAAATCGAGTCGGCGGCCAACCCGGCAGCCGAGCGCGCCCGCCTGACGCAGGAATATCGCGAACGCTTCCTGAACCCCTATGCAGCCGCAAGCAGCGGTTACATTGATGATGTGATTGAGCCGCGCGAAACCCGCGCCCGGGTCATTGCTGCCCTGGCTGCCCTGCGCAACAAAACAGCTCAACCCCTGCCGCGCAAACACGGCAATATGCCGGTCTAACAGGAGCGCATTATGGACCCGTTGATGGCTGGTTTGATCATTACCGGCATTGGCATGGGGCTGGTCTTTGTCATGATCCTTCTGCTGTGGGGGCTGATGGCCCTCATGGTGCGCGGCGCGGCCTGGTTGGAGTCGCGTGGCGCGCAGGAAGGCACAGATGAGGCCGGAGTTCCAGCCCTGGCTGAGGAAAGCGTTGCGCCGGATGGGCGCAAGCTGCGTGCTGCCGCAGCGGCGGTTGCCGTTGCCATGGCGCTGCAACGGGCGCAGTTCCGCCCTGAGCAATCTGCTGTTTCTGTTAATCCCTGGCAGGCTGCCGGGCGCGTTGCATTGCTTGGCGACCGTGCTAGCCTGTTCACCCGTAAGAAGCGAGGTGCCGAATGAAAATCCGCGTCAAGATTGAAGAGCAAGAATTCGAAGTGGAGGTGGGCGATCTTTCGGCCCGCCCCGTGCTGGCAACGATTGATGGCGAGACGTTTGCCGTCTGGCCTGAAGCAGAAGCAGCATCAGCAGGCGAGCCGGTTGTGCTGGGTTCGGCTCCCTGCCCGCCGATGCCGGCGACACGTGCAGCAGCCCCCGAAGCAGCCGCGGAGAACGGCAAGGCCGTCACGGCCCCCATTCCAGGTGTCATCATCAGTGTCGCGGTCAAACCGGGCGATGCTGTCAAACACGGGCAGGAATTGTGCATCCTGGAAGCGATGAAGATGAAGAATATCATCCGTGCTTCACGGGCGGGTGTCGTTGCGGCGGTGATGATCAGCGCTGGCGATACCGTCCGGCATGGACAGCCGCTGGTTGAGTTCAAAGAATAACCCAAAGGAGATGCAATGGACTTCTCCAATGTGCTGATATTTCTCACCAAGGGGCTATCGGCCTTCACCTGGGCGAATGGGGTGATGCTGCTGGTGGGCTGTTTGCTAATTTGGCTGGCGGTGAAGAAAGAAATTGAACCCGTTTTGCTGCTGCCAATTGGGATTGGTTGTATTTTTGCCAATATTGGAATGCCAGCTGGCGATGCTGTGCCGCTTGAATTGCAAGAAAACTGGTTGAATGTCATCTATCGCGCCGGAATCAAGACCGAATTGTTCCCGCTGCTCATCTTTGTTGGCGTGGGGGCGATGATTGACTTTCGCCCGCTGCTTTCGCAACCAAAGATGGTGTTGCTCGGCGCAGCCGGTCAGTTTGGCATCTATGGCACGCTGATGCTGGCGCTGCTGCTCGGTTTTAAGATGAATGAGGCGGCCTCGATTGGTGTCATCGGTGCCATTGATGGCCCAACGGCCATTTTCGTCACTACCAAACTGGCCCCTGAAATGCTTGGGCCGGTGGCCGTGGCTGCCTATTCCTACATGAGCCTGGTGCCAATCATTCAACCGCCGATCATGAAGCTCTTGACGACCCGCCGCGAGCGCCTGGTGCGGATGGATTACTCCCCCATCCCTGTGCCGCACCTGGCAGTGGTGCTGTTCCCAATCGTGGTCACGATTGTTGTCAGCCTGGTGGCGCCGGATGCTGCACCGCTGATTGCTTCGTTGATGCTTGGCAACCTGATTAAGGAAAGCGGTGTGGTGGAGCGGTTGAGCAAGGCGGTGCAGAACGAAATCATCAACATTGCAACCCTCTTCCTGGGGCTTTCGATTGGCGCAACCATGACCGCTAGCAAGTTCCTCTACGACCCAACGACCGGCTTTCAGCTTGATACCTTGATGATCCTGGCGCTGGGTCTGCTGGCATTTGTGATTGACACGGTCGCCGGGCTGCTGTTTGGCAAGCTGATGTGCGTCATTTCTGGTTACAAAATCAACCCCCTGATTGGGGCTTGTGGCATCAGTGCCTTCCCAATGGCGGGCCGCATTTCGGCCAAGATGGCACAGGACGAAGATTTTAGCAACTTTATTTTGATGCATGCAATGGGTTCGAACACGGCTGGACAGCTTGGCTCGGTGATTGCGGGTGGTTTGCTGCTGGCCCTGGTGAAGGGCCTGGGCTTCGGCTAAACCGCTGAGCAAGGTGTGTGAAATTAACGAGCCGCAGCAACGCTGCGGCTCGTTTGTTGGGTGGGGGAAGGTCTAAAGCGGGGTGGTTTCTTCGCGCAGGGCGGGGGGAAGGTCGCTTAAGGACACAGGTTGAGTGGGCGCGTCCAGGTCTTCAATATCCAGTCGGTAGCCCTGGCCGCGCAGGGTTTTGATGAAGCGTGGGCGGCGTGGGTCTTCCTCAATCGCCTGGCGCAGCCAGCTAATGTGCACATCCAGGGTGCGCATATCGCCGGCGTAGGTGGTCTCCCAGGCCTCGCGAAACAGCCGCTCCCGTTCAATCACCTCGCCGGGGTGTTCCATCAACATGCGCAGCAGGGTTGTCAGGCGCGGGGTGAGGCGGGTTTGCCGATTGTAGCAGCGCACCATGCGGTGTTGTAGATCGAGCTGAATGGGGCCGGCCAGCAAGACATTGGCCGGGGTTGTGGGCAGGAGCGGATGGATGCGATTGATCAGCTTTTGCAGGGTGAAAGGCAGGTGCAGGACAATATCCGCTTGCAATTTGCTGTCTTCAACGGCATCTTCCTCAACGATGATCAAGAGCGGAATGCCCGGTGCCGCGCGGCGCAAGGCCTGGCAAATGCGTTTGCCGCTTGTACGCATGGATGCGGCATCTACCAGAATCAGTTGCGGGTGCACATCATGCAGGCGCGCCAGAGCAGCATTCCCGTTGGGGACGCTTTCCACCTGAAAGCCCTTTTTGGTCAATCCACTGACGAAAGAGGGGCGATCGGGTAGTTTTCCTTCAATGAGCAAAATTCGATTTTTCATGGGTCACTTCGTTCATTGAGAAAGTTCACGCACCGCTGCCAGTTTCTGAACCACTATGCCTGCAATGGGCAGCTCTTACAAACGATTATACCTTAAAATGTTAAAGAAAAGGGCTTTTTAAGCCCAGTTTTGGCCGGGCTTTTGGCGCCTGTTTTCCGAGCGTGGCTGAAACCAGAGCGTTTGCCCGCCGCTTTGCGCAGCATAGGCACTCAGTTCCTGGCGCATGGTGGTTTCGTCGGCCCAAAACGTGCTGATCTGACTGCGGTGACAGGCAACGGCATTCAGCCATGCTTGCAGCGCTGCCGGGGTGAGGGCAAAGCGGCGCGCTCGTGCGGCGATTTTGGTCCCATCTTGTCCCGGGCGGGTGATTGTATAGGGATAATCGGCATAATAGCCCAGGCGGCGGTTGAGGCGCTCGGCTGCGGCGCGCACCAGGCGGTGATCTACATGCCCACCAATTGCCAGCGGGCAAACCAGGTTGGCGCGCCGTGGCAGATGGGCAGCCAGCAGGCTGCAAATTTCCTCCAGCAGCGATCCTTCTTGTGGATGGATGGGCCCAAACAATTGCTCGTTTTCGGTGATGAGCGGTTCGCCGGAGGGCAGGCGGCGGTAGATGCAATCGGCAAAGTGCAGGTGCCGGGCCGTGACGCCCAGCTGCGCACAGGCTGCCTGGTCTTCGGCACGGCGCACGGCATAGGCCTGCGAGCCAGTTTGCCAGCGTTCGTGCAAGGTGTGGGCAAAGGGGGGCAGTTCACCTGTTGGCGGGTCGGCAGCGAAAACAGTCCAGATTTCAACCGTCAACCCGGCCTGTGCCTGCTGCCAGAGGATGGCAGCGCAGGAGAGGACAACATCATCCAGGTGGGGGGAGAGGTAAATCCAACGCATACCTTATTTGTAGCACAAATTTGCGATGCGGTGTGATACAATTTTTGCATCTATGGATTGTGGAGGATGGCATGGGTTTTTGGGATGATTTATTGGGCGCCCCGCCTTGTCCGGCGGCTGTGCGTTCGGAAGTGGACCGTTTGTTGCAAGAATTGATTGCCATTGGGCGCAAGGATGACTTTCTCTCAGAGCGCCCTGGCTCGCCGTTCAATGCACAGTGCCGGCATGTGCGCGCCCGCGAAATTGGCAAACGGCTGAACGACCTGGGCGGCCTGGCCTTGCTGGAATGGATGCACAGACGGGTGCGGCGCAAGTTGAAGGAGCCGCTTGCTTCACACCTTTCCTATGCCTGGACGGATATTGGAGAGTGGTTACCCTGATTGCCTGGGCCTATCGTTGGCGCAGCCTGTGGTTGGGGGCGCTGTTTCTGGCCTATTTGCAATGGCTGCACCCGGTTTTGTTGCGCAAGGAATTATTCCTGACGGCCTACGGCGGCTCGGATGTGCTTTTGGGCTTGTTTTTGGTTGTGGCACAGGTGTTGGATTTTTTGGGGGCGCAGGCCAAATATTCTTGCCTGGTGCAGCGTTCAAAGCTCAGGTCGGCGACGCCCTTTTCGGGCTTATTGCTGTTGGGGTTTACGAGCCTGTTTCGCTTTTTTTATGATTTTATCCTGCTGATGACGATTTGCATTGTCTTTGGCTATGATATTCGCCAGGATCAAGGCTGGACGCTGTTTTTTTTCCTCTTTTTGGCGATGATCCTCAAGGAGGGGTTGCTGTTGGGGCCAGTCTATGAACCGATTGGCGGGCGACCCTTTGCGACCGGTTGGAGATGGTTGACCGAGCGGCTGGAACTTGGTTTGCGGCGCCAACCACTGGGCTGGTTCTTGGAAATGACGGCTGAGGTTTTTCTACTCCTGGGCGCAGCAACCGGCTTTACCAGCACCTGGGATTACCTGGTGGCAACCATGCCGCCCATCAACCCGAACCAAATGGGCTTTGGCTATTTGGGGGCCGGGTTGATCTTTTGCATGGTATATCTTGCCTCCCGGTTTGTATTTTTGGTTGAAGAGAATCTCTTTGCCTTGCGCCCCTGGCAGCGTTGGCTGGGGCGCGGGTTGTTTCTGGCGGCGCTGCTGATCTGCGTGGGGGGCGTGCCGGTTGGAGCAGGCTAAGGCGATGGGACGATGGGCAGCAACAGGAAAGAAGGGGTATCGCGGCCAAACCAGAGGCTGTTGCGGGCTGGATGGGGCGTTTCTGTTTCGAGGAGGGTGTTGGGGTTGGGTTCCAGCCAGGGCCAGCTTGAGGAGGTAATCAACAGGCGCAGGGCGTGACCGGTGTCGAGCCGGATGCTGGTTGGGCCTAAGGCGATTTGCACTGCTTCTGGCTTTTCAGGCGTCAGCCATTCGGCGCTGGAGAAATCGGGGCTGTTGCGGAAGCGCACCCGCAGCGCGCCGCTGGCAATCAGCATCGAACGGCCATCCGGGTAGACATCTGTCAGGTGAACGATCAAGTCGGTGTCGGGGGAGTCGCTGCTGAGCCATACCTGAGCCGCCAGGTCGCCGGTGATTTCGAGCGGGGCGCTGAGGGGCTGTGTGCTGAAGACCAGCACATCCGGGCGCGTTTCCAGCGCTCGCTGATCGAAACTGCCAGCTGGAAGGAAGAGGTGCGGCCCCCCCAGGGTGGGGGCCGGGTTGGCCGGGTCATAGAGAAAGCTAACCTGCTGATTTTCGGCTGGCAGGTCAAAGCTGAGAGCCTGACCAGGGTGCAAAAAGAGGGAAACGGTTTGTGCGGGTGGCGGCCAGGTTTGCGCCGTGCGCCATGGAGTGCCGGTGGCCCCCATGGTGTAATAGGCAACGGGCGGCAGGGCTGCAAGCCCGCTGCCATCGCCTTGCAAGCAGGCCTGTGACCAGATGGAGAGCCACTCATCCACCTTCTTGCTATCGGCATCCGGGAAGGTTAGTTCGCCTACCTCGGCCTGTCCAATGGTGTGCGTCCAGGGGCCAAGTAGCAAGTGTTGTTGGCCGCGTGCCCCTTCGCCGCCCTGGTTCTGATAACCCAAAAAGGCCTGCACCTGGGTACGGGCAAAAATATCGTAATAGCCGGTGACATGCACAGCGGCTGTTTGCACCTGCTGATAGTCCTCGCTGATGCGCACGGTTTTCCAAAACGCATCATTGAACGGGTGCGAGCGCCAGAGCGAAATGAGGTGTTGGCTGCCATTGGCTGTCAGCCAGTTTTGTACCAGTTCGTTGCGGTAAATGCCGCCCAGATAGGCTTCTCGGTACAGGTCGGGTGTCGCAACGCCAATCCATTGACAGCGTAGATTGGGCGAGGCACCGGGAGCGAGCAAATATTGGGTGATGCCAAGTGCCGAGCCGCCGTAGGTGGAAATTTGCCCATTGCTCCAGCCCTGATTCAGAATCCATTCCAGGGTGGCCTGTCCATCGCTTCGGTCAGCAAAAAAGCCCATGTCTTCGCCCTGCGAGGCAAATCGCCCGCGCACATCTTGCACAACCAGCACAGCGCCCAAATCGGTGACGGTTTTTGCCAACCCGGCCTGTTCTTTGCGCCCGTAAGGGGTGCGCATCAGCAAAACCGGTGCCGGGGTGCGCCGGGGCAGATAGACACTCGTTGCCAGTCCAACCCCATCCGGCATGGGGACGAGGAAGACGCGTTCTTTGGGCTGCCCGCCAGAACAGGCCAGTGTGAGGAGCAGCAAGAAGAGCAGCAGCGGCCAGGCGCGCCGGGCGCGCATGGCTAAAACGCCCAAATCAGGGTCATCACGGCGCAAACCGCTGTGATGACCAACGAGATGACAAAGGCTGTTGGAATGACACGGCTTTCCTCGCCTATTCGGTCAATCGTTGCTGCTGCGTTTTGCAGTTTGGCCGGCGAGATGACGCTTGCCAGGCCGCCGCCAATCCCACCGGCTGCGGCAATCAGCAGCCCCAGGGCGCCGATTTTCTCTGCGGTTGAAAGATTGATGCCGGTCCACATTGCAATGGCTGAAGCCTCGGAACCGCTGATGAAACCGGCCAGCAGGCCGAGGAAGGGCGCAACAAGTGGGTAGGAACGCCCAAAGGCCTGTGCCGAAGCCTCGGCGATGACCTGGACCATGTTGCGGCTGGCATCTGTCAACACCCAGTCGCTGCCCTTGCCAGAATGGTTGAAGATGAAGGCGATGGCGAAAAAGATGGCAGCAGCCAGAGCAGGGCGCACGCAACGCCGAGACCATTTTTGCAGCGTGCTGCGCCATTCGGCCCGCCCAGGCCGAAGAAAAGGTAGTGCCAGCAGGCTGCTGATCAGAATCCAGAAATAGGCCTGCCAGAAGAGACGTAATTTTTCCGGCGCGCCGGGGATGATTTCCAGCGGCATGGCCCAGGTGCTGAAGGTCAGCTTGAAGAAGGGCAAAAATGGTGCATTGACCAGGAGCGAGAAGGTGATCAAAATCAACCAGGGGGAGAGGGCGCGCCCAAGCGACATGCCACGCATGGCTTGCCGATCGCTCTCCGTCAGGATGGCGAGGTCGCGCAACGGTTTTCCGGAGAGCTTCAGGTAAGCAATCATCACCAGCACAACTCCCAAACCAGCGGCGATGCCGGTCAGTGTGACCAGTCCCAGAGCATTCATGCCGATGGCGATCGCTCCAGCCGTCAAGCCGGTTAGCAAGGCCGGCAGCAACCCTTGCAACATCAGTTTCCAGCGCCCAACAATCCACAACATGCCAAGGGCAATGCAGGTGCTGATGATGGGCATGTAGCGGGCAAAGTAGTGACCAACTTCATTGACCGGCTGACCAACAAAGTTGGAGAAAACGACAACCGGCACCCCGAGCAGGGCGTAGGTGCAGAGCGCATCGTAGCCGATGGCTGGCAGGGCAATGGCAACCAGTGAGGAATAGCCCAGAGCGAGCATGATGGGTGGGAGGATGGAAACCGGCGTTGCGCCCATGGCGGCAAGCAATGTGCCAACGCCAACATTGATGATCATGATTTGGACGACCTGATCGCGCGGTGAGATGGTTTTGATCAGCGCCACAATGCGTCGGATGGCGCCGGTTTCTTGCATCAGCGTAATCTGAAAGATGGAGGTGACAACCATCAGGGCGATGGGCAGCGAAGCCACAACCCCGGCCAGGCTGGTTTGCAGCAGGATGGGCAGCGGGGTGCGGAAATAGAGCCAGGCAATTAGCAGGGTCACAACCCAGCCCAGAATGCCAGCCAGGTCTGCCGCCATGCGACGCAGAATCAACAGGAGCAGGATGAAAAACACCGGGGCAAGCGCCAAAAGAAGGTTCATGGTCCACTCACGGGAATTGGGATGGGATAATTGTATCAGAGATTGGTTGACAGCGCGGCAAAGCCGGCGGTGACCTGCGCGGGTGGGTCTGCACCCTGATTCTGTCACAAAGTGGATGTGACAAATCTTCCGTTGTTTTTTTTTTGATAAATGATACAATACTCTTGTTTACAGGTTGGCATGGATCGAAATTTCAGCAATGGTTTAAAAAGTATAGAAACATCATAGCAAGAACAGGGAGCGGTTCTAATGCGTACATGGGTTCATGGGAGCGCGACAACGGATGCGATTGGCAACAACCCTGCCCATGCGCCGGGCAGCGTTGCGGCATGGGATCGGTATGCGTACGTGGAGAACAATCCGCTGCGGTATACGGATCCGAGCGGGCATAAAAAACGAATATTTCCAATGACAAGCGCGGGGGCGGTAAATGGGAACAGAGACCCGATTCCGCCTTCCGGTGATAATTTCCTCAAATTTCTCGAACGCGGGGTTTATGCTGGTACCATTTCAGCAACTGCTGCTTGGGGCGGCTGGAATCCAATCTCAGGTGAGCTAAATCCAACAAAGTTTCATTGGTTTACTATTGTCCTCGTAACTACCCGAGACGCACAATGGCAAATTTTTGTGGCCACAAGAGATAATTCTGATTGGTGGTCCGGGCAAGGTATATCTGGCCCATCCGAACTTTTTGTCAAACACAAAGCCAGGGAACTATTGGGGGAATTTGCTGGACGGCTGCCAATATCTGTTTATCCCCCAATAGCAAATGTATCCATTAGTAGGGGGCTTGTTGGTGGGAAGGCATTCGAGACCAAAGGTCTGAATGCCATGACAGGCCCAGCGTGGGACGTGTTTGTTTCGCCGCCCTCAATAATCGGAGGCGATGTGTATTGGGGTTTAAACAAGTTTGGTAATATCAATTTTGATGATCCAGAGGTGTGGGGGATGGATATTGGAGTGGGATGGGGCACACCTGGAATGGGATCCGTTGGCACGAATACAACAGTTATAGCAAAAGAAGGTTTTTTCAGCGAACCTAACAAAATACCAGCCTCCCTATTTTTACTATGTACGGGGCTCTCACAATGTGGAAGTATGGAGATTGACAAATGAGGAAGTTTCTTTGGATGCATTTCTATCTGTGTGGCTGTTTGGCAACCCTGCTGATATGCACGGCTTGTACCGGCACCACAACCCCGTCGTTTCCTTTGGAAGAGAAATGGCGATTTGAAACATCAGATTTGTATGATATGGCGGTTGACTCGAATGACAAATATGTTGTTGCAATTGGAAAACCAGCTTATGTGTTGAATGCTGAGACAGGCAGCCTTGTTCAAAAGATTCAGCCAAATAGAAGCGATGGCACAGCGGAGGCTGCATTGTTTGACGATGCTGTGATGCTGGCTGATGGAGACCGGATAGCGACCTATCATTTACCAGACGGAGAAATGCTTTGGGAGTATCAATCGGAACTGGGCTGGATAGATTTCCCATTGCTTGGCAGAATGCCAGAGGTAGATTGGGAGATTTATGCATATTCTGACTACGCCTATATTGACGAGCAACCTCTTGGAATTCGGATTCTGGATGCAAAAACAGGGAAGCTGTTATGGGATAAGAGATACTTAAGGGTTGATCCGCTCAGGGATGGGGACACCTTGTATATAACTGGGGTGAGTGAATTCAATGCGCATGACATTTCGAATGGAGATCAGCGCTGGGAAGGCAAGTTCAGCATCTATCGCGGTTATGCGCACAATGGAATTGCATATGGGGGATACATAACGACAGGGGAGAGCGAGGATGAATTCACATACTCGGTATCGGCGTATGATTTAGAGAAACGCACTTTGGTATGGCGGACAAAAATGAGCCGAAATATAGACAAGATTGTTGGGGATGATAGGCGGGTCTTTGTGTTAACCATGTATGGTGTTTTTTGTATAGATGCTCAGACTGGTCAGATTCTTTGGAGGCAGGCTGTGCAGCGAGGAAACGATATTGTAATGATGGGGGAACGGGTGTACATCAATGAATTTGACACGATGCGGTTGTTGTGCTTTGAGCAGGCAACCGGTGCAGATTGTGGAAAAGAAAAGATGGAAGGAATCCCGATTTTTTTGCAATTTGCAGGTTATCGTATGGAAGGAAACGAGCATTTCTTGTATGTGTTGTGCGGTAAAATCTTGCGCGCCTATGGTGCCAAACAGCCATGAAGCCCCTTTCCTGTGCAACAATGAGCCGTTCCCAATCATTTTCAAGCACCGCCCATCCCCAGTTGCGCACCAGGTG